>NZ_KQ947379.1:181938-310559 GCF_001484765.1 Entomohabitans teleogrylli | reverse complement strand
TATTTCTCTGTTACCAACTGGTGTGAGCGCGATTGTTGAAGGGGGAGCGTTAAATTTTACCAGCGGGACATGCACGCAGAGTGGTTATCAAAATCCCCCGGGTGGATACCTTCGTACCTGCACTACCACCGGTGTGGTTGTACCTGTAATTCTTACAGATGCGGAGGCGGCACAGGTTATTCCTCCAGCCTGGGCAGGGGGAGGCGGCTGGCGCTGGGGAGTCATTAGTCTTACGGGTGACTCTGCAGGGACTGCACATTTTGGTAATGGAAATCACTCGGTCACCTGGCTGTCCAATACAATACACACCACCTATGGTTCCGCCGTTACGGAACTTAAATCGATGGTAGGCCAATCGTTTACGGCCAGCAAAACGAATTATTCTAACTCTACTGGCGCAATGCAGCAGTGCGCAGGATTACTCCAGCTTGCGATGGATGATATGTACCCAACTTATGTGCGGCAAATAGGGGCGAGGGAATTTATTGTTCCCCTGAGTCAGTGCCAGATGTCAACAGTTCCACCGACACCGGCAGTCTTTTGTGCGCCAGTGACACAACGTCTGGATTTTAACTTTGGCACACTCAGCCGCTCAGAAGCTGTAGGTAAGTCAATGTCAAAACAAATAACGGTACAGTGTAGTGCGAGTAATGTAGCCTATAAGCTAACACTCCCCGGGAATTCGAGCAGTTTCAGGTTAACCAACAATATGAATGCTAATGTGACAACATCCAAAGGTTCATTGGGGACAACTATTTACGGTCCAACCTCCGAGACTTTCGATATTACTGTTACCTTAAACGGCCAGCCGACGACAACGGGTGCTTTCCAGGGATCCAGTATATTGATGGTGACATATCCCTGAGTGTATCCATTTTTAAAAACGGCAATAACCGCGCCATCCGTCTGCCCCACGATCTGGATTTTGAGGGGTGGGCGAGCTGGCGATCGTCCGGGAAGGGGACAGTAGTATCCTGCGTCCTGTCTGGCCGACTCTTTCGCGCATCCCGGAAAACCGCCCCGGATTTTATGGCGAAGCGTGAGGATGTTGCCAGTGACGAAGGACGCTTTGACTTATAAGTAAGACTTATATGCCGGGCACCAACATCTGCTCGTTCATCTTGCGTGAATAGCCGGGACGGCGAGCGGCCCCAACGACACGACGATTGCCGGACATGCCATTGCGGCCGGTGTCGTGCTGGTGACGAATAATACGCCGGAGTTTGAGTGAACGCCTGGCCTGACGCGGGAAGGCTGGGTTAATGAGATGCAAAGAGAAAAAAGTCCGCTTTGTGCCAGGCAGACGTTGCTAACACCGCACCGCATTCATTATTTGGCAGCATGCCACTGACAATCTGCACCGTAAAAACGGCTTGTTACCATTCCGGGGCGGTTCTGGCCAACATCTCTCACCCCAACATTTCCATGGATGGAGAGCAAAGCTGGGTCTCGACGGTTCATTATATCGCCAATTCAAAAGAATAATAACAGCTCAATTCTTATCCTTATCTCAGAGATGGCGCGTATTACTTTTTCTAAAGCTTTATTAAACATTCTTATCAGGCCGTCAATCGATGCAATTAGTGGTGACGTCGGTTTTGTTATAGGTTATAAATATCTCTCAAAATTAACATTTCCATAACGTCATTAGGGTAAATGAAATGAAGCAGGTTGGCATTATTGGTTGGCGTGGGATGGTTGGTTCGGTTTTGCTACAACGCATGGTGCAAGAGAACGACTTTCATAATATTACTGCGCATTTTTATAGTACATCCAGCGTGGGCGCCCCTGGCCCGGTTATAGACGGGGTCAGTTATACCCTCAAAGATGCGTATTCCATTAATGCACTGGCAGATATGGATATTATTATAACGTGTCAGGGGGGCGATTATACTAAATCAATTTATCCTGAATTAATTGCCCATGGCTGGAAGGGTTATTGGATTGATGCCGCCTCTGCACTACGGATGGATGAAAGAGCCTGCATTATTCTCGACCCGGTTAACCGTGAAAATATCGATCGGGCAATCACAAACGGAATTAAGCTTTTTGTCGGGGGGAATTGTTCGATTACCTTAAGTCTGATGGGGCTTGCCGGTTTGATAAAGGCCGATCTGATAGAGTGGATGAGTGTCATGACCTATCAGTCAGCATCCGGTGCTGGTGCTAAATATGTACGAGAATTGATCGCACAAAGCGCTTATATCAGCCACCATTTATCCGCGGATGAATTGACAAGCTCAGGCTCTGTGCTTCCTTTAGTCAATAAAGTCAGTGAACTGATTAACAGCTCAGGCATGCCTGTTCAAAGTTTTGGCGCGCCTTTGATGGGCAGTATTATTCCCTGGATTGACACTGACTTAGGGGATGGGAATAGCCGCGAAGAATGGAAAGGAGAAGCAGAAACTAACAAAATTCTCGGCCTGGCTCCCGGGACAATCCCTGTTAACGGTTTATGTATTCGGGTTGGCGTCATTCGTTGTCACAGTGCTGCCATTACCTTAAAACTTAAGCGCGAAGTCAGTGAAACGGAGTTTGCTCAGTTAGTCGTAGATTCTCATCCCTGGGTTAATTATGTGCCAAATAATAAGGAAGAGAGTATCAGTCGGTTAACCCCGGCCCACATTAGCGGTTCACTTCAGGTCGGTATTGGCCGTTATAAGAAAATGGCGCTAAACAATGAACCCATTTATTCTGTTTTGACGGTTGGCGATCAGCTTTTGTGGGGAGCGGCGGAACCGTTGCGGCGCATGCTGAATATCCTGCTTAACAGAATTTAATTTATCAGTGGCAGGTCATTAAAGCGCCTGTACAGTATAACAGGTGCTTTAATTTAAATGAGTTATCAATAATCACTGACATATTCAGTCGCACATATTACTCATGTACGTTCAGGTCCATTTCTTGCTTATAGAGGATTGCTGTTATGGTACATTCTCGACTGGATTTGCCGCGCGGATCGCAACCACCTCATCATAATATATAAAATCGCCGCAAAGCGGTTTTACGCTCTCTGTCAGACGTGGATTAACGCGTCTGCTCTGCACCCCGTTGATTGACACATTACGAATCCTTATGTGCGCCCTTGAGGGACAACCATAATCAAACCTCCTGTGCCGCTGGTGATTTGATTATGATCACGTCGCCGTGGAACAAAAATCGTATTATCGGCCAAAAAAGGCCGCTTCAGATATCCCGTATCCAGGATCCGAATCAGACTCAAACCGGAAGGAAAAACAGGTGATCTGGCTCTGTTCAATAGGGACGTGGACCGTAAACTCCAGGGTTGTGATCGGGTTAAGCGTAAAGTATCTGATGGTGCCTGGCGGTCGAACTGCGCGACAGGTCATGCCAGGCATGATGATTGGCGTTGAGCGCCCCCTGACAGGACACCCCTGCACAAACTGAACACGCCCTGTAATTCAGCTACTTCTTTCAGACTCTGCCAGTTACAGCGTTGATGCCGTTTGAACGGGTAAATGCGGTGTTTAACAGACTGAAACCGGGTCATGTGCGCTACCGGATAGCGCTCACAATTAATCAGGAGAATTAATCACATGTCCGCAGAACATTTCCTGCCTGCTGCAGACCAAAAAAATAATATCATTCGTCTGTCGGCCGCGCAGGCTCTTGCCGGTGCTAACTCCGTAGTCTTCTACGCCACTGGAGCAATTGTTGGCAATGCAATCGCGCCCGGTAGCTCGCTGGCAACGCTGCCTATCACCATGTTTGTTCTGGGGATGGCGGCCTGTATTCTGCCGCTAGGTTCACTGGCGCGAAAAAAAGGCCGTAAAGCCGCTTTCATGGTCGGCACGGGGGCGGGGGTCGTTACCGGCCTGATCGCTGCCCTGTCCGTCGTTATTGGCTCATTCATCCTGTTTTGCATTGCCGCATTTCTCGGTGGTGCGTATGCCGCGGTTGCGCTCAGCTTTCGTTTTGCCGCAACGGATGGTGTTGCGCCGGAACGCCGGGCGCATGCGCTGTCGCTGGTGATGGGAGGTGGCGTTATCGCCGGTGTGATTGGCCCGATGCTGGTTTCAGTAACCATGGACCTCATGCCGCCTCACACTTTCGCTGTCACGTTCATCGCCCAGGCTCTCGTGGCCGTCGTTTCTGCGTGGATACTCAAAGGCGTAAAAGCGACAGAACCTGCTGGCGCAGTAAAAGCGGGTGGGCGCCCTCTGCGCGAAATTGTCCGGCAGCCTGGCTTTGTAAGAACCGTATTCTGCGGTGCGGTAACGTATATGGTGATGAACTTCCTGATGACGGCTGCGCCACTCGCCATGCATATGCATGGCATTTCTCAGCAGTCGTCAAATCTCGGCGTCCAGTGGCACGTTATTGCTATGTATGCTCCGGGGTTTTTTACCGGCAAATTAATTAACCGCTTTGGCGCCATGCGTGTCGCGGCTGCGGGGTTGATTATCACCGCACTCTCTGCCCTGGCCGGCCTCGGCGGAACTGACATTTTCCATTACTGGCTGTCGCTGATTTTGCTGGGCCTTGGCTGGAATTTTGGCTTCACCGGCGCATCGGCGAAAATCATCGAATATCACCAACCAGAGGAAAAGACCCAGGTCCAGTCTCTGAACGATTTTGTTGTATTTGGCGTGATGATCGTCGGATCGTTTTCTTCGGGGGCGCTGCTCAATCTCTATGGCTGGAACGCCGTCCTGTGGGGATCGCTTGTTCCTGTCGGCATCGCGTTTTTGGGTATCTTTAAAGAGTTGCAGGCAAACGGCCAGAAAAAATAACGTGCTGATGACTTATGCGCTCCTGTCTTTAACGCGGTCCCTGGCGGGGGATAGAAGTACTTAAGCCCCAAAATTACTGTGCGTGATCTTGGGCATACTTCCCGAGGTAAACTCAGTGTTCTAATGTTCATTTCCCGCTCACTGCGCCTTAAAGCTAAAGGCTCTCCATATAATTAAACGCGTTCATCAGTTCTTCTTCAGTGAGTGGCGATACCAGACTTGACCCGGAATCTTTTTCAACTTTTAGTAAAAGCTCATTGCGGGTAATTCCCAACCTGTTCGCCACATGGTTAGCGCAACTTCTTGCGTGAGAAGCTCTGTGTGCCAGGGGCCTTGCGGTATCCAAAACTTTTGCTCTCGATGATGAATGAGACATGGACAGCTCCTTTTACCCATTGTGATATTTTCCGTCGTCGGAATCATAGAGATTGTCCGGGAGATACAGTAGCCGTTATTTTGTCGTCCGCAAGAGTTTAACGGTGTTGATAACGCCCGTATCTCGCGCTAATCCAACCCATCCACCTGCCGCGAGACACATCAGCTCAACACCACGACAAATAAACACAATCTGGCCTCCAAACCCGCACCCGATAGTCAATCTCCATACGCTGGCAAACCCCGCCCCCCTGGCTATGTTTTAAAGGTAGAGCTCAGCGAATTCAGTCGTCCTGTTCAACACTTGCCTGGCGCCGCGCGCGCCGGGCTTTTATGTGCAAGGAGTGGGTATGCAACAAACCAATCAACAATGGCAGCAGCGGCGCACGCAGGCGGTGCCTCAGGGCGTCGGGAACTCGCTGCCGGTCTATATCGCCCGGGCGAAAAATGCCGAACTGTGGGATGTGGAAGGGAAACGCTATATTGATTTCGCCTCCGGGATCGCGGTGTTGAATACCGGCCATAATCACCCGGCGGTGATAGAAGCGGTCACCGCACAGCTCGAGCAGTTCACCCATCCCTGTTTTCAGGTCACCCCCTACGCGAACTACATTACTCTGGCTGAGCGGCTGAATGCGCTGGCGCCGATTAGCGCGCCATGCCAGACCCTGCTGCTGTCCACCGGCGCCGAGGCGGTGGAAAATGCCATTAAAGTGGCGCGTATCGCCACCGGCCGCTCGGCGGTAATCGCTTTTCGCGGCGCCTTTCATGGTCGCACGCTGCTCGGTATGGCGCTGACCGGCAAGGTCCAGCCTTATAAGATGGGTTATGGCCCGTTCCCGGCCGGTATCTACCATGCGCCATATCCGGCGGCTTATCTGGGGGTGAGCGATACTCAGGCGCTGGCCTCGCTGGCGGGTATTTTTGCCGCCGATGTCGCGCCGGAAGAGGTGGCGGCAATCATTATTGAGCCGGTTCAGGGCGAAGGCGGATTTTACGCCGCCTCGCCGGCGTTCCTCAAACAGCTGCGCGCCCTGTGCGATAAGCACGGCATTGTGCTGATCGTTGATGAGATTCAGAGCGGTTTCTGCCGCACCGGCCGCACCTTCGCCATTGAGCACAGCGGCGTGGAGCCGGATCTGATCACCATGGCGAAAAGTCTGGCGGGCGGTTTCCCGCTGGCGGCGCTGGTCGGGAAAAAGAGCCTGTTCGATAAAGCGCCTCCCGGCGGACTGGGGGGCACTTACGCCGGTTCGCCGGTGGCGATTGCCGCGGCGCTGGCGGTCACCTCTCTGATTGAGCGCGAACAGTTAAACCAGCGGGCGAGCGCCCTGGGTGAACAGCTGGTCAGCCGGTTACGCGCCCTGGCGCAGGAATTTCCCTGCATTGGCGATGTGCGCGGCGTGGGGGCGATGGTGGCGATGGAGCTGGTGGAAGAGGGCGACAGCCAGCGTCCGGACAAGGCTCTCACCCAGGCGCTGGTGCAGGAAGCCGGGCGTCAGGGACTGGTGTTACTCTCCTGCGGCGTGCGGGGAAATGTCATCCGTTTTCTGGCGCCGCTGACCGCAGAAAAAGAAATTGTTGATGAGGGTCTCAACATCTTGTCATCCAGCCTCAAAGTGGTGCAAAATACGCGTCCTGCAAAATGAGAACTAACCGACGCTGTCTGGCGTCGGTTATTTTTTTGCATGTATGCCCGTGATGCCTTACGCCGCAGGCGCGGGAGAGCGGGCATACCAAATACGTCATTCAAAACAAGAGGCCGGGCTTCGTACCGGATAGATACCTGCTGAAAATCGACAGTCGTGTCGCTGAGGAAATACAAGATGGGGCAATTTATTGCTTTTGCGACGGCTTCCGCCGTAGGGGGAATTCATCATGTCGCATAGCGTCACTACAACTCCTGGTAGCCGTGTGGAATTACGTAAAACCCTTACGCTAATCCCGGTTGTAATGATGGGCCTTGCTTATATGCAGCCGATGACGCTGTTCGATACATTCGGGATCGTATCCGGATTGACCGACGGCCACGTAGCGACCGCTTATGCGTTCGCGCTGATCGCTATTCTGTTTACCGCGCTGAGCTACGGTAAACTGGTGCGCCGCTTCCCGTCCGCCGGGTCGGCTTACACCTATGCCCAGAAATCCATCAGCCCGACAGTGGGCTTTATGGTGGGCTGGTCGTCACTGCTTGATTATCTGTTTATGCCGATGATCAACATCCTGCTGGCGAAAATCTATTTTGAAGCGCTGGTACCTTCGGTGCCGTCGTGGATCTTTGTGGTGGCGCTGGTGGCCTTTATGACCATCTCCAACCTGCGCAGCATTAAGACGGTCGCCAATTTCAATACCGTGATTGTGGTCCTGCAAATGGGGATTGTGGCGGTGATTGTCGGGCTGATCGTGTATGGCGTTTCCCACGGCGAAGGGGCCGGTACGCTGGTCAGCTCGCGCCCGTTCTGGGACGATAAAGCCCACGTTGTGCCGATGATTACCGGGGCCACTATTCTGTGCTTCTCATTCCTCGGCTTTGACGGTATTTCGTCGCTGTCCGAAGAGACCAAAGACGCCGAGCGGGTTATTCCGCGGGCGATTTTCCTGACCGCGCTGATTGGCGGGCTGGTGTTTATCGGCGCGTCTTATTTTCTGCAACTGTACTTCCCGGATATTTCGCGCTTTAAGGATCCGGAAGCCTCTCAGCCGGAAATCATGCTCTATGTGGCGGGTAAAACCTTCCAGTGGGGCGTGCTGATTTTCTCCAGCGTGACAGTGCTGGCTTCCGGGATGGCGGCGCACGCCGGGGTTTCCCGCCTGATGTATGTGATGGGCCGTGACGGCGTCTTCCCGACCCGTTTCTTTGGCTATATTCACCCGAAATGGCGTACTCCGGCGTGGAACGTGCTGCTGGTTGGCGCTATCGCGCTGCTGGCGATTAACTTCGACCTGGTGACGGCGACGGCGCTGATTAACTTCGGTGCGCTGGTGGCGTTTACCTTCGTCAACCTGTCGGTGATTTCGCAGTTCTGGATCCGTGAAAAACGTAACAAAACCCTGAAAGATCACTTTAACTATCTGATCCTGCCGGTGTGCGGCGCGCTGACGGTTGGCGCACTGTGGATTAACCTGGAAGAGAGTTCCATGGTGCTGGGGCTGATCTGGGCCGCGATTGGTCTGATTTATCTGGCTTGCGTGACGAAGAGTTTCCGCAACCCGGTGCCGCAGTATGAGGATGTTGCTCAGTAGTTGCCGGTGATGGTTTTGGTTTAGGTTTGTGGCCCTGCCGGTTGGCGGGGCCATTTTTTTGGGGGTGTTCGCTGTGGGGTGAGGGGGCGCTTCAGTTGGAGGGGGAGTTCCGTGAACTTTATGTCTGTGCCTTCCCGGGCTCCTGATATTAGTGAACGGCCGGAGGACGCTCACCACCGTGTCCTCTGGACTCCTGGCCCGAAATCGCCGCTGCGCGGTACCCGCCCATTTTGACGTCTGTCTTCGGGCCGGGGAAGACAACATTTATTCGCTCCGTCTGAAACGGGGTTCACCTCTTCGGGGCCGACGCAGGCGTCGTGCAAAACGCCAGTGGCGTTTTGTCCCTGCCCTGGCTTCCCCGCAGGGCGGTTCTCTCCGGCCTGATCCGGCCAGCCGTGAAAATGAGCGGCGATTTAAGCCGGAATTAAACCCCCGCAGTCAGTTCTGCTGATTATGGAAACATTGCTGTGGCTTCCTGCGTTTCCGGAAGGGTCGAAGCCGATATTGAAACCAAAACCAGAATCGATGTCTGGGTAGTGGCTGATGCTGTTTATCGGCGTTACTGAGTCTATTCAATCGATTATCATGATTTAACCGCAACAATTTTCCGATTGAAAACTAACCCATTGACATCGCTTATTTTTTCGCATTAATTGATGGCGCTGGCGAAAATCGATACAACCATGCCAGCTTTTTATATTTTATCGGCTAAGGAGCTGGCATGTCTTTTCGTTTACGTGATTTAGCGTTAATCCCTCTGTTAACGCTGGCCGGTTGTCATCAGGCGACAACCGTCGGTAGCGCTGCCCCGGCGGCGCAAACCAGCCAACAGGCGGTGGTCAATAATGCCTGGATCGAAATCTCGCGCAGCGCGCTGGTGTACAACACTCAAAAGGTCCAGGCGCTGCTCGGGGACAAATCCTCTCTGTGCGCCATCCTTAAAGGCGATGCCTACGGCCACGACCTGTCGCTGGTGGCGCCGGTAATGATGGAAAATAATGTACCGTGCATCGGCGTCGCCAGTAATCAGGAACTGAAAACGGTGCGCGACCTCGGCTTTACCGGGCGCCTGATGCGGGTGCGTAATGCTACCGAACAGGAGATGCGCCAGGCGGTCGGCTACGATGTCGAAGAGCTGATCGGGAATGTCGATATGGCCCGGCGTCTCGATACCGTCGCGGCGCAGCAGGGTAAAACTCTGCGTATTCACCTGGCGCTTAACGCCGGCGGTATGTCGCGCAACGGACTGGAGGTCGGCAACCCTCAGGGTCTCAATGATGCGAAAACCATCGCCGGCCTGCCGCACCTGAACATTGTCGGCATCATGTCCCATTATCCGCAAGAGGATGCCGCCAGCATCCGCGCCGACCTGAAGCGCTTTAATAGCCAGGCGCAGCAGGTGTTGGCTGTTACCGGACTGAAACGTGAAGCGGTGACATTGCACGTCGCCAATACTTTCGCCACGCTGACGGTGCCCGAGTCGTGGCTGGATATGGTGCGGGTCGGCGGCGTGTTCTATGGCGATACCATTGCCAGCACCGAATACCGACGGGTCATGACTTTTAAATCGTCTATTGCCGCCCTGAACCGCTATCCGAAAGGTAACACCGTGGGCTACGACCGCACTTACACCCTGAAACGCGATTCGCTGCTGGCCAATATCCCGGTGGGCTATGCGGATGGCTATCGCCGGGTGTTCAGTAATGCCGGCCATGTGCTGATTCAGGGCCAGCGGGTGCCGGTGCTCGGGAAAACCTCAATGAATACCGTGATGGTGGATGTCACCGATTTGCCGCAGGTCAATCCGGGCGATGAGGTGGTGCTGTTCGGTAAACAGGGCAACGCCCGGGTCAGCGCAGAGGAGGTGGAAGACATCAGCGGCGCGTTATTCACTGAGATGTCGATTCTTTGGGGCGCCACCAACAAGCGAGTACTGGTGGATTAAGCGCTATCCGGCTCCCGTTTTGTCCCGGGAGCCGGGTATATTTACCCCACCAGCAGTAGCGAAAAAGCGGGAATATAGGTAATTATCATTAACAGCGCCAGCAGCGCGACGATCAGCGGTACGGCGGCGCGCAGAAACGCCCCCACGGAGACCTGAACCGTATTACACACCAGTAGCATCACCGTGCCGACCGGCGGCGAAATGGTGCCCAGCGACAGGTTAATGATCATGATGATGCCGAAATGCACCGGGTCGATACCGTAATGGGCGACGACCGGTTTCAGCAGCGGCACCAGAATCAACAGAATAGCGCTGCCTTCCAGAAACATCCCCAGCACCAGCAGCAGAACGTTGATCGCCAGCAGAAACAGATACTTATTTTCCGTCAGATGGGTGACGAACTGCGCCACCGTCACGCCGGCCCGTTCCAGGGAAAAAATCCAGCCCAGCGCGGCGCTGGCCATGATGATCAGCATCACCGACGCCGTGGCGCGGGCGGTTTCCGACAGGGCCTGAAACACATGGCGGACCCGCAGTTCCCGATACACCCCAAAGCCGATAATCAGCACAATCAGCACCGCTACGGCTCCCGCTTCGGTGGGGGTAAAAATATTGGCGCGGATCCCGCCGACCACGGCCACAATCAGAAACAGCGCCGGCCAGGCCTGAGCCAGCGAGACGGCGATTTCCCGTCCTCCCGGCCAACTGATGCGCGACGGCTGGAAATTCTGGCGGCGTGCCACCAGCCAGACGGTGAGCATCAGAACCGCGGCGCATAACAGACCCGGCAGGATACCGGCCATAAACATTTTGCCGATCGAGACATCCGCCACCAGCCCGTAGAGGATCAGCGCAATGCCCGGCGGAATGATCGGCGTGATCAGCGAGCCGCAGGCGGTAATGGCGGCGGCGAAACCGCGGCTGTATCCCTTTTGCTCCATTTCCGGCACCATCATGCGCGACAGCATCGCCGCGTCCGCCAGGTTAGAGGCGCTGACGCCGCCCATCATGGTGCTTACCAGAATGTTGGCGCATCCCAGACCGCCGCGCATGCGCCCCACCAGCACGTTGGCGATGTTGAGGATCCGCGAGGCGATACCGGTGTAGCTCATCAGCGTGCCGAGCAGAATAAAAAACGGAATCGCCAGCAGCGACGGGGTTTGGGTGGTCGCGATCAGCCGCTGTACCGCCACGGTGAGCGGCACGTTTGAGTAGCAGACGAAGTAGGTCAGAATGCCGGCGAACATCGCCAGCCATACCGGCATATTGAGAAACAGGCAGATGAGCATCAGGGGAACAATCATCAGCCAGTTATCCAGCCAGCTTCCGGTGAGCGCAGCGGCCAGTGAATCCCATAACGTCATGGTTTCTCTCCCCTGTGCGAGCCGCTGAACAGACGCCACAGCGATAAACAGGCAATGCCCAGGGCGCCGACCGTCACCGCGATATCAATCCAGAACCAGGATATTTTGAGTATCTGAGTTACCTTGAAGGCGGTGCCCTGCGCCAGTTTCCAGGCCAGCCAGGCCACGGCGACCAGCAATCCCGCTGAGATCAGGCTTATCAACGCCTGTGCCAGGCGGCGCGCGGCGGTGGGTAGCGCGTCGACCACAAAGGGTATCGACAGGTGCACCCGGTCGCGCTCTGCCACAATCCCACCCAGCATCACCACCCAAATCATCAACAGGCCGGACATCTCTTCACTCCATTGCAGAGGCGTATTCAGGCAATAACGCATGATTACGCCAATGGTGGTCATCACCACGAGGACCAACAGTGTCATTACGGCGGCAATATCCGCCGCTTTTCCTAACAGGCGCATCGCTGTCTCCTTACCGGAACGGCGAGCGTTCCGGTACTGTCAGAAAAACGCGGGAATTATTTCAACTGGTTTTGAATGGTGTCATACAGGCCCGGACTCCATTCCGGGAACTGCTGGTAGACCTTCAGTGCTTTCTCCTTAAAGGGGGCGATGTCCGGGTAGATGACCTCCACACCCTCCAGTTCCATGGCTTTGAGCATCTGCTGGTCCTGTTCAAGGGTGAGTTTCTGGCTGTATTCACCGGCGGCGCGGGCGGTTTCATGGATCAGCGCCAGTTTGTCCTCCGGCAGGGTGCTGAAGAAGGCTTCGCCGCCGAGCCACAGAGAGGTATTGGTCAGATAATTGACCATCGACAGGTACTTTGCCTGTTCGTACAGCTTCTGGCCGTAGAGCACCGAAACCGGATTTTCCACCCCGTCGATCATTCCCTGGGTCAGCGCCGGGTAAACATCCCCCAGCGGCATCGGGGTCGGCGTGGCGCCCATCGCCTCAATCGCCTTGATCTGCATAATGTTGTTAGGCACGCGGATCTTCATACCAACCAGATCCTGCGGGGTGATTAGAAGTGAGATAAATGAACAGGGATAAGCGAGATAATTGTGGGATTCTATGGCTGTCCCGGGGATTTATTGGGATGGTTACTGTAAAACTATTACATACAGTGAAAAAGAATCGGGCAGAGAAATTTCTTCATCTGCCCATAATTTTACTCGTTATCACCAAAGGAAAACAACTGTGGTTGTCGGTGAGCCATCACTTGTTTGTGTACCCTGTGAATCAGCTTACGTAACCCTCGTTCAGTTATGCCGTATTTAGTACTTAACTCAGCCCAGTTATTCCCCCGGAATTCTTCATAAATCTGCATATCACGCAGAGACAGCTTATATGCGTAGTCACGAGGGAAGGTGAAGTTTTGCCCGCCAAAGTGAGATGCCAGAAAATCTGCCACAGCCAGCCCCAATTGTTCAGCCTGTTCGGATGATAAACCGTAATCAACCCCAGTCTCAGTAACGTGGTCGGCAACTTCAGACAGCAGTTTATGCCGCTTATGCTCCATTGGTGTTGTCATGGTGACCTCCAGAAATCACTTTGCGCCCTGCAGTTCTTCCAGAGCCTTGCGTTCGCGAGTCTGCCACTGCTTGAGTGTCTCAATCACACGGCTTGCTGCCGATGTATTGAGCCAGTCAAGGCGGCTGACGCCCGTAATGCGATGCACATAGACGTTGATTGCCCGTTCGGTGCGGTCGTGAATAAAACCTTCGTCAGCCATTTCCAGCCACAGTGCCCGGATTTTCTTCGACTGATCGTCGGTGGCCGTGAGCTTTTCTTTCTTCTGAGTCCGAACCTTAAACCCGATTTTTTTCATCGCATCGAGGATCTGGTTCAGTTGCCCAATATTCATTTCTCGCGTGGATTCAATGCCAGCGTAGGTATTCAGCAACTGGCGGTAAGTATCTTCATCCATGCGCAGCTCACGCTTTGCCACATGGATGATTTTAATCAGCTGGGTTCGTGTCATTTACCTGCCTCCTGAGTAACGGGGATGGAAGTCTGGGTATTGACGTTGCCCGGGCCATGGGCCAGGGCAAGTGCTGCAATAACAAATACTGAGCCTATGACTCCCAGCATGGCTGGTACAGGGCTTAGATTATCTGCCGACAAATACCCAGCCATGATGGCGAGTAAAAGGCCGATAATGGTTAAAATCAGTGCGCCAATAATCATTTTATCTCCATCAAAGCAAATTAAAAATGAAGAAGCCGGTTAAAGCAGCAAATACAGTTCCCAGAATTAACCACCAGAATCCTTTACGCTCATGCGACGACTGAAACCGTGAGGCTTCGGCTATGAGTTTTTTATTCATATATGTAAGCCTCTTACGGTTTATTAAAATAATCTAGGACAGCGATAACGGTGTAATAACCGATAAACCCGGCAGCAACCCAGATGACAACGCAGCCCAGTACGCACAGTAAAAGAATATTTCCGACAGTTAGCTTCATGACGTGTACTCCAGAGAAAGGGCAGAATCTTTACCGGATACTCCGTGATTTAAACGTGCTTTTAATCCCTCGTTAAATCCAGCTTCCGCCGCATCCTGATCACCCCGACATTTTTTAGCTTCACGCGGGGTCAGGTCGGATAAATCCTGTTCCTTCTTCAGTTTCGCCAGAAAATTAGCCATCAGTGTTTTTTCGGTTTCCGTCACTACAAATGGCTCTATCGCCTGATACGCACCTTCGGTCCATCCTTCGCAGAACTGGTCTGCGCGGGCTGTTTTAGTGGAAGGCTTAATATTCTTACGCAGAGAGCTAATAAAGGTACGGCGGGCTTTGACCATCTGGCGGGAAAGCACATCAAAAGCATAAGCGGCAATTTCCGGGCGCTCATCCGGACCATAAAAAATGACGGTGTTTTGCTTCTGGCTGTTCATATAGTTGCGGCGGAAAGAGTAATAGCAGTTAACACCCATAGCACGGCAAATTAACTGGCCCAGAAACGTCATATAACGGGGGATGCTTTGTGCATGGGATGGCGCACCTTTACTGGCCTTGCTGGTGATATCCATCAGATCGATATCATTCTGGCTCAGCTTGTGCTTACGCATCAATGCCTGCGCCTGATTGAGCGCAGTGGCCGCTTCATGAGAATTCGAACTGCGACGGGCCAGATTCAGGAGCTTTTTGATTTTAGCCAGGTATTTTTCAGTTTCATTTGTCATTTTCATCACCTGTCAGAGGTTGTAATTCAGCTGTGGGGACAAAAGCGTTATATGAAAGTCCGCAGTGAGGGCATTTCAGAATCAGGTCGATACACCACGTACCATCAAAACTTTCCATAATGGTTGCTTGCTCAAAATCCAGATCATCGACCGGGTTGTCGCAACGTTTGCATAACAGAGACATTTATTCTTCCTCCCGCCAGACTTCCCCACAAATCAATAAAGCGCCCGGTGAGCGCTCATGAATGACGTCTGCGACCAGCTCGCAGGACTGCTTATTGAGATAGATATCTTCAGTAACAGGCAGTGCGTCACAGGCATCTGTTCCGCATGCTGATACCAGTAAAATAAAACCGGCTAATGTCAGCATAAATAGCCCTATTGCTAAATCCGGCGTGCAGAATCCCACGGCACTGACGCCGGATTAAAAAGAAATGGAGAAATAAATTAAATAGCAGCGATATCTAACGGTATATTAACCAGCTTACCGGACTTATCTTTCTCCCGGAAATTAATATAGGTTTTGGACATGGCCACCTGCAGCGATTCCGATATCGCATCCATTGCTTTAATCCAGCGCTCATCCTGTATTTTTACCCTTCGCAGGGAGAGAATACGCCCAGTGTTCAGTTGCCCCTCTTTATCAACCTGGAAGGCATCGGTGACAATCGCCTGCAGGTTGGCATTGGCACCTTTCGACCAGTCGGTAACACATTCATCAAACAGTTCCTTGGCTATCTGCAGCTCCGGCCCGAACGTCAGTGTTTCCTGTACGCGGATCGTAATTTGCTGGCTACCGTCAAAGGTGGGGAAAGTCACATTGCCCTTGGCACCGCCCCGCGTTCTGCCGAATTTTTCTGCCACTAGGTCAAGCCAGGCATAGCATTCGTTAAATGCACGGTCTTTAAATTCACTCAGCTCAGCATTCTTGGCTTTCGCCGCAGCAACCTGCTCCCGGACAAAGCTGTCCATTGCCAGGTCGTAATCAGAAATCTGGTTTATCGGAACCAGGCGACCTTTACGGTCTTTCATATATTCGTCCTGATTAATCGTCGTCATAATATGACCTCAGTGTTTAATGTGATTTGCCGGAAGGCTGCAGATAATCAGCTGCAACCCGATATCCGCTCTGTTTAAGTTTGTTGAGAACAGATTCATTTACAACAGGCTTTAATGACTCAAGCGTCGCCAGCTCACTTTCACTCGCGTCTTTTGTATTTGCGCCGGTCATTTTGCAATAGATAAATCCTTCTGGCGTCAGCGCGATTAAAATCTCTATCTTTATTGCCATTATATTTTCCCTTCAGTGAAGTAATGATTCTGACCAGATAACCCTGCAACCATACATCTCAACTTCCCCCTGACGGTAACGCCCCTGATGGTCAATACCGGTCATGGTATAACCCGACTTTTTCCCCCTGAAATGACTGACGCAAGGACTGTCGCGAGAAACACGAATAACCGGCTTTCCTGAATAAATCATGATGCTGGTGACAGGCGTATTCATTGCATTGAGTGCCGCAATAGCATTCATCAAATCAGCCAGCTGTTTATTAACGTTCGGTATTGTTTTCATTTAAACCGCCTTAATAACGTCGGCATTAACAACCGGAACGCCGAGCTGTGCGGCCATATTCATGGCTGCAATAATCAGATTGCTGATGGCCAGCGGATATAACAGGCTGACAACCCCCCGGCGACCGCCAATATTGTTGCTGAGGCGAGCGCGAATCGCGTCGACGGCGCTGTTATCAAGAACATCCGAGACGGATTTACCGGCCCGCTTAAATTTGAACTCCAGGAACCGCTCCAGCTCCGAATCCAGTGGCAGCAACTCGACGACCTCGCAGCGCTGTACAACCTCGCGCACTTCCTGGTTACGTTCTGACAGCTTCATCGCGAGCTCAGGCTGACCAATCAGCACGATGGATAGCAGTTTTTTAAAGCCATGTTCCAGCTCAAAGAAGCGCTTCAGATGCTTCAGCGTGGGCAGCGGCAGTGAGTGTGCCTCTTCAATCACCAGAACATGGCTGTAACCGGCGTTGCTGGAATCCTTCAGGACACGGTGTAACTGGCGGAAACGGGCCTCCTGGCTGCGTTTGACACCTTCCAGCGGTGCGATGGTGCTGATGATCGCCTCGGCGATGCTGGCCGCTTTCAGGGTCTTGCCTTTATTGTCATTGTCCTCCATCGCAATGATGTAGGGCTCAATGACGATGACCGGCGTATTTTCGCGGTGGATACGTTCGATCAGGTCGCGGCGCAGCGTGCTTTTCCCCGCCCCGGATTCGCCGATAACCGCCATAAAACCACCGTGCCGGGCCGTCTGATACAGCGCCTCGCGGACGTAGCGGATATCCGGCGTGGTAAACACATCCTCCGAACTCTGCATCGCGTCATCTGCAAACGGGTCACGGAAAATACCGAATTGCTTTTTGGTGACTGGATTTAATACCTGTTTTGCCAGTAACATATTCTCGTCCTCTTCGTTTTTTGCCTGTTGCGGGACGGAGGTACTGGCGGATTCCGCCGCCAGTACCTCATCAAACGCCCGGGACAAGTCCTGTCCGAGCCCGCGTGATGCCAGAAAATTCATTATTTTTTGCCGCACTTCTTCAGGGCGACGCTTCGGCCAGATGCCGTGGTTAATCAGCTGTGAAACGGCGGGCTGCGAAACAGCTGCAGCTGCAGCAACTTCTGTCTGTTCGATACCGTGCTGCTTCATCAGGTCTTTCAGTACCAGCATGGGTGCCTCCGGTTAATGGCCGTTAACGATGCTGAGTCGTGGCGCTTTGTTCCCGGCCAGCTCCTGCGCGATGGCGTCAATATCTTCTGCCGGAACGCCTTCCGGAAAGCGACTGACCAGCTGCGCGTAGTGTTCCGGGAACCAGTTATGGCCAGCCGCAGTCAGGCGCTCACGCAGCAATTTAGCTGCTTCAACATGAGATAACGGGCGCTGCTCGATGCGCGGGCCACGCACCTGACTTTCCTGGCCGCGTTTTGGCAGATAGGTCGGGTGATCGTCGCGTTCAATATCGAGATATGGGTTGAAACGTCCCCCGAACGGCAGGGATTTGCCTTTTCTCGCGGCCTCTGTCTCTTCCTTGCTGGCGGTGCCGAAAACGTGCTGCTCAACTTCATCAAGATGCTGCTGGGCGACGGTCTGGGGCAGCGATTTAAAGCTCTCACCGATAACCGGGGCATCAACAGCAAAGCCGTGTTCGTCTTTCTGCACCTCGTCAACCAGGAAGAAGGTTTTCAGACCATCCTCACCCGTCATCACCACCTGAGCCTGCTCGTCACGGTAGAGGTTGCGGGCAACCATCACGCGGTCATTCACGCAGACACCCGGCACAGCGGAAACGTCGTACTGCCTCCCCCGGAAACGTACCCGGATAAAGCTGTCCACCTTGCAGCTGACCGGCGCAGAAACCGCCGCTTCCCGGCAGACCTCAACAGAGGGAGCCTTGACCAGTTGCTCTTCGGTGATCAGCAACCATTTATCCGTGCGGGCCATGCCGTAACGGCTGTGAATGGCCGTGCGGTTGAACTTCATCCGCCACAGACGCGCCAGGCGGTTCAGCTCGTCGATGCTCTCCACCCGGCAGAAGCGCAGGCCGTGTTCGAAATCCCGTTCCAGAATGTCACGAGCCTTTTCCACCGAGCCGGTGGCCCGGGCGTTGCGGGCTTTGTGCGCAATCAGCCTGATGCCCAGAGCCTGGCACAGGTTGCCCATCGTGGGGGATTTCAGGGCTGCACCGGGGTCGGTGAACAGCACCTTTGGCACCCCGTGCAGCACGTCAGCGCCGCCGCGTTCCTGCATCATGTTGATCAGGACGGACGTGAAGTTCTCTGTGGTTTCACCGCCGAAGCGATACTCCAGGTAGATCCACCCGGTGGTGTGGTCGGTCCCTTCAAAAGACCAGACGCGGTCATTGACGACTTTGGCCACGTTGGCGGGCTTGTTCTTGTTGAACTCCTTCTCATCCATGATGCGCAGCCCGGTATCCCCCTTAACCCCTTTGGCCGGGTTCTTGAGGTAATACAGTACGCAGATGGACGCATCCAGCTGCCAGACGTGGTTCGGGTGGCGGCTGGCCAGCTGCACTGCCGGAGCCGGTGCCCGCAGCTGGTCAGGGTGCAGGCGGTACTGGCGCAGGGCGCGGATAATGGCGCTGGCCGACAGCGGCACAATCTCACCGGTGGTCTCATCAAGCCTGCCGCTGACGATCAGACCATTATCGCGCAGGCTGTTGATGGCTTTTTCCACGCTGAGGGTACGTTTGCCCGTCCCACGGATGGTTTCCATCAGAGTGCCGGAAATGGTCATCGCCTCCTCGCGGGTCAGCGCGGAATCACCAGCGTCAGAGCGCTGTTTTCTCGGCTTCTGCAGGCGGACGGCATTCAGTTTTTTGAGCAATGTGGCACGTGACATACACAATTCTTCGCAGGCTGCCTGATACACTGCTTCTTTTTTGCCATGCCCGGCAGCGCTGGCTGCTTCGGCAATGGCAACGAGTCTCTGAGTAAGGACTGGATTCATCGCGGCCCCCTCAGATACCAGTGTCAGTATGTGAGTCCGCTTTTTTGCGCGACATGGCCGCTCTGTAGATAGCGGCGATGCGGTCCAGTTCGTCAGTGGTAAATGGAGGATTCCCGTCCCAGAGGAGCCGCGCATACTCAGCCTGCCGTTCAGCAATAATCTTGTTATTGGCATCAAAAATGGCCTCTTTTTCATCCAGAACGCGTTCCTGATGCCCACGCTGGATCTGGCGGATTTTGCCCTTCAGCAGCCGTTCCATCGCCGCAATGAAAGGCCTGGTATCTTCGGCAGTTACAGTCAGCTGCAGCTGGCTGTCCCGGGTGGTGATGGTGAAACCGTTGGCCATATCGGGTACATGGCGGCACAGGGCAGCGCCCAGCGCCTCTGGTGAGTCAATAACAGCGGTGGTTTTATCCATTATTTTCATCCTCTTGCTGTGCTTCTTTTACCCAGTCCGGTATCACGCTGGTCTCGCGGGCTTCCGGCAGGCTGAATTCCTGACGCAGCTCTTCAAACTGCGCCTGAAGGTCATCAAGCAGGCCCGCCATCATGCCGGTATGGTTGATGCCGGTGCGTTCGGTGTGCTCGGTCAGCGCGTTGAAACCGCTTTTAAGGTCAAAGAATGCGCTGAGAACCCCGCTTTTAAAGCCAGTGACTTCCGTCTCAAGCGCCACGCCTTCTTCGTCCGGTGTTTCAGTGGTGGTGCGGCGAACCAGGCGGGATTTCAGCTCCTCTTTTTCATTGCGCATCGTGCCGAGTTCTTCTTTTTTCTCGGCCAGCATCTGGCGACTGATTTCAAGGTCGGTCTTCAGCTCTTCCTTCTCGCGGGCATGTTTGGAAATCATCTCTTCGGCCAGCTCAAGCAGCGCGGTTTTGTCGCCTTCTTTGGCCACTTCGATCAGGGCGCTTTTCTGGTCTTCCGGCAGGCGGCGGAACTGGCGCAGCTCGCGATAGCCGATACCCATACGGGACATGGATTCCAGGGCTTCTTCGCCGAAGGATTGGAGGTTGTTGATTGATTCATTAGCATGTTCAGGGGTGTATCCGAGCAAATTGCAGAATTCTGCCCATGTACCTGAAAACTCAAGACCGTCTTGACCCTTCTTTCCCTTAAGTGATTGATAAAGTTTATTTTCCTTTACAAATGCCATCTTAGAAGTCAAGACGGTCTTGGAAAATTGAGCAAACGCATCAGCCATTTGAGCCTGACCCAGTAACTGGTTCAGCAGGTCACGTTCATCGGTCATATGGCTGCTGACGGTGGCCATCAGGTTCTGGGAGGTAATCAGTTCAGGATTCAGGGTCACATCAGGTGCCAGTTCAGTGGTTTGTTGCTTAGTTCGGGCCATTCTTGCTTTTCCTTAATTAGCGACTGCCAGCGATGATGCGCTGATTCAGTTCATCAATACGCCCCTGAGCTCGGGCAATTTCATTACTGTGTGCAACAGCGATCTGCAGAACCTGGACACTAAGGGCAAACCTGCCGTTATCCAGCTTCTGGGCCAATCCTTCTTCAATAAGGGTATTGAGGGCTCGGTTGATATTGGCCGGTGATTCGTCCAGTGCTTTAGCAAGCTCGCTGTTGGAACGGCCACTGAGTGAAGACCCTTTGAGTGCTTTGAGAACCCGCAGGATACGGCCACCGGATGTGGATGTGATTACCTTGCTCATGTCACATACCTCTTTTCTATATATGAAACACTGTTACACTTATTGCAGGCTCTTCAGGCTGCAACGTTGCCGGGTTTGAGCCCTAGCTTGACGGCGATCTCGTGCGATTTACCGTAATTGGCTTTGGTCTGGCCATTAAGAACCCGGTAGACCTCATTCCGGGAGTAGCCATGCTCTTCAGCCCACTGGGTGAAAGTGACCCCTCGCTGGCGAAAGAGTGCTTTGACTTGTTCTGCAGTCATCGTTGTCCCCTTTATTGATGCAATGATGTTTGCCTTATGTGTGTTAGATTATTATCCCATAAATGGGATATGTAAAGAGAGAGCGGACAAAAATGTCACTTGGGGCACGTCTGAAAGAAGAACGAAACCGTTTGGGATTTAGCCAGTCTGAATTTGCTGAATTGGTTGGGGCTTCTTATAAAAGCCAATTAAGATGGGAAAAAGACGAGTCAGCACCTGGAGCTGATGCTCTTAGTGTCTGGGCTGGTGTCGGGCTGGATGTGCTTTATGTAGTTACAGGCCAGAGGAGTAATATGATGTCCTCCCCGGCAGCTATCCCAAAAATGTCCTCTGAAAAACAGGAATTACTGGATGCTTTCGATGAAATGACCCCCGAACAACGGAGGGCGATTCTTGAGGTTGGCAAAGGCCTCGCACAACCTAAACCAGGTAAACTTGCGGGGTAACAGAGAAAACAAGACAGAGGCAATGTGGTTAACATTTTTGACTATAAAAAATGTCGAAACACTCCCAGACACGAGGAGTGAGTATAGTAATAATGGAATATTCACCTGCCCAAAAAACATTCATCCGGAGTATCATTTTGGGGCGGATTAGCCCTGAACCATACAGTAAATTGAGGAATGAAAATGCGTTATTTCTTGGCTATTATACCGCTAGTAGCATTAGTTTCAGGGTGTTCAACAAAAAACTACGGCAGGCAGGGCGAATTAACTCAGTACGAAAAAGATATGATGTCATGCCGGGAAATAGAGTTAGAGGAAGCCAAAGTTCATGGTTTCCTGCAGCATGTTGATAAAGAAAGCCAGTTCGATGGTCGTTCAGTCCTTTCCTTTTTGGGTGATTTTGGTATTGGCAACACTATGGAAAAAAATAGTGCTCTTGAGAGTGCAAACACCCGACTGTCACAATTGCAACTACTTAGGGTAAAAAATGGCTGCACTCTAGGTGTCTCCAGGACGCCCTCAAACTCAAAGAGCGCAGAGTAATTGAACTATGGTCAGAATGGCCGATATCGGCCATTCTCTTCAGGATATGATTAGAAATTGCAGATAATTAGCTCTCGCTTGAGTTCAGCTTTACCCGTTGTTTGCAGGTTGTAGCGGATATCGACCGTCTGAATCCGCAGCCCGGCAAAGATTTCCCTCATTTCTTCGATATCGTTCACCGAAATAACCATTTTCCCGCTGATGGTCCGCGCCAGTTCCGCCATGCGCACATATTCCTCCAGCCCGAATTCAACGCCATATCCCTCAGTTTTCAGGTACGGTGGGTCACAGTAAAAAAGCGTATGGGAGCGGTCGTACCGCTTAATGCAGGTCGCCCAGTCCAGGTGCTCAATGGTGGTTCTGGAAAGTCGCAGGTGAGCGAGTGACAGTTCTTCTTCTATGCGTAGCAGGTTAAGGCGTGGTGCGCTGGTGGTAGTGGTACCAAAGGTATGATCGGCCACCTTACCGCCAAAAGCCTGTTTCTGCAGGTAGAAGAAGCGGGCTGCTCGTTGAATGTCGGTCAGTGTTTCTTCCGGGGTATCCTTCATCCAGCGGTATATCTGGCGACTGACCAGCGCCCATCTGAACTGCCGGACAAACTCGTCAAGATGATGCTTGATCACCCGGTAGAGATTAATCAGCTCGCCGTGAATATCATTGATGACCTCAACCTTGCTGGGCTCTTTCATGAAGTACAGCGCCGCTGCGCCACAGAACGGCTCCACGTAGCAGGTGTGTGACGGAAATAACGGAAGAATGTGTCTGGCCAGGCGGCGTTTACCCCCCATCCACGGTAATACTGGCAAAAACTGAGATTTCATATTCTGTAAGCCTTTTTCATTGAATGAAAATGCAGTAGGCTGAATCTGTCTCGCGAGACGGACTGAGCCAAGATGTGACTCACAGGTATGCGCTGTGTGTTACTGGCCTGCAGGATGTTAGCGCATCCCGCAGGCCGCTCTTTCTAAAGAGTGCCAATATTTTTTCTTAAACACACAGCAAGAGTCATCTGCCCTTGGGCGGAATACGTTGGGGAGCTGTTAGATGAATGAAAAGGTAGATATACAGGAAGCCTTTGATGCTTTAACAAACAGAGTTTGTGCTCTTGAAGCTGAGCTATTTGCAGTCAGAGCCAGAGACGAGGTGTTGCATGGCTTCTGACTTGTCAACTGATAGCCCATCCATCACCAGAGAAAATAGAGCGGCTGTGGGAGCACTTTGTAAGTGATGGTCTTGAACAACAGATGACTGCACGTTACGAAAAAAGTGATGCTTTCAAGCGTGAGGATATAGTCAAGGCTTTCAAAAAATCCCTAAAGGGAGCCGTTGAGCAGTGGAGCGAACAAGCTAAGGCCGCTAGAGAGCTTAAAGAAGACCAATAGAGGCGTGTTATCAGCTCGGAGTGACAAACAATACCTGATAGGGGAATTTAAAATGAATGATAAATCAAAACAAAAACCATCTAATGGCAGGCCTCAAAGACCCTCCGGCCCAATAACAGAAAGCCATAAGGACAAGCGACAAACTGACTTTGGCGATATCCGTGATGGTATTGTAATATCGAACACATTCGCTCCACCGGACCCACTTCCAACAAAAGGGGATAAAAATGGAGGAAGCACAAGATAACATCACCAAAAAATGGCATCACTTGCTGTTTGATATCCGTCGTTCTGTAAGATATCACAACCGTCGTCGGGCGTTTTACGACAGGTTAGATCAAGTCAGCAATATGTTATCCGTGATGCTGGGTTCAACAGCCATTTACGGGGTACTCGAACAATCGTGGAAAACCGTGGCACTTGTTGCCCTTGGGTTGGTGACTGGTCTATCAGCTATTAATCTGGTGTTGGGGTCTTCTCAGAGGGCTCGACTTCACTTCGATCTGGCACGTCAATTTGTAGAGATCGAGAAGGCGATGATGAAAACCGAACCCTCGGAGGAAAACATTGCTGAATTCACAGATAAGCGCCTGACCATCGAAATGGATGAGCCACCGGTTCTCCGCGTGTTGGATGCGTTGTGTTATAACGAGCAGCTTCGTGCAATGAACTATCCGAAATCAGAAATGGTTAACATCGGCTGGTTCCAGCGTAAGATGGCTCCTTTTATTGACGTTCACAGCGATCAACTGGAGAAAATAGGTAATACACCTCAACAACAGAATTAACCTTCAGGAAGCCCGATATCTGTCGGGCTTTTTTCTGCCCGGGGGCAAATTACTCTGCACCCCATTCTGACACACACTATCTCCTGATCTATTTAGCCCACGGGCACATTCATCTTCAGGAGTCACCTCATGTCGTTACTTCACAAGGTCCGTCACCAGCGGCTGCGCAACTGGATCATCCTTGCCGTTGCGCTGCTGGCCGCTATCGCCCTCATTTCGCCCGAACAGCTCGGCGTCACGCTGTACAAACTGTCTCTGGTTTCCATCGCTGCCATTCTCGGCTACCACCTTGATCGGGCTCTGTTCCCATATGCCAGCCCGGGTGGGTACCTGGCTAACGACTGGAAAAAGCAAAACACCAGGCAAGTTAGCAAGTTCAGTGGTGTTGAGTATTTCAGTGGACCTGAATATCCCGTCGCAAAAGGCTATGAGCTGATTTTCGCTGTGGTACTGATTCGCCGGGCGCTAATTGTCGCGGCGATCTGCCTCGGCGTGACAATGGGGCTCTGACGATGATCCGACTCGCGCTGTCCCTCATCCTGCTTTGCCTGCTGAGTGGTTGTCACCCGGTCTTTGCGGCCAGCATTCCGGTTGAGGCCCGGCAATACCAGCGCGAGCTGACGCGTAATGCCCGCGCTATCTGGGGGCTTAATGCCCCTGTATCCACCTTCGCCGCCCAAATCCATCAGGAATCACAGTGGAACGCCCGCGCCCGTTCTCCGGTCGGAGCGCAGGGGCTGGCTCAGTTTATGCCTGCCACCGCCAGCTGGATTGCCGGTATTTACCCTGAGCAGCTGAAAGACCGTCAGCCTTACAACCCGTCGTGGGCCATGCGGGCGCTGGTGCAGTACAACCGGTGGCACTGGCAGCGACTCCCGGGTACCGCCAGCGACTGTGACCGCATGGCTTTTGCGCTGTCGGCCTATAACGGTGGTCTGGGCTGGGTCCAGAGAGACCGGAAGCTGGCCACCAGTATTGGGCTGGATGCCAGTCGTTACTGGAACCAGGTCGAAAAGGTGAATGCGGGCCGGAGCGCTGCCAACTTTCGCGAGAACCGGGGCTATCCCCTGAAAATCATCTACACCTGGCAACCGCGCTATCTGGCGGCGGGCTGGGGACCGGGAGAATGCCATGACGTCGACTGAGTGGGTGAAAGTGATCGCCCGTTATCTGTTGTGGGGAGCGCTGATGCTGGGGTCGGTCTGGTTTATCTGGCATCAGGGATACGAGCGCGGGGAAGCGGATGTGCGACTTGAGGTTGCAAATCAGAAGACTCAGCAGGCCGCCGACTCCCTGAATCAGTTTATCGACGGGGCCAGGCAACTGACTGCGCAGGCAAATCAGGCCAGCACCTTACTGGCACAACAAATTAACGCCCGCCAGCAGGCGGATGAAAAATCCACGGAGGCCATTCGTGAGGCTCTCAAAAAGAACGCTGCCAGTCGTGCTGGTTGCAGGTTTGATGCTGACGTCATGCAGGAACTCGCCGGAGCCCGGGAGAGAGCAGCAACAGCCGCTTCCTCGGGTCTTACCCGCGAGGATGACCGTACCATGTCCCCGTCCGGTGTTTCCGGCAAGTAGCGGTATGGACGATCTCGCGGTGGCTCAGAAGCAGTTATATGACCAGTACGGCCTGTGCGCCGGTCAGCTGGTTGAAGTCATCAAGTGTGCCCAGGAGGGTAACTGTGGGAATAAATGAACTGAGATTCGACTGGGCATTTTTGCAATGGGCAGTGATGGCGGTGGTTGGTGTCTATACCTGGCTGATTGGTCGCCAGTCAGCCAGTCAGAAGGAATTGCTGGAGCTGCGCACCCGCATCACCACCGTTGAGGCACAGATTAAATCGGTACCAACGCAGTCGCAAATCACCGAACTCATCGCAAAACTGAGCCGTACTGAAGCCCAGATGCACGGGATGCAGGAGCAGATAGCGGCCACCTATCGTCGTACTGAGAATATCGAAGCCTATCTGCTGCAGAAGAAATAACGGAGGACCCATGAACTTTGCCAGTTTTTTGCGTGAGGACCAGCGCCTCGTTATGCTGCGTTTTTTGTCCGAGATGCCGAGTTACAGCTCCAACAGTTCCGTCATTTACCAGGCGCTGACCCGCTATGGCCACGCTCCCAGCCGCGACCAGATTAAATCTGAGCTGCGCTGGCTTGAAGAGCAGGGTCTGGTGACGGTTGAAGATATCGGGACGGTGCTGGTTGCCCGCCTGACCGAACGCGGCGCTGATGTGGCTGCGGGTCGGGCGATTGTGCCTGGTGTGAAGCGTCCCGGCGCGGGAGGCTGATATGGGAAGAAAGTCCACGATTCACCGTCTGGAGCCTGACGTCCGCGCCCATATCGAGCGCCGTCTGCGGGAAGACCGTATGACACTGGATGAGCTGCTGGCCGATATCCACGAACACTTCCCGGGCGAGGACGCACCCAGCCGCAGTGCGCTGGGTCGTTATAAGCAGACGTTTGGCGAAATGGTCAGTCGCATGCGCGAGCAGGACCAGATGGCCCGCCTGCTGGTCAGTGAGCTGGGAGAGAATCCGGACGAACGCGCCGGTGCCCTGATGGTTCAGGCCGTCACCACGCTCACCACCCATGCTGCCTTTACCGCTCAGCAGGCCGAGGACCCGGACATCGACACGGTGCGCCATCTTGCCCGTGCCGCCAAAGACGTCCTGCAGTCGCGTAAGGCCAGCCTCGATGAGCGCCGCGAGATTGAGCGTGCCACCCGTGAGCGGCTGCTGCACGAGCAGGAAGAGAATCTGAAAGAGACGGCCAGAGCGCAGGGGTTAAGCGAAGACCAGGTGCAGTTCTGGCGTGAGCGCGTGCTGGGGATCAAGTGATGAAACCCTTAGCGTCCACTATCCGTACCGTTGAATGGGATGAGCTTCCGGCGCGGGCCCGGGAAATCCCGTTCGGCTTCAACCCGTTTGCCGACGGTGTGTTGATGGCCCACCAGGTGGAATGCCTCAAATTTGATGTGTCCATTCTGGCTATCCCGAAGGGGCGGCGTGCCGGTATCACCTTCGCCTGGGGGCTTAACTCGACCCTGATAGCCGGGGCGCAGAAAGCCGCTGGCGGCGACAACGTCTACTACATCGGTGATACCAAAGAGAAAGGGCTGGAGTTCATTGGCTACGTGGCCAAGTTCGCCCGCGTCATCGCAGCCCAGCAGGCTCAGGACGTCTCAGCGATTGAAGAGTTCCTTTTCGAAGACCAGGACGAACAGGGTAATACCCGGATGATTGCGGCCTATCGTGTCCGCTTCGCCAGCGGGTTCCAGGTTGCTGCACTCTCGTCCCGCCCAGCCAACATCCGTGGTCTTCAGGGCGTCGTCATTATCGACGAAGCCGCATTCCATGCTGACGTTCAGGGGGTACTGGATGCGGCCACCGCGCTGCTTATCTGGGGCGGGCGTATTGTGGTCATCAGCTCAGAGAACGGCAAAAATAACCCGTTCCACCAGTTCTGTAAGGATATCGAAGAGGGGCGCTACGGTGACGATGCCGCCGTGTTACGTATTACCTTCGATGATGCAGTGACGAATGGCCTGTACGAGCGGGTCTGCGCGATGAAGGGCGAAGCGGCAACCGTCGAGGGGAAAAAAAACTGGTATAACCGCATCCGCAACGCCTATGGCCCGCGTAAAGCGGCGATGCGTGAGGAGCTGGATGCCATCCCGCGTGACGGTAACGGTATCTGTATTCCCGGTATCTGGATCGAGCGGGCCATGCCAGAGGAACGGCCCGTCATCCGTCTCGCGCTGGATGATGATTTTATCCATATGACAGAGGCGGAACGTGCCGCATGGGGTAAGGACTGGATTGACAGGGAGCTGCGTCCGGTGATGGCTGAAACCCTGAACCCGGAGCTGCGCCACGTGTTTGGTATGGACTTCGCCCGCCACCGGCACTTCTCCTCCATCGTACCGATGGCCATCATGCAGAACCTGTGCCGTGATGTCCCGTTCCTGCTGGAGCTGAACAACGTGCCGTCTGCACTGCAGCAGCAAATTTTGTACTGGATCATCGAGCATCTCCCCCGCCAGTCGGGCGGCGCGATGGATGCCACCGGGCCGGGTATGGTACTGGCCGAGTATACCGCCGACCGCTACGGTCGCCCGCGCATTGCCGAAATCACCCTGAATCGTAAATGGTACGGCTTCTGGATGCCGAAATTCACCGGCCTGTTTGAGGACAGCATGATCATCCTGCCACGCGATGAGAACACGGCGCAGGACCTGCGGGCCGTGGAAAAAATCGACGGTGTGCCGATGGTAGCCAGTCTGGAGAAAAAAGACCTCAAAGACCCTGAGCTGGTCCGCCACGGTGATACCGCGATTGCCGGTTGTCTGGCGAACTATGCGGCCCTGAATCTGGCCACAGAGATAGCGTTTGAGTCCACCGGTGAGCGCGATATTTTCCGCGTGCTGTCAGGCTTCGGCGACAGCAGCAGCGCCGGTGAATTCACTGAAACCGGGTTCGGTACCGTGCGTGGCATTAATGATTTTGGAGGATTCCTGTGAGTCGCAAAAAACAAAAAAGACAAATGCCATCAAAACCCTCATCTACACCGCGTCCTGAACTGGGGCGCGAGTTTGCCTCGACCGGTGACGGGCGCGATATCACCCGCCCGTGGATTGGTGCGCTGGCATTATCCGATGACAGCGTTCTGCAGCATCGCGGCGCACCTGACCTGAAGATTTACCGCGAGGTACTGAGTGACGATGAGGTTAAGTCGGCCTTCAGCCAGCGGCAGGATGCGCTGATATCCCGTGAGATTAAGGTCGAGGCAGGTGGTGAGCGTCCGGTTGATATTGAGGCAGCAGACGCCATGCGCCAGCAGATTGAATCGCTGGGTTTCGATCGTATTACCCGCCTGATGCATTTCGGTGTGTTTTACGGATACGCCGTCTCGGAACTGATTTATGGTGTCCGGGATAATTTATTGTGGATTGATAACATCAAAGTCCGTGACCGTCGCCGCTTCCGCTTCAGCCCACAAGGCGAACTGCGCCTGCTGACCCCACAGAACATGATGGCAGGTGAGCCCTGCGAGGGGCCGTATTTCTGGTCATTTTCCACCGGCGCAGACCACGATGATGAACCCTACGGTCTGGGGTTGGCGCACTGGCTGTACTGGCCAACCTTCTTTAAGCGTAATGACATTAAGTTCTGGCTGATTTTCCTGGATAAGTTCGGGATGCCAACCGTCGCTGGGAAACACCCCGAAGGGGCCACGCAGGAGCAGAAACGTAACCTGCTGGCGCTGACCCGTGCCATTTCTACCGACAGCGGCGTCATTATGCCCGAGGGGATGAGCGTCGAACTGATGTCTGCAGCCCGTTCAGGTGCGGCTGACTACCAGGCAATGTACAACGCGATGAATGAGGCTATCCGACGCGTGACGGTGGGTCAGATATCCAGTTCTGGTGGTGCAGCAAAAGGTATCGGCGGTAATGAGTCCCTGCAGGACAAAGTGCTGGATTCCATCGTCAAGGCCGATGCCGATATTATCTGTGAGTCATGGAACCGTGGCCCGGGCAAATGGTTTACCGAGTTTAACTTCCCCGATGCCGCAGTGCCGGTGGTGTCCCGCGTCTTCGAAGAGGCGGAAGACCTGAAAGACCGGGCTGAGCGCGACAAAACAATCAGCGAGACCACCGGCTATCGTCCGACGTTGGCCACTGTCAAAGAGACCTACGGCGGCGAGTGGGAGCCGAAGCCTGAGCTGGTATCATCTCCCCCCCGGGCCGCTGCGCCGTCGTCATTTGCGGAGCATAACCCGGACCATAACGATACCGCCACTCTGATGGCTGGTCGCCTCAATACCGAACTTCGCCCGGTCATGGACGGATGGATCAATCAGATAAAAGTGCTGGTTGACTCTGCTGAGACCGCCGACGAGTTGCGTGACGGCCTGACGGTGCTGATACCTGATATGTCGCTTGATGACTATGCCCGTATTCTGGGCGAAGCGATGTCTGCTGCTGCCTTGGCTGGACGTAACGATCTGCTGGAGGAAATGAATGGCCGGTAACGTCAGCTATGGCTCGCTACCGTTCAGCGAGCAGATTGCCTTCTTCCGTCGCAAGTTCAATACGAAGACTGATGCCTGGACAGACGTCTATGGCTCCGCACATGACACTGAGTTTATGGTTGCCGGAGCCAACCGCGATGCCCTGCTGGCAGACCTGCGTACTGCAGTAGAGAAAAGTCTTGACGGTGGTACGCTGGAAACCTTCCGCAAGGACTTCGCGGCCATCGTTGCACGTTATGGCTGGAGTTATAGCGGCGGCTTTGAGTGGCGCTCTCGCACCATTTACGAAACGAACCTGCGCAGCGCTTATATGGCCGGGCGGTTTAGACAGTTGATGGACATGCGCGATACTCACCCTTACTGGGAATATGTCCACAGTGATTCCGTTGAACATCCACGTGAGGAGCATCTGGGATGGAACGGGATGATCCTGCGGGCAGATGACCCGTGGTGGATTTATCATTTCCCGATTAATGCCTGGGGATGTGAATGCAGCGTGATTGGTCGCACTGACGATGACCTGCGGCGTATGGGCAAAGACGGCCCGGATACTGCGCCCCCCATCAAATTCATTGCCCGCGTGATTGGCCAGCGCAGTCCGGGTGGCCCGAGGACCGTTATTGTGCCGGAGGGGATTGACCCGGGGTTTGAGCATACCCCTGGCCGCAGCCGGTATTTCAGTGAAGTGCCACCGCCCCGGAGCAGTAACCCGATCGGCGACGGACCGTTCACCCCGGTGGAGGAAGCGCCAGCCACATCGGCACCGTTGCCAGCGCCCCGTCAGGCTCCGGTGCCTGAAGGCGATACTGATGCGGTGCACGCCTTCCTGCAGCTGTTCGGCGCAACCGCTGAGCGCGATGCAGTATTCCGGGACCCGACGGGCCAGCGCATCGCCATTGGCAGCGATATGTTCACATCGCCGGAAGGTCATGGCCAGATACCGCTGACACTGGCGCAGGCACTTCAATTGGCCGAGGCTGTCCGTCACCCCGATGAAATATGGGCGCAGATTGTCTGGTTACCGGAAGAACAGCAGTCGCTGGTGAGACGGTATTACCTGGCACGCCTGCAGCAGGAGGGGGAAACGGACCCGCTGTCGGTGGTGTTCGCCACCGGGCGCGATGGCTGGGCCGGGAATATTTCAGCTGATGATACGCTGCTGCAGTCACTGCGACAGGGTATCAGCCTGTGGTCGCGGGAGGACTGACGATGTCGGGTGTGACGCTGACGTTTGATGCTCAGGATGCGCTGAGCCGACTGTGGGATGCCCGGACCGAAATGATGCGCCCGGCACCGCTGCTGCGTTCAATGGGAGAGCGCCTGCTGGAGTTTCACCAGCAACGTTTCACGGAACAGACATCGCCGGAGGGAGTACCGTGGCAGGAGCTATCGGCCCGGTACCAGAAGCGTAAGCGAAAAAACAGGGACAAAATCCTGACCCGCGACGGTTATCTGCGTAACACCCTGCGCTGGCAGGTGAATGCTGATGAACTGCTGTTCGGTACGAACCGGGTCTATGGTGCCATTCACCAGCTTGGTGGTACCATCGAAATCGCCGCCCGCAGTCAGCAGGCGTATTACCGGCAAAAGAAAAACGGCAAGGTTGCCAGTCAGTTCGTCCGTAAGTCGAAATCAAACTACTCACAGTGGCACACTATTCCGGCCTACAAAATCACGATCCCCGCCAGAAAGTGGCTGGGTGTGTCAAACGCGGAAGGGGAAACCCTTATCGATATGGCGAAAAACTACCTGCAGGGGGCGTTTAACTGATGTCGCCGTCAGACGCCCTGTAACGCGTTCTGGTGGTCGTCTGGCTACGATGGCGCAATCCACGCTGGCGACCCGTATTATAATACGTTTTAATACGGCTCCCGGCCCTTTTCCTCCCTCTCGCTGGCCCTCAGTTTTACCTTCCGTCCCTTTTTATCTGTCCGTGGGCAGATTACCCCCTGAGCACGTTTCGTCATGATGTCGCCATAACCCCTGACAACCAGAATGACGATAGCCATGACGACGAGTACAGCTAAAGCAACACTTGCGGTTTTTGCCCCCGGCACCCACACCGCGATGGATGGACGGACCATCACGTTCACCCCTGAAGACTGCATTGATCTGGCCAACAGCTACGACCCTTCAGTATCGGAAGCACCGTTTGTCATCGGGCATCCGAATCTGACCGCTCCGGCGTATGGCTGGGCGGAACGCTTCGAGTACCGTGACGGCATCGTCTATGCCGCGCCGCGTCAGGTGAATCCGGCCTTTGCGGAAGCCTTCAACGCGGGCAGCTACAAAAAACGCTCCCTCTCTATTTATCAGCCTGACAGCCCCGGCAACCCGAAACCCGGTCATTTCTACGCCCGCCACGTGGGTTTTCTGGGGGCCGTCCCTCCTGGCGTCAAAGGGCTCCCTGATGCGCAGTTCGCAGAGGCCAGCGGCGATAACGGCCCGCTGGAGTTCGCGTTGCCGTGGGAAGCCGACAATCTGGCCAGCCTGTTTCAGTCGATTCGCGACTGGGTGATTCAGGAGACAACCATCGAGCAGGCCGATTCCATCATTCCTCAGTGGCGTATCCAGTCGATTCTGGACTCGGCCACCGATGAACGTAAGTCAATTTCACCACTGGCGTATGCCGAGGAGACCAATGTGGACCCGAACCAAAAGACCACCGTTACGGCGGAGGAGCTCGCCCGGCGTGAAACCGCGCTGGCAGAGCGTGAAGAGAAACTACGCAAGGATGAAGAAGCCGCAAAACTACGCGATGCGAAGGTGCGACGCGACGCGGTTGTCAGCTATGCAGACGGGCTGGTTAAAGCGGGATCTATCCTGCCACGCCAGAAGAATACTGTGGTTGAGGTACTGCTTAGCCTTAACTCCACACCGCTGTCTTTTGCCGATGGTGATGCCACGGTGAACAAAACCCCGGAAGAGCTGCTGCGCGATGTGCTGAGCCAGAAGCCCAAAGTGATGGACTTCAGCGAAAAAACCGGCACGGCTGATGATCCTGTCGATTTCGCCGATGCTTCCGCTCTGGCCACTGCCGCACAGAACTATCAGGCAGAGCAGGCTAAACAGGGTCGCACCATCTCCATGACAGACGCCGTTAACCACGTGAAGAAAGGAGCCCAGCAATGAATATTCCGGGTCTGATCACCTGCCATAAGGCAGAAGTGGCACTGGCTGCGCGTCGTATGGTCACGCATGGCACGGTGCCGGACGAAATCACTCTGGCCGTCGATGGCAGCAAGCTGATTATCGGTGTCACCACCCTCGTTGCAGCCAGCGTCGGGGAACCCGCCGATGTGGTTCGCAGCCAGCTGACGCCGGTTATCTATGGTGGTGATGTTGTCGCCGGTGACCCGCTGACGGCTGATGCTGACGGTCGCGCAATTCCGGCTACAGCGGGTCAGTTCTATCTCGGCTTTGCGGAGTATGGCGGTGCCGAAGACGATCTCGGCTCTGTCTGGATTGCTCCGGGTCAACTGGCCGCTGCTGCAGCCGGAGGCGGTTGACAGCAGCACCAGGGGTAACAAACAGAATTTTTCATCTTATTTTTCCGGAGTAATTCAGAATGTCCAAAGCACCGTTTCCCATTGACCCCCACCTGACGGCGATTGCCATCGGGTACCGTAACCTCTCCCTCATTGCCGACAGCGTGTTACCGCGCGTGCCGGTGGGGAAAGCCGAGTTTAAATGGTGGAAGTTCGATCTCGATCAGGGCTTCACCGTACCGACCACCACCGTCGGACGGACGTCACAACCCAATCAGATTGAGTTTGATGCAGAGGATGAGACCTCCTCGACCAACGATTACGCCCTTGATGCACCGGTTCCACAGTCCGATATCGACAATGCTCCGGCCAATTACGATCCGCTGGGTCGTGCGACCGAGCGCGTGTCCGATATCATCATGCTCGACCGAGAAGTTCGCACCAGTAAAGAGGTGTTTAACGCGGCCAATTACCCTGTGGGTAATAAAGAAAACCTGGCTGCTGCTGACCGGTGGGACAACGACGCGAGCAAACCGATTAAGAAAATTGTCACTGCGCTCGACAAGATGATCATGCGCCCGAACGTGGCGGTACTGGGACGCTCTACGGCAACAGCCCTGCGTCAGAACCCGTCGGTCGTGAAAGCCTATAACGGCACACTGGGTGAAGATGGCCTGGTACCGCTGGACTTCCTTCGCGGCCTGTTGGAACTCGACGAAATCGTCGTCGGTTCGGCGTTCGTCAATATCGCCCGACCGGGCCAGAAGCCGGTACTGGTGCGTGCCTGGGCCAACCATGCCGCCTTTATCTACCGTAATCTGCTGGCTGATACCCAGGGTGGCGTGACCTTCGGCTTTACCGCGCAGTTTGGCTCCCGTGTCTCCGGCTCCATTCCTGATCCGGACATGGGGATGCGCGGTGGCCAGCGCGTCCGTGTCGGTGAGTCCGTGCGCGAGCTGATTGTGGCTCAGGACTGTGGCTACTTCTTCCAGAATGCCGTATCGGCCTAAGCGGAGGCGAGTGATGGCCGTGACCTGGTATATCTCCCTTGCTGAACTGGCTGACCGCCCGGGTGCGGTCGAACTGTCTCAGGTGACTCAGCTTCCGGGCAAGCCACCGGCCCGACCGGAGCTGCTGGATGCGGTGTTGCGTGGGGAAGAGACCACGTCATGGCCTCCTGCTGAAGTGGCGGTGGCCCTTGAGGTGGTGGAGCACATTGGCGGTGCGGTGGAAGAAGCCCAGAACCTGATTGACGGTTATCTCCGCCAGCGTGGCTACACCCTGCCGCTGGTGAAGGTCCACCCGATCCTGAGCAGCTGGGGCCGCTCCGTTGTGCGCTACAAGCTGCATCAGCATCGTATATCTGATGAACGGACAGACCCGATTGTCCGTGATTACCGCGATGCGATGAAGCTGATGGAGCAGCTGGCCAACGGTAAATTCAGCCTCGGCGCAACCGATACGCAGAAACCCGCTGGCGGTCCGCCGATGGTGGACGGTCCCGGTCGCACGTTCAGCATGGACTCACTGAGGGATTACGGAAAATGAGCAGCGAACCGTTTTCCATCAGTCTGATCGTCGAGCGCCTGCAGCCACTGACGCCGTCCCCGCTGAGCTTCCTCGGCACCATCGTCGAATACAGCCAGGTGACGGAGTTATCCGGTTTTGCGGTCCCCGGGGCGTATGTGCTGATGGGACCTGAGCGCGGTGTTCCGGGGAACGGGAGCCGGGCGCAGGTTGCCGAGGCGGTCTTCGGTGTGGCCGTTGCCGTGCGCAACTATGGTCAGGGTGCAGACGGTCTGACCCATGAAATCAGCCCGCTGATAGGCCAGATACGCGACCAGCTGATTGGCTGGGTCCCCGGCAAACTCGCAACCACCGGTATCCAGTGGCTCAAGGGCGACATTCTGGACTATGACGGCGGTACCCTGCTCTGGATGGATACCTTCCAGGTCAATCATGTTATCGGAGGCAGACGATGCCCGACGTAAAACTCCTGCAGCCGCATACCCATCAGGGTAAGCGTTTTGCAGCCGGTGAAACCATCACCGTGACCGAAGCCGAAGTAGTCTGGCTCCGGGACCATCAACTTATCGGGGTTGCCACTCCGGTCGTCAGCGACACTCAGGGCAACCGTGGCAAAAGCAAACAACAGGAGCCGGAAGACAATGGCACAGCTTGAAACCTACTACTACGGCCAGGGGAAAGTGTTTCTGGCCCGTCGTCTGGCTAACGGCAAGCCCGGTGCATTCCGCTGGGTTGGCGATGTATCGGCCTTATCGCTGGCGCTGACGGTTGAGCGTCTTAACCACAAAGAGAGTTATTCCGGACGCCGGGGCACGGTGCGCAGCTTTGTCACCAACCAGGACGGTACGCTGACGTCAACGTGGCACGATCTGGCCCCGGAGAATCTGGCCGTGGTGCTGTACGGTGAGCAGGTTGTAATCCCCGCAGGCACCATCACCGGCGAACTTCTTCCGGCAGGTATTATGGCGGGTGAACGCTACATTCTGGACCATCAGCGCGTCAGTGACGTGGTTATCGGTAGCCTGGTGGAAGGGACCGACTACGAAGTGGATTACACCTACGGGGCGATCACCTTCCTGACCGCTCAGGCAACGTCACCGTCCGTGAATTATGAGTATGCAGGTTCGGTCAACACCACGCTGTTCACGCAGCAGCCGGAAGATTTTTACCTGCGTTTCGAGGGGATCAACCTTGCCGAAGGCGGTGCGGCGAAGATTCTGGAGCTTTACAAAATCTCCTTCTCCCCGGCCTCTGCGCTGGCGCTGATTCAGGGCGACACCTCGCTGGCCGGGCTGGAGACCACCTCCACCGTGCTGTACGACAATGCCCGCCCGGATGACCCGACCATCGGTCGCTTTGGCCGCGTCATTGATGTTGCGGAGCCTGTCGCATGAGCAAGCAGAAACCCGCCGATACCGAAGACGAGCTGAGCGTGCTGCTCTCGACCCGCAATATCACCATTGCGGGCCGGGGGCTGGTTATCCGCGAATACACCCTGGTGGACATGCTGCAACTGGGCGACAAACTGGATGCGCTCACACACAGTCTGGCGGAGGTCATGCAGACACCGTGGCCCATGATTGAAGAGATTGAAGCCGTACTGCGAAAGCACGCCGGTGATATCCCTGAACTCATCGCCTGTTCTGTGGACCAGCCCGTTCAGTGGGTGGCGCTGCTGCCCGCCGGTGAGGGCCAGAGCCTGATTGACTGGTGGTGGACCCAGAACCGCCGTTTTTTTATGAACGCTGTCGTCCGGCTGGAAACCATCAGGGCAACACGGGCGAAATTGTCGGCTTCGGCAGCATCTTCGCAACCCTCATCCGGGCCGGACATGACCCGGGCAGGCTCGGAACCTACACCCTCCGCCAGCTGACGCTGTATTACAGCGAAGCGCTAAGGCAACACCGGCAGGACTGTATTGACCGCGTTATTGACGTCAATGCCGCCTATGCCGGTGGTAACCACGCGACTCAGCGTGTTAATGCCCTGAAATCCTGATCGGGGCTTTTTCTTCCTTTATATACAGGTGCGTTATGGCCGATAACTCCACCCTCAATTTAATGCTGAAAATCCGCGCCGACCTCGCGGATGCCAGCCGTGCGCTGCAGGGACTGGCCGGAGATGTGGAAGATGTTGGCTCTGCAGCAACAACCAGCTCACAGAAACTCAGTACCACCGCCCGGGCGCAGGATAGTATCGCCGAATCAGCACGTAGCCACGCACAGGCAGAACAAAGTGCAGCGTCTGCTACAGAACAGGCAGGGTCAGTTGTCCATCAGGTTGCAACTGAGTACGCAGGTTACCAGGCCGCGCTGGCCCGGACCCGCGCTGAGATGGACGCCCTGCAGAGTGGCCTGGGAGGTACGAATGCCGATATCGAAGCCCAGCGAGCCGCTCTCTCCGCTCTGGTTAACCGGATTGATCCCGTTGTTGCCGCCTATGGTCGCCTAGATGAAATGAAGTCTCAGCTCAGTGCGTTCCGGGGAGCAGGTCTGGTTGATGATGATGACTTTGAACAGTACTCGACCAGACTTAATGATTTGCGTCAGCAGGTAGAGAAATCAGCCTGGGCCGCGACGGAGGCGGGTCGCAAAGAAGCCGCGGCGGCCCGTGAAGCCGCACAGGCTGAAGCACAGGCGGCAAAAACCAAAGAGCAATTCATCAGCCGGCTACGTGAGCAGGCTGAAACAATGAACCTGACGACCACAGAGCTGCTGCAGTATAAAGCCGCACAACTGGGTATCTCAGCGGAGGCTACGCCATTCATCCAGCGTATCACCGACCAGACCGCCGCGATGAGTAAAGGGGGAATAAGTGCTGGTCAGTATGCTCAGGCAATGCGATATCTACCGATGCAGATTACTGATGTGGTTACATCACTGGCCAGCGGTATGCCTGTCTGGCTGGTGGCCATCCAGCAAGGCGGGCAAATCAAGGACTCGTTTGGTGGCGTCAGTAACACCTTTAAGGCTCTGACGGGCATTATCACTCCGGCAAGAATCGCGATGGGCGGGCTGGCTGGTATTGTTGCTGCAGCGGGCATTGCGGCTGTTTCGGCGATGAATGACCTGGACGAGTTTAACCGCTCGATCCAGAAAACCGGCAACTATGCCGGTGTGACCTCCGGCGAACTGGAGCAGATGGCGCAGCAGGGCGGCCAGTTGCGCGGTAATTACAGCCAGGTACGCGATATCCTGAATGGTCTGGTCAGTAGCGGCAGGTTTACCGGCGAAACGCTGACCTCTGTGGCCCAGGCTGCGACGTTGATGGCAGAGCTGTCCGGCGACTCGGCTGATCAGGTTGTGTCAAACTTCCTGAAGATGAGCGACAGCGCAACCACGTGGGCCGCCAACACCAACCAGCAATATCATTTTCTGGATTTGGAGACCTACCAGCGTATTCAGAGTCTGGAGGACCAGGGGCGAAAAGAGGAAGCCATTGAGGTCGCCTCGCAGGCATTTAAAAAAGCCAGTGAAGAGCGTCTTCGGACAATGGAGCAACAGCTTAACCGTGTAGCAAGAGCATGGGGTAATGTCAAAGTAGCTGCTACCGGTGCCTGGGAGTCATTCAAAAGTAAAGCCAGTGGTGCACTTGGTCTGGATGCTCCAGCCAAAGAACTGGCCGATAAAATTAAAGTTTTAGAAGACAGGATCGCCGGTGCAGGTAGTGAAACTTTTATTGCAATGCAGCCTCGTGAATATCAGGAGTCAGTGAAGCAATATAAAGACGATCTGGCAGCACTTAAGGAATTGCAAGCCGCTGAGAAAAAAGAAGCTGCTGAAAAAGCCCAGCGGCAGAAAATTAATGATGATGCTATTGCTGCAACTGAGACGCTGAGGAAGGTCTGGGCCAATAACCGGACTGATATTGAGAAAGAATATTATGCGGTTAAAGACCTTCAAAAAACCTACCAGGCAATGTGGGCCACTGCTGACGGTCGAAAGGAGCTCCAAGACCGTGGCGTCACTTCCACCGACGGTGAAAATTTTTCCGGCGGTCAGTGGGATGCCGACACGAAAGCGCTGGATAAATCCGGTCAGAAGGCAGAGCAGTACAACAAACAGCTGCAGCAGACGCTGAACCAGAAAAAAGCCATCACCGAGCTGGACCGCGTCGAGGCTGAAATCCGCAACGGCACGCTCTCAAGTGCGACCAAAGCACAACAGGATGAAGCCCGGGCGCTGGCCAAAAAAATTGACGCGGCCAACGCGGCCAATAAGGCGACAAAAGAAGGACAGTCGCTGGCCAAGCAGCAGGAAACCTCGAATAAAAACTTCGTCAAACAGCTTGAGGATCAGGCCGCAAAACGCACTCAGGGTGCCGCAGCGACCCGCGCCCAGGAGATTGCCACCCGCAACCTGACCGCCGAACAACGTCGCCAGGCGGAAGCAGCCAACGCCGCCATCACCGCCCAGGAGTTTAAGGGGCAGAACCTCCAGCTGCAGCTGGAATACATGCGCGATACCGGCGACACCGCTGGCGCATCGATGCTAGAGCTGCAGAACCGCGTATCCGATCTGCGCCGCGAGTTTGAAGCCAGCGGTAACACCGAAGGTCTGAACTGGCTCGATAAGCTGCTGCCGGTCGCTGAAACCAAAATCCGCGTCGATGACCTTAAAAAGCAGCTCGACGACCTGTTCACCTGGCAGTCCCAGCAGGAAACCAGCATTCAGGCGCAGGTTCAGGGTGGCCTGCTTAATGAGATTCAGGGGCGGCAGCGCCTCGTCCAGCTTCACCAGGAAGTTGGCGACAAAATCAAGGGCTACCTCCCGCAGCTGAAAGAGATGGCCACCGCCCCCGGTGAAGCCGGTGACAAAATCCGGGAGATGATCCGCCAGCTCGAAGAAGAGCTCGGCAAGCTGAATCAGGCGGGGAATGAGCTGACTCAGGCATTCCGCGACGGTCTGCAGAGCGGTATCGAAAGCTCCCTGATGGGGCTGGCCAAAGGCACGATGAACCTGCGTGATGCGGTGAAGAACCTCGCTCTCACCATCATTAACAGCATGGCGCAGCTGGCGGCACAGCAGCTGGCGCAGATGGCCAATTCCAGCCTTATCGGGAGCAGCGGCGGTATCGGCGGTCTTCTTGGCAGTGTGTTTGCGGCTGATGGCGGTCAGGTTCGCGGCCCCGGCAGCACCACGTCCGACTCCATTCCGGCGATGCTCTCCGACCAGGAGTTTGTGACCCGCGCCGCTGTGGTTCAGCAGCCCGGTGCGCTGGACTTTCTGCACGCCTTCAACCGCCACGGTATGGACGCGGTCAGGGGCTGGCTGCCCCGCGTTCGCCATGCCACTGGTGGGCTGGCGGGCATCCCCGCGCAAAATATGCCGGTCCCAGCATCCGTGCCTGAAACCGCGATGGCCACGCCCGCCGCTGCGTCGCAGCAGCCCATCAGCCTGCAGCAGCAACTGGTGCTGGATCCGTCCGAGGTTTATACCGCCGGAGCACAGACGCTGGCTGGCCAGCGCCAGTTCACCACGTCGCTTAAGGCGCAGGTACCGACCCTGAAACAATGGCTGGGGCTGAATAAATGACGACGTTATTTCCCTGGCTGGCAGACCCCGACTGGTCCCGTGGCGTGACTGAGACGCTGGAGTGGAAAACCGATGTACTGCAGTCGCCCACCGGCGCTGAGCAGCGGATTTCCGGTCGACTTTCACCGCGCCGGACGTTTGAGTTCACGGCGATGCTGTATGACACCGCCCGCCAGCGCTTCGAACATATGCTCTGGCAGGGCTGTGCGGGTACCTGGGCCATGCCGGTTTATCCGGATGTTTATGCGTTGCCGGCAGCGGTGTCCAGTGGCGCGACCACGCTCTCCATTCCGACCGCCGGGCGTGACTTTACCGTCGGCGGAACAGCGTTGCTGAAAACCAATGAGTCCCCTGATGCAACCAGCCGGATGGCGACCATCGCCGGTATGACCGGGGATGCCCTGCAACTGGTCTCCCCGCTGACCGACAGTTGGCCTGCGGGCTCGCTGGTGTATCCGGTACGCCCGGCGGTGCTGACAGAGCCGCCGTCGCTGTCCCGTCTCACTGATACCGCGACGACCGCGCAGGTGCGTTTCCGCATCGCAGAGCACAATGCCTTCAGCGATGCTCTGGTGCTCACACAGTACCGTGGCCACCCGGTGCTTGAGTCCGAAACCGACTGGGGCGAGTCGGTCAGCGGGAGCTATCAGCCTCTGATCCGTGAACTCGATAATGGCAGCAGCGTGCCGCTCCGGATTGATACAGCAGGTCGTCCCTTCTGGCGGCAGACGCACAGCTGGTTCACCACCAACCGTCCGGCACAGACTTCCCTGCGCCAGCTTCTGTGGTACCTCCGTGGGCGTCAGCGCCCGATATGGGTGCCCGGGCAGACGCTGGACTTTTCCCCGGCATCCGCCATCAGCGGTAACGCTGTTGATGTTGTCGGGGCGGGCTTTGCCGAACTGGGTATCCGCCCAGGTCGCCGTGATATCTGCATTCTGCTGGCAGATGGAACCCGGCACTACCGCCGTATCACTGCTGTGAGCCTGGTCAGTGGTGCAGAGCGTCTTGTGCTTGATGGCGATGCCATTTCAGCAGGTCAGCACCAGATCGTGTCCATTTCCCTGATGACCCTGGCCCGCCAGGACGCCGACAGCGTGTCCTGGGAGCATGTGACCGACGCCGACGGCGTGGCCCGGGTTGCCACCACTTTTACCGGAGTACGTGATGAGCTGGAGTGAGTTTGAATATTCCGTCGCCGATGGTCAGCCGCTGACGCTGTATGAGTTCCGGCTGGGCGATAACCTGTTCTGGCGTTACAGCAACGCCGACAAAGATATCGACTTTGCCGGTCAGGTCTGGGAGGCACAGGCCATCAGCAACAGCGGCCTCAGTTCCGGCAGTGGTGACGGGATGGATATCACAGTTCCGGCCAGTAATCCGGTGGCGCTGCTGTTTCGTGCCACGCCGCCTTCGCTGACCGTCAGGGTGCGGGTCATGCGCTGGCACGCAACGGATACCTCCGGAGAGTTCCGCGTGGTCTGGATCGGGGAAATCAGCAGCGTCAAACGCGAGCAGATTGAATCCTGCAAGCTGATCACCATCAGCTTGGCCAGCACGTTTACACGGGTGGGCCTCCGGCTCACCTTTGGGCGTCAGTGCCCGTATGCGTTGTACGACCACAACTGCCGAGTTGATCCGCTCCGGTTCGCGGTCAGTGATGTGGTGGTCACCGCCCTCGCTGGCTCCTCCATTACCGCGAACCTGCCAGCCGGGCTGGCCAGCGACTGGTTTTCCGGTGGTTACATTGAGTTTGACCGCAACGGCTACACCGAGCGGCGCGGGCTGCGTGCTCAGGACGGTAGCACGCTGCATCTTTTTGGCGGCACAACCGGCCTGCAGGTCGGGCAGTCGGTCACGCTGTACCCGGGTTGCGACCGTACGATTGTTACCTGTGACAGCAAGTTTTCCAACCATCTCAACTACGGTGGCCAGCCGCATATGCCCGGTAAGTCTCCGTATACCATCATCAAACTGTTTTAGGAGGGATATGCCATGTGGTGGGCTGTAGCTAAATATGTGGCGATTCTGGTTGCATCGTATGTTCTCAACACGGCCTTAGCGCCCAAACAAAAAAACTCCACGCCGGAAGCGGCCACTGAGGATGACTGGAATATGCCCATGCCCGATGAGGGCACCCCGCAGTGCGTCTTCTTTGGTGACTGCTGGACGGCTGACTGGTTCGTCCTCGGGTACGGCAATTATCGCTATCAGGCCATCAAAAAATAACCGGAGGTGAACATGTTGATAACGATGGAGCATATTCGCGCCGGTGGTGGCTGTGCATGGGGGCTGCGGACCTTTTTTGCTCGCTATAACCTCGACCTGCAGGCATTCATTCGTGACGGCGGGATTGATTCAGACCAGTTGGCCGGAACCGGCGACGCGCTGGCGATTCAGATCGTCGAACTGGCGCAACAGACTAAGAAAGAAGCGGGAGCATAAATGGGCGGTAAAGGTTCAAAAAAAGTCACCGTTGGCTATCGCTACTCCTGGGATGTACAGGCGGGGCTGGGGCGCGGTCCGGTTAACGAAATTGTGTCGATCATGGCCGATAAAAAGACGGTCTTTGCCGGTACGCCGGGGCAGATTTCATCCAGCACCTCGGTGTACATCGACAAACCCGGTCTGTTCGGCGGCGATGATACCGGTGGTGAGGGTGGCATACAGGGTCAACTGGATATCATGATGGGCGAACCGGATCAGGTCCCACCGGCATCGCTCCTGAAGTTGCTGACGGGACTGGTGCCGGGATTTCGTGGCGTGGTGACCACCTTCTTCAGTGGTCTGGTCAGTTGCTACAGCGCCAGCCCCAAACCGTGGTTATACCGGGTTCGCCGTACAACAAAAGGCTGGGACGGTGATGTCTGGTACCCTGAGAAAGCCACCATCATTCTGGAGAACAGCGAAGCGCAGCTTGATGATGAAGCTGATCTCCTTTCGGAGCAGCTCGCCAACCTCCGGGCCATTCATGCCATGAACCCGGCCCACATCCTTGTGGAATGTGCCACTAACCGCGACTGGGGACGTCAGCTGACGCTTGCCGATGACCTGAACCTCGACAGTTATCGCGCCGCTGCTGATACGTTGTATGAAGAAGGCTTTGGCCTGTGTTTCCGCTATAACCGCCAGGACGGGCTGGATACGTTCGTTCAGCAGGTACTCGATCATGTCGGCGCGGTGCAGTATGCCGACCTCGAAACCGGCAAGCTGACCCTGAAGCTGCTGCGCGGGGATTACCGTGTCGATGACCTGCCGGTTTTCACCTACGACAACGGCGTTATCGCCGTTCAGGATGACGACAGCGCCAGCACCACGTCGAACCCGAATGAGATTGTCGTGACCTGGAATGACCCCGTTACAAATGCCGATGGTGAAGTCCGGGCGCAGAACCTCGGGGCGATACAGAATACCGGACTCAACAGCAGTTCGGTCGAGTACAAAGCGATCCCCACACATTCACTTGCCGCCCGCGTAGCCCAGCGAGACCTGGAGACGGCCCAGTCTGAGCTGACCCGTCTGGTCATCCAGTTCGACCGGCGCGGCGGAATTCTGCGCCCGGGTGATGTTTTCCGCATCCAGTTGCCTGACCGTAACATCGACAATATGGTGCTGCGCGTGGGAAAAATAGAGGAAGGTGATACCGGTGTCCTGACGCTGACTGTGGTTCAGGATGTTTTTGGCCTCCCATCCACCTCTTACAGCTCCGGACAACAGGACAGTGGCTGGACACCGCCGGATAAATCCGCCCGACCTGTCACCATCCAGCGGCTGATTGAGCTGCCTTATGCTGTTCTGGCCGGGACCGTCAGCGAGGCTGAGCTGAACTATCTGAAACCTGAATCCGGCTATCCTGGCGTGATGGCCATAGCACCAACCTCACTCAGCATCAACTATCTGCTGCAGACCCGCGCAGCGGGAGCGACATTCGCCGACCGTGGCCTGGGTGACTGGACACCATCAGGAACGCTGACGGCTCCAGTCGGGCGACTCGATACCATCCTGCATGTCAGCATGGCCATCTTCCCGACCGTTGGTGAAGGTCTGATGATTAATGATGAAATCATGCGTGTTGACGCGGTCGACATTCCTGCAGGCACTCTCACCGTCGGGCGTGGTTGCATGGACTCCCTGCCGTCAGGGCACTTTGCAGGGGACCGCTGCTGGGCGTATCAGGATGCGCTGGACTCGGACGGGCTGGAATACCTGTCCGGTGAAACGGTGGAGGCACGTTTGCTTACCCGGACCAGCACGGAGACGCTGGCAGAATCAGCCGCCCCGGTGGCCACGCTGACCATGTCCGGGCGTCAGGCCAGACCGTATCTGCCTGGGAATATCCGTGTGAATGGCGTCCTGTATCCCGATGTGGCGGCCAGCGCAGATAACTTTACTCTGGCATTTTCTCATCGTGATCGCCTGCTGCAGGCCGACCGCCTGATTGACTGTACCGAAAACAGCATCGGCCCCGAACCCGGTACAGAGTATGTGGTGAAACTTATTGCTCAGAGCACCGGGAGCGAGGTCTGGTCGTTGTCCGCCAGTGACGTCAGCATCCCGATCCCCTATGTCACCGGCGGTGATGATGTACATACCCTGACGCTGCAGAGTAAACGCGATGGTCTGATGTCGCTTTATACATTCCAGGCAGAGCTGCCAGCAGGTCGTTACAAGCCGTTCCCGATAAGCATCACCTTGTCCCTGACCATTGTCGATGGTAACGACTGGGCCACGACAACGCCGGAAGATACCTCTTCCGGTGCAGTGCCGGAGCTGCACGCCATTGCTGATGCTGCCGGAGTCACGGCCTGGTATCCACCCGACCTGCTGGCCAGCGGCCTGTCCATTCCTGCCGATAATATTGAATGGCCAGCCGGAACCTGGCCGACGTCGCCGTGGTCTTTCGGTACCCATGCGGTGCTGGTCATCGTGCAGTGGACTGAAACCAGCGGACCACTGACCGTGCTGGCGCTGGAAGGCGATGCTTCTGCGCTGTTGCTGGGTTCCTCTGCAGGTTCGGCAGTGGCTGTTGAATGGAACGCAGGTATTTATCTCGCAGAAATGGATATCACTATTTTCACGACAGACGGTCCCGTTCTGAACGAGGGCATAATCTACCTGGAACTGGCAGAAAGGAGTACATGATATGGATAAACCCTATTATTATGGACAAGGTAAAGTGTATCTGTCGTTACGGAGTGAAAAAGATATTGCTCTGGACTGGAAATGGATTGGTGATGTGTCAGAACTGGCCGTTACACTTAACTTTGATGAACAGAAAACTAAAATATCCCGTGGTGGAGTACTTTATACCGGCGAAAAGATAAAAACCGGACATAATGGAACGGTTTCGGCAAAATGGTTTAATTTTTCAGATGATAACCTTTCCACATTGCTGGATAGCAACTTAAGTACACAATTACCTGATATTGTCAGTAATTATACATTTCCGTCAGGGATTACTGCTGGTTGTAGGGTTTGTTTGCCACATCAACGTGTCTGGAGTGTTGATATTCCGGGGATGACACAGGATACAGATTACATTGTTGACAGACATTGGGGGGCGATTGTGTTCAACAGAACGCCAACTCTCCAACCTCTCAAAGTCAGTTATGAGCATGCCCGAAAGACGGTTATCCCTCTGGCCATGAATAACAAAAAAGAATTTTCTTTGCGTTATGAAGGCATTAATCTTGCAGAGAAAAATAGCTATGTACTACTCGAACTATATCGGATTGCATACGAACCCATATCAGGATGGTCTCTTATTAATGATGGAAGCACGTTAAATAACATTGAGACCAAAGCGGAATTATTGATTGATCCGAGGAAGTTTCACGATCCGTTTTTTGGCCCTTTTGGTCAGGTTTCTATGTTTGAGGGATTAAGCGGCATTACACACAATGGCTCAATCCAATATGACGGTAAATATACACATCGAGGTTAATCAGATGTCCACGCTTAATGATGAAAATATCTGGGTTGAGGAGATTTATCAACTGGAAGAGGATACCCCCGTATTAGGCGGTCCAGGAGGACCGGATAATCGCCAGGCTCAGCAACTCGCTAACCGAACCCGGTATCTTAAAAACCTCATTACCGGCCTCCCAGATTTTCGGGAGTTCACTTTTTATAAATCTGTTAACGATCCAGATGGAACCATTGCTGGTCTGGCTGCAACCCCCGAGGGGCAATTATTTCGGGTAGCTCTTGGTGCTGGTACTGAACCCGCATTTATCTATTACAGGAATGACTCCGGTGTAGCCATAGCTGTGGCATATCTGGCATCTCAGCGATCCGTTGATCTGATTCATTCTCTCATTCGTGGATATTCAAATGAAGAAACTATTTACGAGAAGCTGACTGATGAGGAAGGGGGTTTATTACGACAGTATTCAGATAAAGAAATTTTTGACCTACACCATCGCATACGTTCAAATCCGTCTGAAACTGTTCTAGGGGGAGATGAGGAAGGTGGCGCACTTATCAGAGCCAATGGGGAAACGGTTGATATTGGCCCCCTGAGATTACGTTATTCCACGTTACCAGGATTGCGCGTTATTGACGACGAAGGTGGTATTTTACGTGACCTGTCTGATCCAGGTGATGCCCCAGGTCCATCAGAAGTGCGTTCGGTGCTGGATGGTGGTGTTTATTTTGGTTCACGAACTCTCGCGGCATTTTCCGGTGAAAAACAGGTTATTCATATTCCCTCCGTTCTCAGCGAACGGCTGGCGGGTCGTGACGTGCTGGCAACCATCTCCTCCTCCACCACACCGGCACAGGCATCCGGCAGGAACACGCTGGAGGTCATCCCCAGTGATTACGGCTCCGCTGCAGTCCTCAATTTTCGTACCGATGCATCGGTGAGTGATCGCCGGGGAGCCTCAGTCAAAATGGTTTCGGTACCAGATGCCAGTGTGGCAACCACCATCAAAATCCTGATGATTGGTGACAGCATTGGCAATCGGCAGGGGCCGCAACTGATTTCTCAGTTTCTGAGTACTCACGGGTATACAGCGCAGTTTATTGGCACGCTAAACACCTCTGCCAGCGCCAGTACAGCAAATGATGCCACCGGCGCAATGGCAGAATGCAGGGAGGGTTGGGAGTCGGGAGATTTTACGGGTGCAATAACTGACCGTATCAGCATTATCCGACCCGGAGATGAAGCGATGTACATGGCGCAGGATAAAACAACCAAATGGCCACAGAACCCATTTTTACGGGTTTCAATTGAGTCAGACAGTACCGATATTATCCGCAATGGGTGGGTAATGGATTTTGCGTTCTATCAGGAGCGTTTTTCGCTGGAAACACCTGATGTTGTCATTTACGGCGCAGGCACTAATGACGTCCGTGACCGGACGGTTGAAACAATCTACAGCGACGTTCTGAATAACGAACTGTTACTGATGCGACAACTGAGGGCTGCGTGGCCATCAGCCAGAGTTATCCGCATGTTGCCAGGGACGTCTATGGATGCTGAGCGCAATGAACTGTGGTCGACAAAATATGTTCCGGTTTTACGTGCAATGAATGCAGCAGCGAGAGTACTGACTGACGGCAGGCAGTCCATCGTACCTACCTGGGCGCTAGTGAATCATGACAACGGTTACAGCACATCGTATTCCAACATCGATGCTGAGACCGGTTTTGGGGTGCTTAATTGGGGGGATAATGTCCATCCCATTGGGGCTAGTCGACACCTTCTCTATAAATCACTTGCGCCGTATGTCGCAGCCTCTTACCTGAATTTACTCTGAGGAAAATATAATGGGCGTTGAATTAATTTCTGTAGGAAGCCAGGCTCCGTGGTACACAAAAGTATCCCCCCCGGTCATCCGTGGACTGGAGGGGTGGTTCTGTTTTGACACTGATATTGCTCGCGCTGGATTCAACCGTGCACCAGGTAAAAGTGATGCAACACTTATCGGGTCACCGACAGTTTCAGATAATCACATACGTCTAAAAGGGCTTACAAATTACCTGACCACGGACATAATTGAGTCTTCAGATATGACTGTTCTGATTATATCCAGAGCAGTATCTGTCCCTGATGGCTCGCCTGCAGTGCCAGGCGAGAGCACTCCAATGCATTTTGGTACTTATTCAGGAACAGCGGCAATTTCAGGCTACACAACCAGTTATGGTGTTAGCATTTACAATCAATATCCTGACAGAACACTAGCTGCCGGAACCAGAGATGATGGTACTGGTTCAAATGTTACCAGCGCGACAGCGTCTCATATAGAGGCGATTAATGACTGGGGTCTGCGCGTATTACGTACTGGTAATAACGTATCAACGGATTACATTAACCTGACAACCAATAGCAAGGCATCGACAACAAATACCAATATTCGTGTCCCTACCACCCAAACATTGCGCATCGGGAGCGGTTACGTGGGTTTTGCTGGTACAGTCGATGTGTCACAATTAATTGTCTACAGCGTGGTACTTACGGACGCGGAAATTAGTCAGATTGCAGCGCTAATGCGGACCAGAGCAGCCAGGTTAGGTATATCTATCTGATTTTCAGATAATGCAATTTTTTTTCACTATTCATAAATGATAGCGCCGCGATTTATCGCGCTGAGACACTACGATTTATCGCGCTCCGCATCAGCGGGGTGCGGATCGGTTTTTTAGCGATGATCTGCCGGGTACCGTACAGATAATTGCTCATTACGATATGAATGCCTTTGTCGCGCAGCTTTTGTTGTTTCTGCTTAAACCAGTCGCTGTCGTAAATGGCGAACAGCTTTTGCGGATCGTCGGTGAGGTAGGGGCCAAACAGGATCCCGAGGTCGGCGTCATAGTCGGTAAGAAAGCCGACGTCGCTGATGGTGATAATGTTCATGCCCATCAGCGCCTGTTCGGTGACATCCTGTTTCGAGCCGAGCTGTGAACTGGGATAAAGTTCAAACAGGATCTCGCCGTTACTGCGCTGCTTAATCAGATCGGCCCAGTAGTGCATTACTTTATCGGCCGGCTCTCCCGGGTTACTTTCATAAGCGACCTTAATCGCAATCGGTTTTGCGCTGCTCAGCGCGGAGAAACCACACATTACAACCAGCAGAAACAGGGTCAGTAATTTTTTCATTATTGTTACCTGTGATGTCATTAGGGTTCACAAACCAGCGGCGATCAGGCGTCGCAGCCGCGGCTGGCGGAATAGTCAAACGCTTTATAGGTCAGCACAAACTCCCGATGTCCCAGGCGTTCGGCGGCGCATGGCTGGCCGCTGCACACCTGCTCAATGGTGTTAATGATCTCCTTGCCGATGTCGTCGAGAGAGGCGTTATCGCTGATGATGCGTCCGGCGTTAACGTCCATGTCATCCTGCAGGTTGAGCTAGGTCCGGGGGTTATTACAGACCTTGACGATCGGCGCGATCACTGAGCCGATCACCGAGCCGCGTCCGGTGGTAAACAGCACCAGGTGGCAGCCGGTGGCGATAAGCTCCATCGCCTCGGAAGAGTCATTAATATTCGGGTAGCCGAAGCGCGGTTCGCCGTCAGGGACCACATCCATTAGCCACAGCCCGGGATGGGGCGGATATTCGCAGGGCAGCAGTACGCCGCTGATCGGGCTGTCGCCGGATTTCGCGTAGGCGCCGAGAGATTTTTCCTCCTGGGTGGTTAACCCGCCGACGGCATTGCCGTTGGAAAAGCTCCCCAGCCCCATGGTGGCGTAATAGCGCTGTGCTTTTTTCATGGCGGCGTCAATAGCGTCACGGGCGGCGGGGGTAGCGGCCCGCGCCAGCATATGTGGTTCACACCCTAACAGTTCGCCGCTCTCTTCAAACAGGCAGGTGGCGCCGCGGGCCAGTAGCCAGTCAAACGCGCGCCCCACCGCCGGATTGCCGGTGATGCCGCTGGTGCCGTCAGAGCCGCCGCAAATGGTGCCAATCACCAGATCGCTCCACGCCAGCGGGCAGCGTGGGACACGGCGGATGGGTTCCAGCATCGACTCCACCAGCTGCTGGCCGCGGCGGATGGTTTCCGCCGTGCCGCGGTTTTCCTGAATCACCAGCGAGTGACACGGGCGGCCGCTGGCGCGGATCTCCTGTTCAAGGCGCTCCCGGTCAAAATTTTCACAGCCCAGCGAGATCAACAAGGCGCCGCCGACGTTGCTGTGGGTGGCGAGATTGCGCACCAGCCGGTAACCGTAGTCGCTCGGGTAACAGCCGGAAAACCCGAAGTACTGGACTTCATGGTGAGAGAAGGATTCCGCTATCGCTTTCGCGACATGGCTGGCGCACTCCACCAGAAAGATCACCTGCAAGGTATTGCGGATCCCCGTCCGGCCGTCCTGGCGCAAATAGCCCTGCATCATGGCGCCTCCTGATCGGGCTGATAGCCCGCGTTGTGATGGTGAAAAATAGCGATAGCGTCGCTGTGCAGGTTGTGGGTATGAATATGCTCTCCGGCCTGAATATCCCGGGTGGCGGAGCCGATGGCTGCGCCATATTTAATGACCTTAGCGCCGCGCTGGATGGCGACGCAGGCCAGCTTATGACCCAGGCTCACCGCCTGAGCGCTGAGGGTTTCGCCGCTGTCCCAGTACACCGTGTCTCCCCGGGCGATATCGCACAGGGCCACGATGCAGTTGTCAGCGGGATGCAGTAACAGGGCGCGTTTTTTCATCATCGACCTCCGGGGTTAAAAACCGATCAGTGCGCCGCCGTCGACCACCAGCACCTGGCCGCTGATAAACGACGCCGCGTCCGAGGCCAGATACACCGAGGCCCAGCCGATGTCTTCCGGCTTGCCGAAACACTTCATCGGCGTGCGGCCAAGGATTTTGTTGCGCCGTTCATCGTCGCCCTCAATGGCCTTGCGCAGCATCGGGGTGTCGATCCAGCCGGGGGCGATACCGTTGACCCGGATACCGGCGCCGGCCAGTTCGGTTGTCATGCCGCGAATCAGGCCCAGATAGGCCGATTTTGCCGCCGCGTAACCGCTGACCAGCGGCTGGCCGAGGAAAGAGGTCATCGACGCGGTGAACAGCACGCAGCCGCTGCCGCGTTGTTTCATATGGGGAACCAGCGCTTTGGTCAGGGCAAAGGCGCCGACCACGTGGACATCCAGCACCGCGCTGAATTCGTCGACGCTCATCTCCTCAATGGGTTTTTTACAGTGGTTGCCGGCGTTGTTGACCAGAATGTCTATCTGCCCGAAGCGCTCCACCAGCACCTGGACAATTTCCGGCAGTATATCGATCTGGCTGACATCCATTGGCACCCAGTAAGCCTGTTCTCCCAGGCTGGCGGCGGCGTCCTGGGCTTTGACTGAATCCCGGTCGGCGATAATCACCTGTGCGCCGCTGGCGATCATACAGTGGGCCATGGCGTAACCCAGGCCGCTGGCGGCGCCGGTGATCAGCGCGGTTTTGCCGCGTAGCGAGAAAGGCAGAGTGTTTTCCATGACAGTGCTCCTTAAGCGTTTGTAAATTACAGGTCGATGAGGATCTTGGTAAAAGCGCCCGGATCGGCGGCCCAGTCGCGGAACGCTTTGTCGGCCTGATCGAGCGGGTAATGGGCGCTGACGATGGCGCTGGTGGGGTAACGCTGTTGTTCCATCAGCGCCAGTACGGCGCGGAAATCCGCCGCGGTGGCGTTACGCGAACCGCGAATATCCAGCTCTTTCATCAGAAAATGCGCGCTCTGGTAGCTGACCGGCTGTTTGGCGTAACCGACGTACACCACTCTGCCGGCAAAGGCCACCAGGTCTACCGCCTGTTCGATGGTTTTCTGATTGCCGACGGCTTCAATCACCACCGACGGGCCACGCCCGGCGTTGAGCTGCGCGGCCGCTGCGGCGATATCATCGCGCTGGCCGTTGATGAATGTTTGCGCGCCGCAGGCCTGAGCCACGGCGGCTTTGCGATCGTCAATATCCACGGCGACGACCCGGGCGCCCATCGCGGCGGCGGCGGAGATAGCCCCAAGGCCGATCACCCCGCAGCCAATTACCATGATCCATTCGCCTGGCTCCGGTGCGGCGCGGCGTGCGGCATGCAGCCCCACCGCCAACGGTTCCACCAGCGCCAGCGCGTCGTTGGTCAGGCTGTTGCACACCAGCACTTTATGGGCCGGCATCACCAGTTGTTCCGCCATTCCGCCCTGGCGTTGAACGCCGAGGGTTTGGTTGTTTTTGCAGGCGTTGGGTCGCCCGCTGAGGCAGGCGCTGCAAACCCCGCATTCGGTGCAGGGCAGCACCACAACGCGATCGCCGGGTCGGGCGCTGGTCACCTGAGAACCGACCTTCAGGACAGTGCCGCCGATTTCGTGACCGGGAATACACGGGTATTTCACCAGCGGATTCAGCCCGCGCCAGGTGTTGAGATCGGAGCCGCACAGCCCGACGCGCTCGACGCGGATCAGGACATCGCCATCGCCACACTGCGGCGGCGCAATATCAATAAAGCGGGCATGGCTACCGGGTTCTATCGCTAACGCTTTCATGGGACACTCCTTACATCACGCCAAAGGTTTCAAAGGCTTCCACGGTGCTCATGCCGTTTTTAATCGCGTTACGCACGCTGCTTTCGGTGGTGACTTTATCCAGCGCCTTGCCGATCACTTCCTGCTCGACCTGCTGCGGCACGATCAGCAAACCGTCGCGATCCCCGTAAACAATGTCCCCGGGATTTACCCGTACGCCGTGGAATTCAATCGGCACCCGAAAATCAATGACCTTGCCGCGCGGCCCCTGATCCTGGGCGTAGGTGCCCAGGCAGAAAGCCGGGAAATTCATCCCGAGGATTTCCGCGGAGTCGCGCACAAAACCGTCGAGTACCGCGCCGGCGGCGCCCAGATGCCGGGCGCGGGTGGACATCAACCCGCCCCACAGGGCGTAGCGCGGGGCGCTGCCGGTGGTGATGTACACCTCATCCGGGCGCAGGGAGTCCAGCGCTTCGAACATGATGCCGAAAGGTTTTTTTCCGATAGCGCTGTAACCGGAACTGGATTCGCATTCATAGACATCCGCCTCAAGAACCGGCATGGCGCGCCCGGCCAGCACCATATCCGGCGCCAGCGGCTTGATGGCGGGAGAGACAAACTGATGCAGGTATCCCATGGTATCGAGGATATCGCCAACCACTGCCGTGAACAGACGGGTGCGCATCAGCACGAACAGCTCCCTGTCGTTAGCCCACATAAATTTCTCCTTAAGCTGTTAACCTGTTTAACAGGTTGATAGGCTAATCGGCACAGCGTATCATTAATGTGCACAGGGTCACGAAACGATCATTTTTTGCGCCGTGACGCAGGGGCGGCGATCGGGGAAGATCGACCGGCAAAAACACCGTTATCTATCAGGAAGGGAAATGAATCAGTTAGCACCGCTGGAAACCATCACGCTCTCCGCGCAGGTGAAAGAGTACATTCTGGACTTTATTGCCAGCGAAAAACTGACGCCGGGTATGGCGGTTCCCAGTGAAATGCAGATCAGCCAGCAGCTCGGCGTCAGCCGCGGAATTATTCGTGAGGCTTATCGTTCCCTGGCGGCGCTGGGGGTACTGGAGATCAAAAGCGGTAAAGTACCGCGCGTAAAATCTTTCGATGCCAGCGTACTGCAGGTGGTATTTGGTTTTGCGCTTTCCACCGAGCAGGTGACCGCCACCCAGATTCTTTCGGTGCGCCGCTGGCTGGAGCTGGGGGTGGTGGAGGCGGCGGTGCGTAACGGCAGTGAGGAGGATTTTGCCCGGCTACGCCACGAAATGGCGCAGATCCGCCATCACTTCGCCGAACCGCGCCATTTTGTCGAGCATGACATGCGTTTTCATATTTTGCTGGCGCGGGCCAGCGGCAATCCGGTGTTTGTTATCCTGCTCCAGGCGCTGCACAGCCAACTGCGCCAGTCGATCAGCGAAGGACTGGCGGCTCAGAGTACAGCGTTTGAGTATGAAAAACGGATCCTTGAACTACACCAGCGCATCTGCGACGCCGTTTGCCAGCGCGATAGCGCGGCGGCCACGGCGGCGATGCAGGAACACTTTGATGTGCCGGTCAGCGCGCTGGTGGCGGCGAAATAGCGACTACCCCACCAGTTCCTGAACATACAGATACAGGGCTTTCAGCAGGGCGATTTTTTCTTTGTCGCCCTCGTGCTGGTTATAGAGCATTTCCAGTTCCCGGGCGTAATCCTGCAGGCGCTCCGGGGTGAAAATTTCACGACGGCGCTGTAGCCAGCGCTGCTGTTCCAGTTCGTCCAGAGTGCCCGGGAAGTTGCGCGCCCGGTAATTAAACAGCAGTTTCTCAATCCGCGGATCGGCGAAGGTAATGTCCAGCGCCGCCAGGTTTTCCGGCGCCGTCTCCAGCACGATCTTCATCGCCGCCCGATCGGCGTCGCTGAAGAAGCCGTTATACAACTGCGCGTCCACATTGTCGGAAGGGACAAACGGCGCCGCTTCGGCGAACAGCGCCAGTACTTTTTCCCGCACCGCGGGGTGGGCGCGCAGGGTTTTCAGGTTATCCAGGCAGCGCTGGCGATCGATCCCCAGCCTGTCGGCGTCCTGCGGGCGCAGGGTATTGGCTTTGGCCAGCACCGGACATTTATTCAGATGCACCAGCTTGACTGGTACCGCGCTGTTGTCCCCCAGCTCAGCCTTTGGCGTGTACAGGCGCTCGCGCAGGGTATCGGCGTCCAGCTCCAGCAGCGGGGCGATATCGCCGGCCAGATCGACCATGATCACCGCATTGCGGTTATCCGGATGCCAGGCCAGCGGCGCCACCCAACTGGTGTTGCCGCGCCAGGCGCCGAACATGCCAGACACATGCACCAGCGGCGTCATTTGCGGGATATCGATAAGCGTGGTCAGTTTGTGCTTGTTGCGATAAGTCAGCAGGTAGTCGAACAGCCGCGGCTGGCGGCTTTTCACCAGTTGCGCCATAGCGATGGTGGCGTAGACATCCGCCATGGCGTCGTGGGCGTTGCTGTGCTCGATGCCGTTGGCGCGGGTCAAATGCTCAAGGCGAAAGCTGGGCAGCCCGTCGTCGTTCTCCGGCCAGTTAATGCCGTCCGGACGCAGGGCGTAGCAGGCGCGCATTACATCCAGCAGATCCCAGCGTGAATTGCCGTGCTGCCAGCTCCAGGCGTAGGGATCGTAGAAATTGCGGTAAAAAATATTGCGCGTCACTTCGTCGTCGAAGCGCACATTGTTGTAGCCCAGCACGCAGGTGTTCGGGACGGTGAACAGATCGTGAATGCGTCGGGCGAAGTAAGGCTCAGGCTCCCCGCGCTCCCGGGCCACCTGGGGGGTAATGCCGGTGATCAGCACCGCTTCCGGCTGGGGCAGATAGTCATCCGCCGGCTGGCAGTAAAAAATGTCCGGGTCGCCGATAATATTGAAATCGGCGTCGGTGCGCAGGGCGGCGAACTGCGCCGGACGGTCCAGCGCCGGGCTGGTGCCGAAAGTCTCGTAGTCGTGGAACAGGAATCCAGGGGGCGCGGTGTTCGAGTCTTTCATGGCGTACGGGTCCTTTTCATCTTTTTTCATGCTGACCGCCGAAATTCCGGCGCGCATAATGGTACACCACAAGGGCGGCTTGCCGGTGATTTTTCTCCGCTTGCCGGGCGTTCCGGAACGAAACGGCCGGGCGCAGTGTCTGAGGAGAGAGCGATGTCAACGGGCGTCGCCAGGGATTTGCCGGGCGTAGCTGTGATGTCTGTCGCGCCCGGGTTGCAAAGGCGCGCCGGCAGCGACACAGGGAACCCGCCGGCGTCTTAATTTTACTCACCAGGGTTGTCAGGGAATGTCACAACACAATTCGGCCGCGATATCGGCATTTCTGCGCTTTACGCCGGGCAGGGCGCTACCGCGCTGGTATCGTTTTATCGCCGCTGCGCTGAGCCGCTTTTATTACTCTTCTATCGCATTGGTTAACCCACAGGGGCAGCCGCTGGCGCCGTTCAACGACGCGACGCCGACGCTGTTCGTCGCCAGCCACCGCAATGGCGCTACCGATGGCTGGGTGTTCAGCCAACTGGCGCCGCACGCGCAGTTTATGGCTTCCGCTCAACTTCTGCGTTCACGCCTGCTGCGTTTACTGTTTACCGGCATCCCGGTAGTGCGGGAAAAAGATCGTCTGCGCTATGGGCTCAGCCGCGCTCAGGCCGGGAATCCGCTCCGCCAGGCGATCGCCCACCTCAGCCAGGGCGGCAGCCTGATGGTGTTTCCGGAGGGCACCAGCGAATGGGGCATCGCGCCGCAGGAGTACCAGCCCGGGGCGGTCAGTATTATTCGCCATATGCAGCGCCAGGGGCTGCCGCTACGGGTGGTGGCGGTCGGGAGTTTCTATACGGCGCCGCAGCGGTTTGGTTCCGCCGTGGAATTGATGGTTTCCGCGCCGCTGACCTTTGCTGACGACGGTGAGGCGCAGATCGCCCGGCGTCTTTTTGGCGCGCTGGATCAGGTGTCGGTCAATTGCCCTGATGAACCGACGTTCCGGCGAGCGCTGTGTGCAGCCCGCGCGGCGCGGCGGCGCGGGGAATCTGTCGCGCTGGCGTTTAAGGGCGCGCAAGCCGGGGACGACGCGCCGCCGCCGATGTTAGCGGCGACGCGTCGCCCGCTGGCCTGGCTACTGCAATTACCGTGGCTGGCGGCACTGTTTCCGGTACTGCTGTGCGGCTGGCTGGTGGGCAGACAGGCCGATGGCGTGAATACCGTAACCTTTTTCCGCCTGCTGGGCGGGGCCGGCGCGGCGCTGCTGTGGCTACCCTGTCTGGCTGTCGGGGCGTTAATGGAACCCGGGCTATGGCTGCTATACCTGCTGGCTTTCATCGGCTGGCGCCAGCGCGCGGCGTGGGATGAAAGGGAAATCAGCCATGACCGCTAATATCTTTCTGAATACGGCATCCGGGGAGGGTAATCGCCCTGGCTACTGGCTGTGGTGGGGGCAGATCGGCCTGATTAACCTGCTGGGGATTGTCAGTACCTGGCGGCTGGGGGACGGGCAGTTTATCGCGCCGGCGGCGTTGAGCGTGGCGGCGTGGCTGTTATTGCTCAAAGCGATGACCGCCGATTCGCGACGCTGGCGCAGTTGGTTGGGGATACTACAGTTCGCCGCCAGCTGGCTGGCGTTTCCGCTGTTTAAGGCTATCCAGTTGGCGATGCCGCGCTCTGCGGATAGTCAGTTGCTGGCCATCGACCGCTGGCTGTTTGGCGGCCAGAGCGCCACCGAACATCTGCTGGGCTGGCAGCAGGTGTGGCTCAGCGAACTGATGAGTCTTTGTTACCTCTCTTTTTACTTCATTATCCTGGTGCCGGTGATCTTCTGCGCTTTTCGCCGCTATACCCCGGCGGCGAAGGGCTTTCTGTATGGTCTGATGCTGATGTATCTGATCGGTTTTACCGGCTATCTGCTGGTGCCGGCGGCCGGGCCCTATATCGCGTTTCCTGAGGTATTCAGCTATCCGGCCCCCGGCGGCGCCATGACGGCGTTGCTGACCGGGCTGGTGGCCCAGGGGGGGACCGGTATGGATGTGTTTCCCAGCCTGCACTGCGGCATCAGCCTGTATGTCCTCGGCTACCTGCTGATACGCCGCCACACGCTATTACTGTTGATCCTGTCGCCGCTGGTGGCAGGACTGATTCTGGCCACTCTGTATCTGCGCTATCACTACGGCATCGATCTGATTGCCGGCACGTTAAGCGCGGCAGGCGTGATTCTCTGGCTACGCCGCAGCGGCTTCGCCAGACCCAAAGACAAGATAAGGATGACACAATGTCGATGACACTGACGCCGGTTCTGGCATTTCACGACGTAGCCGCTACGGAGCTGGCGCTCAGCGGTGGAAAAGGGGCCAGTCTGGCGCGCCTGACCGCCGCGCAGTTACCGGTGCCGCCCGGGATGATTGTTACCGCCGGCGCCTATCGGGACTTTATCGCCCCCATCCGCGAACAACTGGCGACTCTGCTGGCGAGTGAACACGATCTTACCGTTTGCAGCGCCGCTATTCAGACGCTGATCGGCCAGCAGCCGCTGCCCGCGACGCAGCGCGCGGCGATCGTCGCGCAACTGGCGGCGCTGGGGGCTCAGGACTGGAATGTGGCGGTGCGTTCATCATCCACCTTTGAAGATTTACCCGGAGCGGCTTTCGCCGGCCAGCACGATACCTTCCTCAACCTGCGCGGCGACGCGGCGATCCTGGATGCCGTGCGGGCGTGTTATGCCTCCCTGTGGAATGAGCACGCCATGCGTTACCGCGAGCGCCTCGGGGTCGCCCATCTCGACGCCGCCATGGCGGTGGTGATTCAGCAGATGGTGGAGATGACGGAAAATGATGCCGCCGGCGTGGCATTTTCCATCGATCCGGTGCGTGGGCAGCTCGATACCGTGTTGATCAACGCCTGCTTTGGGCTGGGGGAGAGCGTGGTGGGCGGAGAGTGCGAAGTGGATGAATACCGCGTTGCGGTGCCGGCGCTGACGGTCACCGAACGCCATCCCGGCCAGAAAACCACCATCCTGCTGAAAGGTCCCGGGGGCGTGCGTGAGGTGCCGGTCGCGGCATCCCGCCAGCGCGAGAATTCGCTGAACGACGCGCAGTGCTGCCAGGTGGCGCGCATCGCCCGTACCGCTCAGGCGTTTTTTGGTTTTCCTCAGGATATTGAATGGGCGTTTTCCGGCGACGCGCTGTATCTGCTGCAGTCGCGGCCGGTGACGTTTATTCCCGAACGCTGGACCCGCGATGAGTCCGCGGAGCGTTTCCCTAATGCCGTCACGCCCCTGACCTGGGATCTGGTGGAGGAGGGGTTTCATCAGTCGCTGAACTTTTCTTTTTCACTGATGGGGCTGCCGCATTTCGGCGGTAAATGGTTTGCGGTGAAAGACAGCTACGTCTATGGCAACCAGAATGCCGTTGAACTGTATGCCGGGCGGATGCCTGCCGGGATCAGCTCGATTGAGCAACTGCGCGCGGCGCTGCCGGAACTGGCCCGACGCTACGCCTGGGTTCAGGAACTGCCGGTGCGCTGGATGCGCGATCTGGACACGTATCTGCTGGAGATCGGCGCGCTGATGCGCGAACAGCCCGGGCAGCAGGGGGTGAAGGCGTGCTGGGATTATATTCTGCGGGTGCGCGACGCCGGTACCCGCTATTTCCTGCCGAATATCGCGATTTCCCTGACGCAGCGTACGCTGTACGCCGTGTTGTACCAGATCCTGCAGATGTCGATGCCGCCCGCGCAGGCTAAGTCGATGTTCGATTTGCTGCTGTCGGTTTCCGACACCAAAACCGGCCAGGTTAACGCCGAGCTGTGGGCGCTGTCGCGCCAGGTGCGTCTGGATTCAGGGTTACTCGCGGCCTTTGAACAGACCCCGTCGCAGCAACTGGTGGCGCAGCTTGCCGGCTATCCGGCCTTCGACCAGGCATTCTGGCAATTCCTGCAGCGCCACGGTCACCGGGAACTGGACTTTGACGCTTACTATCCTACCTGGCTGGAGGCGCCCCATGTGGTGCTCGATCAACTGAAAATGCTGGTAGAACTGGCGGATGAAGATCGGGCGGCGAAGGCGCTGGCTATTAAGCTGGAGGCATCGGCGGCCCAGCATGCGCTGCTGAGCGGGGTGCCGGAAGATTTGCGCTACTTCGTTGAGGAGGTGATCCGCCTGGCGCGGGAGTACACCTGGCTGGACGATCTGGAGCACTACCAGACTACTCGCCTGACGCTGCCGTTCCGCAAAGGGGTGCGCGAGCTGGGGGAATTGCTGGTGCAGCGCGGCGTGCTGAGTACCACTGACGATCTCTGGTTTGCCTCTTTTGCCGATTTGCGGCACGCCATTGAGCAGGACGATTTTGCCGAACTGGCTGAGCGGGTGCGGGCCAATCGCGACGCCTGGCGGTCTGCGAAGCGCCGCAGTCCGGCGTGGTGCTATGGGGATGAGGCTGCAACCCCGGTGGTGCCGGCGGGCAATCAGTTGCAGGGGATGGCGGGCAGCCCGGGCGTTGTGGAAGGGGAGGTGTTTCTGGTTCACGGCCCGGAAGAGTTTGCCGCTTTCCCGAAAGGGGCGATTCTGGTGGCGCGGACCACTAACCCGGCCTGGACATCGTTGTTTTACCGCGCCAGCGGGGTGATAACCGAAAGCGGCGGGCCGCTGTCTCACGGCGCGGTGACGGCCCGTGAGCTACAACTGCCGGCGGTGATGAGCGTGCGTGATGTGATGCAGATTCTCAGCAATGGTATGCGGGTGAGGGTGGATGGTAAGGGGGGCGTGGTGAGTTTGTGTGAGGGGTAGGGGTAGGGGGACGTTCGCTCCGGGGCGTTTGGTTTGTCGGGGGCGGAGGGGGCTCCAGTTGGGGGGAGGCTCTTCAACTGGAGGGGCTCTCCAGTAGGTGGGGAGTTCCGTTCACTTGATGTCTGTGCCTTCCCGGGCTCCTGATATTAGTGAACGGCCGGAGGACGCTCACCGCCGCGTCCTCTGGACTCCCGGCTCCCGGCCCAAAATCGCCGCTGCGCGGTACCCGCACATTTTGACGTCTGTCTTCGGGTCGGGGAAGACAACATTTATTCGCCCCGTCTGAAACGGGGCTCACCCCTTCAGGGCCGACGCAGGCGTCGTGCAAAACGCCAGTGGCGTTTTGTCCCTGCCCAGGCTTCCCTTCAGGTCGGTTCCCTCCGGCCTGATCCGGCCAGCCGTGAAAATGTGCGGCGATTTAAGCCGGAATTAAAACCCCCGCAGTCAGTTCTGCTGATTTATGGAAATAATGCTGTGGCTGTGGCTTTCTGTGTATATGGAAGGGCCGGTGCGGCTGAGCGAATAGACTCCTGAGTCCCATCTCTAAAGCGCCGCTGCGCCTGGCCTAAGTGGAATACTGCTCACATAATTACCTCTGCGGGCTTGTCTCTCATAGATTAACCTGTATAAAAATACAGTAATTTTAATCGAAGGAGGAAAGGGTATGAACTACCAGATCCAGTCGTGGCCCGGGCGTACCGTCGCCGGGTTCCATATGGTTGGGCCGTGGGAAACGACCGTCTGCCAGGGATTTGATCAGCTGGCGCTGTGGGTGAAGAGCAACAATATTCACAGCGGTGAATGGCTGGCCGTGTATTACGACAATCCGGAAATCACGCCTCCGGAAAAATTGCGCTGCGATACAGTGATTTCGGTACCCGAAGATTTTGTTATTCCCGATAACAGCGAAGGGGTGATTCTGACTCAAATCGAAGGCGGGCTGTATGCGGTGGCCCATGCCAGGGTGGATGACAACAACTTCGCCGCGCCGTGGATGGATTTCTTCAGCGCCCTGATGCAGGACGAAAAATACACCTTTAGTCCAAAACCCACGTTCGACCACTATCTGAACGATGGCTCGGAAAGCGGCGTCTGGGAATTTGATATGTATATTGCGGTGCAGGAAAAAGCATAGTTTGCAAAAACACCCCGGCCATGATGGCCGGGGGCGCAGGGATTATTCCTGCAGCTTTTCGCGCATCGCCTGCACATCGCTGGCGCTCACTGCCGGCGCGGCGTTGTCCCAGCTGTTGCGGATGTAGGTGAGGACATCGGCGATCTGCTGGTCGGTCATGGTGGCCGCGAAAGACGGCATCGCCGGCGCGGTCGGGCGGCTGTCGGTATCCACGCCGCGGCTACCGGCCAGCACGACGCGCATCAACGACACCGGCTCCCGGGCGTTGATTAACGGGCTGCTGGCCAGTTGCGGGAAGATATTCTTCTCTCCTTTGCCCGAAGAGGTATGGCACGCCGAACAGCGATCGAAGTAGATAGCTTTACCGGTGACCATCTGCGGGTTATCCGCCGGCAGCGGTTCCGGGCCTTTTCCCTCGGTTTTGCCGAGCGATTTCAGGTAGACGGCGACGGCCTGTAAATCAGCATCGCTCCAGGCATGCGAAGAGTGTTTGACCTCTTCGGCCATCGGTCCGGAGGCGATATCGTAGCGATTTACGCCGGTGCGCAGGTAATCCTTAATCTCCTGAATGGTCCAGCGGCCCACCCCTTCGTGGCTGTTGGCGGTAATATTCGGCGCCCACCAGTTTTCCACCTCTGCGCCCTGCAGGAATAAATCGTTCTTATCGCCGCCGAGGATATTTTTTGGCGTATGGCAAGTGCCGCAGTGGCCGAGTCCTTGTACCAGATAGGCGCCGCGGTTCCACTCTGCCGATTTCGTCATATCCGGCTGATAGACCCCTTTATCAAAGTTCATCCAGTTCCAGACCATCAGGCTGGTACGCACGCTGAACGGGAAGGGCAACTGGTTGGTTTCCACCGGGTTATTGATCGGCTGCAGGGTCTGCAGATACGCCCAGATAGCGCGGTTATCTTCATCGGTGACTTTGGTATAGGCGGTAAACGGCATCGCGCCGTACAGTCGCTTGCCGTCGTGACCTATACCTTCCGACATGGCGCGCCTGAAGTCGTCATAGGTCCAGTTGCCGATACCGGTCGCCGTATCCGGCGTAATATTGGCCCCCACCAGGGTGCCGAACGGCGTCTTTATCGCGATACCGCCGGCGAAGGGTTTGGCCGGATCGGCGGTATGGCAGGCGGCGCAGTCGCCGACGGTGGCGAGGTAACGCCCTTTTTCCACCTGGTCGAACTCCGGCTGGGCCAGCGCCTGGCTGGCGAACGCGCAGCTCAGGGCCAGCAGGGATAAAGCCATTAACGGTTTCATACGTTGATCATCTCCCCGGGATTTTTCAGCCAGTAAGTCCTGATGGCGTAAGCGGCCTTGAACGCCAGCGCGCCGACGGTGCCGGTGGGGTTGTAGCCCGGGTTCTGGGGGAAGGCGGATGCCCCCACCACAAACAGATTGGGTACATCCCAGACCTGGAGATGCTTGTTCACGGAACTGGTAGTCGGATCGGCGCCCATCACGAATCCTCCCACCACATGAGAAGACTGGTATGGCACGCTGTTCCAGTGCCCGCTGGCCGGCTTAGCGACGATTTCCCGCGGGTTCATTGCGCGGGCGATTTCCGCCACTTTGTTGGTGCAGTACTGCGCCATCCTGAGATCGTTTTCCGGGAAATCGAAGGTGATGCGCAGCAGCGGGCGGCCCAGCCGGTCTTTGTAGTTGGGGTCCAGCGACAGGTAGTTAGTGCGGGTGGTGTAGCTGCTCGCCTCGCAGCCGATCGACATAGTGCTCTGGTAGTTTTGCACCATCGCCTGCTTCCAGCCTTTGCCCCATTTCGGCGCGCCGGGCGGCGTCGGGTGATAAGCGATAGGCGCGCCGCCGATCGGCGTAACGCGGATGCTGCCGCCCCCGAGGAATCCCAGCCCGCTGTGATCGAAATTATCATTGTTGAAGTCGTCGATACCCATACCGACCGCGCCGGCGCCGATAAACGGATTGAACTTCTTATCGTCAAAAAACAGGGTAACGTTATTCGCCGTCTGGTAGGCATAGTTGCGCCCGGTGGTGCCGCTATTGGTCAGCGGATCGTAAGGCTTGCCGATACCTGACAGCAGCATCAGACGCACGTTTTCAAAGGTAAAGGCGGCGACAATGATCAGGTCCGCCGGCTGTTCCCACTCGTCGCCGGAAGAGTCAATGTAGGTGACGCTGGTGGCGCGTTTGCCGCTGCTGTCGGTGTTGACCTTCAGCACTTCGCAGAAGGTGCGCGCCTCAAAATTGTCCTGACGCATCAGCGCCGGCAGGATAGTGGTGATGGCGCTGGCTTTGGAGTAGTTGGCGCAGCCGTAGTTGGTACAGAAACCACAAAACGTACACGGGCCCATGGTAACCCCGTACGGATTGGTGTAAGCCTCTGAGACCAGCGACGATGGCACCGGGAAAGGGGTATAGCCAAGATTTTTCGCGGCGTTGGCGAACAGTACCGGGCCGTACGGCTGTTTCAGCGGCGGAGTCGGATATTCACCGGAGCGCGAGCCTTCAAACGGGTTCCCGCCGTCCTGGCGCTGGCCATTGAGCACCCCGGCTTTACCGGAGGTCCCGGCAATGCGTTCGAACGCCATGTAGTGGGGCTCCATCTCTTCCCAGGTGGTGCCCCAGTCCTGCAGCACCAGCTCATCGGGAATGGCGCCGTAACGTTCCTGCAGGTAGCTTTTCAGCCGGAATTCCTGCGGCTGAAAGCGGTAAGTGATCCCCGCCCAGTGGTTGCCGGCGCCGCCGGTACCGTTGCCAGGGTGGAATGATCCCCAACTGCGCATCGGCAGCGCGGTCTGAGAAGGGTTGTTGCGCATGGTGCAGGTATTCTGGCGGGTGCGCAGCATCAGTTCCTGGCGCTGAACATAGCGCAGTTCGTCCGGCGCGCTGGCGACGTTAAAATCCCGCGCCGTATCGCGCCACGGGCCGCGTTCAATACCGATAACCTGCAGGCCGGCATCCGCCAGCTCTTTGGCGATGATTGAGCCGGCCCAGCCGAGGCCAATCACCACGGCATCGGTGTGTGGTAGTTTTTTTGCCATTGCTTAGCCCTTCTTATTATTCCATTCCGGTCCGCCGTTGATACTGACGGGCGCCAGATGCAGATCCTCATTGTGACGATCGATAAAATCCCGGTAGTCGTAACGCGCGCCGGGAAAACCAATCATCTTCCACGACACCATGTCGCGGTTGCCGCCGTAGATGGGATCGGCAAAGAAACCTTCAGTCGTGTTGTTCAACACCTGGGCGAAGAACTGCTGGCTGTCGATACCTTCCAGTTTGATGTCGCCTTTCTCCAGCCCCTGCAGCAGAGTGTCCTGCTGTTCGGCGCTGAGCTGGTGGAAGGGTTTGCTGAACTGTTTCTGGCAGTGGTTATCAATGGCGGCAAGGCCGATGCGATAGCGCTGGCGCGGCGTCAGGGGAGACTGATCGCCCTGTTCCGGCGTGCCCTGCTGGAAGGGGCCTTCCATATACAGACGTTCGAAATTGCCGTAGAAACCGTGGAGCTGGCGATCGATAAATACCGCGCAGCCGGCTTCTTTACCGCCGGGGCTGAGCTCATCTTCCGGGATCAGCCGGTCGACAATGGCCTCAAGAGTGGCGACTTCGGCGTCATTTAAAAACAGCCAGTGTGGTTCAGAAAAGGTTTCAGGGGGATTGTCAGAAAAGGGCTGCCAGCCAGGTGTACCAGTTATTGTTATCGCTTTTGCGGAACCAGTACCTAAAGCCAGAGCAGCACCAGACCAGGCAAGCACCTGCCGCCGGGTGACTCCCGGTAGCGTCTTTTGTGGTTTGCGCATGTTGCTTCCTTAACCAGGCGAAGAAAAATTCACCAGAAAAATTTGTGCGGTGAATGAATACCCTATAAAGGGTAGGTCGTTTCGCTTTGTAAGGAAAAGGGTTGTTTGTGCGGTTTTGTGTTGTAAATGTTAATGAATGTTTCTGCATTGCGGGTGATTTGTTTGTGTTATGTTTGGACTGGCGCCCGCTGCGACGGGTAATCTCCTGTGTGGCGCGTTGTGTGATGTCACTCAAAAAATCGCTACAATGCATTCTTTGGCTGGAGACCCGCGCGTGCGGCCCGACAAATCACTCACCCCTTTCGAAGTCCGCGTTTATCGCCATTACCGGGTTGTTCACGGTTGCCGGATTGCGCTGGCGTTTATCCTCACGTTTTTACTGGTGCGGATCCTCAATGTGCCGGAAGGGACCTGGCCGCTGATTACGCTGGTAGTGGTGATGGGGCCTATCTCGTTCTGGGGCAACGTGGTGCCGCGGGCGTTTCAGCGTATTGGCGGGACCATTGTCGGCGCGGCGATTGGCCTGGTGGCGCTGCGCCTTGAACTGTATTCGCTGCCGCTGATGCTTATCTGGTGCGCGCTGGGGATGTTTCTGTGCGGCTTTCTGACCCTCGGTAAACGCCCGTATCAGGCGTTGCTGATCGGCATTACGCTGGCGGTGGTGGTCGGCGCGCAGCCCGGCGATCTGGAAACCGCGCTGTGGCGCAGCGGCGATGTGATTTTCGGCTCATTGCTGGCGATGCTGTTTACCAGCGTCTGGCCGCAGCGGGCGTTTATTCTCTGGCGCATCAACATGGCCGATTTTATTGGCGACTTCACCCGGGTGGCGCAGGTAGGGTTTTCCCCGAATCTGCTTGAGCGTCCACGGCTGGAAAAGCCGTTGCAGCATATTCTCAACGAGGTCGTGAAAATGCGCGCGCTGATCGTCCCGGCCAGCAACGAAACCCGGATTCAGAAAGCGATTTTCGAGGCGATTCAGACCACCAGTCGCAATATGGTATGTACCCTGGAACTGCAGATCAACGCCTGGTGGGCCTCCCGGGAGAGCCATTTTCTGATGATCAATGCCCGCACCCTGCGCGATACCCAACAGATGAGCTGGCAGACCCTGTCAGCCCTGTCCCGGGCGCTGTACGAGGGAAATCCCTCTCCGGCGCGGGCGAATATCGATAAACTCAATGAAGTGGCCCGCGAGCTGCGCCAGTTGCTGCGCGATGAGCAGGCGGCGGCGCTATCGGAAACGCCGGTTCACGGCTATGTCTGGCTGAGCCTGGAACTGGCGCGCCAACTGGAGCGGCTCTCCCAGCTTATCTGCCGGGCGCTGCGTAAATAGCGGGCAGTAGTGTATGCTGAAATGGCTTGTTGTTTCGATTCAGCAGTATTCAGGTGTATGATAAATAGCATGTCGAAAATCATTGTCATCAGCAGCAGCTAAAAGTAAGGTTAGCCGTATAGCGGTGGCTTTAACGAATCCGAATCTCAAATCAGGGGTGTAAAAATGGAAACCATCAAACCTTCTTTCCAGGACGTGCTGGAGTTCGTACGTTTAAACCGTCGTAAGAACAAACTGCAGCGTGAAATCCAGGACGTAGAGAAAAAGATCCGTGACAATCAGAAACGCGTTCTGCTGCTGGATAACCTGAGCGATTACATCAAGCCGGGGATGAGCGTTGAGGCGATTCAGGGCATTATCGCCAGCATGAAAACCGACTATGAAGATCGCGTCGATGACTACATCATCAAAAATGCCGAACTGTCCAAAGAGCGTCGCGACATTTCTAAAAAGCTCAAAGTCATGGGCGAACAAAAGGCCGGGGAACAGAAAGCGTAACAACCCCGTTCTTTGGTTGCACAACGTCACAGCCTGCCAGGCGTAAAGCGCGGCAGGCTTTTTTGTTGCCCTTACTCCACGCCCCCCGGGATCAGGCGTAGCAGATGCTGGCGCGGATAGTACTGGCCGGCGGCGCCGCGTCGGAGCAGGGCGCACAATCGCTGCGGGTCGTGGCGCCGCGCGTCAAACAGCAGACCCACCACGCTGCCGCTGTGGGCGACGTTCAGACCAAATAAATCTTCCTGTTCCACCAGTTGTCTCAGCGCGCTGAAGGCCGGTTTAGCCAGAATCGCCTGGCTGGCGATAGCGCTGAGGGTGGTGGCTTCCCCGAGCAATGCGCCGCTTTCCGTGCGGCAGGCCTGCTGTAGCTTTTGCCATGCTTCATCGAGCAGCGCAGCTCCCTGCAGCAGCGCGGCATGGCGATCGCGGCGATGGTAATCCGCGGTATTCAGCGTTGCGGCGCTTTCCAGTAGCAGAATATCCACCGCCGGCAGTCCAAAACAGGGCTGCTGCCAGCCGGCGCGCAGGTGGTCGAATAGCGTCAACTGGCGAAACAGGGTGCTGTCAGTGGGCTCGATAGCCACACACAGTTGCGCCAGCGCGGATTCGCAAAGACTGTGGCGCAAATGACGCGCCGTGGCGACAGCGGTGGCGGCGATATCCGCGGTACTGCTGGCCATACCTTTAGCCAGCGGGATTGTGGAGCGCCAGCGAATGGTGAGCTGACGCGACAGCGAGGTCGGGTAGCCGAGCGCGCTGACCACCTGTTCGAGCATCGCGCGCATCCGCGGGCGCTCGCGCTCGTCGGGGCGACCGGCGCTGACGCTCACTTCGCTGTACCAGTTAACCGGGCAGGAGACCAGTTTTTCACTCCCCAGAATCCAGCCCTGGATCAGTTCGCCGCAGGAGGCGGGGCAACGGGCTTCAGCCATGGCGTCCGGGGGCTGAGGTGATTAGTTTCATGATCTTTTCCGCGTCGCGGCTCCATCAAAAGCGAGGCCGCAGCATGCTACAACCCCGCTAATTTCACCACCCCGCTTATCACAATTATGATATTCGCCGCTGCGCCGGCTGCTGGCGCTACAGGCAGGGCTCCGCGGTCTGCGCGTCGCGCTGCGGCAGGGCGATACGCAGTACGTCGCGGGCAATCATCAACTCTTCGTTGGTGTTCACCACCGCCACTTTCACCAGCGAGGTGTCGCGCTGGATAAAGCTGGCGTTGCGCTGGTTTTTCTCTTCATCCAGCTCCAGACCGAGGAATTGCATATTGCGGCAGATGGCCTGACGGGCGCTGCGCGAGTTTTCACCGATGCCGCCGGTGAAGATCAGCGCGTCCAGCCCGCCCAGTTGCATCACGTAGCTGCCAATAGTGGCGCGAATGCGCTCGGCAAACAGCGTCAGGGCCAGCGCGGCGCGGCGGTTGCCCTGTTGTGCGGCCTGCTCCACATCCCGGTAATCCGGCGACACGCCGGAAACCCCCAGCAGTCCGGACTCATTGTTGAGCAGCGCGTTGAGTTGCTGCGGGGTTTTACCCTCTTTTTGCGCCACCCACGGTAGGATCGACGCATCAATATCGCCGCTGCGGGTTCCCATCATCACTCCCGCCTGCGGAGTGAAACCCATCGAGGTATTCACCGATTTGCCGCCTTTGATAGCGCACAGGCTGGCGCCATTACCGAGATGGCAGGAGATAACCCGCAGGGCGCTCAGCGGGACGCCGAGCTGTTCGGCCAGCGTGTGGCTGACATACTTGTGGCTGGTACCGTGGAATCCGTAGCGGCGAACACCCAACTCGCTGTAGTAGCGCCATGGCAGGGGATAGAGAAACGCGCTCTCTTCCAGGGTCTGGTGGAAAGAGGTATCGAACACCGCCACCATTGGGACGCCGGGCAGCGCCTGGCGGAAAACGTGGATCCCCAGCGCGTTGACCGGGTTATGCAGCGGCGCCAGCTCGCTCAGGGCTTCGATTTTCGCTAGTACGCTGCTGTCGATCAGCGCCGAATCCTTAAACGCCTCGCCGCCGTGAGCGACCCGGTGCCCGACGCCGTCAATTTCTTTAAGCGAAGCCACCACCCGGTGGCTCACCAGCCTGTCGAGCAGCAGATGCGCAGCCGCGTGATGGTCGGCCACCGGCAGCGTCTCCTGCCATTTCTGCCCGGCGGCTTTCAGAGTGAAAACCGCATCCTGTAAACCAATGCGCTCAATAATCCCCTGGCACAGCGCTTCGCCCGCGGGCAGTCGCAATAGCTGGAATTTCAGAGAGGAACTGCCGGCGTTGATCGCCATGATTTTATGACTCATCCGTTACTCCTGGTGAGAATAGTATGCCTGTGTCAGACCGCTTCCCTGCCGGCTGTCGCGATACTGGCGGAACGGCATTGTGCTGCTGACAATGTGACGTTTCCCGCGGCGTTTCCCGGCCTGTGGCGGCAGGTGTTAGCCGCGGCTGGCGACCGGTTAGTGGGTTTCCAGAAATGTCAGTAACTGGCTGATTCCGGCGCCGTTGGGCGCCGACGTAATAAATACCGACTCTGCGCCAGCCTCGCGCAGACATTGCGCGGCCCACTGCACCCGTTCCGGCGTCGCCAGATCCGCCTTGCTGACAATGCCGATGGCCGGACGGTTCAGCGCCATGGCAAAACCCGGCGCGAACTGGCTCCATTCGGCGTTGGCGTTTAACACCAGCCCGATCAGGTCCGCCTCACAGGCGCTGGCCAGCAGCGCGCTGTACAGACAGCGGTTTTCCAGATATTCGCCGGGGGTATCGATGGTCTGCTGGCGCCACTCAATGGCCTGGGTTTTCTGATAATGCAGGGTTTCGCCATGCAGCGCCTGGGTGAGGGTGGTTTTCCCGCACTGGCTGGGGCCGATAAACATGATGCGTTTCATGGCGTCAGGTCCGGGTCAGGGCGCAGGCGGTAAAACGCATCTGGTCGCCAAGGGTGGCGGTCACCTGCTTCAGGGCGTATTCCACCGCCGAGACATCGCCGGTGATCACCACGGCGCCGGTGAAGCGATCGATAAAGCCGATCTCCACCGCTCCCGACTTGGTGGCGATATCGCAGGCGATAATCGACGCTTCGCTGGGGGTGATGGTGAGGATCCCAATGGCGGTGGCCCCTTCGTTTAACCCGAGTTTTTTGTACAGCCCCTTGTTGGGATTGGCGATAAGATGGGCCAGAGTAATCTGTTTCCCCGGCACATACTCCTGTACTACCCGTTCCGTGGCATGAGGAAAATGATCGTCCATTACGCCTCCTGTACCAGCTGGCGCCACATGGCGTCATGGGGGCGGGGGATCACGGCGCTGTACACCAGTAACCCTTTTTCGCCGGCGCTTTCGCTGGCGACATTGACGGCGTTTTGCACATCGGATACATCGCCGCTCACCACCTGGTAGCATTTCCCGCCAATGCCGAAGGCCATGTGGATACGCACCAGGGTGACATTCGAGGCTTTCACCGCCTGGTCCGCTGCCTGGATACAAGCCGCCACGCTCCAGGTCTCCACTACCCCGACCGCCTGGCGTTCGCTGACCGGGTTCAGACCGCTGACCGCCGGGAGAATGCTCGGGTGGATATTGGCCAGCACAATGCTGTCGACCATCAGGCTACCGGAGGCGTGCTCGCCGGCGGTAATGGCCTGAGTCACCGCACCGACATCGCCGCCGAGCATGATTAGAAATTTACCCGGGCACAGGGTTTTGCAGACCAGCAGGGAGACGTTGGCGCTTTTGAGCATCAAATCACCGACTTCCATGCCCTTCGCTATGCTGGTGAGTTCCAGAATTCCAATGGCTTGTGACATATCAACCTCGCGCCAGTGTAATGGTTGTTGATGAAATCGTGCTGACGGTGCCGCTGATGCTGGCATGCACCGGCGCCCCGAGGGCGTCTTGCGGCGGCGCGGCAATCAACTGGCCGTGGCTGACCGAATCGCCGACGCTGACGCAGGGCTCGGCCGGCGCGCCGATATGCTGACGCAGGGCCAGCGTGACCTGCTGCGGCTGATAAGGCGTGTCGTCAAAGGGGGCTTCGTGATACCAGTCGGTCAGGTCCAGTTTCTGGATCAGCCGTTTAACCGGCACCAGACGGTGCCTGGCCATCGGATCGGCTTCGCGCAGCGGCCCTTCATAGCGGGCGCCCTCGGCGCGCAACTGCTGTTTGAGCATTCGGTTGATCTGCATCGGGGAAATATCCACCGGGCAGGCGACGCTTTCACAAACGTTACATTCTGAGCAGGTCAGGGCCGCCAGCAGCGTCTGCGGTGTGGCGACCTGCTGATAGTTCACGGCGCGCACCAGCAGATGCGGCGATAGTTCATGGCCGATCAGATGGCGCGGACACAGCTCGGTACACAGGCGACACTGTTCGCATACCGTACGGGCGATGGCCAGTTGGGTACGCACATCGCGCATCCGTCGTTTGATCAGAATGTGATCTTCCGGCAGTACCAGCAATCCGCCGGTGGTTTTGGTGACCGGGGTGTTCAGGTCGGTCACCAGGTGTCCCATCATCGGTCCGCCGTTGATGAAACCCGGGTTGGGCAGCGTTGCGCCGCCGGCCAGCGCCAGAACTTCCGCCAGGGTGACGCCCAGCGGGACTGTCACGGTGACCGGACGGGCCACCGCGCCGTTTACCGTCAGGGTGCGGCGGGTGACCGGCCACTCCTGCTCTACGGCCCGGGCGACGTTCAGCAGCGTCTGCACGTTGTTGACCACCACGCCGACGCTCCCGGGCAGCGCCGCGGGCGGTACCCGCTTGCCGGTCGCCAGCCAGATGGTGATCACTTCATCGCCGGCGGGGTAGATATCCGGCAGAATGTGCAGGCGGATTTGCGGCGGCAGCAGCGGCGTCAGAGCGTCGATGGCCGGCTGATACTTGGCTTTCAGGGCGATTACCCCTTCCCGGGCGCCGGTTGCCGCCATGCCGTAGCACAGTCCGCGCACCAGACGCGCCGCCTGGCGGGGCATTAACTGCTGGTCTACCTTCAGTAGCGGTTCGCATTCGGCGGCATTAACCAGAAAGGTTTCTACCTGGGCCTGTAATTTCACCGCCGTCGGGAACCCGGCGCCGCCGGCGCCGACCACCCCGGCGCGGCGCACGCGCTCAAGGATAATTTCTCTGTCGCGGGTAACCAGCTCTCCGGCTGGCGAATCAATGACGGCAATCGCGCTCATAACAATGACTCCAGCAGCGTGGTGATAGCCCGGCTATCCGCCGGGCGCGGCGTGGTGCGCAGAGTGACATCGGCCAGCGCGGCGCTGACCATTTCCGGGATTCGCGCCCGGAAAGTGGCGCGGTCCACTTTCAGCGCATCGCGCATCCCCGGCAGACCGCACTGCTGTTTTAACTGTTCGATTCTGGCGATCAACAGGTTCAGGGCGCTGCGGTCATCGCTGCCGGCAGGCGCCAGCAGGCAGGCCCGGGCCAGGCGGGCATAGCGCTTCATGGCGCGCGGATCCGCGGCGTTGTAGCGGATCACCGGCACCAGCAGTAGAGCGTTGGCTAACCCGTGGGCGACATGAAACTGGCCGCCCAACTGGTGGGCGATGGCGTGATTCAGCCCCAGCCCTGACTGGGCAAAGGCCATGCCGGCAAGGGTGGAGGCATTGTGCATTTTGCCGCGGGTCGCCAGGCAGTCTCCTTTACGGCAGGCGGTGGGCAGGTAGTTAAACACCTGGCTGGCGGCCTTTTCCGCCAGCGCGTCGGTAAAATCGCTGGCCTGCGGCGAGACATAAGCTTCCAGGGCATGGGTTAACACATCCATCCCGGTGTTGGCGGTAATCGCCGGCGGAACGCTCACCACCAGAGCGGGATCGAGGATCGCCAGATCCGGGTAGATATCGTTGTCGAATAGCGGGTATTTGATGCCCCTGTCCGGGTCGCTGATCACGCAGGCGCTGGTCACCTCTGAGCCGGTGCCGCTGGTGGTAGGGATCGCCACACAAGTGTTGATTTCGATCCCCTGCTGGCGGCAAAACCAGACAATGGCCTTCGCCGCGTCCATGGCGGAACCGCCGCCAAAGCCGATCACCACCTCCGGGCGCAACTGCTGCATTTGCTCGATGCCCTTCGCCACGGTGCCGATGGTCGGGTCCGGGGTGATGTCGCTGAATACGGTGACCTGGTTGTCTTCCGGCAGCGCCGCTTTCAGGACCTTCAGCAGCGGCGACTGGGCGAGGAAGGCGTCGCAGATAACCCATATTTTCTGCCGGTGGAAGCGGGAGAGGGCCGCCAGGCTGCCCTCGCCGCTGAATAACCGGGTCTGCAATGAAAATTTTTTCATCCCGGAACCGCCTTAGCGTATCGAAAAACCGTTGGTCAGCACGCAGCGCCGCGAGCGGGCAAAAGTGCGGGCTGAGGTGGTGCCTTCACCGGTTGGCGTGGCGATGGTGAAGGTGGTGAAACCTTCGCCGCCGACGCCGATACCGGCATAAGACGGGCCGTTTTTGACAAAAATCGATGTCTGCAGGCGCCGCGCCGCGAGGTTAAGGCGCGACACGTTCTGGGAGTGCATGATTGCCGTGTGGTGCAGACCGCCCTCCACCTGGAGCGCCAGTTCCAGCGCCGCGTCAAAATCGGCTACCCGCACGATAGGCAGCAGCGGCATCAACTGTTCGCTGGTCACCAGCGCATCGTCGCCCGGTACTTCGACAATCAGCAGGCGCGGCGCTTTGGCGGGCACCGGCAGGCCGGCGGCCTGTAACAGCGCCATCGGGCTCTTACCGACCAGTGACTTATTGGCATGGCCTTCCGGCGTCAGGCAGACGCGCCGCAGAGTGTTGACATCGTCGCCCTTGATCAGCAGCGCGTCGAACAACTGCATCTGTTCGATAAGCCGGTCCGCCACGCAGTCCACCACAATGACGCTTTTCTCGGCGATACACGGCAGGTTGTAGTCAAAGGAGGCGCCGCTGACGATATCCTGGGCGGCTTTCACCAGTTCGGCGGTTTCATCCACCAGACACGGCGGGTTGCCGGCGCCGGCGCCGATCACTTTTTTGCCGCTCTTCATCCCCATCATCACAATGCCGGGGCCGCCGGTAATGGCCAGCAGGGCGATTTTGTCGTGGGCCATCATCTGCCGGGTGGCTTCAAAGGTCGGCTCGGCGACGGTCACCACCAGGTTGCGGATACCGCAGCATTTAAAGGCGATCTCTTCGATCATGGCGATCAATTTCAGGGAGACGTTTTTGGCCCCCGGGTGCGGGCTGAAGTAGACGGCGTTGCCCGCCGCCAGCATGCTGATGCTGTTATTAATAATGGTTTCTGTCGGGTTAGTACTTGGCGCCACGGAGCCAATCACCCCGAACGGCGAATATTCAAACAGTACCATGCCTTCGTCGCCGGTCAGGGCGGTGGTAATTAAATCCTCCACTCCTGGGGTGTTTTCCAGCGCGGCGCGGTTTTTCAGCAACTTATCTTCCTGATTGCCCATACCGGTTTCATCGGCCCCTTCCCGGGACAAATCGGCCAGGTGTGGCGCGATATCGCTGCGGATGGCGTCGATGATGGCATGACGGGTTTTCAGTGGACACTGCTGAAAACGCACAAACGCTTTCCAGGCGGCGTTGATGGCCAGATCGACGCTGGTGAAGATCCCGTTCTGGCCGCCAGCCGCCGGCTGAGGCGCCGCCAGTTGTTCGGTCAGAATGTTGCGAATGAGGGTTTCCAGTTCACTGTTATTCATTATCCTTTCCTCAAATGGGCAGCCTCAATGGCCGCCTGTGCAATATGCATGTCCTGTTCAACGCTGCCGCCGCTGATCCCCAGCCCGCCGATAATTCGCCCGTGGCGCCACAGCGGGTAGCCGCCGCCAAACGTCACCACGTCGCCATTCATCATGGCTTCAAGCCCCGCCAGCGCCTGGCCGGGCTGAACGATATCGCTCAGGGTGTGGGTCGGCGCTTTCATCGCCACCGCGGTCCAGGCTTTCTTCGGCGCCAGGCTGTTGCTGACCAGCAGAGTATCCGGCATCCGGTACGTCATGACCGGCAGTCCCCGGTCATCCACCACGCTGATGACCACCGGTACCTGGAGTTCCAGGGCGGCCTGCATCGCATGTTTCATCAGCGTGTGGGTATCATGAAAATTGAGTGGCGCATCGCTGGCCCCGGGAGTCGCCTGCGGCGCCTGATTGACCGCCGCCAGGTAGCGCTCCATCACCCGGCGGGTGATACACGCCAACTGCGCGTGGTGGTCTTCGGCTCTGGCCAGCGCGTACAGGCAGTCCGACAAACGGTTGATGTATTGCATCAATACCTGGCGCACGGCGACCTGTTCCGCCAGCTCCACCAGCCGCCGTTCGGCGCGGCGGGCGAGAGTGCGCGCCAGGTGTAAGCGACTGCCGGCTTCGCTGGTGCCGGGTAAAATAAAACTCTTCACCGGCGGCACCGCGCTCATGCAACGATCAATGGCTTTTTCCAGCGCGGCGATATCTTCGCTACAGATGTAGCGCCTGGCCGGATCGGGGGCCGTGCTTTCGCTGGCCAGTTCAGCGCTGAAATAAAAAATCTGGTGCTGGAGCGCCTCCAGCAACTGGCGATTTTCCGCCAGACCCACCGCTTTGGCGCTCAGGCTCAGGGTGGCGTTCAGCTCATCCAGCGTGCCGTAGGCTTCCACCCGGGGATGGGTTTTGCTGACGCGCTGGCCGGTAAACAGGGAGGTGGTTCCCTTGTCGCCGGTGCGGGTGTAAATAGCCATAACTTCAGCTCCCTTTAACGCGACACGTTGTCGACAATCGCGACAATGGCCTGATCGATGGCGTCGTTGGGTTCCGGGAATACCCGGCGGGCGCTGGAGCCGCAGGTGACCAACACCAGCTCGCCCTCGCCGGCGCCGACGGAGTCCACGGCGACTTCATCCGGCAGCGAGCGGGCGCCGTCAAATGCGCCATCATCATTGACGCGCCGCACCAGCAATAATTTTTTGCCGGTCAATGAGGGTGATTTTTGTGTGGAAACCACCGAACCTGTTACGCGTGCCAGATACATGATCTACTCCTGCCTCAGTAAATGAAGTGAGCGGCGCTGCATCGCCTCGCTGGCCAGCGGCGTGATGACCGTTTTACGGGGCACCACCAGCCAGCCGTCTTTGCCCGCCACATCCCGGAAGCTGACGACGCTCCCCGGATGCAGCCAGACGCGGAATCCCTGGTGGTCGGCGAGGCTCAGGGGCAAACGGGCCAGTTTTTTTACCGACAGCGCGCCCAGCTGCCGGGCGTGCAACGAAATATGGACGCGCATGCCCCATGACAGCGCATCGAGTAGCGCCGCCACCGCCGGGTCGTCGGCGTCCCGCTCCGCCAGACTGTCCAGCAGAGCGATATCCGCCATGCGCACATGTAGCGTGGCGTGGTGAACCGGGATAGCGGCGTCCAGCCCGCGGCGCAGTTGCTCCGCCGTGACGGCATACACCTGACGCTCCCGGGCCTGTAGCAGCGCCAGTACCCGGTTGACGATGGCGCCGATGTCCGCGGCTGTCATGGCGGCGTTACCAGCATCGCCCGGGCGTCAGGGCTATCGGCCCCGGCGGCGTTGGCTTCGTCGGTGTCGATATGCATCTCCAGGCGCATTTGCGGTGAGACGCGGATCGCCACCTGGTCGAATACCAGGCGCCGGCCCTCGCTTGCTATGGCTACCTGCACCATATCGCCGTGGGCGACGCGCAGGATTAGCGCATCCAGCGGCGACATATGAATGTGGCGCTGGGCGACGATCACGCCCTGTTGCAGTTCGACTTCGCCGTCGGCGCTCACCAGGCGAATCCCCGGCGTCCCCCGCAGGTCGCCGGACATACGCAGCGGCGCGGCAATACCCAAAGTACGGGCGTCGGTGCGTGAAATCTCCACCTGACTGTCGCCGCGCAGCGGGCCGAGCAGGCGCACGTTTTTAATCGTGCCTTTGGGGCCTACCAGGTTGACCGTCTGCTCGGCGGCATACTGGCCCGGCTGCAGCAGGGCCTTTTTTTGCGCAATCGGCTGGCCGGGAAACAGACGGTCGTAATCCTGCTGCGACAGGTGGATATGGCGGTTTGAGACGCCAAGCGGAATAGGGCGCTGGCGCATCTCTTCCAGCACTTTATTCACCACCGGTTCCAGCAACGTTCTGTCCATCAGCGATTACCTCTTTTTACCGTTGTGAATACAGACTGCGCGCGGCTCGCCTTTCTGCCGCGGACAGGCGGGATCCAGACACAGGTTACAGCTCACCCGCGCAGGCGCCGCCGGTTCGGGCTGTTGCGGCGCGGGCGCAGCGCTCTCAGCGTCCTCAGCCTGCTGCGGCGCGGTTTCGTTGACCGGCGTTAGCGGCGTCGGCGCGGGGGCCGGTTCAGGCTCAGGCAGGGAAGCGGCACGGACCGGTTGCGCCGGGGCGCCGCGTTTCTCCTGATGGGCCATTAACCCCTGCGCCGGGCGGGCTATCACCTTCTGCGCCACCAACCCGTTTAACTGCCGGGCCAGATCCGCGCCGGTGGCGATAGCCGACTGCACGGACGCCACATCGCCGGTTATCTCAACAACGGTCCAGCCCGAACCGTTGGTTTTCTCCATGCCGAGCAGCGTGACGGAGGCCGCTTTGGCCATGGCGTCCGCGCAGCGGATCGCCAGCGCCAGACCGCTCACTTCCAGTAGTCCTAAAGATGTTTTCACGCTGTGCTCCCTGTTTCCGGTCAGGCTGACTTCGGCAGAATGGCCTCCACGTCGCTGTGCGGACGCGGGATGACATGGCAGGATTTCACTTCGCCCACCACGCTGGCTGCGGCGGCGCCGGCGTCAACCGCCGCTTTTACCGCGCCGACATCGCCGCGTACCATCACCGTTACCAGGCCGGAACCGATTTTTTCGTATCCCACCAGTTGTACGTTGGCGGATTTGACCATCGCATCCGCTGCCTCAATGGCGCCCACCAGACCTTTTGTTTCAACCAGTCCCAGTGCGTTATTCATGTTGTCTTTCTCCTTTGCTAAATAGCGGCTTACCGGAACGGTAGCCCTTTCACCAGCCTGGCGGCGTTGTTGCCCAGATGCCGCAGGTCTGCGTTCTCTTGTTGCCGGCCGAGGCGAAATAACGGCGCGTCGACCGGTAAATGACGGTAATGAACTACAATCTCTGCGCTGTTACAGGCCAGCCCGACCAGTAGCGGCGAACGGTTCGCCGCCTGCCAGGCCATCTGTTCCAGCGCGTCCTGGTCTTCGCCGGCAGCCAGCCACTGCCAGGGAATACCTTCCTCTTCAATGCCGAACAGCACCTCCTGCCACAGCGCCTGTGGGGCGCTGGCGTAGATCAGGATTGTCGGGCTGTCGTTACTCAGATCCATGCTTCAGCTCCTTTTGCCGGGCGAGGATCAGCCCGGTGGCCACCGCGTTGCGCGGCCCTTCGCAGGCGCGGATGTTGCCGCGTCCGGCCACCAGTCGGTACTGGGCCAGCGCGTCGGTCACCAGTTGCGGGACTTCAAAGTCCAGCGACGAGCCGCCCACCAGCACCACAAAGGGAATATCGCGGATGTTGCCGGTGGGGCTGACCTGGCGCAGGGCGCGCAGGGCGTTAGTGACGAAAACCCGCTCTTTGGCGCTGCGCCGGATATGCCGCACTTTTTCCAGCGAATAATCGCCGGGCAGCGGTACCAGTTCGTCGGGTTTCACCACGCACAGCCGGGCGAAGACTGATGGCGGCAGCGGCTGCGGGAAGAACTGCACGCTGCCGTCTTCGTGGCGCAGGTGGAACAGGCTTTCCACTTTCGCCAGCGGGTACTTTTTCACCTCTTCGGCCAGATAGCGGTCGTCGAGGCCCAGTTCCCGGGCGATGATCATGGTGACCATATCCCCGGCGCCGGCCAGATGGGTGGCGACAATCTCGCCGCTGGCATTGATGATCGAGGCATCGGTGGAGCCGGCGCCAAGGTCGAGGATCGCCAGCGGCGTGCGGGTGCCCGGGGTGGTCAGCGCGCCGAGAATCGCCGCTTCCGCCTCGGCGCCGCCCACCTGGACTTCGACGTGCAGGGTGTGTTCGATTTCACTGGCGATGCGCGCCATCTGCAGGCGATCGGATTTCACCATCGAGGCGATACCCACCGCCTGTTCGAGGGAAAACTCCCCGGCCAGACCGCCGGTGACGCTGACCGGCACCGCGGTATCCACCGCCAGCAGATCCTGAATAAAGATCTCGCTGCTCGGTTTGTTGGTCAGTTCCGCCATGGTCTGGCGCACGTGTTCCAGCATGCCGCCGATATTGGTGCCTGCTTCGCCGGTGACGTTGTCCAGTGCGCCGAGGCTGTCCACCGCTTTCATAATCGCTTCCGCGCCGGCGGCGACATCGATGCGCAGAGTACGGCCCTGGGCGTTAAGCTCCAGATTACCGGCCGGAATGGTGCGCGCTTTCACATCGCCGCTGGGGGTTTTCACCACCACCGCGGAGCGGTTGCCAATCAGCGCCCGGGCTACCGGGACGATATTTTTGGTCTCCTCAGCGCTGAGGGAGAAAACGGTGGCGATGCCATAGGGGTTGGAGAGGTTTTCGATCACTTTTCCGGGCAGCGCCACCTCGACGGCGGCGAGCATGCCCATGGGAATGCGATCGATATGCAGCACTTCGTCAACAATCGGCAGCGGTTTATCGAGACGGTTATTGACCAGTACGCCGTCGTCGCGCTGCAGAATAATGCCGGTAATGTCATAACCGGCGCGCAGCGCGGCGTTGACCACCTGGGCCACGGCGGCGAAATCCACCGTGGCGGGCACCACCAGGATATACGGCTGGGTGGGCGAGCGGGTCATCAACTCATCCAGCGTGATGGTGGTCCCGACCCCGAGACCGGCGCCGCCCGGCGTTTTCGGGTTGTGACCGATCATGGTGGATTCGGTGATCACCGTCTCGGTGATGGTTTCCATCGCCACGTCGCCGATCACCGGCGTCGCTTCGTTGATGCGGATAAACGAAATATCGCTGACGGCGATACCGGCATTCGCCGCCACCCGGTCAAGGGCTTCGCGAATCCCGAACACGTTACGCTGCGTGCCTTTGATCCCGGTGGTTTCCGCCAGCGCGCTGGCGATCACCGTCAGCGCGCCGTCCGGTTCGCAGCGCGCCAGCGCCACTTCCGTGGAGGAGTTACCAATGTCGACACCTGCTATATATCGCATAGCCGTTTCCTGAGCCGGTTAGTCATCACCCTTGAGTTTTTTACGCTGTACGTACAGCTCCGCGGCTTCGCGAACGTAGGCGGCGCAGACGTTGGCCCGGTAGTTCTTCTCCAGATCGTCGGCAATGGCCAACAGTTCCTGCTTGCTGGAGCGATACGGGCGCAGGGCGTTGTATATCTCAAGGATGCGGTCATCCGGCACGGCGGTCAGTTCGGCGGCGCGTTCGAAGTTGATAGCCAGCCGATCGCGCCCCGCGTCCCGGGCGATAGCCGCCTGAATACGCAGGATCTCCGGCGTGATGCGCAGATCCTGAGGCGTTACGCTACCGTTAAGCACGTTTTCCAGCGTTAAATCGTCGAGGGTTTTGTTAGTGGCGGTTTTCACCCATTCCGGATGGCGGTTAGCCAGCGGATAATCGGACACTTTGGCGCTGACGCCGGCCGATGCCGCGCAGCTGGCGCCTGGGGTGACCGGCGCCCCTTCCTGCAGGCTGTTCATGCGACTGAGCACATCGCGAACCATGGATTCAATTGCTTCAGCATTCATCATGTTGTCCTTCGTCAAAGAGCCACGCGCAGTTCCTGCGCATTCTTCCCGGTGACCACATATTTGGTCTCTTTAATGTGCAGAATGGCGGATTTGGCCTGGTACTTCGGGCGCGCCATCTGATCATTAAGGGTCGGCACCGGCTGCGGCGATTCGCGTTTGGCGTAGCGGGCGGCGTTTTTGCCGATCTGGCGATAAGTTTCCAGGGTCAGCAGCGGCGCCTGAGGGAACAGCTCAAGGTTTGAGAGCGGCGGCAGCCCCTGCTGGTGGATAACCGTGGTGCCTTTCGACTGAATGCCGATGGAGATGCCGGAACCGCTCAGACGGTTGGCCTCCACGGCGATAAAGGCTACATCCGAGGATTTAAAGCAGCGAATGACCCGGGCGCGAATGCCTTCTTCTTCAATTCCGGCAATCACTTCACGCAGAATCGCCTGATGCGGTACCCCTATCATATTGGTGGTCTGGGAGAGGCCAAATGCCGGTCCAACGGCAATCACCACTTCATCCTGGCTGGTGCCCGGCCGGGCTTCGCCGGTTTCGGTCAGGAAGCCGCCATTTGCCGCCGCTGGCGCCTGGGCAGGCGCCGCTGCGGCGCCGGAAGAGGAGAAAGAGACGGGTTTGTCGCCGGCCTGCATCTCCTGCAAAACACCTTCAATAATCTGGCGCAGTAATTTTTCATTAATTTCCATGGTCAGGCCCCTTAACCCATCTCGTTCGGATCCAGCGCGTTGGGAATGTTTTTGATCTCTTCCCAGCGCTCGCCCTGCAGGCGGTAGCCGGTACCCGGTCCGGCGTAGTCGTTGACATCGTTCACCGCCGACAGCACCTGGCCGTCGCCGACGATGATGGCGGAGGTATGGAGATAGTCCCCGGCAATCTTGGCTTTCTGGATACTGAGCATGTCGCGGGCGACATCTTCAAACCCGCCTTTGGCCAGCGCGGTGATCACTTCCAGACCGGTGCGGTTCTTATTAATGACTTCCTGGGCGAACTTAATGTCTTCGACGATATTGCGCGCCGGCATATCTTTCGAGCCGTGGGCGTAGGTGGCCGCTTCCACTTCTTCATCGGTGATCGGCGGCAGGCCCATCCCGGCGAACACCGCCTGGAGCGCGCGGGCGGCTTTGTTGCGTACCGCGACGACATCTTCTTCGCGCACCGGGCGCAGGCCGCCGTCGACTTTCAGGTCGCGCTGGATGATGTTGTAATCGTCAAAGTCTTCCGCGTCTTCGTTGGAGCCGGCGAACATGTTGTCGTAGTTCGGCACCGCGGAAAAACCGGAGGAGATAAAGTCGGTTCCCGGCAGGAACTGCATCAGGAAGCGCGCGGTACGGCGCATATCCGAGTGGGTAAAGGTCTGGTCGTTACTGGAGGCGCATTCCAGATCCAGCGCGGCGCAGATCAGGTTTTCCGCAAGGATGGCGCGAATACCGGACGGCACGGCGGACGGTACCCCGACGCAGCTCACGGAACCATTCTGCAGGCCCTGAACCCCGGCGGCTTTGGTGATGTAAATGCAGCGCGCTTCGAGATACAGCATCGATTTACCTTCGGCGTAGCCCATCTGGACTTCCGAGCCGGAACCGGAGGTAAAGCGCATTTTCAGGCCGCGGGAGGCGTAAGAAGAGGCGAGGAAGCCCTTCGACCATGGCGTATCGTCGCCGTCGGTGAACACCGGCTCCGTGCCGTAGACGGAAATAGTTTCCGCATAGCAAGTGTGGCCGAGCATGCCGAGTTTCAGTTCAGTGGCTTCTTCCAGCGAGCACTGGGTCAGTACCCCGGGGCGGCCTACCTGCGATCCTACCAGCAGCGCAATCGCGTTGAACGGCGCATAGCGCGCCACCGCCACGGTGGTTTCCTGCTCATCAAAACCGCGGAAAGCGCCTTCGGCGGCGTCGGCGGCGATTTGCACCGGGTTATCGTTAACGTTGGTGACGTGGGCCTGTTGGGACGGCGTACGACGGGCGCGCATTTTCTGCATTGCCATCATCATCTCTACCACGTTCATATGCGAGACTACTTCGACGATTTTCGCCGGCGTCATCGCGGTGGTCAGCGGGACGATGTCGCTGCGTTTCACATTCGGGTCGCACAGCATATTGGCCAGCTTCATCGAATCCATGGCCATGACTTCTTCGGCGCGCTTAAGGTTAATTCCGTAGCGGGCGACGAAGTGGTCAATCAGGTCAAATTCCGCCTGGGGTTTGCTGTCCAGTTCGGTGACGACGCCGTTGACGATTTTAATGGACGGTTTTGGATCGTTAGGGCTTTCCATAGCGATGAAGCCTTCTTCGATCCATTCCTTGACGAAGCCGTCCTGGTTGACCGGACGTTTCGCAAGCGCTTCAAATCTTTTTGATCTCATGACTCAACCTCGCGCTGGCGTCAGATGTAGGAAGGACGATCGTTTTTCGGCTCGCTGCCCAGAGTGGCGAGCACTTTTTTGCCGATCTCCCGGGCTGAAATCACCGCCTGACGTACGGCGCCTGAATCACCGGAAATCACCAGAATGGCCTCGTTGCTGTAGCTGGTGCCGTGGGCCGGGGTGCTGTAAGCCACCACTTCGACGTTGGCGGATTTCACCGCGGTATCGGCCATTAACACGCCGATAGAGGCCGGCGCGCCAACGATAATGCCGCAGGCGCGGCCCAGCGGGGCGCCGAAGGCTTTCTCCAGCGCGTAGCTGGCGCGGGCGGTGTATTGCAACTCCAGATGGCCGGCCTCATTGCCGTAGACATCGCCGAAGGTGCGGTCCAGCTCTTTGAGGGCCACTTCCACCGCGCGTTTGACGTCGGAGACGTCGTTGCCGCCAAAGACAATCAGCGAGCCGTGGCCGGCGCCGCCTTTGGTATCGCGCGGCAGCTCAATGCTCACCACTTCGGTATTGGTGGCTTTCACCGCTTCGTCCGCCGCCATAATGTGCGGACCGGCGCCGGTGCGGGCGCCGAGAATGCCGATGGAGCGGTAGCGCTTTTCAAGTTTCATTGCTTCCAGCAGGGCGCTGTCGACATTGGCAATCACCAGACCAACCGTGTCGCCAATGGCCGTCCCTACGAATTCCGTTAAACTGCAGGATTTTTCAGCCATAACTGTGTCTCGTTGTTGAGGGGAAGGGGATGCGGAAGCCGCCGGGGCAGGGGCGGACACTTTCGCGATTACCTGGGCCATAATCTGCTCCACCAGGTCATTGCTACTCATGCGTTAATTCCTTTTGGTAAGAATTTTTCGACATCGGCGTGGGGGCGCGGGATGACGTGAGTGGCTTTCACTTCGCCGACCTTCGACGCCGCGGCGCTGCCGGCATCCGTGGCGGCCGTTACTGCGCCGACATCGCCGCGCACGATTACCGTCACCAGGCCGGAGCCTATTTTTTCGTAGCCGACTAACATGACATTGGCGGATTTCACCATCGCATCGGCCGCTTCAATTGCAGCGGTCAGTCCTTTGGTTTCCACCATTCCTAACGCTTCCTGTTGCATATAAACCTCACCTGGGGTTCATGGGGATAATGGCAATATACAAACAAGCGTCAATAAAGAATGGCTGTGTTGAAAGAAGGCGAAAAAAATATCCGTCAGCGAATAACAAATTATTGCTGTTAAATATTGTATTTCATTGATTTTTTTTAGTTTTGATTGGTTTTATGCTGGCAAATAATTGTCTTTGTAAAATCAGATTTACATTTCATCAGGTGACATTGTCTATTATTTTTGCTAACGCCAAACTGGCGGCTGGCGATTAAAAATAAAATTGCGATCCGCTTTGCAAATAACGATAAAAGCCCCGGCAAGAAATTAATATCGTCCGGTGAGTGGATTATTGCTCGCAGGCATTTTGTGGCGCGGGTATGGCGTTTTACCCTGAGCAATAATTTGTTATCCGTTTACTATTTTCTGTCAGTGACGCCGGTAAGGAGGCCAACACTTTTCCGCGGCGATTATTCTATGGTAGCCAGGATGTTGGGGTGTTCTCCCTGGCTGGCGACTGCTGGTGCCGGCACGGACGCATAATCCTGAGGAAAAGGTGACATTATGAATGATGATTCGCTGAAGGCGCAGTGTATTGCAGAATTTCTGGGAACCGGTCTGTTCCTGTTCTTTGGTATTGCTTGTTTGAGCGCCGTCAAAGTGGCGGGCGCCAGTTTTGGTCTGTGGGAAATCTGTATCGTGTGGGGGCTGGGGATTTCGCTGGCGGTCTATCTGACCGCGGGGATATCAGGCGCCCATTTGAACCCGGCGATTACTATCGCACTGTGGCTGTTCGCTTGTTTTCCGCGCGCTAAAGTGTTGCCGTATATTGTTTCGCAGGTGGCCGGCGCATTTGGCGGCGCGCTGGTGGCCTATGTGCTGTATATGGCGCTGTTCACCGACTATGAAGCGGTAAATAACATGGTGCGCGGTAGTGAAGAGAGCCTGTATCTGGCGAGTATTTTCAGTACTTATCCGGCACCGCAGTTGGCTATCTGGCAGGCCGCGCTGGTAGAAATTGTGATTACTTCGATTCTGATGTGCCTGATCATGGCGCTGACCGACGACGGTAATGGCGTGCCGCGTGGCGCACTGGGGCCGCTGTTGATTGGTATTCTGGTGGCGGTAATCGGCGCGTCGACTGGTCCGCTGACCGGTTTCGCTATGAATCCGGCGCGTGACTTTGGCCCGAAACTGTTCGCTTTTATTGCCGGCTGGGGAAAAATCGCCATGACCGGTGGGCGCGATTTACCGTATTTCATTATTCCCATTGTGGCGCCGATTGCCGGCGCATGTCTGGGAGCGTTCTGTTACCGGACCTTAATTGGTAAGAATCTCCCGTGCAATAGTTGCAAAGTGGAATGAAGCGCACAGTTTTTATTTTCTGAATGCCGTATTTGCAGCAACAGCGCTTTTTTTCGTGATCTGCTTTCCTGTATAAAAATAACGTCCTCCATCCGGAGGGCGTTATTTGTTATGTTTGGTTTACGAGTCAGGTCATTACTGGTGTATAACGGAGAGGAGAAAAATCCCTGTCGTTGAGATGTGAATAGAAAGTGTTTTTTGGGGCTTGCTGATAACAATAATTCAACACACGCTGAGAGGTTTTATCATGATTTCTGCCAGTTCGCTCAACTCAGAACTCATAAATAAAATCGCCCAGGATTTTGCACAAGCTACCGGTTTAGCAGTTGTAGTGGTGAACATCCACGGCGAAGAGATATCCGAACTCTTTAATTTTACGCCGTTTTGCCAGCTGATGCGTCAGGATCCTGAACGCCACCACCGTTGCCGCATGAGCGATCGCTGCGGGGGGTTGGAAGCGTCCAAATCGGACGGTCCCTGTATCTATCGCTGCCACGCCGGGTTAACGGATTTTTCGATTCCGCTGGTGATTGCCGGCCATCTGGTGGGGTTTGTGCTCTGCGGTCAGGTGCGGCTGGAAAATGATGTCGAACTGATTGAAATACTTAACGTTGATGAGCACTGGCGCAAAGATCAGACTCTGCTCAGGGAGTACCACAAGATACCGGTGGTGGACTATTCGCGTATCGCCGCTTCGGCGGATCTGCTGAAACTGATTGTCGAAAACTGCCTTAAGAAGCACCTCAATTTTGTGGTCATTAAAGACCGCGATGAGCGGCCGAGCGCGCGTCAGCGCGCCCAGTCGCCCCATGAAAGTAAAATGAAAAAAGCGCTGCGTTACATCGATGCGCACCTGTCAGAGGATCTGCGTCTCGAAGAGGTGGCGGCGCACGTTTACCTCAGTCCGTACTATTTCAGTAAGCTATTTAAGAAATATCAGGGAATTGGCTTCAACGCCTGGGTCAACAAGCAGCGCATGGCCAGCGCCCGGGAACTGCTGTGCCACAGTGACTGGAGTATCGCCAGTATCGCCCGTAATCTGGGTTTTTCCCAGACCAGCTATTTCTGCAAAGTGTTCCGCGATACTTATCAGGTCACACCGCAGGCATTTCGCTCACTGGCGCTGGAAGAGCAGGAGATGAAGTGAGCGGGGCGCCGAAAACAGTCGCTGAGTCATTCGCACGCGGGAAGGTGATAAACGCCGGCATCCCTATTGGCATAGATAATTAACGTGGTCGGGGTGAAGGAGTATCAACCTTCTGGCGGTAACCCGAATTAAGCGTGAAATAGCAATATTTTGATATAGTTTGCAAAATTAATTGCCCGTGCAGAGGCAAGTAAATACGGATATAAAAGAAAAGTAGTGTGCAAAAAATTGCTATAGCTCAACAATTATTGTTATCGCACTTTATAAACTAAGCAAGTTCTTATTTTTTTGATAACGTATAGTCGTAATAGAGTACCTGACACGCTAAATAATTTGAGTGACAGGGAGGCGGCAAACGAGAGTATTACCCGGGGTTACTGTCCGGGTGGTCGGGAAAAGTGAATGCTGCCAGCCCACATGTAACTTAAAGTAATGACGCGTCTGTTACTGAATAATCTACGGCCATCAGATAATACCGGGAAGGGGGTGAAAATCCCCCGCAGCCCCCGCTGCTGTGATGCTGACGAGTCCGCATAACCACTGATCTTCGGATTGGGAAGGGCGGATAAGAGTGACGCTAAGCCAGAAGACCGATCTGATGACCCAGGCTTAACACCTTCGGTGGGAGGGTGGTGGTCACCTGTTGCGCACAGCCGTCCTGGCTGGGTTTGCGTACACGTCGCCATTACTCTCCCCGGCAGCAGGGGATGGCGATGGCGGCATCAGTCAGGCAGGCATTTGTCCTTGCGGGGACCAGCAGCGGAACCGGCAAAACCACGGTCGCCCTCGGGTTGCTTTCCCTGTTCAGGCAGCTCGGCATGCGCGTTCAGCCCTTCAAAGTCGGCCCGGATTACCTCGACAGCGGCTGGCACAGCGCCATTTCAGGCACCCCCTCGCGTAATCTCGACAGTTTTATGTTGCCCGCCGCCACCCTTAATGCTCTGTTTCGCCAGGCGATGCGCCATGCGGACGTCGCCCTGATTGAAGGGGCGATGGGGCTCTATGACGGCTACGGCAGCGACCCTGATTACTGCAGCAGCGCCGCGCTGGCGAAACAGCTCGGTTGCCCGGTGATTCTGCTGGTGGACGGTAAGGCGGTTTCTACGTCTATCGCCGCCACGGTGCTGGGGTTTCGCCAGTTCGACCCGACGCTGTCTATTGCCGGGGTGATCATTAACCGGGTCAACAGCGATAGCCATTATCAGCTGTTGAAAACCGCCATTGAGCGTTACTGCGGGCTGCCGGTACTCGGTCGGGTGCCGGTGATGGACGACATTGCGCTGCCGTCGCGCCATCTCGGGCTGGTCAGCGCCAGTGAAAGCCGTCCAAACCTGCAGCCGTGGCGGGATTTTGCCGCCCGACTGGCCCGCACCCTCGACATCGATCGTCTGCTGGCGCTGACCCGGTTGGCCCGAATGCCATCTGGTGAAATGCCGCAACTACCTGATCCGGCGCTGGCGCAGGGGTTGACTCTCGCCATCGCCCGCGATGAAGCCTTCCATTTTTACTATCCCGATGCGCTGGATCTGTTTGAGCACAGCGGAGTACGGCTGTGCCCATTCAGCCCGCTGCATGACAAAGCCCTGCCACCCTGCGACATGGTGTGGTTCGGCGGCGGCTATCCGGAACTGTACGCCGGGCGTCTGGCGGCAAACCGCGCCATGCTGGATTCCGTTCGCGCAGCGCACCGGCGCGCAGTGCCAGTCTACGGCGAATGCGGGGGACTGATGTACCTCGGCGATATGCTAACCGACCGGCATGAGCAGACCTTTCTGATGGCCGGGGTGCTGCCCGGCAACAGCCATATGGGCGAACGGTTAACCCGCTTCGGCTACTGCGAAGCCACCGCTCGCCAGACCACGCTGCTGGCGGAGGCCGGTGAGACCCTGCGCGGCCATGAATTCCATTACTCCGATTTTACTCCCCGCCAGTCGGCGGTTTTCGACTGCCGCAAAACCCGCGACGGCGCGGTGTTGCGCAACTGGCAGGGGGGCTGGCAGGTAGGAAATACCCTCGGCAGCTACCTGCATTTGCACTTCGCTCAGCGCCCGACGCTGCTGAACCGCTGGTTTGCCGCGGCAAGGAGCCGGCGATGACGCTGTTGCCGTGGTTTGTCGCCTGGCTGTGCGATCTGGTGATTGGCGATCCGCCGCGCTGGCCGCATCCGGTACGCTGGATCGGCGCGCTGATTAGCGTCGTGCAACGTGCTATTCGCCGGGTCTGCGTCAGCGAGCGTGGGCTGTTTATCGGCGGTGGGGTGTTGTGGCTGGTGGTCGTGGGCGTCACCTGGGCGACAGCGTGGGGCGTACTGACGCTGGCGTGGCGGATTCACCCGTGGTTCGGCGTGGTGGTGGAAGTGTGGATGATTTTCACCACCCTGGCGGGGCGCTGCCTCGGCGATGCCGCCCGGGAGGTGGAGCAGGCGCTGCGCGGCGGCAGTCTCACGGAAAGCCGCCAGAAACTGGCGTGGATTGTCGGGCGCGATACCGCGGCGCTGGAAAAGCCGCAGATTACCCGGGCAGTGGTGGAGACCGTGGCGGAAAACAGCGTGGACGGGGTTATCGCGCCGCTGTTTTTCCTGATGCTCGGCGGCGCGCCGCTGGCCATGGCCTACAAAGCGGTCAACACCCTCGATTCGATGGTGGGCTACAAAAATGAACAGTATCGGGCTATCGGCTGTGTATCCGCACGCCTTGACGATGTGGCTAATTTTATTCCGGCGCGCCTGAGCTGGCTGTTGCTGAGCGTCGCCGCGGCGCTCAGCGGTTTTGACGCGCGCCGGGCGCTGCGCACTGGCTGGCGCGACCGCCGCCAGCACAGTAGCCCCAACTGTGCGTGGCCGGAAGCCACCGTCGCCGGCGCCCTTGGGATCCGTCTCGGCGGGCCGAATGACTATTTTGGCGAACGGGTGGAAAAACCGTGGATTGGCGAGGCGACCCGCGAGGTGGAGATCGCCGATATTCCGCGGGCAGTGCGTTTGATGATGGTTGCCGCCGGGCTGGCGCTGGCGCTGTTCGCCGCGCTGCGCTGGGGGCTGGCAGGGGGATAGACAACGGCGGGTCGGGCCGCAAACCGTGGTTCGGCGCTTAACGGGCGTCATTCGTCAATGGCGTCTCCGGCTTGCCGGCGGCAGACCGGGCAACGCTGCGACAGTACAACATGCTGTCGCCGAACTGAATAAGGACAGGGCCATGCAATACCTACAGCAGCCACAGGCTATCGAAGCGCAGAGCTTTGCCATTATTGGCGAGATTATCGCCCGGGAGTATCCGCATTTTCGCTTTCGCGACGCGCTGCAGGAGGCGGTGATCAAGCGGGTGATCCACACCACCGCCGACTTTGACTGGCTGGATCTTCTGTGGTTTTCCCCGGACGCCCTGGCGCGCCTGAGCGACGGCCTGCGCCGCGGCTGCGCCATATATACCGATACCACCATGGCGCTGTCTGGCATTAATAAAACCCGTCTCGCCCGCTATGACGGGGTGTGCCGCTGCTATGTCGCCGATGCGCGGGTGGCGGAGCAGGCGCAGCGCCAGGGAATAACCCGTTCGATGGCGGCGGTGGATCTGGCGGTCAGCGAACCGGGGGAGAAAATTTTTGTGTTCGGCAATGCGCCTACCGCGCTGTTTCGCCTGCTGGAACATCAGGTCCATCTGCGTTCAGTGGTCGGCATTGTGGGGGTGCCGGTGGGGTTTGTGGGGGCCGAAGAGTCAAAGCAGGCGCTGATCGACAGCGGCGTGACCGGGATTGCCGCCCGGGGGCGTAAAGGGGGGAGTAATGTGGCGGCGGCGATCGTCAATGCGCTGCTCTACCGTCTGCAGGAGGAAGCATGAGCCAACAGACACTGGACAGCGTCTGGCACCATGGCAGGGCGTATCGCAAGGGATACACCACCGGGTCGTGCGCCACGGCGGCGGCGCGGGTGGCGGCCCTGATGGTGTTGCGCCAGCATCTTATCCGCCAGGTGTCGATTGTCACGCCGTCCGGCGTCACGCTGTGTCTTAACGTCGAGCAGCCGCATATTGCCGGACAACAGGCGGTGGCGGCTATCCGCAAAGACGGCGGCGATGATGTGGACGCTACCCACGGCATGCTGATCTTTGCCCGGGTCACCCTTAATGACAGCGGCGAGATTGCGCTGCGCGGCGGTGACGGCGTGGGGACCGTCACCCGCCAGGGCGTCGGGCTGCCGGTGGGCAGCGCCGCCATCAACCGCACGCCGCGCCAGACTATCGAGGCCGCGGTGCGCGAGGTTATCGGACCGGGGCGCGGGGCGGAAGTGGAGATTTTTGCCCCGGAAGGGCAGGAACGGGCCAAAAAAACCTACAACGCGCGGCTGGGGATTGAGGGGGGGATTTCGATTATCGGCACCACCGGCATTGTGACGCCAATGTCCGAAGAGAGCTGGAAACGTTCGCTGGCGATTGAGCTGGAGATGAAGCGCGCCGCCGGGCTGGACAGAATCATTCTGGTGCCGGGCAACCACGGCGAGCGCTTTGTTCGCGAGCAGTTACAACTGGATGGCGACATGGTGGTCACCATGAGCAATTTTGTCGGCTACATGATTGAGGAAGCGGTACGGCTGGGATTTCAGCATATCGTCCTGATAGGCCACCCGGGCAAACTGGTGAAGGTGGCGGCCGGGATTTTTCATACCCACAGCCATATCGCCGATGGGCGGATGGAAACCCTGGTGGCCCATCTGGCGCTGATGGGGGCGCCCCGGGCGCTGTTGCTGGCGGTCAGCGAATGCACCACCACCGAAGCGGCGCTGGAGGTTATCGACGCCGGCGGCTGGCAGGCGGTGTATACCCGGCTGGCGCAGCGTATCTGTCTGCGGGTGGGCGAAATGTTGCGCTATACCCGCCAGCCGCCGCGCTGCGACGCGGTGCTGTTTTCCTTTGATAGCCAGTTGCTGGGCAGTAACCGCCCGCTGGCGGACATTGTCGGGGCGTTGAGATGTTGATCGTCGCGGGTATTGGCCCGGGAACGCCGGCGCTGTTGACCGACGCGGCGCGCCAGGCCATTGCGCAGGCGGAAATTCTGGTGGGCGGGCGACGACAGTTGGCGCTGTTTGCCGGTTCAGGCGCGCAAACCCGGCTGCTGGATGCCGATATTGAGGGGCTGCTGGCGTGGCTGGAGCGGCGCCTGGCGCAGCGCGTGGTGGTGCTGGCTTCCGGAGATCCGCTGTTGTACGGCATCGGCAACCGTCTGGTCAGCCATTTTGGCGCCGATCGGGTCCGCATTATTCCCGGCATCAGCGCCATTCAGTATCTGTGCGCCCGCGCCGGAGTAGCGATGAACGACTTATTGATGACCAGCAGTCACGGACGCCAGCCCGATTTTGACTGGCTGCTGGGCCATCCGCGGGTGGCGATGGTCACCGATCAGCTTATCGGCCCGTATCAGATTGCCCGTGAAATCATGCGCCGCGGGCTGTCGCGCACGCTGATCATCGGTGAGAACCTGGCGCAGGACAATGAACGTATTCACCGGCTTGCGCCACAGCAGGTGGCGCCAGGCTGGGAGATGAACGTGGTGGTGATCCTCGATGAAAGATGAACTATTTCTGCGCGGTCAGCAGGTGCCGATGACCAAAGAGGCGGTGCGGGCGCTGGCGCTCTCAAGGCTGGAACTACACCGGGCACAACTGATGATTGACGTCGGCGCCGGTACCGGCAGCGTGGCACTGGAGGCGGCGCTGCGCTATCCGCAACTGCGGGTGATTGCCATTGAGCGTAATCCCCGGGCGCTGGCGCTGCTGGAGCAAAACATGGCCTATTTCGACTGCCGCACTCTGCGCGTAATCAATGGTGTGGCGCCGCTGGAGATCAACGAACAGGCGCAGGCAATCTTTATCGGCGGCAGCGGCGGCCACCTGACCCAACTTATCGACTGGGCGTTGGCGCACCTGGTGGAGGGGGGGCGGCTGGTGATGACATTTATTCTGCAGGAGAACCTGTCCGGCGCTCTGCAACATCTGGCGCACTGCCCGGTGGCGGAACTGGATTGCCAGCAGATTCAGAGCGCCACGCTGACCGCGCTGGGCAGCGGCCACTATTTCAAACCGAATAATGCCACTTTTGTTATTTCCTGCCTCAGGAGGGGACATCATGAATCAACCTTTTGACACTCGCTGCGTGTGGTTCGTCGGCGCCGGTCCGGGGGATTGCGAGCTGATCACCCTCAAAGGCTACCGCTTGCTACAGCAGGCCCAGGTGGTGATTTACGCCGGCTCGCTGATTAACCCTGATCTCCTTAACTATTGCCCGCCGCAGGCCGAATGCCACGACAGCGCCGTTCTGCATCTGGAACAGATTATCGATTTGATGGTCCGGGGCGTGCAGGCCGGCAAGCTGGTGGTGCGCCTGCAGACTGGCGATCTGTCGCTGTATGGCTCAATTCGCGAGCAGAGCGAGGAGTTGAAACGGCGCGGTATCGGCTGGCAGGTGGTGCCCGGGGTCAGCGCATTCCAGGGCGCCGCGGCGCAGCTCGGTATTGAGTATACGGTGCCGGAGGTGTCCCAGAGCCTGATCATCACCCGTATTGCCGGGCGCACGCCGATGCCGCCGAAGGAGACCCTTGGCGCTTTTGCCGCCCACCAGACGTCGATGGCGATTTATCTTTCGGTACAGCGAATTAACCGGGTGGCGGAACAGTTGATCGCCGGCGGTTATCCGGCGGATACCCCGGTGGCGGTGGTCTACAAGGCCAGTTGGCCGGATAGCCAGACTTTGCGCGGCACCCTCAGCGACATCAGCGACCAGGTGCGCGCCGCCGGGATCCGCAAAACCGCCCTGATTCTGGTGGGGCCGTTCCTCGGCGCGGAGTACCACTATTCAAAACTGTACGACGCGGAGTTTAGCCATGAATACCGTCACTCCTGAATCCATCGCCCTGTTCTGCCTGACCCCCGGCGGCGTGGCGCTGGCCCGGCGGTTGCAGGCGGCGCTGCCGCTGACCTGCTTCACCAGCGATAAGTTGCTGGAGCCGGGTTTTATGCCGTTTAACGGCAGTTTCGCCCAAACGGTGCGTGAGGCGTTTCACAGTTATTCGGCGCTGATTGTGGTGGGCGCCACCGGCCTGACGATACGGGTGATTGCGCCGCTGGTTAACGACAAACTGACCGACCCGGCAGTGGTGGTGATCGATGAGCGCGGTCAGCATGTTATCAGCCTGCTTTCCGGCCACGTCGGCGGCGCCAACGCGTTGACCCGCTATCTGGCCGGGGTGCTGGGCGCCGATCCGGTGATCACCACCGCTACTGACGTTAACCAACTGGCGGCGCTGGACGTGCTGGCCACCCAACTGGATGCCGATATGCGGGATTTCCGCCAGGCGGTGAAGACCGTCAACCACATGCTGGTGAGCGGGAAGCGCGTCGGCCTGTGGTGGGATCCGGCGCTGGCCGGGGATGCCGAACGCTGCGACACCCGCGGTTTTATCCCGGTGGCCTCGCTGCGCCAGCTGGACGGGCTGGCGGCGCTGGTATGCGTCACTCTGAGCGACCTGCCGTTGGCGGCGTCGGTTCCGCTGTTCCGCCTGGTGCCGCGGCGGGTGGTGGCGGGCATTGGCTGCCGGCGCGCCACCTCGCTGCAAACCCTGGTGGCGCTGTTGCGCCAGCAATTTAACGCCAATCATATCGATCCGCTGGCGCTGCGGGCCATTGGCAGCGTGGCGCTGAAAAAAGATGAGCCGGCGCTCAACCAGCTCGCTCTGTGCCACCGGGTACCTTTTGAGATTTTCAGCGTCGATGAACTGCGGCGCCACGAGCATCGTTTCGCCGGTTCGGCGTTTGTGCGCCAGACCGTCGGGGTGAGTAGCGTTTCGCGACCGGTAGCCTGGTTAATGAGCGACGGCCAACTGGTGGGCGAAACCCTGCGTCAACAGGGCGTCACCATTACTTTAGGAGTTTCCCATTCATGTTGAGCGTTATCGGTATTGGCCCGGGTTCGCAGGCCATGATGACCAGCGAAGCGATCGCGGCGCTGGAACAGGCGCAAGTGATCGTCGGCTACAAAACCTATACCCACCTGGTGAAGGGGTTGAGCGGTGATAAGCAGGTGATCAAAACCGGCATGTGCAAAGAGATTGAGCGCTGCCAGACCGCCATCGATCTGGCGCTGGAGGGTAAAAATGTCGCCCTGATCAGCAGCGGCGACGCCGGGATATACGGCATGGCCGGGCTGGTGCTGGAGATAGTGACGCGTCAGCAACTGGATCTGGAGGTGCGGCTGGTGCCGGGGATTACCGCCAGTATTGCCGCCGCATCGCTGCTCGGGGCGCCGCTGATGCACGACTTCTGCCATATCAGCTTAAGCGATCTGCTGACCCCGTGGCCGGTGATTGAAAAACGTATCACCGCCGCCGGGCAGGCGGATTTTGTTATCTGCTTTTATAACCCGCGCAGTCGTGGGCGGGAAGGGCATCTGGCGCGCGCTTTTGAACTGCTGCTGGAAAGTAAGGATCCGCAGACCCCGGTCGGGGTAGTCAAAGCCGCCGGCCGTAAAAAGCAGGAAAAATGGCTGACGACCCTCGGCGAGATGGACTTTGCGCCGGTAGACATGACCAGCCTGGTGATTGTCGGCAATCAGGCCACCTATCTGCGCGATGGCCTGATGATCACCCCGCGAGGCTACCAACTGTGACGGCGCCGGTGCTGGTGATTGGCGGCACCAGCGACGCCCGCCAGCTATGCCGGATGCTGGACGAGGCCGGGGTGGATTACACCCTGTCGGTGGCCACGCCGGCGGGTCGACAAATGGCCGCTGGGCTGCGCGGTACGATACGCAGCGGGCGCATGGATGGCCCACAAATGGTGATGTGGCTGCGGGAACACCGGGTGCGCTGGGTGATTGACGCCTCGCATCCCTACGCCGAGGTCGTGAGCCGTAACGCCCGCCTGGCCTGCCGGCAACTGGGGATCCGCCTGCACCGCTATCAGCGGCCGGGGCAACTGGAGGTTATCGACAGCCCGCTGTTGCACCGGGCGACATCGATAGAAGAGGCCTGCCGGCTGGCCAGCGCTTGCGGACCGCGGGTGCTGTTAACCACCGGCAGCAAAGATCTGGCCCGCTGGCGCCAGGGACTGGCGGATAAAACTCTGTTGGCGCGGGTGCTGCCTACCGCACAGGCGCTGGCGCAGTGTGAAGCTTCCGGGCTGGGCGTCGAACAGATTTATGCTCTGTGCGGGCCGTTCAGCGCCGCGTTTAATCAGGTCTTTTATCAGCAATGTCGGGCCGATGTGGTGATCACCAAAGAGTCCGGCAGCGAGGGGGGATTTCTGGAAAAAGTGCGCCCCTGTCTGGCGCTGAACATCCCGTGCATTGTGCTGACCCGTCCGCCGGACGAGGCGTCGGGGGCGGCGTTGCTGGAGAGCCAGGAGGATTTCGCTCGCTGTCTGCGCGAGTGGCTGGCGGCGAAAAATAACCCGCATCCCGCGGCGGATGCTCAGGAGAAATAGATGAAGAAAGCCCTGCTCGTGATCAGCTTTGGCACCAGCTATCACGATACCCGTGAGAAGAACATTACCGCCTGCGAAAATGCGCTGGCGGCCCGTTGCCCGGATCGGCATCTGTTCCGGGCATTTACCTCCGGCATGATTATTCGCAAGCTGAAACAGCGCGACAACCTCGACATCGACAACCCGCAGCAGGCGCTGCGCCGCCTGGCGGCGCTGGGATATCAGGATGTGGCGATTCAGTCGCTGCATATCATCAACGGCGATGAATACGAAAAAATCGTCCGTCAGGTTGCCGAACTGCGCGGTCAGTTTCAGCGTCTGGTGATTGGCGCGCCGCTGCTCAGCGGCTTTGCGGATTATGAAACCCTGCTTACCGCGCTACAGCAGCAGCTACCGCCGCTGGCGGCCGGGGAGCAGGTGGTGTTTATGGGACACGGCGCCAGCCACCACGCTTTCGCCGCCTACGCCTGCCTCGATCATCTGATGACGGCGCGCGGGCTGCCGATGCGCGTCGGCGCGGTGGAAAGTTACCCGGAAATTGAGGTGTTGATCGATAGCCTGCGCCGCCAGGAGGTGCGTCGGGTACACCTGATGCCCCTGATGCTGGTGGCCGGCGATCACGCCATCAACGATATGGCCTCGGATGAAGAAGATTCGTGGAAAACCCGCTTCGCCCGCGCCGGTATTGACGCCCGGCCCTGGCTGCAGGGGCTGGGGGAAAACCCGGCGATTCGCGCCATGTTCAGCGATCATTTGCAGCAGGCGCTGAGCGACGCCTGTCTGGAGGTGGCATGAGCGGAAGACTCTATGCGCTGGGCGTCGGGCCGGGAGCCAGCGATCTGATCACCGTACGCGCCGCACGCATTATCGCCACGCTGGATGTGCTGTATGCCCCGGCGGGACGCCGCGGTGGGGAGAGCGTCGCGCTGAGTATCGCCCGCGACTATCTCGGCCCACAGACTGATGTGCGCACCTGCCATTTTCCGATGAGCGCCGACAGCGAGGAAAAAACCGCGGTGTGGGATGAGATTAGCGCCGCGCTGCGCCACGAAGTGGCGGCCGGAAAGCGGGTCGGTTTTATCACCCTCGGCGACGCCATGCTGTTCAGCACCTGGGTATTTCTGTTCCAGCGCCTCGGGCGCGTGCCGTGGCTGGAGATTGTCCCCGGGGTGACCTCCTTCGCCGCGATTGCCGCCGCGGCGCAACTGCCGCTGGCGATGGAACAACAGTCGCTGGCGATCGTCTCCTGTACCGCCGGCGAGGCGGCGCTGGAGCAGGCGCTCAGGCAGCATGAGTGCGTGGTGCTGATGAAGGTGTACCGGCGTTTCCCGGCGGTCAAAGCGCTGCTGGCGCGCCTTGGATTACTGGAATACGCCGTGATGATGACAGAAGCGACTCTGCCGGAGGAGCAGTGCTGGCGGGATCTGGCCGCGGTGAGCGACGACCAGCCGCTGGCCTATTTTTCCACCATTCTGGTGAACCGCGGCCAGGCATGACCGACCGTCATAAGCGACAGGGGAAGGATTATGGAACAACAGTTGAAACGCCTCTCTTTTTCGGGGCTGGGTCTGGGGCTGCTGATGCTGGCGGTTCCCGACGATGCGTTCGCGATGCACATTATGGAAGGCTTTTTACCCCCGCTGTGGGCGCTGGCCTGGTGGGTGCTGTTCCTGCCGTGCCTGTGGTACGGGCTGGTGCGTCTGCGCCAGATTGTCCAGCAGGACAGTCATCAGAAGGTGCTGCTGGCGCTGTGCGGGGCGTTTATCTTTGTGCTTTCGGCGCTGAAAATACCTTCGGTGACCGGCAGTTGTTCGCATCCTACCGGCGTCGGGCTGGCGGTGATCCTGTTTGGCCCCGGGGTGGTGGCAACCCTCGGCGCCATCGTGCTGTTGTTCCAGGCGCTGCTGCTGGCTCATGGCGGGTTAACCACCCTCGGCGCTAACGGCATGTCGATGGCGGTGATCGGGCCGGTGGCTGGTTATCTGGTGTGGCGGCTGGCGCGTAAATCCGGGCTGCGCAGCGATGTGGCGGTATTCCTGTGCGCCATGACGGCGGATCTGATGACCTATTTTGTTACCTCGCTACAGCTCGGCGCGGCGTTTCCCGATCCGCAGTCCGGCGCCGCTGGTGCGATGGCCAAGTTTATGGGGATTTTCTGCCTGACGCAGATCCCGGTGGCGATTGCCGAAGGTCTGTTGACAGTACTGATTTATGACCAGTTAACCAAACGCCAGCTCATTACCGCGCGGGGAATATGAAATGAAAAAGACGCTGATTTTGCTGGGGCTGGTGGCGGCCCTGATGATTGTGCCGTTTTTCATCGATCACGGCGGCGAGTTTGGCGGCTCCGACGGTGAGGCGGAGCAGCAGATCATGGCCATTGCGCCGGATTATCAGCCGTGGTTCGAACCGCTCTATGAACCGGCCAGCGGGGAGATCGAAAGTCTGCTGTTTACCCTGCAGGGATCGATCGGCGCGGCGGTGATTTTCTATATACTCGGCTACTACCGCGGCAGGCGCGGCCAGCATGCTGAGCATTGATAAAATCAGCGCCCGCAGCCGCTGGCGCGATCGGGATCCGCGGCTCAAGTTCGCGCTGTGGATCCTGCTGATGGCGCTGGCGATGGCGTTGCCGCCCGCCGCACAGGGGGCGCTGGCGGCGGTGACTGGCGGAGTCAGTTGCTGGATGTTGCGGGTCACTCCCGGGCGCTGGTTACGCTGGCTGGCGCTGCCGCTGGGATTTCTGCTGCTCGGGACCATCACGATTCTGTTCAGTGTTTCGCGCCAGCCGCAGGGGATGCTGTGGAGTCTGTCGCTGGGCAATGTAGCGCTGGGGATCACCGCCGCCGGACTGGAGATGGCCAACCAGACCCTGTGGCGCAGTCTGGCGGCGCTGTCGGCCACGTTCTGGCTGGTGCTCAATCTACCGTTTAACCAGATGATTAGGCTGTTGCAGCTCTGCCGGGTACCGCGCCTGCTGACCGAGCAGATTCTGCTTACCTGGCGGTTTATTTTTATTCTGCTTGATGAAGCGCTGGCGATTCACCGGGCGCAGACGCTGCGTTTCGGCTACCGTACTCTGCCGGGCGGTTATCGCTCGCTGGCGATGCTGGTGGGTATGCTGTTTTCCCGGGTAATGGCGCGCTACCAGCAGATGGTCACGGCGCTGGAAGTTAAATTATTTCAGGGGGATTTTCACCTGTAAGGATCTGCCATGCTGGCCACTCAGGGCCTGTATTTTCAGTATCAGGATCAGCCGGTGCTGCGGGATATTAGCCTCGATTTTGCCCAATATCCGGTGACCGGTCTGGTCGGCGCCAACGGCTGCGGCAAGTCGACGCTGTTTATGAATCTGTGCGGGCTGCTGCGTCCGCAGCAGGGCCGCGTCGTGTGGCAGGGCAGGCCGCTGGACTACAGCAAGCAGGGGCTTATCGCCTTGCGCCGCCAGGTGACCACGGTATTTCAGGATCCCGATCAGCAGCTGTTTTATACCGATATCGACAGCGATATCGCCTTCAGTCTACGTAATCTTGGGGTGCCGGAGCCGGAAATCGCCCGCCGCCTGGCGCAGGCCATTGAGCTGGTGGACGCCGGGGCGTTTCGCCAGCAGCCGATTCAGTTTCTCAGCCACGGCCAGAAGAAGCGTGTGGCGATTGCCGGGGCGCTGGTGATGCAGGCGGACTATCTGCTGCTCGATGAACCGACCGCCGGGCTGGATCCCGCCGGGCGCCGCCAGATGATGGAGATTATCCGCCGTATCGCCCGGCAGGGCAAACGGGTGGTGATCTCCAGCCATGATATCGATTTGATTTACGAGGTGTGCGATGGCGTTCACGTGCTGCGCCACGGCGCGGTGCTGGCCTCCGGTACGCCGCAGGAGGTGTTTAGCCAGCAGCGCATGCTGGAGCAGGCCGGGCTGGTTCAGCCGTGGCTGGTGAAACTCCACGCTCTGGCGGGACTTCCGCTGTATCGTAGCGAACAGGAACTTTATGCCCATTTCGGGCGTAGCCATCAGGAGGTCTCATGAGCCTGGCAGTGATGTTACAGGGCACCGCCTCTGACGTCGGGAAAAGTGTACTGACGGCAGGGCTGTGCCGTATTTTTTACCAGGACGGCTGGCGCTGCGCGCCGTTTAAATCGCAGAATATGGCGCTCAATTCCGGTATCACGCCAGATGGCAAAGAGATGGGGCGGGCGCAAATTTTCCAGGCCGAAGCGGCCGGTATCGCCCCCGACGTGCGCATGAATCCGGTGCTGCTCAAACCCACCAGCGATCGTCAGGCGCAGGTGGTGCTGATGGGTAAAGTCGCCAGCAATATGGATGCGCTCAGCTACCACGACTATAAGCCGCAACTGCGCGAGCAGGTGCGCAGCGTCTACCGCAGCCTGGCGGAGGAACAGCAAATTATGGTGCTGGAGGGGGCCGGCAGCCCGGCGGAAATTAACCTGCGCGATCGCGATATCGTGAATATGGGCATGGCGGAACTGGCCTGCTGCCCGGTGATCCTGGTGGCGGATATCGATCGCGGCGGGGTGTTTGCCGCGATTTACGGTACGCTGGCGTTGCTTCAGGCGCATGAGCGCTGGCGGGTGAAAGGGGTGATCATCAATAAATTTCGCGGCGACCTGGTGCTGCTGACGCCGGGGATTGCCCAGATAGAGGCGCTGACCGGCGTGCCGGTGGTGGGGGTCATGCCGTGGCTGGATATCGATCTCGAAGATGAGGACGGCGTGGCGCTCCAGCGCGGGAAATACCGCGATGCCGTCAGCCAGGCGCTGGATATTGCGGTAATTCAGGTTCCGCATATCGCGAATTTCACCGATTTTAACGCCCTGGCGGCCCAGCCAGACGTGCGATTGCGTTATGTCACCCATCCCCACGAACTGTCCGGCGCCGATTTGCTGTTGTTGCCCGGCAGTAAAAATACCCTTGGCGATTTACAGTGGCTGCGGGCCAGCGGCCTGGCGCAGGCGTTGCTGGAACAGCACCGTCAGGGGACGCCGGTACTGGGCATTTGCGGCGGTTATCAGATGCTTGGCAGACAGATTATCGATGACGTGGAGTCCGGTCTTGGCGAAGGGGCCGGGCTGGGGCTGCTGGATGTGGTGACCCGTTTCGCCAGCGAAAAAGTGACCACGCTGGTGCGCGGCCATGCGCTCGACGGGCTGCCGGGGATTGTCGGCAGCGCCGTGGCGCATCCGGTCAGCGGCTATGAGATTCATATGGGAGAAACGGTACGCGGCAGCCAGGCGCGGCCGCTGCTCAGGCTGTTCCACGGCCAGCTCGCGGTGTCGGACGGCGCGGTGAGCGACGATGGCCTGGCGGCGGGCTGCTATTTACACGGTTTGTTTGATAATGGCGCCTTTACCCGCTCGCTGCTGGACAATTTGCGCCAGCGTAAGGGGATGGCGGCGTGGCAGGGCGAAGTGCTGGATTATGCCGGCCATAAAGCGCGCCAGTTTGACCAACTGGCTGACGCGATGCGTCAGCATATTGATATTGAAAGGATTTACCAGATTATGCGCGAGCATCAGGAGCAAGATTTATGATTCTGGTTACCGGCGGCGCACGCAGCGGTAAGAGCGGCCATGCCGAGCGTCTGGTGAGCGAGGCCGGCGAGCGGGTGCTGTATATCGCCACCTCGCAAATTTTTGATGATGAGATGGCGGCCCGGGTGGCGCACCATAAAGCGAGTCGCCCCGCTCACTGGCGCACCGTAGAGCGGTGGCAGGACCTGCAGCGGGTAATTGGCGCGGATAACGATCCCCGGGAGGCGGTGCTGCTGGAGTGTATCACCACGCTTATCAGCAATCTGCTGTTCGACTTCTTCGGCGATCGTCCGGAGGCGGAGTGGGACTTCACCGCCGCGGAAGCCGGGATTCAGTGCCAGATTGAACTCCTGCTGGCGGCCTGCGCCCGCTGCCCGTCGCCGGTGGTGCTGGTTACCAACGAAGTGGGGATGGGGATTGTGCCGGAAAATCGTCTGGCGCGTCATTTCCGCGATATCGCCGGGCGAGTGAATCAACGGCTGGCCCGGGCGGCGGACGAAGTCTGGCTGGTGGTCAGCGGGATTGGAGTGAAAATTAAATGATCAAATTACTGTGCGCCGCGCTGTCGTTTATCAGCCGACTGCCGGTGCCGGCGCGCTGGTACCGCGGGCTGGAGATTGACCAGTATCAGCGCACCATTGTGGCGTTTCCGCTGGCGGGGATGATTCTTGGCGCGCTGAGCGGGCTGGTCTTTGTGATGGTAGCGCCGGGCGGCGGGGCGCCGGTGGCGGCCTTTGCCGCGGTGCTGGCGCTGGCGCTGCTGACCGGCGGCTTTCATCTTGACGGGCTGGCGGATACCTGCGACGGGATCTTTTCCGTCCGTACCCGGGAACGGATGCTGGAGATTATGCGCGACAGCCGGCTGGGAACCCACGGTGGGCTGGCGCTGGTGTTTGTGCTGGTAGGGAAAATTGTGCTGCTCAGCGAACTGGCGGTGCGCGGCACTCAGATGTTGCCGGCGCTGGCGGCGGCCTGCGTCGCCGGGCGCAGCGCCGTGGTGATGCTGATGTATCGCCAGCCGTATGCCCGGGAAAATGGCCTCGGTAATCTGTTTATTGGCAAGGTGACCGGGCGCCAGGCGGTACTGGTGCTGCTACCTGGCGCGGGGCTGTGCACCGCGCTGCTGTCCGTCAGGGGACTGTTCGCCATGGCGGCGACGCTGGCGTTGATTATGCTGCTGGCCTGGGGGCTGAGGCGCACGCTGGGCGGGCAGACCGGCGATACCCTTGGGGCGGCAATCGAATTGGGTGAAGTTATTTTCCTGCTGGCTCTGCTGTGAGCCGGCCAGATGGAGTAAAAGAATCATGCAGACACTGGCTTCACTGATAGAGGCGATTCCGGCTATTGACCGGGCGGCCATGGACGCTGCGCAGCAGCATATTGACGGCCTGCTGAAGCCGCCGGGGAGTCTGGGGCGCCTGGAAACTCTGGCGCTGCAACTGGCCGGAATGCCGGGGCTTGGCGGTAAACTGGCGGTTGCCGACAAGCTTATCCTGGTGATGTGCGCCGATCACGGGGTGTTTGATGAAGGCGTCGCCGTCACGCCGCGGGCGGTGACCTGGATTCAGGCGTGCAATATGACGCGCGGCCTGACCGGAGTTTGCGCGCTGGCGCGCCAGGCCGGCGTGGCGGTGGAAGTGGTGGATATCGGTATCGACGGCGATCTTTTGCCCGGCGTGACCAGCCTGAAGATCGCCCGGGGATGCGCCAATATTGCCGCCGGCCCGGCGATGAGCCGCCAGGACGCGGAGAAACTGTTGCTCGATAGCGCGAATCTGGCGCGTTCGCGGGCGGCGCAGGGGATCAGGGTGTTTGGTACCGGCGAGCTGGGGATTGCCAATACCACTCCGGCGGCGGCTCTGGTGAGCGTGCTGACCGACAGTGACCCGCAGCAGGTGGTTGGCATTGGCGCTAATTTTCCCCACCAGCAACTGCACCATAAAGTGCGTGTGGTGCAGCGGGCGATCGCCGCTAACCGGCCGGACGCCAGCGACGGGATTGATGTGCTGGCGAAAGTGGGGGGATTCGACCTGGTGGGGATGGCGGGAACGATACTTGGCGCGGCGTCCTGCGGCTTGCCGGTGGTGCTGGATGGTTTCCTGTCTTATGCGTCGGCGCTGGCGGCCTGCCGTATCGCACCCGGCGCTCGTCAGTATCTGATTGCCTCGCATTTATCGGCGGAGAAGGGATCGCTCATTGCTTTACAGCATCTTGGCATGACGCCGTATCTGAATATGGAGATGCGCCTCGGCGAGGGCAGCGGCGCGGCGCTGGCCATGCCGCTGCTTGATGCCGCTTGTGCGATGTACAACGTTATGGGCACACTGGCCGGTAGTGATATTCACCTTCCTTCCGCTAATCACTGAACCCAGGCGTGCCCGGCACACCGTCTGCCAGGCCGGCTGGTGTTGAATTGCTTAGCCGCCGCTGGCAGGCAATATGTATCCCACCCCGACGCCGACTCTGTAGCCGGACACGTTACAGGATCAGCGTAGTGATAGCGCTGTCGTCCTGCCGGTAATGGCCATAAAAGCAGCGGCCGGCGGGCAGGGCGGCGCTAAGCGCTTCGTTAAGTTGCAAAGTGAATTCCCGGCGCTGCGGCGCTATCGCCACCACACTGGCGCTGGTGAAATTCAGGAACCGCCCGACCTGCGGCCACAGGGATTTAAACAGGCTCTCCTTGGCGCTGAAGGCCAGTAGCAGCGCCATCTCCGGCCCGCCAGGCCCTTGCTTCAGGTAGCGCAACTCTTGCGGGGTAGTGATTTCTTGTGCAATGGTTTCCAGCGTTTGCGGCGCGCAGAATTCGATATCCACGCCGGGATACAGGCCGGCGCTGAGCGGGGCGATGACCACCAGCGCCCGGTCTTTGCTGTGGGTTATCGCGCCACAGAATCCCGGCGGCCACAGCGGCTGGCGGTTGGCGCCGCTGGCGACCCGCGTGTGCGGCGCGCCAGCCTCCCGTAGCAACAGCGCGCAGCCGTAGCGCGCGGCCAGATATTCCGCTTTTCTTTTTACTACCGCCTGGCGGATGTTTTGCGGGTAGTCGATGGCATACTGGCGGTACAGCGCGTCATGATATCGGGTGCGGTCGAAGCGTATTTCACAATAGCGCGCCTGTGACGCCATCGCGATATGGCCGCTGGCGCCGGACAAAAAATCGTCATGAAAGGGTTGGTCAGGAATGAACAGATCGGTCATGGCGCGATTACAGCCTGGCTCCGTAATAGATTACGACACTATCCGTCGCGTTTTTCCGCTGACGGAGGGATTGCGGGCGGTATGATGTTACCGGCGCGTATATTGTCTGGCGTCTGCTCCGGTTCCGTGTCAGCAACAGACAATCATTTTTCCCGCGTGACGATGCGCTGCTGTTTCATCTGGTTGTGAACAGGACTCTACTGCCCGGTAACGGAGCACCTTAGCATGTAATTCACGCGCCTGCATCTGTGTGCGGCGATCGGCATTTTTATTTATCCGTCAGGCTTTACTACACTTGTCGATAACCAAAATGATGTGCCTGCGGTAAACCGGTTATCGCCCTTCGGGAGCAAATGCTGAAATACCAGTGATTATTTAAATATCTATTTCATTACGCTGCAATGTGACAGAGCGCAGACCTTATTGCCTGTCTGCTAAAGACGGGGCCCTTAGCGCATGAAAATCAGTGAAAAGATAGCCGGGATTTATTTCTACAGGATGTTTGATATTACACAGAAGCCATCTGCGATACCGATATGGCTTTATCCCGTTTCAGATCAGTGAATATTTTGGATAAAAAGGCGCTATAGATGAAAAAAAGCATATCGGGTATCGCTGTGACGGCAGTGCTATACAGCGCAGGCGTGGTTGCGCAGATTAACGCCTCTACAACGGTGAGCTGGGATGTTACCGCCACGAAAGATACCACCAGCGTGCTGGTGGTTACGCCGGTACGGCCTCTGGCGTTTCAGTACGTCGAAGGGCTCGACCAGTTTAATACTCAGAATGGCGCCTTTGACATCACCATTCAGGGGCAGTCCGGCGCCACGGATTTTAAACTGCTTTCACAACTGGTCACCAACACCCTCAGGCGCGCAGATGGTTCAACGCTGGAGGTCGGTGTGGGCTGGAAGGGGCAAAAATTAACAAAAACCAGCCAAACCACCCTGGTGGATACCGCTGGCGCGGAATCAGCCGGACTGGATTCTCTGGCGGTGGCCAGCGCTTATGCCTCTTCCGATCGCCGTTCCGCGCAGGGTAACTTTGACTTCACCATCGACTCTGCCACCTCGGATGGCGTAACGACGCAGCGGTTTAAAAACCTCAGGGACGGTTTGTGGAGCGGGGAGGTGAAGGTGCAGTTTATCGCCGTGTGGGTTACACCCTAGTGGAGTGGCGCGCAACCCCGCTGGCTGGCGGAGCTCTGGTCTACGAGGCGGGGAAACGGACTGAAAAATGCATAACCCGCGCAATGCCGGTTTCAGGATGGCGAAACGGGTCTTGCGCATTAACAGGTCACATTGCAGGAAGGCGCCAGGGGGAATTCATTCCCGGGCGCTGAGCGGAGCCAGTGACCGAGGGGAACTGCGTACAGCCAGTTTATCGTATCACGAGTATAACAAGTGCTTTTTTGACATAAGGGCAGGGTTGACTCTGTGTAGCAGATACGGTTTTTTAGGGTGAATATTCTCCTGTCGATAAAGGATCATTAACGTGAAAGGCGTGTTTTTCAGGGTATTACCGGGTACGGCGTTATTACTGGGGTTATTACTGAGCGGCTGTGATGGCCAGTCCGGCGATGGGCGGCATATTAAAGTGGGTGTGATTAATGGCGCCGAACAGGATGTGGCCGAAGTCGCGAAACAGGTCGCGAAACAGAAGTATGGGCTGGAGGTGGAACTGGTGGGATTTAGCGGATCGCTGCTGCCAAATGACGCCACGGCCCACGGCGAACTGGACGCTAACGTTTTTCAACATCGGCCTTTCCTGGAACAGGATAATAAAGCCCATGACTACTCTCTGGTGGCGGTAGCAAACACCTTTGTTTTCCCGATGGCCGGCTATTCGCGGAAAATAAACCGGGTTGCGCAACTGAAAGACGGCGATACGGTGGCGATTCCCAACGATTCGACCAACCTCGGGCGGGCATTACTGTTATTGCAAAAAGAGCAACTGATTCGCCTTAAAGACGGTACCGGGCTATTGCCGACGGCGGCGGATATTATCGAAAACCCGCGGCAGTTAAAAATTATCGAGCTGGAAGGCGCCCAGTTGCCCAGAGTTCTTAACGATCCGCAGGTTACCGTGGCGATCATCAGCACCACCTATCTGCAACAGACCGGGCTTTCACCGGTGCGCGATAGTGTGTTTATTGAGGATAAAAACTCCCCTTATGTAAATATCATCGTCACCCGCGAAGAAAACAAAGACGCCGAAAACGTGCGTGATTTTATTAAATCGTATCAGTCGCCTGAGGTTGCCGCCGCGGCAGAGAAAATATTTAACGGCGGCGCGGTGCCCGGCTGGTAAGCGGATACGGGAGCGGCGCGCAGTGTCCCTGTTTGAGCGCGCGCCATCATGCCGGGCAGCGGTGAATTTTTAACGCTGCCGGCGGAATATTTAACGAAAGCTAACTCTGTCTGCCGTTCGTCTAAAAAGCGTGCGCCGCCGGAAATACGCCGGGGCCGTTTCGCGCTACCATAATGTTTTGGTAAGCGTGAAAAATACGGAACAAATTATGAACGAAAAGCGTCCGCTACTGCGGCTGGAAGAGATTGACTACCGTATCGGGCAGACCGATATTTTGCGGCAGGTGTCATTCTCGCTAATGCCGGGTGAATTTAAATTAATTACCGGGCCGTCCGGATGCGGCAAAAGTACATTATTAAAAATTATTGCTTCGCTGATTAGCCCCAGCGATGGCCACATCTGGTTTGACGGTCAGGATATTAATAGTCTGGCGCCGGAGTCGTATCGCCAACAGGTCTCCTATTGTGCCCAGACGCCGGCGCTGTTTGGCGCGACCGTGTATGACAATCTGGCGTTTCCGTGGCAGATTCGCGGCCAGACCCCCGGGCGGGAAAAGCTGGTAGCGGATTTGGCGCGCTTTTCGCTACCGGATAGTCTGCTGGAAAAAGGGATTAATGAGCTTTCCGGCGGGGAAAAACAGCGGGTGTCGCTGATTCGCAATCTACAGTTTCTGCCGAAAGTCTTACTGCTGGATGAGATAACCAGCGCCCTCGATGAAAGCAATAAGCGCAGCGTCAACGATCTGATCCATCAGTATGTGCAGGAAAGGCAGATGGCGGTGCTCTGGGTGACCCACGATCGGGAAGAAATTAGCCACGCGGATGAGGTTATTACCCTGCCGGCCCATGCCGGGAAGCTGCGTGAGGAGAGCCAGCATGAATCAGCATAATATCACTAATGAGTCACTCGGGCTGTCGATGATTCTGGTTCTGGTGGCGATACTGATTAGCCATAAAGAGAAGCTGGCGCTGGAAAAGGATATCATCTGGAGTATCTGCCGGGCCGTGGTACAGCTGATCATTGTCGGCTATGTGCTGAAATATATCTTCGAATTGAATAACGCCGCGCTGACTATCCTGATGGTGTTATTTATCTGCTTTAATGCCGCCTGGAATGCCAAAAAGCGTAGCAAATATATCGATAATGCGTTCACGATTTCATTTATCGCGATTACTACAGGGGCGGTTTTAACGCTGGCGGTGCTGGTTATCAGCGGCTCGATTGAATTCGCTCCGATGCAGGTGATTCCGATTTCCGGGATGATTGCCGGTAATGCCATGGTGGCTGTGGGGCTGTGTTACAACAATCTTGGGCAGCGCTTCAATGGTGAACAGCAGCAGATTCAGGAGATGCTCAGCCTTGGCGCGACGCCGAAGATGGCGTCGGCAAGGCTGATTCGCGACAGTATCCGCGCTGCGCTGATCCCAACGGTGGACTCTGCTAAAACGGTGGGGCTGGTCAGTCTGCCGGGAATGATGTCGGGCCTGATTTTTGCCGGTATCGATCCGGTGAAAGCGATTAAATACCAGATTATGGTGACCTTTATGCTGCTTTCCACCGCCAGCCTTTCCACAATGATTGCCTGCTATCTGGGGTACCGCAGATTTTATAATGACCGCCACCAACTGGTGGTGAAAGAGCGCCAGAAATAGTCGCCGGGAAGGTGATTCGCCGCCCGGTGCGTTCGCCGGGCGTGTCTGCAATCCGTAATCCCGTCAGTGAGGGGGTTGCCCCGGGGCAGTCGGCGCGGCAGGTGCGGCGTTGCTGTCCTGCATATACAACGTCTGGCTGGGAAATGCGAAGTCTGCGCCATGGCCGTGAACGATTTCAATCATCTTTAAAAATATCCCCTGCTGAATCTCCAGCCATTCTGCCCAGAGAGTGGTGCGGGTAAAACAATAGACCATGATATTAAGTGAAGAGTCGCCGAAGCCATTGAAATAGACCAGTAGGGTTCTATTCTGATCAATGTTTTCGCTGGTTTTTAGCATGTTACGAATATCATCGCTGATAACGGCAATTTTATCGGCATCTTCATAGCGCAGACCCAGTATGGTATTAATGCGCCGGTTGGTCATGCGCCCCGGGTTTTCCACGCTGATAGCGGCGAAGATAGAGTTGGGGATATAAAGCGGACGCTGATCAAAGGTAATTATTTTGGTTGTACGCCAGCCGATTTCCGCCACGGTGCCTTCAATATTACGGTCAGGTGAGCGGATCCAGTCTCCGATATTAAATGGCCGGTCAAAATAGAGCATAATCCCGGAGAAAAAGTTACTGAGGATATCCTTGCCTGCCATACCGATAGCGATGCCGCCAATACCACCGAAGGTCAGCAGGCCGGAGAGGCTCATGCCGAAGTGTTCGCCATACAACAATACCATAGCGACGATCAGGGTGATCTTCAGTACCCGGGAGATCATGCGTGCGCTGGTAACATCGCTGCCTTTATTCACCTGATTCTTTTCCAGGCGGTTAATCATTAAAAACAGTTTGCGTAGTAGCAGGGCCGCGATTAATGAGGTGCATACCAGACTGACGACCGTCGGGTTAATGAACGTCAGTTTGAAATCGCTAATAGCGTCGTCGGCATAGCTACCCAGTATGATAATAATGGCAGACCACAATAGAAACTGAAATGTATGGATCAGTACGCCGTGTCTGAACTTTGGGTGGCTGCGACTATAGATACGCATACCTGGCAGAAGAATGAAACAGGCGAACAGAATCATCAGGCTGAGAATATTATTGGTCAGAAATTCACTATTCATAATCAATGGCACTTTGCTGTTTTTCTGCCTCCTTGTAACTGATTTGTCGTGCCGGTGCAACGTTGTGTTATTCCTGTGAGTGATATTTATCCGCCATTTTGATGTCGCAAAAATGGATTTCTTGAGAATCATCTCATCTGAACCCAGAATGCTACCGGCGGCGGATAACATCCGGGCCGAAGAACCACACCGGGGGGAAGGGGACGTTTCATTACGCCATGGCAGCACGCTGGAACAGCTTCTTATGGATGAACAACCGGATGCTGTGGTACCGGTGTGGGCAAAAGCAGTCGATATGCTGCTCAATACCCATCTCGCCGAACCGGATGAGCGAGTGCAGAAAACTCAGACAGAGATGGCGCAGGTGTCGGGCATTAAACAGCCCACGGTATTTAACATACTGAATGATAGATAAATACAACCAAAATCCTGTTATAAGGATATTCGCGGATGAATATTAACACCAGCGAAAGGCGCCATTGGTTGACGTAGATATTACTCTACAAATTATATTTTTTAGAGAAACTGTCTGTTGAGTTTATGATTTTCTCTGTTTCATATTGATATATTGTCAGTTAGCGGGTTATTTTACATTCACTAATGAAATGATAATTAAATTATCATTCTGTAACTTTATTTAATAAGATATTTTGTGTTAATTTATTAAAATCATTTTTGGATTCTATTATTATTTTGGTTTTTTTGTTCAGCGTGTTTATGATATTTACGGGGTGAATGATCTAAATATAGACTCGCATCTTTGTGGATATTAATGGTATTATTTATATGACCCGTCGTTGGATTGTCGGGTTAGATCTTTCCATAAGATTATTTAAGGACAAGTGAATGCATAAAAGAAAACATCTTACTCATCATGAAGTGGAGCAAATATTAGGTGTTGCCGATCAGGGTATTCATTTCGAACGTGATTATTGCCTGATTCAGATGTGTTTTTTACACGGTTTGCGGGTGAGTGAATTATGTGGGTTGCGGCTGTCGGATATCGATCTGGGCAGTCAGTCGCTATATGTGCGGCGTTTAAAGAACAGCTTATCGACTCAGCATCCGCTGTTCGACCAGGAACTTCCTGCGCTGCTGCGCTGGCTACAGGCGCGTAAACGCTGGCGCGAGGCCGATAGTGACTGGCTGTTCTTATCTCAGAAAGGGGGACCTTTATCGCGCTACCAGGTGCGGTTATTGCTAAAGCGTTATGGGGAGCTGGCCGGCGTCAGTATTGCGGCGCATCCCCATATGTTACGGCATGGCTGCGGCTATGCGCTGGCCAATCTTGGCCGCGATACCCGGTTGATTCAGGATTATCTTGGCCATCGGAATATCAGGAATACGGTGATTTATACAGCAACAAATACGCGGAGGTTTCAGGAAGTGTGGGGAAATGTAACAGAGAACCACACAATTTGTGCCAGATTGTGAGTTAATATCTCAATGTATTAATGGAATGTCAATTTTTTTATGAAGGGATCATCGGGTGGTATTTAAATTGACTGAATTATCTGGATTTTTTCTGATTTATCGTTTTAATGTTTTGTTACATTGACCTGGCAGCACGTTGTGATGTCGTTGCTGCCAGAATGCCCCTCCTGCTAAAAACCACCTTTCAACAACATATTATCTTCGTACTTAGAATTATTTTTATGTTGTTACTCTGCGAGGCCGTGATTATTGCGTCTGATCTTCTGAATTATTCGAACTGGCACAAAACGTAGAGTTCAGCGCACGTTTTTTATGCGTTAGACATCAGTTTGCCAGATTTTGGCAGCCCTGTTGCCACATGATTATCGATTAATGAAGGAGAAGTTCATGAAAACCAAAATAGTTAGCGCGTTTTTACTGGCTGTCGGCGTAGGCAGTGTGGCGAGTATCGCTAATGCTGCAGATGGCACCATCAATTTCACGGGAACGATCACTGATGAGACTTGCACTATTGCCAGTGGTTCACAAAACCTGAATGTTGATCTTGGCCGGGTCGCTAAATCGGCACTGGACGGCGGTGCAGGTAAAAAGGCCGGACCGACGCGCTTTACGCTGCAATTAACCGGCTGTCCGGCAACAGTGACTGGGGCAAGCGTTAAGTTTGACGGTGTCGCTAAACCGGAGAATCGTAACCTGCTGGAGTTGACCGGCGCTGGTACGGCGGGTGTTGCTACCCAGGTTGGTATTGAAATTGCCGACAGAAATGGCGCCACTATTCCGTTGTACACCGCTTCTTCAAATTATCCGCTGGCCGCCGGCGATAACAATCTGGACTTTGTGGCGCGCTATGTTTCCACAAATACCACTGTGGGTGTCGGTACTGCGAACAGTACTTCTCAGTTCACTATTAATTACAGATAACACTGCGATGAGTGGCGGATCAGCCACGTATCTTGTTTGACATATTCTGTAGACAGGAAATTTTCCGCAAGGACGCGTTTTCCTTTGTCAGGAGAAAAGGAATGAACCTATATCCAATTTCGCTGGCGATGATGTTGGTTATTTTTACTCATACGGCCTGGGCGGGTATTGTTATTGGTGGTACCCGAGTCATTTATCCCGGTGATAAAAAAGAGACTTCCGTTTCCATACGCAACCCGGGCGATTCTGGCGTTTATCTGGTGCAAAGCTGGGTAGATATGGATGCGCCTGACAGTAAAGCCCCATTTATTGTTACGCCGCCGCTATTTCGTATTAATTCCGATGAAGAAAATATTCTGCGTATTGTGCGCACGGGTGGTCAATTGCCGGAAGATCGGGAATCGGTGTACTGGTTGAATGTGAAAGCTATCCCGGCCATGGACAGTAGTAAGGCGGATACTAATGTGCTGCATATCGTCGTGAAATCACGGCTTAAATTGTTTTACCGTCCGGCGGGGCTGGAAGGCCGGGTGGATACGGCATATCAGCAGTTGCAGGCTTCACGTAGCGGCAACCGTTTGACCTTAACCAACCCTTCAGCTTATTACGTCTCGCTCTTTTCCCTGAAAGTGGACGGCCAGGAAATTAAGGAAGCGGACATGGTGCCGCCGAAAGGCAGCGCCACATATACTCTGGCGGGCGGCAAAGTGACGACGGTCTCCTGGCAGGCGATCAGCGATTACGGCGCGATTAGCCAACCGGAAAACCGCAACCTGTCGGGGGAATAAAGATGATTAAGCGTTATTCTCCCGTCACGATAGCGCTGATGCTGTCGTGGAGTTACATCGCTGCGGCCCGGGAAACCTTCAACCCTTACGCGCTGGAAATAGGCAATCCGCGTCAACCGGTGGCGGATTTATCGGCGTTTGCCGAAGCGGGCGGCCAGCAGCCAGGCGTGTATCGGGTGATGGTATATATCAATGGCGAGGCGCAGGGCGAACTTCAGGATATTCATTTCGTCAGCGGTGCTGATCAAAAACTGCGTGCGCAAATTACCCCGGCGATGCTTAAAGCGTGGGGCGTAAGAGTCGACGCTTTCCCACAACTGGCGGCGCTGCCCGCCGATAAGCCGCTCGATGATATCGGTCAGTATATCCCTCAGGCGGCTACCGAACTGCGTTTCAGTAAATTGCAACTGGAGGTCAGTATTCCCCAGGCGGCGATAAACGCTTCCGCCAGGGAATGGGTCGATCCGGCGCTGTGGGATGATGGCGTCACCGCGGCGCTACTCAATTACAATTTCAGCGGCGCTAATACCTGGCATAGTCATAACGATGGCTCCCGGGATAACTATTACGCGAATCTGCAAAGCGGCCTGAACTTTGGAGCGTGGCGGCTACGCAACTATTCGACCTGGTCTTACAGCCAGGAACAGGGCAGCCGCTGGGATTCGATTAATAGCTGGCTGCAGCGGGATATCAAATCGCTGAAAGCGCAATTAACGCTCGGGGACAGCTATACGCCCGGGGAAATTTTCGACAGCGTACAATTCCGCGGCGCACAGCTGGCGTCGGACGATAATATGCTGCCTGATAGTTTGCGCGGTTTTGCCCCGGTCATCCGCGGCATTGCCCGGTCGAATGCCCAGGTGACGGTGCGGCAGAATGGCTACATTATCTGGCAGAGTTATGTGGCTCCCGGCGCGTTTGTCATCAGCGATCTCTATCCGACCGCCGGCAGCGGCGACCTTGATGTCACTATCAGAGAGGCGGACGGTAGCGAACGCCGTTTTGTGCAACCTTTTGCGGCGGTGCCGATTATGCAGCGTGAAGGCCGGCTCAAATATGCCGCCACCGCCGGCAAGTATCGCAGCGGTAATGATACCGGCGACGAGCCCGGGTTTGGGCAACTGAGCGCTATGTATGGTCTACCGCATTCAATGACGGTCTATGGCGGGGCAATCTATTCCCCGGATTATCTGTCCGCCGCCGTCGGGATGGGATTCGGACTTGGTGAACTGGGATCTTTTTCTACCGATATTACCGTTGCGCGCACAACGCTTGATGACGAACAAACCCGCAATGGTCAGTCATATCGGGTGCAGTATTCAAAAACCATGCAGACTACCGGCACCAGTTTTACGCTGGCGGCTTATCGTTACTCCACGCAGGGCTATTATACCTTCCCGGAGGCTAATGATATGCGCGTTGGCGATCGCGATGTCTGGCGCATGCAATACAACAAACGCCAGCGCCTGCAACTGGACATCAGCCAGAGTCTTAGTGATATCGGATCATTCTTTATTTCCGGTTACCAGCAGGATTACTGGCACCGTGACGGGGAGGAGCGTACTTTCCGTGCCGGCTGGGCCAGTAATATTGGTTCGATGAACTACAGCCTGACCTACAGCTACAGCGACTATCCGGAAAGTACCCAGGCCGCCGACCAGCAACTGGCGTTCACCATTCAGGTACCGCTGTTGAGCTTTATGCCTGGCGCATGGGCCAATTACAGTATTAACACCGCCAGAGGGGGCGATACCCGGCAGCAAGTCGGGCTTAACGGTACATTATTATCAGACAACAACCTTAGTTATAGCGTTCAGCAGAGCTATACCAACCATGGCGTGGGGGCGGCCGGTAATATCAACGCCACTTATAAAGGGGCTTATAACGAGATCGCTGGCGGTTATAGCTATGACGATAATACGCAGCAAATCAATTATGGCCTGAAAGGGGGGATCGTCGCCCATCCGTACGGCGTTACGTTCTCGCAATCGTTGGGGGACTCGATGGCGCTTGTCAGAGCTCCCGGCGCCGGTAATACCAAAGTCCAGAATAATACCGGGGTCTATACCGACTGGCGCGGGTATACCGTGGTGCCTTATGTCAACCCGTATAAGAAAAATCGTATTGCGCTGGATACCAGTACGCTGGCGGAAGACGTGGATATTGATACCGCGGTTCGTACGGTAACCCCCGGGCAAGGCGCGGTGGTGGTAGCGGATTTCGACACTCGCGTTGGTCGTCGGGTGCTGATGACGGTGAGTTATCAGGAGGGGCCTGTGCCGTTTGGCGCCAGTGTGAGCCAGCAAAACGGCAGTAGCGGAATAGTGGGTGACGGCGGGCAGGTCTATCTGACGGGGGTCGCGGATGAGGGCGATCTTAGGGTGTCCTGGAACGGGTCGCAGCGCTGTACGGTACATTACCGTTTACCAGAGCCGACGGATTCAGGCGTGCTGACGGGGATTCAGGGGGTGTGTCGCTGATGAACCGTAATACTATCTGGCAGGGGGGGCTATTTATTCTGCTGTCTGTGCCGTTGAAAACGCTGGCGCTTTGTGAGGCGGTGGGGGCATTTAGTATTAATGCCGGTTCAATTACCGTACAGCGCGATGCGCAGGTTGGACAACCGATTAGCGACTGGCTTTATTCCGGCCGGGGTATGTCATACCAAAACTGCAACTATGACACGATGGCGCAATATAGCCTTGAGACGGGCGTCAGAAGCAATAATGGACGATCTTCCGGGCTTTTGTATGCCACTGATACGGTATTCGATACCAATCTTCCCGGCGTTGGCTTCATTATTGAGGGAGAAAGCCATGTCAATACTTCTGCGTGGGCGCCATGGCGAGGAATACAGGTCGGCAGAACTGAGTGGCCAATATTTTATATCTCGAACGCCGTAGGAATTCGCCACTCATTTGGTCACCAGGCGCGTATTCTGCTGGTTAAAACCCACACGATTCAGGGGGGAACATTAAGCGGCCCGGTTGGCACATTCTATGTTGGAATACGTGAAACCGGCGCCTGGTCGCCTGAAGTGCCGATAAGCTTTTCCGGCGGCGTAGTGACGGTGCTCGCCTGCTCAGTCTCAACACCCAACGTCAGTGTGGCGCTGGGTAAACAGCCAAAGTCGGTATTCAGCGGTATTAATTCAGGCACTGCGTGGCAGGATTTTTCAATTGGGCTGGATTGCGACAGAAACGCCAGGGTAAACGTTCAGATCAATGCAGTAGCATATCCGGGAATCACGGGAGTGATGAGGCTGGACAGCGCGCCGGGGGTAATAAGCATTTGACAGGAAGGGCAACTTTAGCGGCAATTTTTAATAAACAATGCCTGAATAAAAGCAGAATGTACCAGACATTAGATATAAGCAGGAGGGAGGATGAATTTAATAGCTAAATTATCAACGATGATGATACTACTGCTGCTACCAGCGGTGGGTTATGCCAGGTGTAATTTTGTTGACGGCATAACTTCTGAGGTTTCCGTGGAGGTCAATTTTGGCAATATTATTGTTCAGCGTGATGCCGCAGTGGGGACTGTTATTGGCACAGCGAATACCGGGGATTTTAATAATGGCAGATCTATTGCAGGCTGTGATGTGCCGTGGACATTTGCCTGGGAGATACGCCAGTGGAGAACATTGAGTAGTTCTGGAAATAATATTTATAATACTAATATCCCGGGTGTAGGGATTAGATTAGTGATGGGTACAAGTGGTCGACACTTACCTTTTCAGATCGATTTTCCGGCACTCAATTATCCTATTCTTTCCAATGTCCGGGTTGAATTAATTAAAACCGGTAATATTAGTGGAGGCACGCTGACGCCGGGTATGCTGGCACAGGCGGTAATTGTGAATCAATTTCCGATGGCCAATATTCGCCTGACGGGAACCAATACCGTGAGTGCAGCAGCCTGCTCGGTGACTACGCCTGGGGTCAATGTCGCGATGGGCGATCACGATAAACGGGAATTCCGTGGCCTGGGGACCGGGACCGGGACCGGGTGGACGCGATTTAATATTTCTTTGAACTGTAACCGTAATGCCCGCATTAATGTACGAATTGACGCCACACCGGATCCCATAAACCGACCCGGCGTGATGAGGCTGGATAGAGCGCCAGGCAATATGGCGGCGACCGGTGTAGGTATTGAACTGTGGTATCAGCATATTAATGTGCCGGTGCAGTTTGGGCAGGAACGTTTTTATTATCAGTCGCCATCGGGTGGTAATGAAATCGTGCAGCTTCAGGCGCGCTATTATCAGACGGGAGCAACAATTACTGCTGGAAAAGCGAATGCGACGGCGACGTTTACCTTGACCTATAAGTGACCTCAGGAGTTAGATGATAAGGAGAGCAAAATGATAAACTGCGTAGATAATCGACAGTACTTAATTAAGCTTAATGATAAATTCTCGGTACTGATCGGCGGCAGCGATATTTATCCGGTGCGGGATTTGTATCGGGTGATTTATGTCGATCACGAATTACGCCGGGTGGTTGGGCAACTGGAACAGTGCTTTATGGGCGAGGGCGATGAATGCGAAGAGTTACCGCTCGAAGTGGACGATCGCCGCTACGGGCTACGCGCTTTTTCATTCGAGGATCTTCATGAAGTGATTAGCTGCCCCTGATGCGTGGGCGCTGACGAGCATTGACCCTGTGACCCTGACCTAAAGTTCTGTTTCCGGATGGAACAGGATTTTGGGTCAGGGTCAAGCCTGACTGCCAGTATTTCGAACCATTGGGATGCACCAGCAGGCAGAGGCCAAACCCGTCAGTGAGCTTGACGGCCTTTTCCGCTGGTCTGGCATTTTTTACTTTAGTATCAGTAAGTGACATGACGGTTCTCTCCGCGTGCTGGTAAAACGCAAATCGAACCAGCTTTACCAGCAAAAGGGTATGGCTTCGAGTGGTTTTTAGTGAACGAGAGTGAACCTGAAGAAGGGGATAACCAGTTGATATAAATGCAGAAAGCAGACGTCAGTGAACGTCTGCTTTCCTTAATTTGGCTCCTCTGACTGGACTCGAACCAGTGACATACGGATTAACAGTCCGCCGTTCTACCGACTGAACTACAGAGGAATCGTGTGAACGGGGCGCATAGTAACGATACCTGGCGCCCTTGTCAAAGGCTGTTTGCCGGAAAGCGCGCGATTGCTGATTAATTCCTCAAACCGCTGCTTTTGTCTGCACAACCCGCAGGGACGCTGGCGAAATCCGGCCAGATATTGGCTCATCTTACCCGCTCCGCCAGGGACAAAATCGCGCGGTTTTTCATAAAACCCTTTGCAGACCAGACCGATGTCGTCCATTATTGAAATGTGGTTTCAAAATTCTTAACGCAGGCCTCCCTTGACGCTGAATATCCCTTTCCGGCAGGCGCTGGCAAAGACCCGCTGGTACACCCATCGTAAAAGCTATCGCGTACTGTTCTGGCGAGAAATCACCCCACTGGCGATCCCCATTTTCCTGGAAAATACCTGCGTGTTGTTGATGGGGGTGCTCAGCACCTTCCTGGTCAGCTGGTTGGGTAAGGAAGCGATGGCCGGCGTCGGGCTGGCGGACAGCTTCAATATGGTGGTGCTGGCCTTTTTTACCGCCGTAGACCTCGGTACCACGGTGGTGGTGGCCTTCAGCCTCGGCAAGCGCGATCGTCAGCGGGCGCGGGCCGCGGCGCGCCAGTCGCTGGTACTGATGACGCTGTTTGCCGTGCTGCTGGCCGCGCTGGTTCACGCCTGCGGGGAGTACATCATTGATTTTATCGCCGGAGAAGCGACCGCCGAGGTAAAAGCGCTGGCGCTCAGCTACCTGCAGTTCACCGCCTGGAGCTATCCGGCGGCCGCGATAGCGCTGATCGGCAGCGGGGCGTTGCGCGGAGCGGGAAATACCAAAATTCCGCTACTGATTAACGGCGGTATGAACATCCTCAACATCGTCATCAGCAGCGTGCTGATATATGGCGTGGCGGGCTGGCCCGGCCTCGGGTTTATCGGCGCCGGGCTCGGCCTGACCCTGTCACGCTATATCGGCGCGCTGGCGATTATCTGGGTGCTGATGATTGGCTTCACGCCGGCGCTGCATATCCGGCTGCGCAGCTATTTCACACCGCTCAATTTCGCCATTCTCGGGGAGGTGCTGGGGATTGGCATTCCGGCGAGCATTGAGTCGGTGCTGTTCAATGCCGGGAAATTGTTAACCCAGATGTTTGTCGCCGGTATGGGGACCGATGTGATCGCCGGCAACTTTATCGCGTTTTCTATCGCCTCGCTGATTAACCTGCCGGGCAACGCGCTGGGGTCGGCGTCGACCATCATTACCGGCAAGCGCCTCGGGAAGGGGCAGATTGGCCAGGCGGAACGTCAGTTGCGCCATGTATTCTGGCTTTCCACTCTGTTTTTGACCGCTATCGCCTGGCTGACGGCGCCGTTGGCCGGACTGATGGCGTCGTTCTATACCCGGGAGGCAGACGTTATTGAGGTAGTGAAAGTGCTTATCTGGCTGAACGCCGCCTTTATGCCCATCTGGGCCGCTTCATGGGTTCTGCCCGCCGGGATTAAGGGCGCCCGCGACGCCCGTTTCGCCATGTGGGTATCAATGCTCGGGATGTGGGGATGCCGGGTGGTGGCGGGCTATGTGCTGGGCATTGTGCTTGGCATGGGCGTGGTTGGCGTCTGGCTGGGGATGTTCCTCGACTGGGCGGTGCGCGGAGCATTTTTCTACTGGCGCATGGTCAGCGGGCGCTGGCTGTGGAAGTATCCGCGCCCGCCGAAAACCTCCGGCCTTTAGTGCTGGTCCACGGCCAGCGGCACCGGGCTTTGCCAGACCGCATCGCGTATCCGTACCGGCGTCGGGATCAGGCCGAGCGCGTAAAAGCGATCGGCGATGCGCTGCTGTTCGCGCACGATCTGGCTGTCCATCGTTTGTGTCTGGTGGCTGCGCCGCGCCAGCGCCTGCTCCAGCGCCGCGGCGCTAAGGTTTAATTCCCCGGCCAGCAGCGCGGCGGCCTGACGGCGTTCGCGGTCAATAAACTGCCCGCTCTGTTGCAGGGCGGCCAGCAACAGCGGCATCACATCCTGGTTCTGTCCGGCCCACTCGCGGCTGGCAAGATAGAACAGGTGATTATTGACCCGCCGTTGCCCGTTAGCAACCACGCGCAGCGTCCCTTCGCTCAGGGCATCGCTGAGCAGCGGATCCCACATCATCCACGCATCCACCGCCCGGTAATCGCTGGGGGTCAGCGGGATACGCGGCGGAGTATAGACGATCCGCACTTCGTCCTGACTCAATCCGGCTTCGTCAAGCAACTGCATCAACAGCCAGTGGACGTTCGATCCGCGGTTTACCGCAATGCGTTTGCCGCGTAAATCCTCCGGAGCGCGGATGCTACTGGTCTGCGGCACCACCAGCGCCACGCTGTCCGGGGCCGGTGGTTCCCAGGCGACGTACTGGAGTGAGCTACCGCTGGCCTGGGCGAAGATGGGCGGCACTTCGCCGGTGGCGCCAAAGTCGATGTCGTGATGCTGTAGCGCGTGCAGTAGCTGGGGGCCGGCGGGAAATTCGCTCCACAGGACATCGACATTCAGCGGCGCCAGCGCCTGCTCCAGGGTCTGACGCGCCTTCAGCATGCCGAGGTTGCCGAATTTCTGATAGCCGATACGCAATTCACGCCCCTGCGGGACGAAGGCGATGGCGGCGCCAGCCGGTTTACGCCGCGGGCGAATGACGCCCTGGTTAGCAAGCTGGGTGCGCAGCGTATTGCGGCTGATACCGAGCATCGCGGCCGCCTGGGTCTGATTGCCGTCGCACAGGGAAAGCGCGCTGTTAAGCAGGGTCCGGGTGACGTGCTGCCAGGCCTGCGGCTGTCCGCCGACCAGTAGCCGCTGGAGCACCTCCGCGATATCGTCTTGCGGGTGGGCGCGCGGCGTTTTTTCGGCATAGACGTTCAGCCGCAACTGGTCGGGGGTAATGATCTCTTCTTTACTCAGCAGCACCGCGTTATGCAGGGTATTTTCCAGTTCGCGCACATTGCCCGGCCAGCTATACTCTACCAGCGCGTCAAGGGTCTCCGGCGCCAGACGGCGCGTTGGCCGGCCCAGCCGGCGGGCATAAAGCGCCAGAAAATGGCTGGCCAGTACCGGAATATCTTCCCGGCGCTGACGCAGCGGCGGTAGCTCTACGGCGGCAATATTCAGTCGGTACCAGAGGTCTTCACGAAAGCGCCGTTCGCGGATCGCCTGTAACAGGTCAACGTGGGTGGCGGCAATCACCCGCACATTAATACGGACTGGTTTCCGGGAGCCTACCCGGGTGATTTCCCGCTCCTGTAGCACCCGCAGCAGCTTCACCTGTAGCGCCATGCTCAGTTCGCCAATCTCATCAAGCAGCAGAGTGCCGCCTTCCGCCGCTTCGAACCAGCCGGGGCGGGACTGCGCCGCGCCGGTAAAGGCGCCTTTTTCATGCCCGAACAGTTCCGCTTCGGCAAGGCTTTCGCTCAGCGCGCCGCAGTTGACCGCCAGGAAGGGCTGATGGCGGCGCGGGCTGTGGTGGTGCAGATAGCGGGCCACCACCTCTTTGCCGGTACCGGTTTCCCCAACGATCAATACCGTGGCGTCGGTAGGGGCCAGCCGGTCGAGCAGATTGCGAAATGCCCGTGAAGCGGGATCGACCAGTTCCGGGGTATCTGTTTGTCCGTGGTGAAGGTTTTGCATAGCGGTCTCCTGCGGTTGACGCTTAGACCTTATCCCGGCTTGCGACGGCGAAATACCGGCAAATACTGTGGGTATCGTTGCAAATGCAACAGAGGCTGTCGGTGAATTGCTGCAAATGCAGCAACGGGTCTGTGCGTCATTTTTTATAATTGATTGAAAAATAACATTAATTTTTATTTCCCAACCTGGCACGCTTTTCGCTTAATGACTTATAACTAAAAGAGAACATCGCTTCGATGAATATTGGATATAGTTATAAAGGAAAAGCATTATGACCGAACAGCGCAACGAAAATATCAAAGTCTTCTGGTTCCTGCCCACCCACGGCGATGGCCGCTATCTGGGCACTTCCCACGGCGGTCGACCTGTTGATCTTCCCTATCTGCAGCAGGTGGCGCTGGCGGCGGATAACCTGGGTTACTACGGGGTGTTGATCCCCACCGGTAAAAGCTGCGAAGACTCGTGGCTGGTGGCGTCGGCGCTGGCGCCGTTGACCCGTCGCCTGCGCTTTCTGGTGGCGGTACGCCCGGGATTGCAGCCGCCGACCCTGGCGGCGCGGATGGCTTCCACCCTCGACCGGCTGTCTGAAGGGCGCCTGCTGATTAATGTGGTGACCGGCGGCGATCCGGTGGAGAACAAAGGTGACGGTATTTTTCTCAGTCACCAGGAGCGCTATGAGGTGACCCGCGAGTTTCTCGATGTCTATTCCCGCCTTCTGAAAGGAGAAAAAGTGGATTACATCGGCAAACATATTCATGTTGAAGGTGCCGAACTGCTGTTCCCGCCGATACAGGAAAACGGGCCACCGCTCTACTTTGGCGGATCTTCCGAAGCGGCGATTGATGTGGCCGCCGAACAGATCGACAGTTATCTGACCTGGGGGGAACCGGTGGCTCAGGTGGCGGAAAAACTGGCGGTGGTTCGCGAGCGCGCCGCGGCCCGCGGCCGTACTCTGCAATATGGTATTCGCCTGCATGTCATTGTGCGTGAAACCGAAGAAGAGGCGTGGGCCGCTGCCGATCGCCTGATTGCCCACCTTGATGATGAGACGATAGCCCAGGCGCAGCAGATCTTTGCGCGTATGGACTCGACCGGCCAGGCGCGGATGAGCGCGCTGCACAGCGGTTCCCGGGACAATCTGCGTATTGGCCCGAATCTGTGGGCCGGGGTCGGCCTGGTACGCGGCGGCGCCGGTACCGCGCTGGTGGGCAGTCCGCAGCAGGTCGCGGAACGCATTCGTGAATATCAGGCGCTGGGCATCAGCCATTTTGTGCTTTCCGGGTATCCGCACCTTGAGGAGGCGCATCGCTTCGCTGAGCTGGTGATGCCGCTGCTGCCGCTGGCGGGTAACGGTCAGCAGCGGCAAAAAACTGTCAACACCGGCCCGTTTGGTGAAACCATCGGCGGCGATCGCCGTCCGGTGAAACAGGTCAGCGCCAGCTGAGGAGAGAGATCATGACAGCACAGCGTCCACTGCAGTTTGCCTACTGGGTGCCCAACGTGTCCGGGGGCCTGGTGGTCAGTAAGGTACCGCAGCGCACCCACTGGGATGCCCCTTATAACCGCGAGCTGGCGCGTATCGCCGAGCAGGCCGGGTTTGACTATGCGCTAACCCAAATCCGTTTTACCGCCGGCTACGGGGCCGACAATCAGCATGAGTCGGTGACCTTTTCCCAGGATCTGCTGGCCGCCACTGAACGGCTGAAGGTGATCGCCGCGCTGCTGCCCGGCCCGTGGAATCCGGCGCTGGCGGCCAAGCAGGTCGCCACCATCAGCCATCTCTACGGGCCGCGTATTGCGGTGAATATCGTCAGCGGCTGGTTTCGCGGCGAGTTTAAGGCTATTGGCGAGCCGTGGCTGGATCATGAAGAGCGCTACCTGCGTTCCGAAGAGTTTATCCGCTGCCTGAAAGGGGTCTGGGAGGAGGCGTCATTTAGTTTCGCCGGGGATTTTTACCGTTTTCGCGATTATCGCCTGAAACCGAAACCCGTCGATCCGCGCCCGGAAATTTTCCAGGGCGGTAGTTCCCGGGCGGCGCGGGATATGGCGGCCCGGGTATCGGACTGGTATTTCACCAACGGCAACACGCCGGAGGGGATCCGTGCTCAGGTCGATGATATTCAGCGCAAGGCCGCGGAAAATGGCCATAGCGTGAAGATTGGTATGAATGCCTTTGTGATTGCCCGCGCTACCGAACAGGAAGCGCAGGCGCAGTTGCAGGAGATCCTCGACCATGCCGATATCGAAGCGGTGAAAGGCTTCCAGCATGAAGTGCAGAATGCCGGCAACGCCTCCCCGGAAAAAGAGGGCAACTGGGCGAAATCAACTTTTGAGGATCTGGTGCAGTATAACGATGGCTTTAAACCCGGGCTTATCGGCACCCCGCAGCAAATCGCCCGGCGGATTATCGATTACAAACGCGCCGGGGTCGATCTGCTGCTGCTTGGCTTCCTGCACTGCCAGGAAGAGGTGGAGTTTTTCGGCCGCGAGGTGATTCCGTTGGTGCGCGATCTGGAGCAACAATTGACGCCGGAGCTGGCCCATGGATGAATGCCATGTGGTGATCGTCGGCGGTGGTTTCAGCGGCGCGGCGCTGGCTGTCCAGCTGGCGCGCCATAGCGAGGCGCCGCTGCGTATTACGCTGCTTGAGCCGCGCGATCTGCCGGGGCATGGGGTAGCGTATTCCACCCCGGAGCCGGCACACCGCATTAATGTGCCGGCGGCGCGCATGCAGCTCAGTGAAAGCGCGGAGGGCGATTTTGACCGCTGGTATCGCCAGCAGCCGGCGTTTGAGCAAGATACCGCGGCAGGTACCCCGGACGGCGCAGTGTGGCCGCAGCGCGCCTGGTTTGGCCGCTATGTGCACCAGCGTCTGATGGAAGCGGTTGATAAACCCGGCGTGGCGTTCAGCCATCTGCGCGAACACGCCGTCGCTCAGGAACAGAACGCGGTGATCACCGCCAGCGGCCAGCGTCTGGAGGCCGATGTCGTGGTGCTGGCGGTCAGCCATCCGCCGCCGGCGCTACCGGCGTCTCTGCAGGCGCTGGCGGATCATCCCGGGGTGATCGCTAATCCGTGGCAAACCTCGCGCTTTGACGATATTGGCATCACCGATCGGGTGGCGATTATCGGCACCGGGCTGACCATGGCGGACGTAGTGGCCTCGCTCGGTAGTCGTGGTCACCGTGGCCGCGTGCTGGCGTTTTCCCGCCGCGGGCTGCTGCCGCGCGCCAACCTGTCCGGAACATTCCCCGACTGGTCGGCAGAGTATAGCGTCAGTGAGGCAATCAGCCTGCGCCAGTGGCTGGCTCGAGTACGCGGCGACATTCGCCTGGCCGCAGAGCAGGGGATCCCCTGGCAGAAGGTACTCGATGCGGTGCGCCATCACGGCCAGGATATCTGGCAGTCGCTGCCGCTGCGCGAGCAACAGCGATTTTTACGCCATCTGCGCAGTTGGTGGGATGTCCACCGTTACCGTATCGCTCCACAGGTGGCGCAGGAGATAGCGGCGCGTCGCCAGCGTGGCGAACTGGATGTCCGGGCCGCGCGTCTTGAGGCGGCGGAGGAGCAGGGGGAACAATTGCGGCTGTTCCTGCGCCAGCGCGGCGGCAGTGCGACGGAACTGGTAGTCGATCGGCTGGTGGTGACCACCGGCCCGGCCCACGGCGGGCTGATCGACAGCCAGCCGCTGCTGCGCGATCTGGCGCGACATGGGATCATTCAGGCCGATGCGCTACGTCTGGGGTTGCTGGTGAATCAGCGATCGCAAACCCTTAATCACGCCGGGGAGGCCAACCCGCGCCTTCTGGTGGTGGGGCCCGCAGCGCGCGGGCGCTTTGGCGAACTGATGGGGCTGCCCCAGGTGGCCGATCACGCTCATACCGTGGCGCTGGAGGTGCTCGCCTCTCTGCGCCAGATTACCGCTTCACGATGTCCCGTCCCGCAGTCATAAATTCGCGTTTTTAATCCCTTAACAATGATAACGAATGACCGGGCCGCCTTGCGGCTACGGCATCACCATGGAGAAAGCTATGTCATCGCAACGTGAAATTCGCCTTAACGCTTTTGATATGAACTGTGTCGGGCACCAGTCGCCGGGGCTGTGGGCCCATCCGCGGGACCGCTCCTGGCAGTATAAAGACCTTGAATACTGGGTCGACCTGGCGCGTCTGCTGGAGCGCGGTAAGTTTGACGGCCTGTTTATCGCCGATGTTCTGGGGGTTTACGACGTACTTAATGGCAACGGCGACGCCGCGATTCGCCAGGCGGCACAGGTGCCGGTCAATGATCCGCTGGCGTTGGTGACGCCGATGGCGCTGGTCACTGAACACCTGGGATTCGGCCTGACCGCCTCGCTGTCGTTTGAACATCCATACCCCTTCGCCCGCCGGCTGTCGACCCTGGATCATCTGACGAAGGGCCGGGTGGGCTGGAATATCGTCACCTCTTATCTGGAAAGCGGGGCGCGTAATATCGGCCACAAGGCGCAGACCGATCACGACGCCCGCTACGACTATGCCGATGAGTATCTGCAGGTGATTTATAAGCTGCTGGAAGGGAGCTGGGAAGAGGGGGCGGTGGTGCGCGATCGGCAGCGGCAGATCTTCAGCGATCCGCGCAAAATCCACCCGATTAACCACCAGGGAACATTTTTCTCGGTGCCGGGGATTCACCTGTGCGAACCGTCGCCCCAGCGTACCCCGGTACTCTATCAGGCTGGCGCCTCAAGCCGCGGTAAACAGTTTGCCGCTGAGCACGCCGAGTGCGTATTTGTCGCCGCGCCGTCGAAAGCCCTGCTGAAAAAAACCGTGGCCGATATTCGCCGTCGCGCGGCGCAGGCCGGGCGCGATCCGCGCAGTATTTTGATCTTCAACCTGCAGACGGTGATTGTCGGCGAGACGGATCGCGCCGCCCGGGCAAAATGGCAGGAGTACCGCTCCTATGTCAGTTATGAGGGGGCGCTGGCGCTGATCTCCGGCTGGACCGGCATCGATTTCGGCCAGTATCAGCCGAATCAGGTACTGAAATACCTGCAAACTAACGCCATACAGTCGGCGGTGGAGGCGTTTTCCAGCGCCGATCCCAACCGCCAGTGGACGGTGGAGGGGCTGGCGGACTGGGTAGGGATTGGTGGTTTCGGCCCGTTACTGGTGGGCAGCCCGCAGACCGTGGCTGATGAGCTGCAAAGCTGGGTGGAAGAGACCGATGTGGACGGTTTCAACCTCGCTTATGCGGTGACCCATGAGACCTTCCGCGATGTGGTGGAACTGTTGATTCCGGAGTTGCAGAAGCGCGGTGTGTATAAGCAGGAGTACCGTCCGGGAACGCTGCGTGAAAAACTGTTCGGCGCCGGGCCGCGTCTGCAGGCGCCGCACCCGGGGGCCGGCTACCGGATTGTGACTGCGCAACCGCAGTCGCAGCCGACAGAGGAGCGGATTCCGTGACTGATATTTGTGGGGTGGGTGGACGGGGGCTGTTTTTCCGCTCACGCGGTGAGTCTGGTGTGAGTCTGAAGCTCCGCTTTTTTCCGTTCACTTGATGTTTAGTGCTCCTTTGTTAACTCCGGTTATCAGTCAACGGGCCGGGGAGCGTCCCGCTCGCTCCCCGACACCCCTCGCGGCCCCGCAACGGAAATCGCCGCTTCGCGGTCCCTTCCACTCCCGGCCTTATCCCGCGGACCGGGCATGACTTGATGTCCTGTTTTGGTATGCTGGCTGGCATCGGTCTGTGGTGTTGCTGTTTTT
>NZ_KQ947379.1:0-181908 GCF_001484765.1 Entomohabitans teleogrylli | reverse complement strand
GTTATCAGTGAACGGGTCGGGGAGCGTCCCGCTCGCTCCCCGACACCCCTCGCGGCCCCGCAACGGAAATCGCCGCTTCGCGGGAACTTCCACTCCCGGCCTTATCCCGCGGACCGGGCATGACTTGATGTCCTGTTTTGGTATGCTGGCTGGCATCGGTCTGTGGTGTTGCTGTTTTTTTCGTTCACGCGGTGAATCTGGTGTGAGTCTGAAGCTCCGTTTTTTTCCGTTCACTTTATGTCTGGTGCTCTTTGCTGACGTCAGTTCTCAGTGAACGGGTCGGGGAGCGTCCCGCTCGCTCCCCGACACCCCTCGCGGCCCCGCAACGGAAATCGCCCGCTTCGCGGGAACTTCCACTCCCGGCCTTATCCCGCGGACCGGGCATGACTCGACGTCCTGTCTCGGCATGCCCTCCCGGCGCCATCCATGACGCCAGGTCCTTGTCTCGCGGCCTTCGTTCCAGCGATTTCCAGCGGGGGGATATGTCCCGCTGCCATTTTATTGTCTGGTTTGCAGCATCTGTGTCGCGGTAAGGCTGATTTAATTTTTTGAAAAATGGGTGTAAGTCTGCGGGAAGTCTGCAAAAAATTTGTAGCAGCATCAAAGTAAAAACAAGATCTATCAACTGGAAACTACGGTTTCCTGAAAGTTCCGGTAACGCCCCTATAGCAATAAATATGTCCTCTAAAATCCCCGATTTCACCGCGGGGGGTTAAGTCCGGCTTAAAATCGTCGGCAATTTTTGCGGATGGCCGGGGCGGGGACAAAAACGTCACTTGCGTTGGCTCCGCAGGGATACGCCTCGTTTCAGGCGGGCGCATCCGTCCCAAGGCCAGAGGTGTGAATTAACGGGTATCGCGTGACCCGGGCCCAAAATCAGTGTTGTGCTGATTTTACTGCCGGAAGTCTGGAGTGGAGAGAGGGCGGCGCCTGGGCCCTCTCTGGTTCGTGCCATCGTGGTTGACGGAATCATAGACTTAAAGTGAACGACACCTCTGCCGGCGCATCAGGCTAAAAAACCAGCGGCATCCTATTGATCCTGCCCCCACTTCGCACTATTCACCTCTACCTTCACCGGGAGCAGCCCGATGCGCGTAAACGTATCCGCCAGCGCCTGCTGCTCGCTGAATACCGCCGGCGTCATGCGTTCGGCGCCGAAGGTGGTGCGGCCAATGGCTTTTTCCCATATCGCTTTATCCAGCCCGGTAGAGCGGGAAAGTAGCCCGGCGGCTTCCGGGCGGTGTTCATTGGCCCAGCCACTTAGTTGCTGCAGTTCATCGATAATCTCCTGCGCCAGTTGTGGCTGCCCGTCAGCAAACTTACGACTGGCGAGGTAAAAAGTGTAGTGGGGCGCCAGCCCCTCCGCGTTGGCTAACTGCCTGGCGTGGGCGTTAGTTTCAACCTCCGCCAGGAAAGGATCCCAGATAGCCCAGGCGTCAATGGCCCCGCGCTGGAAGGCGGCCCGGGCATCCGCCGGTGGCAGATAAACCGGGGTGATATCTTTATAACTCAGCCCGGCGTTCTCCAGTGCCCGCACCAGCAGGTAGTTAACGTCAGACCCCTTATTCAACCCCACTCGCTTACCTTTCAAATCGGCAACGGTTTTGATAGCTGAATCCTGAGGCACAACGATGGCCTCGGTTTTTGGGCTGGCCGGTGAGTGCCCCAGATAGACCAGATCCGCTTGCGCGGCCTGGGCGAAAACCGGCGGCGCATCGCCGGTGGCCGCCAGATCGATACTGCCAACATTCAACCCTTCCAACATCTGCGGCCCGGCCGGGAATTCTACCCAGCGAACCTGTATACCTGTTTTACCCAAACGCTGCTCCAGCGTACCCCGGGATTTCAACAGAGCAAAAATATTGGCCTTTTGATAGCCGATAGTAACCGTTTCCGCCGCCGCATGCGCCAGCCCGGACAACCCAATGGCCAGTGTCAGCGCCGTCAGGCGCCATAGGTGTTTTCTCATTGTTTTGCTTCCTGTTGTGATGACTGTGCCAGGATAACAAACGTGGCTTATAACGTTTAAATAACAAAATTGAGTTTGTTATAGCGAAAAACGCATTTAGCCTGTTTCCGGGTGACTGGCCATTAAAATAATCACTATATGCGCTTTAACTGCATCCCGTTCCGCCTGAGCTTCTCCGGTAACTTCCCTGCGGGTTTCAGCAAGTTTCTGGCTGTACCGGTCAAATTGCTCTGTATTGATTTTTCCATTTTTTAATGCTTCTGATAGCGAATGTTGCTGCTGGTCAAGGTTTTTTAATGCCGAAGTCAGAGGGTCAATTTTAGCAAGCATAGTTTCAAATGCCCGCGCCTGCGTCTCCAGTTGAGCTGCTGCGAGCTTACCAGCTTTTTCTGCCTCTCTTTGAGCCTGCGCTACACCACTCAATTCCTCAGTGGTTTCATCCAGCTTTTGCTTGAGAAATAAAAACTCCTCTTTATCAATCAGCCCAGAATCAAAATATTTTTTCACCTCAGAAAAACGCCTACCTACTTCATTAATAGCTGCGCCAATAGGATCTATTTTATTGCGGAGAGCTTCGAAAGCCTGCCGTTGTTCGTTAATTGATTCAGTGCTTTTTTTTGCGTCGGTTGATCCAGCCCTCATCCATGAATTAAGTTGCTTTGTGGAGCCAGAAAGATCATCTGTTGCTCTCTCTGCCTTTTCCCCTGCCTGAGTCATACGGACAAGAGCAGTAGCAAGATTGTCAGCGTTTTTTTCAGCTCCGCTACTATCAACAATTATCGCAAGGCGAGATGTTTGCTCTGTCATTTATCCTTCTCCGGACAATAAAAAACCCGCAATAGCGGGTTTTTTTAATGTTGCAAAGTGAATATCACATAAATTCTTTATAGGTACCTAAGAATTCATCACGAATATTAGGAGGTAATTTCCCCTGTAATTCCTTAATTTTATCTTGATATTTTATCATTAATTTAACAGGTGAATAATTTTGATTTTTTATTTTCATCTCACAAACTAAGTCAGCTACTGCCCCTCTATTTAGCTTAGCCTCACCATCATCAACATAATAAAAATTAACAGCAACCCATACATCTGAATTAATTTTAGCGCTGTGTTTAATATCGCTACCACAATGTTTACATTTTATTGCGTCAGGGCTAATATATTCGGCGCAGAATGGACATTTGACATCATAGTTTGGAGTGGGCATTTTTTTTCCTAAAGCGATCATTAACACTCCACATATCAAAATTACTCCGCCAATGATTGTATGGTTTTGCCTTTCTGCCATTAAGCCAAAATTATTAACATAATTACCTGATTCGCTCCAAACGGTTACATTCATATTCAATGCAACAATTAGCCAGACAGCTCCAACCAGTAACACCAACCATCCTAAGATACGCATAGCACACACCCCATCAGAAACAATCAATAACATCCTACCAATTACTGACTCGAAGATCAGCTTTCGCTATTATTGTGTTGACTATTGAGTACTATGGCCCACTTAGGCGGGCTCTCATCTATCCTCATTTCGATCCTGTTCATCAGCCCAATCTGAACGCCATGAATCATCAAGCGCAAAAATGGCCGTTTCGAACTCTACACGATCTATCACCAGAGGTCTTGAAATCAAAAAACGATCTATATCGGCCAGTGATAGCGGGAGCGGCGCAGCGGCCATGCCAGCAAACTGGCGGGAACGGGAGATTATGGCATACGCGTTCAGGATCTCCGCAGTCACCTCATCAATGTCAGGTGCTGGAACAGGCGGTAAATTCAGCCGTTCCCGCTTCCATTGAGCTTTATCCCCCTGCTCGCCGCCGAACGTCTTTAGCCACGCCTGCGCCTCTAGGGCTTTTTTACAGTTTCCTGAGTCTGCTGCTCTTTACCCTGAGCAATATTTGCAGCCTCTGCCAGTATCAGCCAGTACAGTTCAGGGTGCTGTTTGAGCATGATGGCCCCCATTTCTGGTGTGTAGTCGATAGCAACTTGTGCGGTTATTTATGAAAAATGCCACTGGCGGGTGCTCTGTCGTCTGAATATCAGGATTCCGCTGGTGATTTCCTTAATAAACCTCAGGAAATTGATGGCGTTTTTTCTGTGCCTGTTTTGCGTATCACAGGTTCTTTTTTATGGCGCGATACATCTGAATTTTCACCCGGCAGAAAAATTTTTTTACGGTTGTCCGTGGCTATATTTTTTCCTGTAACAGGGGAGAAATTTTCTTTCTTACCTGCAACGTGATATCCCCGATGAACACTGGCCTGGTGGCAAAATCAGTACAACGATAAACAGAAGAATAACGCGACATTATTTTCTGCTTTATAGTGACAATTATCCAGAACAGTAAACTTATGTGAAGTTGATCACGCTTTTAATCGCTGGTAGGGTAGAGAGACGATTCACCGTTCTGCCAGGCGTCAACAGGTTAGATTGTACAAAGAGCGAACAGCTCGTGGAATTAAACCTGCTACGCTTGAATCAGGTACCCGGAGCAAGGTGGGTGCCGATGCAAAACTCCCCGCTGTAACTGGCCGTTCTTACAAGGCAAGGCGCCAGGCCGGGAGTGTGCTCAGGACGATAGCGAAAGAGGATAAAAATGCTAAAAAGGAAAAAAATAAAACCGATCACGCTGCGTGATGTGACGATCATTGATGATGGGAAATTACGCAAAGCGATCACCGCGGCATCTCTCGGTAATGCCATGGAGTGGTTTGACTTTGGTGTTTATGGATTTGTTGCCTACGCACTTGGCAAAGTCTTTTTTCCGGATGCCAATCCCAGCGTACAAATGATCGCTGCTCTGGCGACATTCTCCGTACCGTTTCTTATTCGCCCGCTCGGCGGTTTATTTTTCGGGATGCTTGGTGATAAATACGGTCGCCAGAAAATACTCGCCATTACTATCGTCATTATGTCGATAAGTACCTTCTGTATCGGACTCATTCCCTCGTATGCCTCTATTGGAATCTGGGCGCCAATTCTGCTGCTGATCTGTAAAATGGCGCAGGGCTTTTCGGTGGGCGGTGAATATACCGGAGCATCTATCTTTGTGGCGGAATATTCCCCGGACCGCAAGCGCGGCTTTATGGGGAGCTGGCTGGATTTCGGCTCCATTGCCGGGTTCGTGCTCGGCGCCGGCGTAGTGGTATTGATCTCATCCATGGTCGGGGAGGCGAACTTCCTGGAATGGGGCTGGCGTATCCCGTTCTTCCTGGCGCTGCCGCTGGGGATTATCGGGCTGTACCTGCGCCATGCGCTGGAGGAGACTCCGGCGTTCCAGCAGCACGTTGAAAAGCTGGAGCAGGGCGATCGCCAGGGGCTGCAGGAAGGACCAAAGGTCTCTTTCAAAGAGATTGCTACCCAGCACTGGCGTAGCCTGCTGACCTGTATCGGTCTGGTGATTGCCACCAACGTGACTTATTACATGCTGCTCACCTATATGCCGAGCTATTTATCCCATAATCTGCACTATTCAGAAGATCATGGGGTGCTGATTATCATCGCCATTATGATCGGGATGCTGTTTGTCCAGCCGGTAATGGGGCTACTCAGCGACCATTTTGGTCGCCGTCCGTTTGTGGTTATCGGTAGTATTGCGCTGTTTGCACTCGCCATACCGGCATTTATGTTAATTAACAGCAATGTGACGGTGCTGATTTTTGCCGGTCTGTTAATGCTGGCGGTGGTGCTCAACTGTTTTACCGGGGTGATGGCATCTTCGCTGCCGGCGATGTTTCCGACCCATATTCGCTACAGCGCGCTGGCCAGCGCCTTTAACATCTCAGTGCTGGTGGCCGGGCTGACGCCGACGCTGGCGGCGTGGCTGGTGGAGAGTACCTCAGACCTGATGATGCCTGCTTATTATCTGATGGTGATTGCCGCTATCGGTCTGGTGACCGGTCTGACGATGAAAGAGACCGCCAACCGTCCGCTGAAAGGGGCGACGCCGGCGGCCTCGGATATCCAGGAAGCGAAAGAAATTCTCCGCGAGCATCACGACAATATCGAACACAAAATTGAAGATATTGATAAAGAGATTGCTGAATTGCAGGAGAAACGCTCCCGCCTGGTGCAGCAGCACCCGCGTATTGAAGAGTAAGTCTTCTGCTCAAAACTGTCCCTCGCAGATGCGGGGGATTTTTTTATCCTGCGCACCGGGAATTCAGGGCGTGTGGGCAATGTCATACTGGCGCGTAGTGAGCATTTTTCGGCGTGGAAAAGGTTAATGTATTGCATCATCACCAGTATGGCTGGGTGAGCGCTATTATCGCAGGGTATTAATGGCAGACTGTGCTGGCGGCCTTCAGCCCGGGGAGGCGCGTGGTGCCGCCTGGATGGGGCGATCGCCCGGCGCAGGCTATTCAGGTAATCAATGGTTGATAAACCTGCCAACGATGAATAGAATCTTTCATCATCGGAAGGATTTTATTCTCAGTTCATTGAGGTAAGAGAAATTCTTATTTCTGGCTGCTACGGATGGCACATGGTCGATTCCTCGTTGTTGTTTTTTTACGGCTTTATCGGGCTGGTAATAATCTACCTGATCTTTTCATTTGTTCGCCGGTCCGGGAAATGGTCAGCAATAATCCAGATCCTGTCTCTTATCGCCTGCATGCTTATCCCGCTGTTGTTTGTGGATTTTGGCAGCGGTTTATGGGTATTGTCGACAATAATACTGACACTTCTTGCCAGCCTGGCTATTTCTATTATTGTGTCGTTCACCAATGCCTGGCTGACGGGGAAAGAACTTAATCAAACGATCAGCGCCATACATGACGCAGGGATTGCTGCTATAGCGGAAAAGGCGGGTCATGAAGCGGTAAGATGCGGAATTCATATACACTGGTACGTCGTCTATTTTCCATCACAGGATCTGCTGGAAATAGGTATTAATCAAATTAACGTTACTCCCCGGTTGGGTTCAAAATTTTATGTCAAAACCCTGGCGGGGCGAGTCCTGTATCTGACTCCGGAATACATTGTTCATCCCATCAATGACGACATCGACATGGTGTGTTCGCTCAATGAATTCTATTCGTTCAGTGATAAAACAAAAAGCCTGGTCGATAATTATATCCTGGCAATAAAAGATAATGTTCCGGAGCCATGGCAAATAAAAAATGCTGCGGTGGGTGCGACTGAGAATAAGCAATCTGGCCGTTGTGAATAAATAATTATTCGCTGTCCGGGGATTATCTTAATGATGTTACCGCGCTGTAATCTCTGGAGCAGGAAAATGGTGGCTTTTGCCTGGCGAAGTGGTACCGCTGGCATCACAGCGGGATAGCGCAACAGGTTGATTCGACGCTTAGCGTCAGTCAGCGTTCAAAAGCAAAAAGCCTGCTCGCAGGCAGGCTTTTCTGAATCTGGCTCCTCTGACTGGACTCGAACCAGTGACATACGGATTAACAGTCCGCCGTTCTACCGACTGAACTACAGAGGAATTGTGTGAACGGGGCGCATATTAGCGAGGCGCAGTGGGGTTGTCAAAGCCATTTTGCTGAAAAAAATGCGTCTGCTGATAAATTATCCGCAGTGGCGTAAAAATCGTCTTTTTACCGCCGCAGTGCGGACTAATCAATCAGTTGTCTCTCCGTTTGCGGCTTTTGACGTTACGCTGGCGCAGCGCCCAGCAACTCCGCCAGAACGCCGCAAAACTGTGCCTGAAGATCGTTGCGCGGCGCGGCCAGGGCGGCCAGCGTTACAGTTTTGTCGACGTCGTAGCGGCGACCACTGTTAATGGCGGCCTCAAAAGCGTTCGCAATATGGTGCGCTGCGATAAGGTCGGCTGTCACCAGGATAACTGCGTGGGCCAGTACCACATGACCCTTGCTATCGGGAAGAGGGCGCCAGTACTGGGCGGTACCGACAATTTTGCGCGCATGTTCTCCCTGACCGCAGGCCAGATTGTAGCGGCCATCGCAAAATGAACCGGTTACTGACTGAAAGTGACTGACGACGCCAAAGCGTTTCAGAGCGCGCTGAATCAGTGCGCACAGTTGCAGATAGACCGGTTCGGCGGCGTCTCCCAGTGGCTGGTTGATCGGCCAGGCGAGGCTGAGGTTGATGATCCCTTTCCCCTGGGGAACCAGTCCGCCGCCGGAACGGCGTAACCATACCGGCCAGCCCCAGGCGGCAAAATCAGCGCAGGCGGCCTGTAGACCGGCAAAACGTCGGTAACTGCCCGGAACTACCAGCCCCTGCGGCGCCTGCCAGATCTGCGCCACCGCCTCTCCGGCACTGGCGCGGGCGATCAACGGCTGCTCCGCGCTGGTTGGATCCGGGCACAGCACTATCCGCGGTTGCGGGAGGAGAAAGCGTTGCGGCCAGAAAATGGGCGCAGTATCAGTGTTCATCTGGCGACCTCGGTTTAACGTATTGATGCCAGGCAAGCAAAATAATTAGTAACATCACACCACAGCCGCCGGGCACGAACAAGGGCGGAGCCCCGGCGGCTCCGCGGATGAGGGGGATTAATGCGCCGTATGTTTCGGCGTTTTCATCAGGATTGCCGTCAGGGCGGAAAGCAGGCAGCCCGCCGTGAGGTAGATAGCCACGCTGTGCCACGATCCGCCGGAGAAGGTTACCAGCGCTGCGGCGATAAAGGGCGTGAATCCGCCGCCGACCACGCTGGCTACCTGATAGCCGACGCCGGCGCCGCTGTAGCGATAGCTGGCGCCGAACATCTCGGTGAACATTGGCTGCTGGACGCAAACCACCATGTCATGGGCAATGTTGGCCAACATCAGGGAGAAGAAAACAATCCAGAATACCGACTGAGCCTCCAGCGCCATAAAGAACGGGAAAGCGCTCAGGGTACCGAGCAGCGCGCCGGTCACATAGATACGCCGGCGGCCAAAACGGTCGGCCATCCAGGCAAAGCAGGGGATGGTCAGGCAACTGATACCCCCCACCAGCAGGCCTATGTTGAGGAACAACTCCCGCGGCAGCCCGAGGTTTTGGGTGGAGTAGTTCAGGGCGAAGGCGGTCACGATATACATCGTCAGCAGCTCGCACAGGCGTAGCGCAATGATCAGCAGGAAAGCGCCGGGATGGCGTACCAGGGCCTCCAGCACCGGCAGGCGCTGTTTTTGCTCCTGCTGACTGGCGCTGCGCTGCTGCTCTTCAAATTCGGCGGACTCCTCCATACCGTTACGGATCCACAGCGCTACCAGTACCAGCAGAATGCTGAACAGGAACGGCAGCCGCCAGCCCCAGCTCAGGAACTGCTCGTCAGTGGTCAGATAGCTGATCAGCGACACTAATCCGGTGGAGAGTAGCAGCCCGACGCCGTAACCTACCTGGACGCCGCTGCTGTAAAAGGCGCGTTTGTTTTTCGGCGCGCTTTCCACTGCCAGCAGCGCCGCGCCGCCCCATTCGCCGCCCACGGCGAAACCCTGAATGGCCCGCAGCAGCACCAACAGAACCGGCGCCCACCAGCCGATGGTATCAAAGGAGGGCAGAATGCCGATACAGGCGGTGGCGATACCCATCATCCAGACGGTCATCATCAGCATGCGTTTACGGCCCAGGCGGTCGCCGAAATGGCCGAAAATGATGCCTCCCAGCGGGCGGAACAAAAAGCCGACGCCGAACGTGGCGAAGGCGGCGAGCGTCCCCATGGCCGGACCGATCTGCGGGAAAAATTCGCGGTTAAACACCAGCGCAGCGGTAATGCCATAGAGTAAAAAATCATACCAGTCGACGACGGCGCCGGCGAAACTGCCCCAGGCAGCGCGGCGGGCGCGGTTGAGTGACGGTGCCTCCTCACCTGATGTGGTGGAAATAAGCGTTGAGTCCATAACTGTCCTGTCGGTTGCTGAATTTGTAATTATTGGTATTTATAAAATCGGTTGCTCACTGTTTGCGCGCCAAAAACTATTGGCGCGACTTATGAGACTACCGCGACAGCGGGCGGGAGAAAAATGATTTTTAGCCCTCTACGGGGGCTGAGGGGCGGAAACGGGATAATTCAGAATAAAATCTGACCGCAGGCCACGCTTACCGGGCGTCGGACGCATGTCGCCAGTAAATTCCCTATGAAATAGCGCTGGAAGGGCAATGGGTAGCATGCCGGCGTTCAGCAAGCGCGATTCTCCTGAACGCCGGCGGCGCTTTTAGCGGAACGGCGGTTCGTTAAAGGTGCGCAGTTTGCGTGAATGCAGTCGCTCACCCTCCGCCTGAAGTAGCGCGATCGCCCGGATACCTATCTGCAGATGTTCCGAGATAGCGCCTTCATAAAAGCGGTTTGCCTGGCCGGGCAGTTTGATCTCGCCGTGCAGGGGTTTGTCCGACACGCATAGCAGGGTACCGTAGGGAACCCGGAAGCGATACCCCTGGGCGGCGATAGTGGCGCTTTCCATATCGATAGCCACCGCGCGGCTGAGGTTGAAGCGCAGGGCTGAGGCGGAGTAGCGCAGTTCCCAGTTGCGGTCATCAGTGGTGACGACGGTGCCGGTTCTCAGGCGCTGTTTGACCTCTTCGCCAGGCATTCCGCTTACCAGTTTGGTGGCGTCGTACAGGGCGCGCTGCACTTCCGCGATGCTCGGGATCGGGATATCCGGCGGCAGGACCGCATCCAGCACATGGTCGTCGCGCAAATAGGCGTGCGCCAGCACATAATCGCCGATGTTCTGGCTTTCGCGCAGCCCGCCGCAGTGGCCGATCATCAGCCAGGCCGCCGGGCGCAGTACTGCCAGGTGGTCGCAAATGTTCTTGGCGTTCGACGGCCCGACGCCGATGTTGATAAGCGTAATGCCCTCGCCGTCAGCGGTGATCAGATGCCAGGCAGGCATCTGGTGCTTTTTCCACGCCAGATCGGAAATCTCTTGCTCGGGCGCTTCGGTCTCGGCGGTTATCCAGTTGCCGCCGGCGCAGGACATGGCGATATACGGGCTGTCGGGGTCGAGGATCTGGCTACAGCCCCAGCGCACGAACTCATCCACATAGCGGGTGTAGTTGGTAAACAGTACGAAGGGCTGAAAATGTTCCACCGGCGTGCCGGTGTAGTGGCGCAGACGCGCCAGTGAGAAATCCACCCGCCGGGCGTCGAAATGGGACAGCGGGTAAAACTCGGTTGGATGGAACAGGCCATCGGCGGTTTCATCGCCAATCTGCGCCAGCTCGGTGGTGGGGAAGTGGCGCGTCAGGCCGGCGCTCATCGAACGGTCCAGCGCCAGGCTGGAGCCGTCAATCACATACGGATAAGGGATTTCATGCAGCGATGGTCCCACTTCGATAGTGGCGCCGTAATCCTCCACCAGCATGGTTAACTGTTCCAGCAGATAGTGGCGGAACAGCGCCGGGCGGGTTACCGTGGTGGTATAGCAGCCCGGATGCGTAAAGCGGCCCCAGGCGCGGGTTTTCGGCGGCGTGATGGCATCGCCGTCCCAGGTGACGCTGAGCTGTGGGTAGACGAACAGCCCCTGATGGCGGACTTGCGGGTCGGGGATGCTGCCATCCTCAATAAATCGGGCAATGGCGTGACGCAGAGCGTCCACCGCGGCATCATACTGCGCTTCTAATTGGTCGAGCGCTTCAGCGGGCGTCAGACGCTGACGCGATGTGGGGTGAGTCATGGTATCTCCTTAATCAAGCCGTGGCCCGGTCGCCGGGTGCCGGTCTTTGTAGTATGTCATGGCATAAGGAGAACGGAAGCGAAAAGCGGCAAAAGGGCCGCCGACTGGCGACGGCCCGGGAGGATCAGAAGGACATGGTTACACCGGCATAATAAGCGCGGCCCGGTTCGTTATAGGTGGATGCGCCGTCGTTTTCACGGTACAGGCGTTTGTCGAACAGGTTGCTGACGCCGGCGTTAACCAGCAGATTTTTGGTTAACTGGTAATTACCGCCAATACCGACGATGGAATAGGCGCCCACTTCGCGGTTCGACATGGCGTCGACTTCGGTGCGAATCTCGGCGTATTCACGCGGTTTCTGGCGGCCATACATTGTCCAGTTAACGTTGGTGGACAGTTTATCGGTAACCTGCCAGTCCAGCATGGTGTTAATGGTGTATTCCGGAATGATCGACAGCGGGTTGCCGGTATCTTTGTTTTCTGACTGGATCATATAGGTGGCGTTGGTTCGCCAGGTCAGGGTGTCACGCACCAGCGGAATGGTCAGGTTACCTTCCAGGCCTTCCACCACTGCCTTGCCGCCGTTTTCCCAGCGCAGAATATTATTGCCGTTTGAGGCATAACCGATGATATCGCTACCGGAAACGATTTTGTTTTTATAATCGTTACGGAAATAAGTGATACCGGCAATATAGCCATCGTAGTTGAACTCAAGGCCAATCTCTTTGTTGACGCTGATTTCCGGTTTCAGGTCATCGTTACCCAACAGGTAGCAACTGCCGCTGGCGATGGTGTTTGGGCAGCCGTTGCCGCGGGTGGAGAGCAGATAACCTTCGCTGGACTGATAGAGGTTCGGAGCCTTGTAAGCCCGGGCGATACCGGCTTTAACCTTAAAGTATTCCCCTAACTCCTGAGAGGCGTTGAGGCTCGGGCTCCAGTTGGAACCAAACTTGTTGTGATAGTCGAAGCGCAGCCCCGGAATGATAAAGGTGCCGGGCAGCGCCTCGATATTATCTTCAAAGTAGAGTCCGGTGATTTCTGCGCTGTTTTTGCTGCTGCGCCGGGAAGGATCGCCGGAGATATTACCGATAGTTTCCCCGGAGGCGTCAGTGGCGGACATGGAAGCCGGATCGTTAAGCGCTTCGCGATCCCAGTCAGCGCCCAGCGTGACCATATGATCGACCCACAGAGTGACCGGGAAGTTGATCTCGGTGGTGGCGCGATAGCTCTCAAGGCGGCTGGTGTCATACACATCGCTGTTGATCATCCCCTCGACTTTACCCGTGGACCCTTCCTGCAGGCGGGTGTTATTGGTTTTCTCGTAGTAGAAACCGGTTTTCGACTGGCCCCAGTCCCAGACGCCGTTATGGGTGATGCCGTAATTCTGGCGGTACATACGGTTGGTTTCCTGGCCATACAGGGAGCTGACCAGACCATTGGGGCTGAGGTTACCGTTACTGTACTGGGTATCGCCGGCGTAAATATTCCCCTGGCGGCTGTAGCCGTAATCGACATCGACAATCTGCGTCGGGGTGATTTTCCAGGATAGCTGGCCGTTGATGTCCTTGTTGCGCACTCCTTCGCGCCCGGCGGCGTAAGAACCGTTTTGGGCGGTGTTGATATCCCAGGCATCGGGTTCGGTTTTGTTGATGTTGCCGTACAGGCGCATGGTCAGAGCATCGCCAGCCAGCGGGCCGGTAAGATTAAAGTTGGCGCGCCTGGTGGCGCCTTCTTTATTGTCTTCCGGCTGGTTAGTGTACAGAGAGAGCGAACCGTGCCAGTCGTTGGTCGGGCGTTTGGTGATGATGTTAACCACACCGCCGGCGGCGCCGGAGCCATAGCGGGCGGCTGCCGGGCCGCGGATCACTTCGATACGCTCAACCAGTTCAACCGGCACCCAGTTGGTATCGCCGCGGGTATCGCGCTCCCCACGCCAGCTGTAGCGTACCGAGTTACGGGAACTGACGGGAACGCCGTCGACCATGATCAGCGTGTTTTCCGGCCCCATACCGCGGATGTCGATCTGGCGGTTGTTACCCCTGCTGCCGGTGGCGCTGTTGCCGGTGAGGTTGACGCCGGGCATTTTGCGAATGATATCGGAAAGGTCGTTCACCGGCGGCTCTTTTTTAATATCTTCCGCCGTGATGATGGAAACGCCAGGCTGCTGTTTCAGTTCCTCTTCGGCCGTGGCGCGCACCACCATCTGATCCTCGTTTTCCGCGGCAAATACGCTGCTCGCCATCAACGTGGTTAAAAACAGCGCCAGTGGACGCATGGTGTGAATCCTTGACATCGTCATCCCCAAACTCTCCATTATTTATTCATATTTAGAGAATGCGCATGATAATGATTGTTATTTGTATTTCATATTGGCGTGGTGAATATTCATGATTTATTCATTCTTATTCATTATTTCTTCACAATTGGCGCTTGTAAGTGAGAGGGAAATGTGAGCAAGCCGGCATGCGCATGCCGGCCGCCTTGCGGTGTCTGGCAGGTTGTTCGCTACTAACAGCCGGCGGGTAAGTTCACCCGCCAGTTGCACCCTTACTAAGTAAGGCTCCGGCGCCGGAGGCCTTCTGTTTCACCTCACCGCGCGATTAACGCAAACACTCCCCAGCCAAAGTATTCCCGCGTGTATGTGACGTGGCGTTTGGGCGAGATAGTCAACTCTGCCCGAACGTCCTGCGCAAATTCATCATCCGGGTTTTGCTCCAGCCAGCGGCGCATCGTCAGCCACTTCGCGGCTTCATATCTGTCCCAGCCTTCCTGGTCTGCCAGCACCATCTCCACCACGTCATAACCCTGTGCGTCGAAAGAGGCGACGAGGTCGGGAAGGGTCAGGAAATCGGCCACGGATGTGACGCCACAGGCTTGGGCCAGCTCTTCAGTTTCAGGCAGATGACGCCAGTACGGCTCACCGATAAGCAGCATTCCGCCTGGCCTGAGGCTCTGCGCCAGCAGTTCAAGGGTCCCGGCGACGCCGCCAGCAATCCAGGTAGCGCCGATGCAGGCCGCCACGTCGCATTTTTCATCGGCGACGTAACCGGCGGCGTCGCTATGGATAAAATGCACGCGTTCAGTGACGTTGAGTTCTTCTGCGCGCCGTTTTGCCTGCGCGGTGAAGAGTGGACTCATGTCGATGCCAACGCCGGTAATCCCATGTTCGTGGGCCCAGGTGCATAGCATCTCACCCGAGCCGCTGCCCAGATCGAGAATTCGCCAACCCGGCTTCATGCGCAATACGCGGCCAAGCGTGGCATATTTTTCTGGCGTGAACGGGTTATGGATGCGGTGTTCGCTTTCGCTAATGGTAAAAATACGTGGGATATCCATCATTCTCTCCTTAACGGTTATCCGGCTGGGGGCGAACGTTGTTCAGCCCGGTGGTATTAATGCGGTAGGGCTGACCGTTGACGGACCTGATCAGCTTTTTGGTTTTAAGTTTTTTGAAGACGGCGAGGGTGCAGTCAGCGAGTAACAGTCCATCTCGGCTATAGCATTCAACGGACGTGACGCGGCCTGACGCATCACGGACGTGCACAATACGTCCACCTTTGGCGAGAACGTGTAAGGTACGTTGTTCCTGACGGGATAAATTCATACTGGAAAACCTGTTTAATCATCATGTGCAAAACGTGCAAATACACAGCGGTATTCGCATTCGATTTCAGCGCATTGATAACCAGTCCGGCCTGAAAAGGTCGGGGAGCTGATTATCAGATGATTACATTCTCCAGCATCAAAGCCTCGGGTTGAGTTGAGAGGTATTTACGGGTGAATGATAACACATGTTTTATATATAGGAATTATTAAACCTGAAAAGTGTGAGCCCGGAGGGCACCGACTCGCTGCGTGGTGATAAATACACCACACTGTCAGGCTGGCTCTCCGCCTGAAGCGGCTGACTATGTATCTGACGGTCGCTGATTGAGTGGCGTATTGCTATATCGATAGTTTGATTATCAGGGCGCGATGAGCTGCAACAGGGGATAGCGCTCTGGCCAGCGTTTTGTGGCTAAGCGTTGCCTGAAAACATCCAGTTTTTCATTCCTGAATTGAGGGGTGGGCCGGAGACGTAATTCAAACAAATCGTCAAGTCCATAAGGCGCAATAATCTCAATACGATCCGGGCCTCCTGCTCTGACTGCGACAGCCGTTGCTGTCTCAGGCCAATACCGTAGAGCATTCTCTGTGGAGCGGTATGGGTTATTACCGTTGCGTTGATGCATTCTGGCTTGATTCTTTACCGACCAGTTGAACGTTGCAGATTGTTGACGAAGCTGCTCTTCCAGGCCGCTATCGTGAGCAGGATGACAGCGTTGCGGATCACACCAGACAACATCCACATCACCCGCGACGGATCTGTGCCCATATCCGTGTAAGTGGTCCCAGACTGCATCGCGCACAAATCCGGCGCCGATCCAGCTATCGCTAAGTTTTAACGCCTGAACAGCGTAAAGAGCCTTCATCCTTAGCGGATCGTCTAACAATAGCCGCTGCAATGCCTTCTGATATTTCATCATTTCCCCGATAGACAGATCACAGGTTGGTATTTGCCTGAGTCGCAATTCGACCTGGCCGCTGGAACAGCGTCCGACTGAGCTGTGCAGGCTGCCTGAAGCAGCATACCAGAAAGAGTCCGGGGAGAAGGTTCGCGGCCGTCAGCGAAAGTGATGGCGGCAGGGGACGAGCGGCGTAGCTCAGGAGGATGATTCGCTCCCTACATCAAACCGACGAAAAGCAAAAAGCCTGCTCGCAGGCAGGCTTTTCTGAATCTGGCTCCTCTGACTGGACTCGAACCAGTGACATACGGATTAACAGTCCGCCGTTCTACCGACTGAACTACAGAGGAATTGTGTGAACGGGGCGCATAATAACGGCCCGTTGCGGGCTTGTCAAAGGGCTGGGCAGTGGCGGAAATTGATCGCTGACAAAATCAGCAAACTGTGCACTTTTTTAGTGCGTCTCCTCCGAATGGGGCATAAGAAAAACCTCGGCATTGGGGAGGTTCGACGCAACACAATATGTTTCACTTATCATTCAGTAAGTTAATTTAAGCGCCACTGGCAGGCTAATCCTGGCAAGTATATTGCAAATCCTGAAACTGACCATCAAATCTATATCCGGCACTGGCATTCCCTTCAGGAGGCAAAATGAATCTAAGAAGGCTGAAGTATTTCGTTAAAATTGTTGATATTGGCAGCCTTACCCAGGCCGCTGAAGTATTGCACATTGCCCAACCCGCCCTCAGCCAACAGGTGGCGACCCTTGAAGGGGAAATGAACCAGTTGCTGTTGATCCGCAGTAAACGCGGCGTAACCCCAACCGAGGCCGGGAAAATACTTTATACCCATGCCAGAACTATTTTACGCCAGTGCGAACAGGCGCAGATGGCGGTAAACAATGTCGGGCAAACCCTGCGTGGTCAAGTTTCCATCGGCCTGGCGCCGGGGACTGCGGCGGCATCGATTACCATACCGCTGTTGCAGGCCGTGCGGGCGGAACTTCCCGATATTCAGGTGTATCTGCACGAAAACAGCGGGACGCTGCTGAATGAGCGCCTGATTAGCGGTCAATTGGATATGGCGGTGCTTTACGATCGTTCGCCTGGCGCCGGTATTATCAGCCAGCCGCTGTTCAAAGAAGATCTCTTTCTGGTCGGCACCGGCGATTACCCGGGGCAAAGCGTGGAACTGGCTCAGGTGGCGCAAATGCAGCTTTACCTGCCTCAGGACTATAGCGCGGTGCGCAAACGCATTGACGAGGCGTTCACCCTGCGCCGTCTGTCAGCCAATATTATCGGTGAAATTGAGTCGGCTTCTATGCTGGCGGCGGCGATCGCCAGCGGCATGGGGGCCACTGTGCTGCCGGAGTCCGCGGCGCGCGCGCTGGTAAACCAGACCGCGGGATGGATAGCAAAGATTACCGCGCCGGGGTTGACTCTGCCGCTGTCGCTGAACCAGTGCGCCTGTCGTTCGCTGACGCCGCAGGCTCAGGCGGTCAGGGAGTTGTTGATGACTCTGGCGACCAGTCCGGTCCCCGAGCGCCGGGAACTGATGCTGGCCAGCTAATGACTTATTCCGTAATGCTATAAATTGCATATTTTTATTATTTGTGGCGCCCGGGCTGAGACTTTATCAATAGAGATATGTCAGACAGGCCTGTGGGGACACTGTGAATTTCCAGCAATTAAAAATTATCCGGGAGGCGGCCCGGCGAGATTACAATCTGACCGAGGTCGCCAGCATGCTTTTTACCTCTCAATCCGGCGTCAGCCGCCATATCCGCGAGCTGGAAGACGAATTGGGTATCGAAATCTTTGTCCGCCGTGGTAAACGCCTGTTAGGCATGACCGAGCCCGGGAAGGCGCTACTGGCGATCGCCGAGCGGATTCTCAACGAGGCCAGTAATGTCCGGCGGTTGGCGGATTTGTTTGCCAATGATGCCTCCGGCGTTTTGACGATTGCTACTACCCACACTCAGGCGCGCTATAGCCTGCCGCCGGTGATAAAATCTTTCCGCGAATTGTTTCCCGAGGTGCGGGTGGAGCTGATTCAGGGGACGCCGCAGGAGATTGAGGCTCTGCTGCAAAGCGGGGAAGCTGATATCGGTATCGCCAGTGAGCGGCTGAGTAATGACCCGCAACTGGTTGCCTATCCGTGGTTTCGCTGGTTCCATAGTCTGCTGGTGCCGGAAGGGCATCCGCTGGTACAGGCTGTGCCGCTGACGCTGGACGATATCAGCCGCTGGCCGCTGATTACCTATCGCCAGGGGATTACTGGCCGTTCGCGCATTGACGAAGCCTTTTCCCGTCGCGGCCTGCTTCCCGATGTGGTGCTCAGCGCCCAGGACTCGGATGTGATTAAAACTTATGTCGCGCTGGGGCTGGGGATTGGTCTGGTGGCTGAACAGGCCAGCGACGAGCTGGACGATCGGCGCCTGATTCGCCTCGATGCCCGGCATTTATTCGATGCCAATACTGTCTGGTTGGGGATTAAGCGTGGCCAACTGCAGCGAAATTATGTCTGGCGGTTTATCGAACTGTGTAACAGCGCGCTGTCAGTGGAGGATATCAAACGCCAGGCGATGGAGAGCGCAGAAGCGGCGATTGATTACCAGATTTGATGAGCGGCGGGTGAATCCGGGAGGGCGCACCCGCGCTACAAAACAAAAAAGCAGACGTGATGAAACGTCTGCTCTCTTAAATTTGGCTCCTCTGACTGGGATCGCCTTAGCCATTAACTGGCTGATAGGTAAGCTAAACCTAAAAGTTGTGGTTGTCAAGACCACCAGAATGACCACCTTTTATTGAATGCTTACTACGGCATAGCTGCAATTTTTTGCGTTGAAATATACTTATGTAGTTCGGGCTTTCCCCAAAGCCTTTAGCCTTCAATATCAAAGAGAAGCCCATTTCCTATAGCTATTAACTTTTTATGTATATAAATACAGTGTTTATTTGTACATGGTGTAAATATGAATACTTGATGCTAGGATGCTTATGGGAAACTCTAGTGTAATCAATGTGTAGCTATTGATATAAATCTCTTCAAGGAAGATTGATATGCGAGTTTTAGTCCTCAAGGCTGGAAAAGGTGATTCGCTGCTTTTATCATGGAAAAAGCATCATATGCTCATTGATAGTGGAACCCCTGCTACCTTAAGGAAAGATCGAAATCCTTTATTACCTCCTATAAAAGAAATTGACTTTTTCGTTCTTACTCATATTGATTATGATCATATAGGTGGTTTTCTGCATATATTTAGCCATTCAGAAATAAAATCATTTCATCCTGACTTGAAGTTTTTTGTTAATACTCCAGAATTAATAAGATATAAAAATGATGACAAGGTAGGTTATCATCATGGAAATTTGTTAAGTGAAAGTGTTAAAAAATTAAGAATAAATATACAAAATATGAATTCTGGTGATTATTTTAATGTTGATGGGGCAAGTTTTTTTGCTCTGTCACCTGATAATGAACATCTTAAAATTTTAGCTGAAAAATGGAATGAGTTTCATAATGGACGATGCCAGCATCATATTGTTAATGACAAAGTCTCAGCAAGAAAAAAGAGGTTTTCTGTAACGTCTGATATCATGGTGGAAGAATTTGATAATAATCCATGTAAGGATATTATAAATACAAGTTCAATAGCTTTGCTAGCTGAATATAATGATAAGAGGATTTTGTTATTAGGGGATTCACACCCTAGTGTTATATCAAAATCGTTAAGAAAAATATTGTTTACACGTAAAATCCAAGTTCTAGATGTTGATTTGATAAAAATATCTCACCATGGCAGCAGGCATAATACGACTGTTGAATTTCTTAATCTTATATCATGCAATAGATTCATCATATCAACAGATGGTAGTAGACCATATAGTCATCCTGACTCAGAAGTTCTGTCAAAAATAATAATTAGTGTCAGATCAAAAGGGTTTACAGAGGTTTATTTCTATTTTAACTATGAACATCCGTCATCTTTTGATGTTGTTAATGAAGATGAGTTGGGTATAAAAATTCATAGAATAATATCTACCGAGGTGTTCATATGATAATGTCACAGGTTAATAAAATAAAAGATGTCATGGCGTTTGTTTTCGTTGATGATGAATTCAAAGGTTGTGCAGTGATTTTTAAAAATGAGAATTATATATTGGTAGTCACTGCATATCATGTAATTAGTACAGCTGTCTCTCATATGGATAATTATTTTCATAGAATTAAAATAAAAAATGAACGTGGTTCTATTTATTCAGTTTCTGACTGCAAGTTTTGTGCTGAAAAAGATATTGCAATACTCTATCTAATTGGTAATATTAATGAACTAAATACTATTGTGTTTTTTTCAGGGACTTTGAAACCAGAAACGAACTTAATTTCTAAAGTTAAATCAATAACTATGTCTATGCCTGCGATTCTATATTCTCAAGAGCAAGTAGAACAACATGATGATTCGTGTTTTATCATTAATGTGAGTAAGGATATATTAGGCGATTCATCAGGAAATTGGGGAGCAAATGCAATGGAAGGCATTTCTGGTGCTGGAGTTTTTCTTAAGACACATCAGTATTTAATCCTAACCGGTATTATAACATCAATTCCTGATGAAGGAATGTTGGCAAAAGTAGTGTGTAGTAATGCTAATGGTTTTTTAAGTTTAGAGTCTTCATTAAAAGCTTATAATGATAGTGAATATAATTATGGTCGTGATGTAATAATAGATTCTGTAAATATAATGAGAAAAGAAATTTTAGACTCTACTATTGATGAGTGGGAAAATGACTCAAAAAATATTGAGTATGCTAATAATATCAATAGAAAGTTGAGTGTTTTGCATAATAAAAACAAATTAGATGTTGTAAAAGGGAAAGTAATTAGAGGTCTTATGATTGGTGATTATTTATATGGCGAAAGAATGAGGGTTACACCTGAATTCGAAAAAGGATATTCATATGCTCATTCGGCTTTTTGTGATAAAGATATGACCTTTTATGCTACCAGTAGAGTTGAGGCCAATAACCGATATCATAAAATAAGTGATGATTATTTCACTACATTGGCAGGAGCCCTGCGTCCTGTAGGGTTATCTGATGATGATATTCATATGCTTTGTAACAGAGACATTGCTTTTTGGCTTGCCAATTGTGATTTAGATTTTATGGATGAAAATGATGATTGAAATAAAACTAAAAAATAAAAGAGTTTTGGCTAGTAGCTTTAATACAAATGAGATCTATTCGGCAATTATAATGTTCATCATATACCATGCTGTGAGAGGTAGATGTAAATCAGTTAGAATTAATTATATCAATTTTTCCTTTGATTGTGTCATGAATAATACAGTCCTAACAGATCATGAATATGTATCTACATGGAATATCAATCCTTTATTAAAACCGTTATTAGTCATGTTATGCTCTTATGGACTTCTTTCATTCCAAAGGAAATCTACTGGATTAGAATTTCATATGACGGAAAATGGTAATAGTTACGTCGAAGAGATGATAAATGAAGGTTTATTTTCAGAAATAAATATATCTGCTCAAAGATTGGCGCATTCGTTAACTTTGAAAAAATTAGATAATCAAAAACTAATTTGGTGAGATCATGGAAATAAAGCAAATAAAGGTTCTTATAGATGTAAAGTATCATGCTACAAGGTTCGGTTTTTGTTACGGTTTTAGCAGTGGTTTGAATATTATAACAGGGCAAAATTCAAGTGGGAAGTCAACGATAGTCTCATGTATTTATTATTGTTTAGGAATGGAACAGTTACTAGGGGGAAATAGGAGTTTAGTTCTTGACAAGAGTTTGTTTGAAGAATTTGAATACGATAATAACACTCTTCAGGTTACAAATTCTTATGCAGAGTTGATTATAAAAAATGGAATTCGTGAAGCAACATTAAAGAGATATATAAAAAGTTTTAACAATGAAAGCTGTAATAAAATTATAGTGATAGAAAATGGTAGTACATCCTCGTATTACTTACATTCTGGAGGGGATCATGATAGACCTGAAGGCTTTTATAATTGGTTAACCTTATTTTTAGGTATTAAATTACCAATCGTTCATGAGGATGCTTTAGACCAAGGTAAAAGTTTATACCTACAGAATGTATTTCCTTGTGCTCTTATTGAACAAACAAAGGGATGGTCTGATTTTTTTGCACAGATGCCAAACTTTGGAATTAAAGATGCAAAACAAAAACTTGTTGAGTTCTTGTTGCAACTAGAAAGCCTAGATAATGAAATAAGAAATGATATTTTACTACAGCGTGAAAAAAATATAAAAGATGAATGGGGTATGAGATATACAAAAATTAGCGAGCGAGCAACTTCGCAAGGATTTTCTTTGAGAGGTATTTATCCTGATTTAATAAAGAATGATCTAAAAGGAGTCTCATTATCATCATTAAGCGTCATTTCTGAAGAAAAAAGAGATTGGATTGATCTAAAAGATTACATATCAAATTTAATTGGTGAACGCTCTAATGTTCTTAAGAAAATAAAAAGTGAAGAGAGTTCTAACACTCCAGATAATATTAAAAAATCTCAGTTAAAGTTACAGTCAGAAATCACATTATTGAATAGACAGTTGAGAACTATAACTAATGAAAAAATAAAGGAACAGAGAAAAATAGATGGCTACTTTGAGGAAACTAAAAAGATTGATATTGAGATTGAAAGGTTAGATAGTGCTATAAAGTTGGATAGTTTTATGCCTGATGCTGAAGATCTCATTCTATGCCCTGTATGTGATCATGAGTTAGATGTTGAATCAAGACTGAAAATTGATAGTTCCAAGGTTAGTTTAAAGGATTCGATAAGCTTTCTTAAAAGTCAACGAAACTTATATGATATTTATATAAGAAAATATAAGGAATTGGATTCTAACTTTAATGACGTGAGCTCTTTTTTGTCAAAAGAAATTTTTCTTAAGAAAGAAGAGATTAAAAACCTAAGAAAAGACATATCATCATCTCAAGATAAAAATATCAGGACCCTTATATTTAACGAAATAACTATAGGTCAAAAAATAAACGATTGCAACAGGCTTTTAGATGATTTCAGTAGAATAAAAAAGGAACTCAAAGATATATTGGTGGAATTGTCAGAAATTAAAGATGAAAAAAAATCCTTAAAAGTTTCTGACGAGCGAGATAATGTAAAAATATCTAATTTTATTGGTGGATTTAAACAGTTATTAAGTAAGGAACATTTCTTTTACACAAGCAACGATATAAATCATATAACTATACAGAATAAACCTCCATCAAGACTGCTTCCAGTTGTTATTATTCGAGGGAATGTTCAACCTATTAGACTTAGTTCGTCTGCAAGCGATTTTATCCGTGCTCAATGGGCTTTTTATCTGACATTACTAGAATCATCTAAAAATCATCCAGGGTTCTTGGTTATGGATGAACCAGGACAACATGCTATGAATGTTGAGAGTATGTCTGCCTTACTGAAATATGCGTCTTTAACAGAAAAACAGATTATTATGTGTATATCAAAAGATACACGGCATAAAACTGAAACTGCTAACTTGAGCAAAGTACTAGGCAACTTAGGTGGTAAGTATAAATACACTTTAATAGATATAGACCCTGATGGTAAGAAGTGTGTTCGTGCTTCTTCTAAATAATAAATTGTAAGGCATGTTATTTTAATATAATGTGCCTTTTAATTTTGTAAGTTGTGCCAAAGATATGGCATTTAGAATGTTTATATTACTCATTATTTACGAAGGGTTAGTAATGGATATATGATTTTTTGACAGATCTTCAATAATAATTATTGAGCTTGTAGACAATAAGTAACGCGAACAAATCCCACTATATCCAAGCTTCTCTCTCCGCTTTTAAACTTAGCAACGAATTATTGTAGGCGATCCAACTTATGAGGACGGTTTTCTGGAGTGATACCTTTCACAATATGGGCTTCAGGACGTGTCAGAATTTATATAAATGACGAGTTAATGAGATTTCGATTGTATGAATATCGATCCATCTTCCATAACCCCCTCTTGCCGTCAGCCCCTAATCGTTGGTATCCTAGTAAACGAGGACTCAAAACCTCTTTCACGCGGCCAAAACCAACCCCGTCAGTGTTGGCTTTTTTGTACCCTCCGTTCGTAAGAACGGAGGGAGTATGCTGCCCGAACAAAGTCGGGAGGGCGACTAATACAACACCCTTCGGGGAAATAAGTCCGCGGTTTCGTGAAGCCGTTTTGAGCCTCCCGGCACCACTTTATGTGGCCATCTCAAAAAAATGTCACGGAGGCATTTATGCCAGATTTCACTCTATCTTTCATTAAGTCACCCAGAGAGTTACTTTCCGTTCCCTTCAGCGCTGCCACAGATTTTACCGTACTGGCCGATCACTGTGAAAACTTCGCCGAAACCCTGATCGAAAGCGACGATCCGGTGCTGAGGCTGGCGCTTTGCGGGCGGCTTGCCGCCTGTCTGACTCTACTGCAACCCACTCTGAACGACCCCATCCCGTCCCATCTGACTGACAGCCTGACCGTTGATGCTCTACCTGCCGATATGCCCAGATTTGTCCCCGACGCTGAATTACTTTGTGATTACTCACTGACGCTGGCGCAACTTCTTATCGGGCAGGGGATGCAGCCAAAAGTGGAGCAGACGATAACAGGCTTATTATGTGAACTGGTCTGGTATTTTGCCGCCGAAATGAAGGCCCCGCGTTGGCTGCGTACTGCCGGTGGCGTGAAGTTTATCGACGGTGTGGAGGCCAAAGCATGATGCAGTCTGACTGGCATCCTGCCGACATTATCGCCAGGCTGAAAAAACGTGGCACTTCGCTGTCAGCGCTTTTGCGTCAGGCTGGGCTGGCGTCCTCCACGCTGGCTAATGCGCTTACCCGCCGCTGGCCCAAAGGTGAAAGATTGATTGCTGAAGCGTTAGATGTTGCGCCTGAAAAAATCTGGCCTTCGCGCTATCGCTGAGTCCCTACGGCGCAGCTCTGATACGGAAACTGCGCCGCATTTCGTTTATCTGATTTGTCATAATCCTTTGAACCGCAAAAACAGTTTTTATTATCGGCCTTCTTACCACGAACTAAGCTCCCGTCTGCACGAAATGCTTCATGACCTGAAAGAAGCGTCTGATGTATCAGCATGGTCGCCGTTTTACCGGCAATGCCGCCTTTGAAAACTGCCGGATCTGTCCTTCGATGGATTAAGGCTTTCTTCACGCTTTATTACGCTAAGGAAATCACAATGAATCTGATGAATAATTGTGCATCGCCTGCCGTTGATGTTATATTAAAATATAATATTCGGAGGTGCTCTATGTATACAACTCGCCTGAAAAAGGTCGGCGGATCCATCATGCTGGCGGTTCCTCCCGCCGTGCTGAAAACGCTGGAGCTGTCGACGGACAGCGAAGTGGGTATGACCATTGATAATGGCTGCCTGATTATTGAACCCCAGAAACGGCCCCGCTATTCGCTTGAGGAGCTGCTGGCGCAGTGCGATCCGCACGCCGAAATGAGTGAAGAGGATCGGGGATGGATTGATGCGCCTGCGGTGGGCAAGGAGATCCTGTAAATGGACAGAGGGGAAATCTGGCTCGTTTCACTGGATCCGATTGCCGGCCACGAGCAAAGCGGAAAACGTCCGGTGCTTATCGTATCGAAGGCAGCGTTTAACAAGCTGACCCGCCTACCCGTTGTTGTTCCCGTCACCAGCGGTGGAAACTTCGCCCGCGCAGCCGGGTTTACCGTCTCACTGGAGGGGGCGGGAACCAAAACAACGGGTGTGATCCGCTGCGACCAGCCCAGAACCATTGATATGGGCGCCCGAAATGGTAAGCGACTGGAACGTATACCCGACGCTGTCGTGAATGAAGTGCTGGCCCGACTGGAAGCTATTCTGAGCTGATGCTTTTTATGTAACCTGAACGAGGGCGCTGTCACGTATAGCGCCCTCATTTTTTATAACGACAAGTGATTAAAAAATCCTGTTGCAGGTAAAAACAGTTTCTTCTTTCCGCGCCAGCGGCACTGGCATAGTCTCCCCCTCGCCCTATGCTGTCGTTGACAGCGCCCAACGCTTCACAACCTGAAAGAAGTGCCTGTTATCAGGACGGTTGGTCCGTTTACCGGTGCAGACCTCTGCAAACACCGGGTCGCAGATTATCGCGGCGGAGGCCCAAGTTTTGACACGATACGTCCTTTTACTGCGCCAGCCTGCTGGTCTGAATTTGCACCGCGCCGGAATTCTCCTGGCTAACCTGTATCTGCTGACACACTCAGCGCCTTTTACCTTACGGGCTGCGGCCTGCATTTGCCGCAAGGCATTTGCTGCCGCGTGACCGTAAAACTGCACTAACGATAAATTTTAAGATGCTGCACCAGACCCGTGCGTCACTTTAACCGCGTAAAGCGGGAAAGTGACGCACGCAAGCCCTTTCGACCTGCACCAGAAAACTCAACTGCGCCAGCTCACGGCTGGATTCTGACACCGCCTTTTCAGGCCATTTACCCATAAGGAGAACATGAACCGATACCGAGGCGGATCTGGACGATCCGGGGGATGACCCGCGCAAGCGGGCGGCTGCTCTGAGAGCACAACCGAAGCCCCACCACACCTCAACAGCTGCCGCCCCGGCGCTCAGGTATCGTTCGCAGCCCCGACAAAAAAACAGGGGCTATCGGCCTGTGCGCCGGGGAGAGCTGTATCAGTGTTGGTTTTTTGGAGATGAGTTTGCGGCAATCATGAAAGGGGAATGCATGGGAATACTGGAGCAGGAAATGAAGCGGCTGGCGCAGCAGGCGGGAGGCAGCCATAAAACCGTTCACGACCGCATTAAGCTGGCGCAGCGGTTTTGTGAACGTCTGGTACTGGCGCAGAATGTGCAGATCCGCCGGGTGGAGCAGCTTAAGGCGCGGCATATTGAGGGCTATGTCCGTGAACGGCTGGCGCAGGGTATCACAAAGCGTTCCCTGCAAAATGAGATGGCGGCGGTGCGCTGCATTCTGAAACAGGCCGGGCGTGACAGGCTGGCGCAGAGTGAGCGGCTGAATAACCGCTCGCTGGGCCTGTCTGGCGTATCCCGTAACGGTACGAAGCAGGCCATCACGCCGGAGCATTACCGCCATGTGCTGGAAACCGCCCGTGTAAAAGATCCGGGGATGGCGGCAGCACTGGAACTTTCAAGGCTGATGGGCCTGCGTTCGCAGGAGGCGGTACAAAGTGCGCAGTCATTAAGAACGTGGAAGCAATCGCTGGAACGCGGTGAGTTCCGGTTAACCGTGGTGTTCGGCACTAAAGGCGGACGGCCCCGCGAGACGATTATTCTTGATGCTGGCGTAGTTAAAAAAGTGCTGGATAATGCGCTGGCGGTGGCAGAAGATCGTCACGGCAGGCTGATAGATAAGCCGGATCTGAAAACCGCGATGAAATACTGGCACAGTCAGGCGGCACGTCTCGGCTTAACGGGCGCGTATTCCCCGCACTCGTTGCGCTATGCCTGGGCACAGGATGCGATCCGTCATTATCTGGCGCAGGGATTTTGTGAGAAGGAAGCGCTGGCAATGACGGCGATGGATTTGGGGCACGGCGACGGGCGCGGGCGGTATGTGGCGCAGGTTTACGGAAGAAAGGATACTGATTGATAGCCGTTGCTTTGAAAAGATCGAGTTATCCATCGGTTTTCGGGCAAAATTATTTGCCCCAAATAATTTTGGATGGTTTCCTATTAATTTCGCGTTATTCATCGGTTTTCGTACAAAAAATTTTGGGGCCAAAATTTTTTGTATACTTTCCTATCAATACTGATAAAAACAATAATCATCGACTATTAAATTCATGGTTATTCATTATAAATCAATGAATTATTTTTGGATGATCGATTTTTGATAGCCATCACATTATAAAATACCCTTTATTCATCGTTATCCACCGAAGAAATTTCTACGTAGAAATTTTTTGTACGGTTTCCTCTCAATAACGATGCTTCTGAACGGTATGACCTATTGGCAGGCTTCTGGTGCAGCTTGACGATTTTTCTGGCGATTGCGCCAGCAAAGGAAAAAGGCCGGAAAGGGTAAAGGGCGGCTAAGGGTAACAGCGCCAGACCGGAAAAGGCCAAAGGGCTGAAAGGGCCGTAACACTGGCGCAGTTTGATGTTTATTCGATAAGATCTGGCGCAGTCCTGACACAAACAGGCGACGGCAGACTGGCGCAGGTAAGCGGTGGTACTGAACTGGTGCAGTTATGGCGTTTCTGGTGCAGATTGTCTGGCAGCGATTGCCTAATGTAAAAAGCAGATCCGGATTCAATCAGGATCTGCTTTTTCATTTTTAACAAATTATATAGCCACTGTCTCAGGCCGCCTTATGCCGCCGCGCATAAATATACGGCGCAACGTACCCCTCGCGACTTACATCCAGATAATCCGACCACCACTGCATCATGGCTGTACGGGCGTCGAGATGTTCAGCCCGGTGGATATACGCCGCCCGAACGCTGTTGCGCTCCTGATGACTCATCTGCCGCTCCACGGTATCCCGTGACCAGAGTTCAGTTTCCACTAATGCGCTACACGCCATTGTCCGGAATCCATGCCCACAGACATCAGTTTTGGTATCATAGCCCATAAGACGCAACGCCCGGTTGACAGTGTTTTCGCTCATCGGCTTATACGGGTTATGGTCGCCGGGGAACACCAGTTCCAGATGGCCGGAGATTTCCTTTATCTGCTTCAGAATGGCGATAGCCTGACGAGAAAGCGGCACTATATGTGGAGTACGCATTTTTGCGCCACGGCCAGAGAAACGGACTTTCTCAATCGCTTCCCTTGTGGCGGGGATGGTCCAGATTTTGTTTCTGAAATCTATCTCACCCCAGCGGGCAAAGCGCAGCTCGCTGGAACGGATAAACAGGTGGAGAGTCAACACCACCGCCAGCCTCGTAAGCTGCCGTCCCTGCTGATAGTCGCCAATGCGCTCAAACAATTCGGGCAACCGCTCCAGCGGCAGGGCGGGATAGTGATTTTTAACCGGCGGCGCAGTGACGCCTTCCAGATGCTGTGCCGGGTTGTTTTCGGTGAATCCCTGCTGTACGGCGTAACGCATGATGTTGCAGAGTTGCTGCCGGGTTCGGGACGCGACTTCCAGAAAACCTTTATCCTCAATAACCCGCAGTAACGCAGTGAAATTCTGCGTTTTCAGCGTAGTGACAGGCAGATGACCAATCGCCGGAAAGATATGATTTTCCATGCTGGCGAGGATACGCGCGGCATAATCAGGCGACCATTTTTTGTTGGTTTTGTGCCATGCAAGCGCCACGGCTTTAAAATACTTTTCCGGTGACGCTGCGGCTTTATCAGACATGCGCTGGTGGGCGGGGTTAATATTCTGCGTCAGTAGCTTACGGATATCGTCACGTCGTTGTCTTGCTTCAGCAAGTGAAACCAGAGGATATGCGCCCAGACTGACGCGGGACTCTTTACCACTGAAGCGATACTTGAGATACCAGATACGCGAACCGCCCGGATTGACCAGCAGATACAGACCGTGCGAATCAGACAGTTTTATGGGTTTTGAAGAGGGTTTTAAGTTACGGATTTTTGAATCGTTTAAAGACATTTGGGGGTCACTCCAGAATCGAACCAACCTGACCCCAAATTAACCGGATGCGGAGGGAAAACTGAATACACATCTGGAAAGATTTTCACGCTAACTTATTGAATCAATATCAAATAAGGACTAATAAGATAGCGTAAGAATCGGAATTTGGCTCCTCTGACTGGACTCGAACCAGTGACATACGGATTAACAGTCCGCCGTTCTACCGACTGAACTACAGAGGAATCGCTTGAATGCCCGGCATAATAATCGGGCCGTTACTGACTGTCAACTCGAAATCTAACATATTGATTCAGTTGACTGAATATCCATCATTCGCAGTGATTAATGTAGCGTTTCGCTCCCCGGACTCTGATCGGTAAGCCGCTGTAACGGGTCCTGCTGGTAAAAATGACAGAACCGTTGCCACAGTGAAGGGAAACGGGGCGCGAACAACTCCGGCGCGCTAAAGAAATACTCGGAAAGCACCGCGAAGCACTCGGCTGGATCGGTGGCAGCATAGGCATCAATACTGGCTGTACTCTCTCCGACCAGATCAATCTCATCCTGAATATTTTCCATCGCGGCATGGAGATCGTGCTCCCAGCCGGCAACTTCGCGCAGTGGAATAAATGGAATGCCGCTGGCGCGATCGCCGTTACGCATGTCCAGCTTATGGGCTACCTCATGGATAATCAGATTGAATCCGGAGGCGTCGAATGAGTCCTGAATGTCCAGCCAGTTGAGAATAATCGGCCCCTGTTGCCAGCTTTGCCCGGACTGCACCACTCGCTGATTATGTACCAGACCGATATCATCTTCCCATTCGTCGTCCACCACAAAGGGAGTGGGGTAGATCATGACTTCATGGAAGCCGTCCAGCCACTCAAATCCCAGTTCCAGCACCGGAAGGCAAAAGAGCAGGGCGATACGGGCAGACTTCAGTTCATCCAGTTCAAAGCCCTGCAGAGGGACCAGACGCTTCTGTTGCAGAAATTTCCCGGCCATACGAATCAGTCGTTCTTGTTCGCCGCTATTCAGCGAAGCAAGAATTGGCATCGCCAGCGCCTGATCCCAGGGATAAGGTGCTGCGTCGGCAATATCATTCGTTTTCCAGGGCCACTTAATCATTTTCAGCTGCTCGTAAAGTCGTCACTTGAACGAAATTGATGAACTCAGGTCTGTTAAAATGCCAAATTCCCTGGCATGATGGCAACCATCAGCACGGAGAGATGCCGGAGTGGCTGAACGGACCGGTCTCGAAAACCGGAGTGGGGGCAACTCCACCGGGGGTTCAAATCCCCCTCTCTCCGCCAGTATTCAAACACTTACCACGCTTTACGTCTACGACCCGTATCACACTCATGCCAGCCTGTCGGGCTGAATGCATCCTTTTTAGTCAATAAGAATCTTTCTGAATCTGCCTCAGGGAACGACGCGTGGGCACGGTGGATGTTCGTCACATTTTACTGAAACGAAAAAGGCCGCAGTAAACTGCGGCCCGAGAGTGTTATCAACAACAGTTGACTTAGAACTGATACATCAGGCCCAGCGCAACAACGTCGTCGGTGTTCAGACCGTGTGCTCTGGTGAAGCGGTTGCTGTCCAGCTGGTTGATTTTATAGTCAACAAATGCAGACATGTTTTTGTTGAAGTAGTAGGTTGCGCCGATATCGATGTATTTCATCAGATCTTCGTCACCCCAGCCGCCGTTCAGGTCTTTACCTTTAGACTGCAGATAAGCGATGGACGGACGCAGACCAAAATCGAACTGATACTGAGCAACGACTTCAAAGTTCTGAGCTTTGTTGGCGATGCTGCTGCCATAGGTAGTCATGTTGCGGGTTTCAGCATACAGCGCGGCCAGATAGACGTTGTTGTCGTCGTATTTCAGACCCACGTTCCAGATTTCAGCGTTTTCGCCACGAGCGGAGGAAACAACCTGAGCATCAGTACGGTCAGATTTCGCATAGGACGCACCTACTGCAAAACCTTCGTAGGTGTAGGAAGAAGACATACCCCAGCCGTCACCGTGCTGTTTAGCTACGGTACGGTTACCTTCTTCTCTGCCCTGGTACTGCAGCGCGAAGTTCAGGCCGTCAACCAGACCGAAGAAATCGTTGTTACGGTAGGTTGCCACGCCAGTGGTACGGCCAGTCATAAAGATATCAGTCTGAGTCGTGGTGTCGTTACCGAACTCAGGCAGCATATCGGTCCAGGCGCCAATGTCATAGTTAACACCGAAGTTACGGCCATAGTCGAGAGAACCGTACTCACCAAACTTCAGACCAGCATAAGCCAGACGCGTTTTGTCGCCGGAGGTATCGCCTTCAACGCGGTTACCCTGGAACTGGTATTCCCAGCGGCCATAGCCAACCAGCTGGTCAGCGATCTGGGTTTCGCCTTTAAAGCCCAGACGAACATAGGTCTGATCGCCATCAACACCTTTGTTGTCAGAGAAGTAATGCATGGCTTTAACGCGGCCATACATGTCAAGTTTGTTACCGTCTTTGTTGTATACTTCTGCCGCATTTGCCACGGTTGCAGCCAACATGGACGTTACTGCCACTGCTATCAACTTAATCTTCATTGTTATGTCCTTATTGTTTTTGATTGCTTACGCAATTATTTTCACTGTAACTGTTTATTACATTTACTTACAGCGCCTCATTTTTTATTGAAAATTGCGAATTAATTCAACCTGAAAATGATTTTTTTGTTATCTGGGTTGCATTTTGGGATTTCTCTCCGAAATGTTTCGGAATTTAATCTTAAAAAACAACATGTTGTAACTTGATGTATAAGAAGGATTAATCGATTTTAGCCAGACAGGCTGGTTCGACTGCCCGGGTGGCCAGGGATGAACATCGATATGGAAAATGAAACTGGTTTAAATCTCTTATTTAAGATGAGGTGTGAGTGTTACAGGTAAATGAGTAATGTCATCAGGCACAAATAGCTATTGCGCCATAAAGCATTTGAAAGGGGTAATTAAGCTGATTTTCAGGAGAGATAAACAGGGGCTGCTGGCAGAGATAAAAAAGGCCCGCGAGAGCGGGCCCTGGGGGAAAGGAAATCAGAACTGATATACCAGGCCGATACCTACGACATCGTCGGTAGAAATTCCGTGAGTTTCGTAGGTTTTGTTCTTATCTTCATCCAGCAGGTTGATTTTGTAATCAACATACAAGGACATGTTCTTATTGAAGTAGTAATACGCGCCAATATCAACATATTCTACCAGATCTTTATTATAACCGTTTCCGTCAAGATCTTTGCCTTTTGATTTCAGGTAAGCCAGGGACGGGCGCAGACCGAAATCGAACTGGTACTGGGCAACAATTTCAATGTTCTGGGTTTTATTAGCAATACCGCCCAGAGAGCCAAACGGCGTCATGTTACGCGTTTCAGCGTACATAGTAGCCAGGTAGATGTTATTGTCATCATACTTCAGGCCAACGGTCCAGGCTTCAGCGGTGTCGCCGCCGGCGAAGTACTGGTTGGCATTGCCAGTACGAGTTTGATCGGTGGTGCGGTCAGATGAAGCATAAGCTGCGGAGGCGGCAATCCCCATGCCGAAATCATAGCTGGTGGAGATACCCCAACCGTCGCCATTGGCTTTGCTGCTCTTACGGCCGTTGTTAGTGCCTTCGTTACCGTTGCCCGCGCTTTCATTGTTGCCCTGGTACTGCAGAGCAAAATTCCAGCCGTCTACCAGACCGAAGAAATCGGTGTTACGGTAGGTCAGAACGCCGTTGGCGCGACCAACCATGTAGTTGTCGGCGCTGGTGTAGGTATCGCCACCGAATACCGGCAGCATATCCGTCCAGGCTTCTACGTCATACAGAACGCCGTAGTTACGGCCATAGTCGAGGGAGCCGTATTCAGCCAGCGAAACCAAGACGTGTCCAGGACTGACCGCCCGTTTCAACGCCGTTGGCCTGCATGTTGTATTCCCACCGGCCAAATCCGGTCAGCTCGTCGGAGATCTGTGTTTCGCCTTTAAAACCCAGACGGGCATAAGTTTTATCCCCATCTGCACCTGCGTCATCAGAAAACTGATGACGGGCATCAACCTTACCGTATAAATCCAGTTTGTTGCTATTTTTGTTGTATATTTCTGCCGCGTTAGCAGCCCCAGCGGCTAACAGCGCTGGAATCGCGAGTGCCAGTACTTTTCTTTTCATGAAGCTATTTCCTTATAGTCACTACGACATGGACGGTTTTGTAAAATGTTCTGAAGTTTGAACAAAAATGAAAAACGCGACCGCTTGCAAATCGGATTCTGAATATAAAAGAAGGGCGTAACAAGTTGTTGCTAAATAATTCGGAATGTAACTATATGTTATTTTTATGGTTTGATTTTGAAAATTTCAATTATGAATATATTTGATGTCTTATAAATCAGTGAGAATATTTCTTTTCTTAATGATTAAAAAAGCGCCTGGCTTTTAAAAAACCAGGCGTACCACTCAATGAAGGATGTGATAGAGAAAAGGGTAATAAGTACAACGGGCTAATAACGGCGGAAATTATAGGCGTAAGAGTCTGCCCGGTGAATAAAAAATTATGCAGACAGGTGATTATCAGACAGTGGAGAGGCCATTCATTAATTTATCATGATGAGTCAACCTATTGCATGGTGATTTGATTAGTTTTTCTTATGTATTCGTCTGGTTATTGTGCTGAAGAGGCGAAAAAAACATCACAGTGAGGCGCGCCGCGGGGGAATGGCGAAAAAATAGCACAGTGTAAATTTGTTCCCGATCTGGATTTTCTTGCACTAAAATGTGATTCAAATCACATGAGGGTAAGTGCTGTTGCAGGTAAGCACGTGTTGTTGTGAGAAGGTATGTCTCGAATAATGGATGAAAAAATATCAAGAAATCCCGGTGGGCGCCTGGCGCTGTGGCTGTTTTACGGGTTTTGCGTCTGGTCTCTATGGGTAATGGCGCGTTATTTTTGGGTGGTCAGCAGTATCGACTCCAGTGTCGGCGGGGATATGGGATCGACCTCGGGAAAATGGTTGGGAGCGTTGTTAGGCTTTATGGTGCTCGGATCTGTTGGCGCGCTGTTGGGCTGGCTGGCGTGGTACACTCGGCCGAGAGGAGGCCCGCAGCAAGAGTAATATTCCGTCCTCCCGCATCTTAACCAGGAGGAGCGATGGATAACTGGCCGGTTCGTTTTGAAAACTACCTGCAATCTCAGATCTCTCAATGTGATAAAGCGCATGATGCCGGCCATGCGCGCCGGGTATGGCATACTGCGCAGCAGATAATGTCCGATATGCCTGCCCACCCGCTGGTGGTGGTGGCCGCCTGCTTTTTCCATGACGTGGTAAATCTCCCTAAGAATCACCCGCAGCGCCATCGCGCCTCTTCCCTGGCTGCAGAGAAAACGATAACCATCTTGCGCGACCACTTTCCTGATTATCCGGCGCAACATTATGACGCCGTGTTCCATGCTATTGAGGCCCATAGCTTTAGCGCCGGGATTGTCCCGCGGACCCCGGAGGCCTGCATTGTTCAGGATGCCGATCGTCTGGAGTCGCTTGGCGCCATTGGTCTGGCGAGAATGTTGTTCGTAGCGGCGTCGCTGGGATGCGATATTTTTGAAGGCGGCGATCCGCTGGCGTTGCATCGCGAGCTGGATGATAAACGCTATGCGCTCGATCATTTCCAGACCAAGCTGTTCACCCTGCCGCAAACAATGCGCACCGCCGCGGGTAAACGGTTGGCGATGCACAATGCCAATTACATGGTGCATTTCCTGGCCAAAATTAGCGCTGAATTACAGGGCGAGCCGATGAATCCCGATCCCCGGGTTCTGGAACGCTTTCTGTTCTCGCCAGGCAGGCCAGAAGCGGACTAATTGCCACCAGGCAAGCGCACAGAACTATGGTACTCTGTGGCGACTATTTTTTTATGGGTTGACACGATGTCCGAAGTAAAAATTCCGCAGGCGCCGTCGGCGTCGCAGTTGTTGCACACCTCGCCTCTATCGCAGGTGGAACTGCTGGAAAAAACGCTGGAAATTTACGCGATAACTGGCGTACTACAGGCTCTGCAGAGCCTGGGCGAAAATAAATGGTCGCGGGCGCAGCTACTGCGGGCGGCAGACGGGGCGATAGCTCTGTCGGAAAATGAACGGCGGACGTTGCGGGCGCTGCTGCCGTCGCCGCCGCCTTATTACCCGGATTATCGCTTCCGGTTTATCGATCTGTTCGCCGGTATTGGCGGTATCCGCAGCGGTTTTGAAGCTATTGGCGGGCAGTGCGTTTTTACCAGTGAATGGAATAAATTCGCGGTGCGCACCTATAAAGCCAACTGGTATTGCTCCCCGGAGCACCAGTTTAATGAAGACATCCGCGATGTCACCTTAAGTAATCGCCAGGACGTCAGCGATGATATGGCGATGGCGCACGTTCAGGCGACGCTGCCCGACCATGATGTGCTGCTGGCGGGTTTCCCCTGCCAGCCTTTCTCTCTGGCGGGGGTGTCGAAGAAAAACGCGCTGGGACGGGCGCACGGTTTTGCCTGTGAAACCCAGGGAACGCTGTTTTTTGACGTCGCGCGGATTATCGCCGCAAAACGTCCGGCTATTTTCGTGCTGGAAAACGTTAAGAATCTGAAAAGTCATGATAAAGGCAACACTTTCCGCATCATCATGCAAACCCTCGATCAACTGGGTTATCAGGTGGCGGATGCCGATGTCGCCGGGGCCAATGATCCGAAAATTATTGATGGTCAACATTTCCTCCCGCAGCACCGTGAACGTATCGTACTGGTAGGGTTTCGCCGCGATCTCCAGTTGCATCACGGGTTTACGCTGCGCGATCTACCACAGTTTTATCCAGCCCGACGGCCATCCTTCGGTGAGTTGCTGGACCACGAGGTGGACAGTCGCTATATCCTCACCCCGGTCCTGTGGCGCTACCTTTATCAGTACGCAAAAAAACATCAGGCGAAGGGCAATGGCTTCGGATTTGGGCTGGTGAACCCGCTCAACCCCGACAGCGTGGCGCGTACACTGTCGGCGCGCTATTACAAAGATGGCGCGGAAATCCTGGTCGATCGCGGCTGGGATCGGGAACTGGGTGAGAAGCAGTTTGGCGATCCCGGCAATATGGCGCGTCGTCCGCGTCGCTTAACGCCGCGCGAATGCGCCCGGCTGATGGGATTTGAGGCGCCCGGAGCCAGCCATTTTCGGATCCCGGTTTCGGATACACAGGCCTACCGCCAGTTTGGTAATTCGGTGGTAGTGCCGGCATTTGCCGCCGTGGCCCGGCTGCTGGAAGCGAAAATTCTCCAGGCGGTGCAAAAACGTTAACCGGGGGACAGGAAATGGCGGATGTGCACAGCAAGGCGATTCGCAGTAAAAATATGCGCGCTATCGCCACCCATGACACGGCAATAGAAAAACGCCTCGCCGGGCTGCTCGATCAGATTGGTTTCGAGTGGCGGGCCCAGGATCGGACGCTTGCCGGGCGTCCTGACTTTGTGGTTGATGAATATCGCTGCGTAATTTTTACTCACGGCTGTTTCTGGCATCACCATGATTGCTATTTATTTAAAGTACCGGCGACGCGTACTGAATTCTGGATGAATAAAATTGGCCAGAATGTGGCGCGGGACGAGCGGGATAGTGCCCGGTTACTGGAAGAGGGATGGCGGGTGCTGGTGGTCTGGGAATGCGCGCTACGGGGCAGAGAAAAGCTTGCTGACGCGGCGCTCAGTGAGCGCCTGGAAGAGTGGATTTGCGGCGGCGGCCAGCGGGCGGAGATCGATATTCAGGGGATTCGCCCGCGTTAAGGCCGTGCCGGAGGGATTATTTCTTCAGGGCGCGCGGTTGCCCCTTCGCCGGCAACAGATATTTGCCGAGCGTGACCAGCAGGACGGCGAAGATGATAACCGCAAGCGCCAGCCATTCCACGGTCGACAGGCGCTCACCGCCAAACCCGGTTCCCAGTAATACCGCCACCACCGGGTTGACATAGGCATAGCTGGTCGCCACCGCCGGCGAGACATTGCGAATCAGGTACATATAGGCGTTGATGGCGATAATCGAGCCAAAAACGACCAGATAGCCCACGGCCAGCCATCCCTGCAAATCCGGTGATGCCGCCAGCACATTTTCTCCGCTGAGCAGCGCCGCGACGATCAAAATCACCCCGGCAGCCAGCATCTCAATCGCCCCGGCCATCATCCCCTGCGGCAGCGCAATGCGCGAGCCATACACCGAACCAAACGCCCAGCTCAGGGACCCCACCAGAATCAGTAACGCGCCCCACGGATTTCCGCTGAGGTTACCGCCGCTGTTGAGCATGATAATCCCGCACAGACCGATGGCGATCCCCAGCCACTCAATCCTGCGGGTGGCGATACCGAATAACCGGCTGAAGCACAGGGTGAACAGCGGCACGGTGGCGACCATGACGGCGGCGATGCCTGAAGGCACGTCCTGGTGTTCCGCCACGGTGACCAGGCCATTGCCTACCGCCAGCAACAGGAAGCCGATCAGCGCCGCGTTGAGGATTTGGCGCCGCGGTGGGAGGCGTTCGCCGCGTAGCAGCAAAAAGCCCATCAGCAACAGGCCGGCACACAGAAAGCGCACGCCAGCCATGGTCAGCGGCGGCCAACTGGCGACGCCAAGGCGAATCACGAAATAGGTGGAACCCCAGATGATATACAGCGCAAAAAGTGCGCCAATGAGTGGCAACAGGCGGCCAGGATGCATATTCCCTCGCAACAGCAGTCAGGATCAGGAAGGATAGTTAACGTTAATTTTTGCGAGCTGGCGAGCACTTTACTTCACAGAGAGGTTACAATTTCAGTTGACGGAGTCGACGGGATCAGACTCTGGTTTTTTACACCATACTCAATGTGCAGAAACCAATTCAAAGAAGGAACATTATCTTGGCCGGGAGCAGTTTATTAACTCTACTTGATGATATCGCGACGCTGCTGGACGACATTTCCGTGATGGGCAAACTGGCGGCGAAGAAAACGGCAGGGGTGCTGGGAGATGACTTGTCGCTGAACGCCCAGCAGGTCACCGGAGTACGGGCCAACCGCGAATTGCCGGTGGTCTGGAGTGTGGCTAAAGGGTCGTTTATCAATAAATTGATTCTGGTGCCGCTGGCGTTATTAATCAGCGCATTTATTCCCTGGGCGATTACGCCGTTGCTGATGATTGGCGGCGCGTTCCTGTGCTATGAAGGGGTGGAAAAAGTGCTGCACTCTCTGGCGCAGCGTAAAGAAAAGGTGTCTCCCGAGGCGCGTCAACAGCGGCTTGAGGCGCTGGCGGCCCAGGATCCGCAAGGCTTTGAGCGGGACAAAGTCAAAGGCGCGGTACGGACCGATTTTATTCTGTCGGCGGAAATTGTCGCGATTACCCTTGGCATCGTGTCACAAGCCCCGCTGATGAATCAGATTCTGGTGCTGTCGGGGATCGCCATTCTGGTCACCGTGGGTGTCTACGGCATTGTGGCGGTAATCGTCAAACTGGACGATATGGGCTACTGGCTGGCGGAGAAATCCTCGCGCATCGCTCAGGTGCTGGGGCAGGGATTGCTGGCGCTGGCGCCGAAACTGATGAAGGTGCTGTCAGTGGTAGGGACGCTGGCAATGTTTCTGGTCGGCGGCGGTATTCTGGTCCACGGCGTGGCGCCGGTTCACCATCTGGTGGAGGGGTGGGCGACGCAGAGCGGCGCCTGGGTAGGGGCACTTATCCCCAGCCTGGCTAACGTGGTATTGGGCTTCATTGTCGGCGGTATAGTGCTGCTGGCGGTAACGGGTATTTCGCGGCTGCGAGGAAAAGCGGCGCATTAAAAGGCGTGGTTTTTCCAGGCAAAGGTCGTCATTTTTGACTATAACTGTAGAGGTTTTCACCTCTGATACAGGAGTCAGTTATGGTCTATGTCGTCAGCGATGAAGTCAGGCACAAAAATGGCGGGGAACGCATGATTGTCACCGGATATTCCGGCGGAATGGTGGAATGCCGCTGGTATGACGGGTTTAGCGTGCGGCGTGAAGCGTTTCATGAAGAGGAACTGCTCCCCGGGGAAAAACAGGTGGCCGCGGTGGCCTGAGCGCCATACTCCTGCCAGCCCAAAGATGTGAGTCGCGGGGTTCAGTAATCCCGGCCCCGCAGGCGTAAGCCGGCGGCAGAAAAATCTGCGTGGGCAACATCCAATCTCTCTCTGCTGTGCTGCCATCCCGGCAGTTGAAGCCCGGTCATTTGGCCGGGCTTTATCTATGCAACGCGCAGTAATTCGGGCGTCAGCGGGGGAGTTAGCGGTAGCGCGAGATGCGGATTCTGGCGGCAGGCCTGCGGGGTAATGCCGAAGTATTTGCGAAAAAGCGTGGCGAACTGCGACTGGGAGTTAAAACCATAATCCACCGCGATATCGAGGATCCGCTGGTCGGTGGTGCGCAGGCGTTTCACCGCCTCGGTGAGTTTTCGTTCGCGGATATAGCGTCCGATGGCGATACCCGTCGTGGTACGAAAAATGGTTTGCATATACCACACCGAAAACCCGGAAACGGCGGCCAGTTCCGGGAGTGCAATGCCGCTGTCGAGGTGATCTTCGATCCATTCAGCAAGGGCGATAACCAGATGTTCGTGCGGGGTCTGATCGGTCACAGCGGATTCCTGGTAATAAATGGCATTCTGGGTTATTTGTTTATTTTATGCATAATTATCATTTATATGTCATGGGTAATCAGATTGCTCCTTAGCGTGGCAGCAAAGCGCTGTCGTTAACCAGCAACCCGGGAGTGTGGTAGTGCCTGAACAACTTTTCCAGTTTAAATTCCGCCGTGTTAAAAATCCGCAGCGAGTAGTAAACGTCTGTTTTATGATGGTGCTGGCGTTTTCAACGTTGCTGACCTGGCGTGAAGTGGCGGTGCTGGAAGAGGCCTATGCCGCCAGCCAGCGCAATAGCCTGGAAAATATCGCCACTGCTCTCGATCGCCAGTTGCAGCACAGCATCGACAATCTGCTGTTTTACCGCAACGTCATGCATTATGCTCTCCAGACGCCCATTTCAACAGATAAATCGCGCCGTGCTCTGGCGCAATTTGACGAACGCCGGGTACTGCCCTCCTGGCAACTGCTGCTGGATTTTAACCGCAGTATCCCGATTAACGGCGTCTCCGATGCGCTGGTCTCCCACTACCCGCTACTGGCGCGCGATCCCGACTATCTGCATAACGAAATCAGCGCGGCGCTGGAATTTAGCTACATCATGCAACTGTCCGACTACACGATGGACCTGCAGCGCCGGACGTTCTATACCTCTCGGGCCGGTTTCTACCTGACCAGCACGCCCACTGCCGACGATCCGCAGATCATTTCCCGCTATGAGCGGCTGGTGAAGCGGCCCTATTTTGCCGAACACGCCTGGCAGAATAACCGCGCCAGGGGGATTTTATGGAATCATAGCTGGGATCCGCGCAGTTCGGACGATCAGGTGATCACTGCCAGTGTGCCGCTGGATTACCAGCAGCGCTGGTACGGTGTACTGGGGATGGATTTCACCATGCGCTCTATGCGCCGTTTCCTGGTGGAAGCCATGCATGAGGATCGCGAAGGGACGGTATTGCTGTACGACAACCGCTTTAACATTATTGCCTCCAGTGACGACGCGCTGCCGGTCTCATCGCTGTTTAGCGCCGCTCAGCGCGCGGAGATTGCGTCTTCCATGGAACAGGCTAATCAGGGAGAGTTGCGGTTTGACAGTCGCTTTGTCACCTGGGCAAGGCTGCATAACTTCAGCGGCGTGTTAATCAAAATTCATACCCTGCAGGAAGGGGTACATGGCGAATTTGGCCGAATCAGTATTGTGCTGGCGATGCTCTGGCTGTTATCCACCGGAATGCTCATCGCCTGCTGGCTGGTGGTCAGAAGGCTGGTCGCCGGCATGATGAATCTGCAAAGCGCCCTTAGCTGGCGTGCGAACTATGACGCGCTGACCCGTTTATTGAATCGCGGGGCGTTTTTTGACCGCGCCCACCGGATCTCCCGCGATTGTGCGGCGCGCGGCGAAGCGTTTTCGGTGATCCAGCTCGATCTCGATCACTTCAAAAACGTGAATGACAACTATGGCCATGACGCCGGCGACAAAGTGCTGGCCCATGCCGCCGCGCTGATTAGTCAGGCGTTGCGGGGGCAGGATATCGCGGGCCGGGTGGGCGGAGAAGAGTTTGCAGTGCTGCTGCCGGGGGCGACGCTGGCGGATGCCCGGCGTATTGCCGAACGTATTCGGCTGCGGATTCACAATAAAGAGCTGCTGGTGAAGCCGGGGACCACACTGCGGCTGAGCGCTTCATTTGGCGTCAGTAGCGCTCAGGAGCAGGGGGACTATGATTTCGAACGTTTACAGTCGCTGGCCGATGAGCGGTTGTATAAAGCCAAGACCGGCGGCCGTAACCGGGTCGTGGCGTCCTGATGGTCTGCGTAGGAATGTGGTCTATGGAACAGTGGATATTTCTGCTCATCTGACCAGATATTTAAGTTAAATGTTGTCCAGGACTATTCTTAAAGTATATTTGTCCGCCAGATGAAAAAAATTCCGGATAACCCGCGTGGAGAAAGGTATCAGAGAAACCGGGGTTTAAAAAAAGAACGATTAAGAATTTTCATATGAGAAATATGTTCTTGTACCGCAAAATGTTTGACGATAAGGTCTTAGCTACATCGGATTTCCTGATGTAACGAATTTTTTGAGTGCTTTTTGCAATAGCAAATTCCATCCCCGCTTCGGCGGGGATGCTTTTATTCAGCGATTGATCTCGCCAACGCTGAAGTCATGAATATCCAGTTCGAACGCTTCCGCCAGTTCGCTGTAGGTGTGAAATTCCCGACCATCAATACTCACCCGGTGAGGATAGTCCGGGGTCTGCCCATGGCGAATATCGCCTTCGCAGATTTCGTTGATTGCCGCCAGCAGCGCATCGACGTCGACATCCACCTCGCGGTGCGCCGTCTCGCTATAGACTTTCGCCATCTTCATGATTTCTGCCTCTGGTTGTTTACCCCACCTTTAAGTATATACACAAAGTCATGTCGCAAGCGGCGGCGCGGTCCCGGACGTTGGTCGGGGACCGCCTGGGCGGCTGGTAAAGCGGGCGGGCGGTGAATAAACCGGCGACCAGCCGCGAGGCTGCTGCCCGGCAGGTGGTTTTGGGCTACACTACTTTCAGTAGTAGACACAGGGGGTTATATGAATATCAACGATCGGGTGACAGTCAAGACCGATGGCGGGCCGCGTCGGGCCGGAGTGGTTCTGGCAAAAGAGGAGTTCAGCGAAGGGACGATGTATCTGGTGTCCCTTGAAGACTACCCGATGGGCATCTGGTTTTTTAATGAGACGGGCCACCCGGACGGGATTTTTGTTGAAAAAGTCGAGTAAATAGCGCCCCGCCGCGGCGGGACGCGATATTACATGATGCCGGAAATAATGATGGCGGCGAAGATGGCGATAATGATCAGGTACTTCAGTCCATAATAAAGCCGACGGTTGCGCTTTTTCAGGCGCTGTCCGGCGTCGCGCAGCGCATTGACGTATTTAAAAATCCGGTTAATTGCCCCGGTGCGGTCGTTGTCGTCATTAGGTGAACTGGCGGCTGCCATCAGCGTTGCCCCAGTCCACTGATTAACCCGCTGCGCCCAGCGCCATTTCATCGGCCGTTCAATATCGCAAAACAGGATAATCCGCGTGTGGTCGGTTTTATTCTGCGCCCAGTGTACATAGGTTTCATCAAACAATACTGCTTCCCCGTCGCGCCAGCTGTGGCGCTGTCCGTCGACTTCAATAAAGCAGCGATCGTCATTGGGGGTCGCCAGCCCGAGATGATAGCGCACCGAGCCGGCATACGGATCGCGATGTTTTCCCAGATGCGCGCCGGGCGGGAGTTCAGCAAACATCGCCGCCTTAATGGAGGGGATCTCGCTGACCAGGCGGGTGGTTTCCGGGCACAGGACTTGCGCCGAAGGGTGGGCGTCGCCGTACCATTTCAGATAAAAGCGCTTCCAGCCGCGTTTAAAAAAAGTGTTAAAGCCAGCGTCATTGTGCGCCTGCGCGGCTTTAATATGATCCTGGAGGCGCAATGCTTCTTCACGGATCACCGGCCAGCTGTCGCTGAGTTTTTGCAGTTCCGGAAAGGTATCAGTATCAAAAAAGGGTTGTCTGGTCGGCAGGCGCGAAAACCCGGTCATAAACATATTAACCGGCGCCATAAATGTCGAATGGTCAAATAGCTGGCGGGAAAACTTCTGTTTTTCCACGCCCCGGGAATGTGCGTAAATAACGCTGATAATAAAAGTAGCGATGATAATGGCGGCAACCATGAGCTTTTTTTCTCCATTGTCTTTACGGGCCATAGTGAACTGCCGATATATCCGTGTTACAGCCTGCCGATTGTGCGGTGACGCGGAATTTCCGCTCTTCCGGGCGCGACAGAAGCGGGTCTCCGGGGAAGCGGTTATATTTTATCGGCTCTCTGAATGATACTGGTCATATTATAATATCCGGTTGGAATGTTGTTTAATAACTGTTAAACAAAAAGGCATTTATAGTGAAAGCACTTCCACGAGTGGCGCAAAAATAACCAACAATGGAAGCCGGGCTAGTCAGATATCCCGATAAAAATCCCTGAAAAGAGTGCTTAAATAACGCCGCGCCATTGTGCAGGAGAACCGTTAAATAGCGTGATGGGGGAGCCAGACGTATTCCGGCCGCTATGGAGACGGCATGTGGTGGAGTATTTCTGCCAGAAGATCGAATAGTTCGCTGAATACCCGTTCACTCCACGGGGCCAGCAGCGGCATTAGCGCGGCCATCACCATAATCCCGACGGTCAGCGTCAGTGGAAAGCCAATAACAAATACCGACAACTGAGGCGCCATACGGTTAAGTAGTCCCAGCGCCAGATTCAGAGCCAGCAGCAGCGTCACCAGCGGCAGAGCCAGCATCAGCCCATTAAGGAACACCAGCCCGCCGGCGTCAGCCAGCGCCCGGAAGATATTACGGTCTATGGCGAGCTGGCCTACCGGCAGAGTATGAAAGGTGTCCACCAGCAGCGACAACAGCCACAGGTGGCCGTTGAAGGTCAGAAAAAGTAACATGACCAGCAGATCCAGCAGTCGCGCCAGTACTGGCATATTCAGCCGGCTACCAGGGTCAAAAAAGGTGGCGAAAGACAGTCCCATCTGCAGCCCGATGGTTTCCCCCGCCAGGCGCGCCGCGGCGAACGCCAGTTGCAGGGTAAATCCCAGCAGGGTGCCAATCAGCAGTTGCTGCACAATCAGCCCGGCGGCGCCGATGGAGAACAGAGGAACCTGCGGCGCGGGCGGCAGTACCGGGGCGATGGCGACGGTAATCACCAGCGCCAGCCCCAGCTTTACCCGCTTTGGAACCTGCCTTTCGCTGAGCAGCGGCGCTGTGGCAATCAGCGCCAGAATACGTAAGAAAGGCCAGAAGCCGAGATTGAGCCAGTACATCCATTGCTGACTGGTAAACTGCAGCATCCGCCAGCCTAACCGATCATTGCCGGTATAGTGCTGAACAGGGTGCGCACATAGTCCAGCAACAGGTTGAGCATCCACGGGCCAGCCACCACCAGAGCAGCGAAAACCGCGACAATTTTCGGGATAAATGACAGGGTCATTTCATTTATCTGGGTCGCCGCCTGTAACATACTGATGATAAGCCCTGTCACGAGCGCCACCAGCAGCAGAGGGGCGGCCAGCGCCAGCGCTACTTTCATCGCTTCGGTGCCGAGCATCATGACCGATTCCGGCGTCATCACTTACCTCCGTCAGCTATAGAAACTCTGGGCCAGCGAACCGATCAGCAACTGCCAGCCATCCACCAGCACAAACAGCATCAGTTTGAACGGCAGCGCAATGGTGGCCGGCGGTACCATCATCATCCCCAGCGCCATCAGTACGCTGGCGACCACCAGATCGATAATTAAAAAAGGGATAAAAATGGTAAAGCCGATCTGAAAAGCGGTTTTTAATTCACTGGTCACGTAGGCCGGCAGCAAAATGCGCATTGGCACCGCTTCGGGGCCGGCGATGGGCGGCGTTCTGGCGAGTCTGGCGAACAGCGCCAGATCGGTCTCCCGGGTCTGGCCGAGCATAAATTCGCGCAGCGGTTGGGCGCCGCGTTGCAGGGCCTCCTGCAGCGCGATTTTATCTTCGGTGAACGGGCGCCAGGCGCTACTGTGAATCTTATCCACCACTGGCGACATAATGAAAAATGTCAGAAACAGCGCCAGTCCCACCAGCACCTGATTGGGTGGCGCGGAAGGCGTACCCAGCGCGTTGCGCAGCAGGCCAAAGACAATAATGATGCGCGTGAAGCTGGTCATCATTAACAGTAGCGCCGGCAGGAAGGTCAGCGAGGTGATAAATACCAGCGTCTGGACCGGCAGCGACCAGCTCTGGCCGCCATTGGCCAGCGGCTGGCTGATAATTCCCGGCAACTGCGCCTGTAGCGGCGGGGCGATGCCGAGCAGCAGCAGGGCGGCGAATATCCGGTAGTAGCGCATCATGCGCTTCCCCCGTCGCGCTGCCGCAGGGCGCGCATCATCTGGCGGAAATTTCCGGGCGTTTGGTTATCCGCCGGCACCGTCTGTTCCGCCGCCGGGAGAGTATGCAGATGGGTGATCTGACTGGCGGTGACCCCCAGTACCAGGCGGGCGTTTTCCACCGCGACGATCACCACCTTTTCGCGCTGGCCGACGCTGACGCTGGCGCAGATATTCAGTTCGCCGTGCCGCGAGCGCGGCTGCGCCAGTCCGTAGCGCCGCGCCAGCCAGGCGGCGCCGAGGATCACCAGTACAATCAGGCACAGGGCGCCGCTGACCTGAATCAGGGTGGCGGAAAGGGTTGGCGCGGCGGCGCTAATCGTGGCGCTACTGGTCATCGGTTAACGGCTCAGGCGACGCATACGTTCGGAAGGGGTAATAATGTCGGTAATGCGTACCCCATATTTATCCGCCACCACCACCACTTCCCCCTGGGCTATCAGGTAACCGTTAATCAGGATATCGAGCGGTTCTCCCGCCAGACCGTCCAGCGCCACGACGGTTCCCTGGGTCAAACGCAGCAGCTCTTTAATCGTCATGCGCGTGCGTCCCAGCTCCACGGTCAATTTGACCGGGATATCCATGATCACATTGATATCCTGCAGCGACGCGGCGGCTTCGCCGGCATCGAGCTGGCGAAAAACCGTCTCCGCGCCGCTGGTGGCGTTCTTCTGCTCGTTCAGCGCTTCAGCCCACAGATCGTCCGCTGCATCGCTGCGATCGTCAGACGGTTGGTTGATATCGCTCATTTGGGCTGTTCCTCATTCAGGGCGTTCAGTATTGGGTTAATCAGATGCTCAACGCGCAGCGCGTACTGGCCATTGAGCGTACCGTACTGGCTGGTTAGCACCGGTACGCCATCCACGTGGGCGATAATGCGCTCGGGTTTGTCGACCGGCAGGATGTCGCCGGGCTTCAGCTTCAGGATCTGCGACAGCCGCAGCGGGATATCGACAAAGGTGGCGATCAGCTCCAGTTCGGATTGCTGCACCTGGCGCACCAGCGTGTCGCGCCAGTGCTGGTCTTCGTGGCGTGAGTTCTCCAGCGGCGGATTGACCAGCACCTCGCGCAGCGGCTCAATCATGCTGAACGGCAGGCAGATATTGAATTCCCCGGCCAGATTACCGATCTCGATGTGAAAGGTGGTATTAACGACAATGTCGTTGGGCGAGGTGGTGATATTGGTGAATTTCACCTGCATCTCTGAGCGGACGTATTCCACCTCGAGCGGGTGAATTGCCTTCCAGGCATCGCTGTAGGCGTCGAGCGCCAGCTTCAGCATGCGGTTAATCACCCGCTGTTCAGTATGGGTGAATTCGCGCCCCTCAACCCGGGTAGGGAAGCGCCCGTCGCCGCCGAACAGGTTATCGACGGCGATAAATACCAGACCGGGGGAGAACACGAACAGTCCGGTGCCGCGCAGCGGCTTAAGATGCACCAGATTCAGGTTGGTGGGCACCGGCAGATTGCGGGCAAACTCATGGTACGGCTGAATGCCGATCGCGCCGACAGTGATGTCCGGACTGCGGCGCAGCAAATTAAAGAGTCCCATCCGGAACTGGCGGGCAAAGCGTTCGTTAATGATTTCCAGCGCCTGCAACCGTTCGCGCACCGCCCGGCGCTGCGTGGTGGGATCGTAGGGGCGCACGTCGTCGGCGGGTATGCTGCTGCGCGGCTCGGCCCGATCGTCGCTCTCGCCATTGAGCAGCGCGTCAATTTCGGCCTGGGAAAGGATATTGTCGCCCATAGCGTCAGCGCAGAATAAACGCGGTATACAGAACGTCGGTGACGATCTGGTCCGGCTGTTCGCGGACGAGCGGCTTTTTCAGGGTATCTTTGATGTCCTGGATCAGCGCCTGTTTGCCCTTGTCGGTGGCCAGCGTAGCGCCATCCTGGCGGGAAAACAGCAGAATCAGGCGGCTGCGCACTTCCGGCAGAAAATCATTCATCCGTCGCCGGGTTTCTTCGTCCTTCAGGCGCAGTGTGATACCGATATACAGCACCCGGTCGGCGTCGCCGAGATTTACCGTAAAGGTCTCCAGGGCATAGAACACCGGCGCCGCCGGCGGCGGATTTTTCAGGGACTGCGACGTGTCCTGGTGTTGTAGCCGCCACCAGGCGTAACCGGCGCCGGCACAGGCGATAAGGGTAATGACAATCAGTAATGGCAATAACAGCGTCCGTTTACGGCGCCGGGTTAATGCGGAATCAGTCATGGAACGCAGGTCCTGTATCAATACAGCTACCCGGGATTATCCCGCCACTCCGCCAGGCCAAAGCCCGAAACAGACGCCAATAACAGCGTTAGCTCGGGCGTTTAGCTGGTACGCCGTCAGGCAAAAACGCTCAATATGCCCTGCGGTGGGTCAGTTATGGCGCTGTGAATCGCCAGAGTGTCATCATCGTGCGCAATGCGCGGTTGATGGGCGGGGGATTCCCGCCCGTGATGGTGCTGTGACGAGGTCTGTTCTCCCTGCTGGCCGATGGAGCTTTGCCCGAGGTCGATGCCGTTCTCCGCCAGTTGGGCGCGCAACACCGGCAGGGCCGCTTCCAGCGCTGAACGTACCGCGCCGTGGGCGGCGGTCATCTGTAACTGCAACTGATTGTCTTCCAGCTTCAGGGTGATCTGGATTTGGCCCAGGTTATCGGGATGCAGTTTGAGTTCGGCACTCTGTTTTCCACTGCGCGTCAGTAGTGTGATGTGCTGGCCCAGGGTCTGCTGCCAGGGCTGTTGACCGGGCGGTTCCGCCAGAGACAGTGTCGGCAGGGCGGGTGATGGCGATGGTGGCGCGGCGGCAGGGAGCGTCACGGGGACGGCGACATGAGGCAGCGCCGGTGGCGTCGGCGACGCCTGAAGCAGCGGCGTTGCGTCGGTATGCCGTGGCGCAGGCGCGCTGAAACCGTCTGCGGCTGGCGCTGGTGTTGCGATCGTCTCCGGGGCGGCGCTAACTGCTGATGTCGGGTTAGCGGTGATGTGCCCGGGCAGCGCGGCGTCATAACCAGACTGACGCGGCGCAGCGCCAGTCGTCGCAGGCGCCAGCGGAGCGTTTGCCGGGCGATCGGCGTCAGCGACGGCCGTCAGGGGTGGTAAATCCTGCGGCGGCGCCCCGGGAAGCATAGCGATAAGCAGCGCCGGAAGCGACGCGGCGCTGTCATCCGCGGCGTCCGCGTTGGCGCTCCCTGCCGATGGACCCGGACGCCGCGGATTTCCGCGCTCTGGAGCCGCGCCAGCGATAGCCAGCGGCGCAGGGATTTTACTGGTCGCGACGACTGTCCGCTTCTCTCCCGCAAGCACGGCAGTCACCGTGTGCCGGGAGGTCGTCGCGCTGCAAGGGGAGGCCGCGAGCGTTTGTTGCAGCGCGCTGAGCAGCGCCGGGAAAGCGCCGTCGTCAGAGGGGGCGGCGGATGCCGGGGTCGGAGCCGGCGATTCGCTGCCGCTGGTCAGCGCGGGTAAAGCGATCATGATGTTTTTCCCCTGCTGGCCCGGCGGGCATATTCATCCATCTGTTTCTGTTCCTGGCGCTGTGCCTGGTACTGCGCTTCGCTGGCCTTACGGCTTTCCAGGGTCTGCCAGGTCAACAGACGCTGTTGGTGATCGCGCCAGTCGTTCAGAGCCTGGGCGACTTTTTCGCTCCAGCGCATCAGTTGCTGGCGCTGTTGCTCAATCGCCAGCTCCAGCGACTGAATAAACTGGATGTAGTTCTCCCGGCGCTGGCCGGTAATACCGCTTTGCATACTGTTATTCAGGCTATGGCGGTACTCCTGCTGCCAGGTCAGTAGCGCCTCCAGTTGTTCCCCGGCGTGCTGATGCTGGCGCTGTACTTCACCCAGTTTTCGGGTGGCGTTTTCCAGCGCTGCTTCCGCCCGCTCCCGCAGAATGACCAGAGGACTGGAGGGTTTCATGATTCTCTCCGCGCATTTCAGGGGTCAGGAAACAGCTGCGCAAGCTGATGCAGCGCTGTTTCCTGGTCCGCTTGTTGGTGAATATCCTGCTGTAGAAAGGCTTCCATTTGCGGCCACAGCGCGACGGCGGCGTCGAGCTGCGGGTCCGCGCCGCGGCTCCAGGCACCTACGCTGATCAGATCCCGGTTGCGCTGGTAGCTGGACAACAACTGTTTAAAGCGCCTGACCCGGGCAGAGTGGCTGTCGTCAATCAGCGCGGTCATCGCCCGGCTTATTGAGGCTTCAATGTCGATAGCCGGGTAGTGTCCGGCTTCCGCCAGGCGTCGGGAAAGGACAATATGGCCGTCAAGAATCGCCCGCGCCGCGTCGGCGATGGGATCCTGCTGATCGTCGCCTTCGGTCAGTACGGTATAGAACGCGGTAATGGAGCCGCCGCCGTGGGCGCCATTACCGGCGCGCTCCACCAGCGCCGGCAGTTTTGCGAACACTGACGGCGGATAGCCTTTGGTGGCCGGCGGTTCGCCGATAGCAAGAGCGATTTCCCGCTGAGCCATGGCGTAGCGGGTCAGCGAGTCCATGATCAACAGGACGTGCTGCCCGCGATCGCGGAAGTCTTCGGCAATGCGCGTGGCATATGCCGCTCCCTGCATGCGCAGCAGCGGGGAGACATCAGCCGGCGCGGCGATCACCACCGATCGGCTGCGTCCTTCGGCGCCAAGGATATTTTCGATAAAGTCTTTGACTTCCCGTCCACGTTCGCCAATCAGCCCGACCACAATGACGTCCGCCCGGGTGTAGCGCGCCATCATGCCGAGCAGAACGCTTTTTCCGACCCCGGAACCGGCGAACAGCCCCATACGCTGGCCGCGGCCCACCGTTAACAACGCATTGACCGGACGAATACCGACATCAAGAATATGCTCAATCGGCGAGCGCTGTAAGGGGTTGAACGGCGTGCTGCTCAGGGTGCCGCGCTCGGCGCTGTCCGGCGGCGCCAGCCCGTCCAGCGGTCGACCGGCGCCGTCCAGCACGCGTCCCAGCAGCGACGGGCCCAGCGGCAGGGTTCGGCCGCTGTCGGCACTACCACGGGCGTAGACTCTGGCGCCGGGCAGAATACCTTCCACATCCTCCAGCGGCATCAGAAACAGGCGCTGGTCGTTAAAGCCCACCACTTCGCTCTCCACATCCCGACCCTGCTGGCGTTCAATCACGCAGGTGGCTCCCAGCGGTAGTTGCAGCCCGCTGGCTTCCAGCACCAGTCCGGCGGCCCGGGTCAGGCGCCCGTAGCGGCGTACCCGCGGTAACTGCGTGATGCGATTTTCTAACTGATCGAGCTGGCCCAGCCAGCGGGCGAGGCGGGCGGCCATTACAGAACCCCCGGCGCCGCCAGGCGGCACAATTCCTGCCAGCGGGTGGCGACGCTGGCGTCGAGATCGCCTTCATCGGCGGAGATCTTACATCCGCCGGGATGCAGCGTCGGGTCTCCGCGCAGCCGCCAGCCGTGCAGGCTCAGGGTGGCGCCGAGCATGGTTTCCACATGGCTGAGATCTTCCGGATGCACCAGCAACAGCGGTTTACCGCTGAACATCGGCTCCTGGGCCATCAGTTGCTGAATATGTTTGACCAGCGCGCGGTTATCGATATGGCTACTCTCGCCAATAACCTGACGCGCCGCTTCGAGAGCCATCTGCGTCAGGCGTGAGACGATAACGCTGTCCAGCGCTTCAAGGGTATGCTGGAATTCGTTGACCAGTTGCTGCATTCGCGCTTGCTGCGGCGCCTGCTGTTGGTTTGCCTGGGCGAGGCCCTGTTCCAGACCCTGCTGAAAACCCTGCTGGCGCCCCTGTTCCAGACCCTGTTGCTGGCCGCGGGCAAAGCCGTCGTTAAAGCCCTGTTCTTCAGCCCGGGCCTGGCGTTCCGCCAGCGATGGCGCCGCGTCATCCCGCGGGATATCCGGCTGCGTCTGCGGCGCAGGCGTCTGCGCTATGACGGGAGCGAATGGCGCGGGGGCCAGATCATCAGGCTGCCAGCGCTGCCAGTCCAGAGGGTCAGACATAGGTATCCTCGCCGTTGCCAATCACCATCTCGCCGCTTTCCGCCAGGCGGCGGACAATCAGCAGAATCGCCTTCTGCTCGTTCTCCACCTGGGAAAGACGCACCGGGCCGCGATTGGCGAGATCTTCGCGCAGGATATCCGCCGCCCGCTGCGACATATTGCGCAGGAATTTCTCGCGCAGCGGCTGTTGCGCCCCTTTGAGCGCAATCAGCAGCGATTCGTTTTCCACTTCCTGAAGCAGCCGTTGAATACTGCGGTCGTCGACGTCGGCGAGGTTTTCGAACAGGAACATTTCATCAATGATTTTTTGCGCCAGCTCGCCGTCGAACTCGCGTACCGCGCCGATCACCGCCTCTTCCTGCTGGGTCTTCATCAGATTGATAATTTCCGCTGCGGTGCGGATGCCGCCCATTTTGCTGCGTTTAAGGTGCTGGCCGTCGAGCAGGTTGTTGAGTACTTCGGTCAGCTCCGCCAGCGCCGCCGGCTGAACCCCGCCAAAGGTGGCGATACGCAGCATCACGTCGTGGCGCAGGCGCTCATCGAACAGCGCCAGAATGTCGGCGGCCTGGGCGCGTTTCAGGTGGACCAGAATAGTGGCGATAATCTGCGGATGTTCGTCGCGAATCAGGTCCGCGGCGCTCTGGGGCTCCATAAAGTTCAGGGTTTCGATTCCCGAGGTGGTGTCGCGGGTCTCAAGAATATCTTCCAGCAGGCTGGCGGCCCGCTCTTCGCCCAGCGCTTTTACCAGTACGCTGCGCAGATAATCGCCGGCGTTGACGCTCAGCGCCGTATACTGTTCGGCTTCCTGTTCGAACTCGTGGAGGATATCGGTAAGCGTTTTATTGGATATCTGGCGCACGTTGGCCATGGCGGCGCTGAGGTGCTGTACCTCGCGGGCGGAGAGGTGTTTCATCACTTCCGCCGCCCGATCCTCGCCGATAGTCAGCAATAAAATAGCGCTTTTTTCTGTTCCGCTGAGATCACTCATAGTTCATTACTCATCCACTGGCGGATCACCAGCGCCACCACCCGCGGATCGCTGTCCGCCATGTCGCGAATACGCTGGCTCATTACCTCGGCGCTCAGGCGCTGGTTGTTGCGGCGCTGCTGTTGCTGTTCATCTTTACTGAGCCGGACTTCCACCGCCGGCTCTTCCGTCTGGCGCATCTGCTGCGGCTGGGCGGCGGCTTTCAGTACCGCCTCGCGGCGCAGTAGTTGCGGGCGTACCGCTTTGCGCCACAGCAGCCAGGCGACCAGTAGGACCACCAGCCAGCGGCCCAGCACCAGCATCTGGTCGATGAACAACTGTTGTTGCCAGAATGGCAGGGCGCTGGCGTTTTCATCACTGGCGACAAACGGAGAGTTGACGACATTCAGGGTGTCGCCGCGGGCGGCGGAAAAGCCCATCGCTTCGCGGGTCAGCGCTTCAATTTGTTTTAACTGATCGGCATTCAGGGGCAGCGGTTTACCGTCCGCGGTGGCGCGATAGTTCACCACTACCGCCACCGACAGGCGCTGGATATCGCCAATGTTCAGCTTCGTGTGGCGCAGAGTGCGATCCAGTTCATAGTTGGTGGTTTCATCCCGCTGATTGCTGCCCGGCTGTTTGCTCTGGCTGTCCTGGCTGGCGGTGTTTGCCGTTCCGGTACTGGCGGCGTTGCGCGCCGGGGCGGTAATCGGGGCGCTGTTGGCCGGCGCCGGTTGATTCGACAGGGCGCCGGGGATGCCGCCGGGATACGGGGAGCCGGTCTGTTGGCTTTCATTGAGCTGGCGCGAACGGACCGCCGCCTGCTGCGGATCGCCATTTGGTCGATATTGCTCCTCGGTTTGTTCTTTATCGGCGAAATCGAGCTGGGCGCTGACCCGGGCGTGAACGTTGCCGCTTCCGACCACCGGTTGCAGGATGGCTTCAATACGCTGCTGAATGCGGTTTTCCACTTCACCGGTATATTTCAACTGGCTATTGTTTAAGTCCCGATCGCCGCCAGCGCCGTGAGTCAGCAGCCGACCGGTTTGATCCACCAGCGTTACGCCGCCCGGCGGCAGGCCGGATACGGCGCTGGAGACCAGATGGACAATGGCGTTGATCTGCCCTTCATCCAGCGCCCGTCCGCTGAGTAGCGTCAGGGTGACCGAAGCGGACGGCGCTTTTTGTTCGCGGACAAACAGGGTGGGGCGCGGAATGGCGAGGTGCACCCGCGCGTTGCTTACCGGCCCCAGGGTTTCAATGGTGCGCGCCAGCTCGCCTTCCAGCGCCCGCTGGTAGTTGACCTGTTCGCTGAACTGGCTGATGCCGAATTTTTCCTGATCGAGAAGTTCAAAACCGACGGCGCCGCCTTTCGGTAACCCGGCCTGCGCCAGCCGCAGCCGCAGTTCGTGAACCTTGTCGGAGGGCACCAGGAGCGCGCCGCCGTCAGGGGAAAACTGATAGGTGACATTCATCTGATTAAGCATGGCGATGATTTCGCCACCGTCGCGATCGGACAGATTGCTGAACAGGACCCGGTAATCCGGCGATCTGGCCCACATCACCATCACGAAAACTATCGCGATAGCCGCCGCCGCGCTGACGATCAGCGCCAGGCCCGGTGCGGCGCGCAGCCGGCCAAGCCACGCTTGCGCCCGGGTTTGTAGCGTTGCGCCGGAGACGGTCTCACTCATGGATGGCCTCGCGGCTCAGCGCATGGCGCGCGGAAAAAGAAAAACTCAACAAAATGCCCCCTGAAAGAACGGCCGCTTTCGTCATACTGACCGTGACATTATTTTCGCAGCGCGCAAATTCGATGCGTCGGATAACGCTGTTTTTTGGGGTTATTTAGCCTCTTTAGTGCTGCGAGGGCGTGGTAGCCTGAGTAGAGATTTCACAGGAGGCGCTATGAGCATTCAGGCAATTGACGGTGTGGTTCAGCAGTTGCAGGCCACCGCGCTGGCGGCGGGGCAGGACAACGGTGTCCGGTCGACGGTAAGTTTTGCCGGCGAATTGACCGCGGCGCTCGACAGAATCAGCGCAGTACAGAATCACGCCCGCACGCAGACTGAACAGTTCACGCTGGGGACGCCGGGGGTAGCGCTGAATGATGTGATGGTCGATCTGCAAAAATCGTCGGTCTCGCTGCAAATGGGAATTCAGGTGCGCAACAAACTGGTGGCAGCCTATCAGGAAGTGATGTCCATGGCGGTATAAACCGATCTCTGTCACATTTTTCCCTACTGAAAAGCACTCATTGCAGGGAGGGATGCGTCTGGGTCTTAAGTTGCGCATCTGAATCCGCTAGATTGTTGTTATACGCAGATCAATGGGTGGTCTGCGGCGACAATCAGGAATGTCCGTGCATGAATCCTCGTCAGACGATCATTGATTTTTACCCTCAGCTCACTCCGGAACTGCAGCGCGCGGCTGATTTTACCCTGTCTCATACCCATGATGTGATTACCCTTTCGATGCGTGCCTTCGCCACTCTGGCGCAGGTGAAACCCGCCACCCTGCTGCGTCTGGCCCAGCGGGTCGGATTCAGCGGCTGGGTAGAACTGAAAAACAGCTTTATTGTTTCGGTCGGCTTCCAGCATGAAAGTTACGGCGTCCGCGCCGGTCGCCTGGTGGAAAAAGGAGAAGGCGATCGGCTGTATGACGAGGTGTTCAATACTCATCATGCCAATCTGGAGCGCACCAGCGAAGAGAATCGTGAATCACTGACCGCCGCGGTGGATCTGATGGAAAGCGCGCAGCACGTCTATATTTGCGGATTCCGCGCCAGTTTTCCGATTGCCTGGTCGGTTTATTATGTCTACCGGCTGTTTAAGAAGCAGGTGTCGCTGATTGACGGCTTCGCCAGCAATGATGAGATGTTTACCCGTGAAATCGGTCCCGATGATGTACTGGTGATCATTGGTTTTGCGCCTTACTCGCGGGAGTCACTGCGGGTGCTGGAGGCCGCCCGCCAGATAGGCGCCAGAGTGGTGGCCCTGACCGATACCCCGGCATCGCCGCTGGCGGCGGGCGCTACGGCGTCGCTGTGGTTTTCTACCGATAGCCCGTCATTTTTCCCGTCGGTGATTGCCGGGATGGGGCTGGCGGAATGTCTGCTGGCGTCGCTGGTGGCGCGCCAGGGTGATGATGCCGTGGCGCGAATTAAACGGGTTGAAGAGTTTATGGTGAAAGCCGGGGCCTACGCGGTCCCGGCAAAATCAGAGGATGTTTAACGCTGAATCAGGTAGCGGATGGTAGGGCCGTCCTGTTGAATATCCAGCACCGTATAGCCGTGGTTGCGGGCGTCCAGCGGGATATTATTGATTGACTGCGGGCAGTCGCTGATGACTTCAAGGATTTGCCCTTTTTCCAGCTGTGGCATCGCTTCCAGGGTCGCCACGGCCGGATAGGGGCAGGGTTCGCCCACCATATCGAGACGGAAATCAGGCACTATCGTGGTCATACGCTCTCCTTCACGGCCGCCGGGGTCCGGTTACGGGTGGTAAAGAAATGTTTTTCCCAGCCGAGCACCAGCAAAAACGCGCCCAGCAGCAGTAGATAGGTGACCAGCAGGCCGCCCAGCGGCCCGAAGGTGGTCAGCAGGTTAATCTTGTCCCAACTGGTGGCCAGCGGTCGGGACAGGTCATCCCAGAAGAAGGCCAGCAGCGTGGAGCCGATGACGTTGCCCAGCCCCACCCACCAGTAGTGTACCTGGCCCTCCACGGCGCGGTACATCCAGCCGGTTTCGCAGCCGCCGGCCAGCACAATACCAAATCCGAACAGCAGACCGCCGATCACCGCGTTCGGTCCGGCCCACATGATTTTCGGCGCCACCCCTAACTGGGTATAGCTGAAGATGCCGATCGCGCTGACCGCCATCCCGAGAATAATCGCTTTCGCCATCTGGGTGCGGCCGGTGATCCATAGATCGCGGAACGCTGAGGTAAAGCAGATTTGCGCCCGTTCGATCAACAGACCGAAACCGATACCGAACAGCATGGCGATCCCGAGTTTCGGCTGGTTTGCCGCGGTGAGCAGCGCCCAGCCGACCATGCCGATAAACACCAGCATGCCGATGCGAAAACGCCGCCGCGCCTGGTCCGGGTTCTGGGTCAGGGGATGGGCGGCGCTGACTTTTTGCAGCTTAACCGGAATACGAAACAGCGGCAGCAGGGTGAAGCGGGCGCCGAACCATGAGCCAATGGCGGTCGCCAGGGCGAAAAACCAGGCGTGTACCGAAAACTGGGGAATGCCGGTAAAGAAAGCCGCCAGATTGCAGCCCATCGCCAGGCGGGCGCCAAAGCCGGCGATAATCCCGCCCACCAGCGCCTGGAGGATGCGGATACGGTGTTGCGGCAGGCGCAGCTTAATATTGTTGGCCCACAGGGCAGCGGCGAAACAGCCGCCGAACATACCGATGATCATCACGCCATCCACCCGGGTGAGCGGCGTACCGTGCAGATCAATCAGTTTGAAATACCCCCAGTTTTCAGTATCGACGCCCAGCAGTTGCAACAACTGACCGCCCCAGCGGGTGAATTCGCCGGTGACTGCCCAGAAGGTGCCGGTAAGGCCGAAGTAGTAGGTGGAGAGGATCCCGGCGGCGATAACAGCCGGAACCGGTGACCAGAACTTAATCAGATAGTGTTGTTTAAAGTCAGACCATGACATGAATTTTAGCCTCTGAACTCAGACGGAACTAAAACGCGCCATCAGGCGCAACAGGAGCGCGCAATAATACGCCTTCTGCGGCGGGAAGGCCCATAAAAAATCTAAAAATCGTGGGGGATCGATATTTGCGCCGCCGTTCGGGCGCTGGCGAGCGGCGGCCATTAATGCCAGAATATGTTTTTGCTTATCAGCCGGATAAAACAATGAAAAAGTTAGCAACCGTTGCCGCGCTGCTGGTTCTCAGCGGCTGCGCCCAGGTGAATGATTACCGTCAGGTGGTGAAGGCGCCGGCGCCGTCGGGGCTGGCGGGGTACTGGCAATCCCAGGGGCCGCAGAGCGCGCTGGTCAGCCCGGAGGCGATAGCCAGTCTGATTGTGACAGAGCAGGGGGACACCCTCGACTGCCGCGAGTGGCAGCGGGTGATTGCGCTACCCGGTAAACTGACCATCGACGACGGAGAACTGGTCAATGTCACGGAAAAACTTGATGTGTACCCGATTGAGCGTACTCACGCTACGCTGTCCTATGACGGCATGACGCTACAGCGCGTGGAGCGGCCAACCGCTGCCTGCGCGCAGGCGCTGGCGCAACAGTCGCTCTCTTCGCCGCTGCCCTGATCGCGCGATGGCCCGCCGTGGCTGGCGGGCCGGACGATTACAGTACCTCTTCCATGACCCAAATGCTGACGCTGGCGCCATTGCAGGTAAAGGTAGCGCTGCCCTGTTCGTCAGTGGCGATGGTCTCCTCCCGGTTGCCGAGGAAGTCACGCCAGGTTTTTTGCCCGTAATTCTCTCCCAGCGTCAGGGTCTTCTCCCCGTCATCGCCGTTAGATATCACCACCACGCAGCCCGGCGCCTCTTCGGTTCCGCTACGGCTGAAAGCAATACAGTTCGGGTGATCGAACCACAGCGTCTGGACGCCGTGGGCAAAGCGCTGGCGCGCCTGGATTAAGGCGTCGAGCTGATGGATGATCGGCATCTCTATCTGGTAGCTGTTGCCGTCGCCGCCGGTATCTTCATAGCTGGCGCCGAACAGGTCCGGATAAAAGACCGATGGCACGCCGTTTTCGCGCAACAGAATCAGCGCGTAGGCCAGCGGTTTAAACCAGGGTTCCACCGGCGCTTCCAGCGATTGCAGCGGTTGAGTATCGTGGTTGGCCACCAGCGTGACGGCGTGAAAAGGATCCGCCTCGACCAGCGTATCGGTAAAGATCTGGCTCATATCGTAGTCGCGGCCGGAGCGCGAGGCTTCGTGGAATTTCATCTGCAGCGGGGCGTCAAACAGCATGGTTTTGCCTTCGACCTGGCTTATGTACTGTTGCAGTTTGTCCACTTCGTGGGACCAGTATTCGGCTACGATAAACAGCGGTTCAGGCGCCACGTCCTGTACGTGGTCGATCCACTCTTTGTAAAACCAGGCGGGAATGTGTTTAACCGCATCAAGCCGAAAGCCGTTGCAGTGGGTTTGACTGAGCATCCAGCGCGCCCAGTATTTGATCTCCTCAGTAACCGCCCGGTTGCGGAAATCAATATTTTCGCCCATCAGGTAGTCGAAGTTGCCCAGCTCATCGTCAACCTGATCGTTCCAGCCATCGCCGGTATAGTCATTAATGATTTTAAAGATGCCGTCTTCGTCGGGATTTTCGATATGGTCGATGCCGCTGAAGCAGCGAAAATCCCAGATGAATTGCGAATACTTTCCGCTGCGCCCCGGGAAGGTGTAGCGGGTCCAGGCTTCGCATTCAATAACCTCATCGGCGATCAGGGTACGATCGTCCGGATTGACCCGGTTAACCCGTACCGGCTCTTTCTCATCGGCGCCCATCTTGTGGTTCACCACCACGTCCATCAACACCGCGATATGATGCTGCTGCAGCGCGGCAATAGCGTCGAGAAGCTGCTGTTTGTCGCCGTATTTGGTGGCCACCGACCCCTTTTGATCAAACTCTCCCAGATCGAACAGATCGTAACTGTCGTAACCGGCGGAATAGCCGCCGCTGCTGCCCTTGTAGGCCGGAGGCAGCCAGACCATCGAAATACCCGTTTCTTGTAGATGGGGAGCACGTTGGCTGACCTCCTGCCACAATTGGCCGCCGCCGGGGTAATACCAGTGAAAGCATTGCAAAATAACCGGATTATTCATGACTTGTGCTCCAGAAGTCAGGAAGGGACTTCTGGAGTATGACGGATGTTAAGCAAAACGGCAGGGGAATGACGAAAGATTTAGCGTGGCGACTCCGGCATCAGCAGCACCCCGGACAACCGGCCATAGGTATTGTTGATGTTTTGCTGGCGCGCCGACTGGCCGATCAGCGCGCTGAGTTCTTCCATACGTTTCTGGAGCAGCGTTTTTAACTGCTGCTCATTGTCCAGCACGTTGCCGACCAGTTGGCGCAGATGGCGGCGTACCGGCGGGCTGAGGTCCGGCGGCATCTCCAGCCGCATGACATTTTCAATACTTTGCAGGTAGCTAACTTCCTGATCCACCAGTTGCTGCCACTCGCCGCAGCGCGCCAGCTCCAGCAGGGACTCACTGAGCATCGCCACGCGCAGCCAGCGGCTCAAGAACTCCGGATGCGCTGACATTAGCCTGGCTCCTGTACCGGTTGTTGGGCGGGGGAAATCTGTTTCCAGGCGTCGGCGATACCGCTCAGCAGGGTTTCCACTTCTTCGATGGCGCGCCTGTCATTACGCAGATTGGCCTGTAGCAGGCGGCGTACCATGTAATCATACAGCGCGGCCAGTTGTTCCGGCAGCGTTCCCCCCTGAGCCGGATCCAGCCCGGCTTTCAGGCCATTATCGATGATATTGATTGCCTGGCTCAGGGCAGCACCTTTGGCGGCGCCGTTACCCTGGTCCATAAACAGGCGCGCCCGTACCAGCGCACTCAGAGCGCCGTCGAACAACATGACGATAAGCTGGTGCGGGCTGGCGCTCATGACCGCACTTTCTACGCCGATTTGCGCATAGGCGGTGGTGCCACTGCTGTTGTACATAACGACCTCTTTTGTCAGGAACTGCTCAGTGCGTCAAACTGCTGGGTCAGATAAGAGCTGGTGCTGTTAAGCTGACTGATGATGGTATCAAGCTGGGTAAACTGGGTTTTATAGCGCGCGATGGTTTCGTCAATACTGTTGCTGACCGCCAGATACTGTTTGGTGAGACTTTTCAGGGTGGCGTTAATTCCGTCTTTGGCGCTGTCGATAATGCCGTCGTCAGCCAGATAGCCGCTGACCAGCCCGGCGATTTTGCTGGTGATGCCGGTCTCTTTGCCGTCGCCGACCAGCAACTGACGCGTGGCGCTGCTGTTATCCGTGAGCGCCTTTTGCAGTTTGTCATCGTCAATTTTCAGCTTTCCGGTGGTCGGATCCTGGGTTACGCCAATTTCCGCCAGGGTCTTAAAGGTGGAGCCCGTGGCGCTGTTGCTGAATTGCGCCCGGATACCGGTCTGGATATTGCGTACGATACTGTCGCCGACCAGGGCGCCATTGCTGGCGTCCTGTGTTTCGGCTCCCTGGTCGACGGCCGTGTATTTGGTCAGGGAGTTGAACGTATCCACCAGCGAATTCCAGGCGTTTACCCAGTCATTGACGGCGCTGGTCGCCTTGTCGTTGCTTTTACTGACGATCACCGTGGCGTTTTCCAGCGTCTGGCTGAGATTGAGGGTTAGCCCCTGCGGCGCATCGGTCACGGTATTGCTGGCGCGCTCAATGGCGATGTTGTTGACGGTGAGCAGCGCGTTGCGTGCCGCCACCAACTGAGTCATGGCGCCGCTGCCGGTGCTGTTGTCGTAACCGAGCAGGTTTTGCAGGGTAGCGTCGCCGGAAACGGAGATCGTCATTGCGTTATCCACGCCGCTGTCGGTGGCGCTGAGCACCAGTTGGTAGCTGTCGTCTTTGAGTTTGACGATGCTGGCCGTCACGCCGCCGTCCGCCTCATTAATGGCGTCGCGGATCCCCTCCAGTGAAGTCTGTTCGGCGGAGAGTTCTATCTCCAGCGGCTTGTCGCGTCCCTTCTGGCTGATGACCAGGGTACGGGAAGCAATAGCGCTGTCGCCCTGGGGGGCGGAACTGGAGGTCAGAGTGCGGGTGGCCAGCGACTGCGCCTGAGCCAGTTGGCTGACGCTGATGGTATAGGTGCCGGCGGCCGCGCCGGCCGATGTCGTGACGGCGAGTTTATCGCTGCTGCTGGTGGCAGTGGTGCTTTTGAATAGATCGGCGCTGTTGAGGGCGGTATTGGCGGTCTGGAACTTTTCTAACGCGCTTTTCAGGGTACCGTAGGCAGTCAGCTTCGCGCTGTTGGCCGACTGTTGCCTGGTAATCGGCGTCAGGCGCGCTTTTTCCGCCGTCGTGAGATTAGTCAGCAAGGTGTCCAGTGGCAGGTTAGAGCCGATGCCCAGAGATGAAATCGAAGCCATTAGTCATTCCTTATGATCGCGAACAGGATATCGCAGGGTATCGGCAATTTGCGGGCAAAGTTTAACGCTCTTTTGTAGCGCTAATAGGCGGAATAATCTCTGTTCCGGGCGCTAATTCGGCGGCTAATGATCGCTCATGGCAGGTGCAAAAATTTCCTAAAGTTCAAAAACCGCGTGCCGATACATGGGGAGACGGCGCAAGCCGCGGGCAACAGCCCAACTCCCAGTGAATCAACGAAGGAACTGAACTATGGCACAAGTCATTAATACGAACAGCCTGTCGCTGTTGACCCAGAATAACCTCAATAAATCCCAGTCCTCCCTGAGTTCCGCCATTGAGCGTCTCTCTTCCGGCCTGCGGATCAACAGCGCCAAAGACGATGCCGCCGGTCAGGCCATCGCCAACCGTTTTACTTCCAATATTAAGGGGTTGACTCAGGCCTCGCGCAACGCCAACGACGGTATCTCGGTGGCCCAGACCACCGAAGGCGCGCTGAATGAAATTAACAACAACCTGCAGCGGGTGCGCGAACTGTCGGTCCAGGCCAGCAACGGCACCAACTCGGATAGCGACTTGTCCTCTATTCAGGCGGAAATCACCCAGCGCCTGAGTGAAATCGACCGCGTCTCCCAGCAGACCCAGTTTAACGGCGTAAAAGTGCTGTCCGAAGACAACACCCTGAAAATTCAGGTTGGCGCCAACGATGGCGAGATCATCAATATCGATCTGAAAAAGATTGATACCCAGAGCCTGAACCTGAGCAACTTCACCGTGACCGGCGCCGATAAAGCCAGTGCCGATAGCCTGGTGGCGAAATTTGGCGCGACCGGCACCAATAACTATGCCGTGGGCGGCCAGACCTATACCGTGGCGATTGGCGGTACCGACGTGAAGAACGCCGGCGGCCAGACCATCTATTCTGACGCCGTGACCGGCGCCTATGTCACCAACTCCTCACAGGCCAATGCCGCCTCCACTGCTTACACCACCACGGCCACTCCCGGTACGCAAGCAACTGATCTGGCGACGCTGGCCGCTGGTACAAACGCCGGTGATAAATTCACTTATCAGGGCGTTGAGTTTACTGTTGGTAGCGCAGACGCCAGCGGCAACGGCTCGTTTTCCGCCACCCTCGACGGTACGGTGGTGAACTTCACCATCTCCGCCTCGACTACCGCTACCGGTACCGGCGCGGAAATTCAGACCGACAAAGCGGTGTATACCGCGGCAGGCAGCGGCATTCTGACCACCAAATCCACCACCGACAATAAAGCCCTGACGGAGACCGATCTGCAAAAAGCGCCGGGTTCGGTGAAAACCGCTTCATTGCAGGTGGGCGGCGCATCCTACAGCGTTGACTCATCCGGGGTGGTGAAAAACGCCGCTGGCGAACAGATGTACATCGGTACTGACAGCGCCGGTAAGACTGAGCTGCTGACGGCTTCCGCCGCCCAGAGCAGCAAAAAAACCGACAGCCCGCTGGCGGTGATCGATGCCGCGCTGGCGCAGGTCGATGCGCTGCGTTCTGACCTCGGTGCGGTACAGAACCGTTTCGACTCCGCCATCACCAACCTCGGCAATACGGTGGATAACCTGACTTCCGCCCGTAGCCGTATTGAAGATGCCGATTACGCCACCGAAGTTTCCAATATGTCCCGCGCGCAGATCCTCCAGCAGGCGGGCACTTCGGTACTGGCGCAGGCCAATCAGGTACCGCAAAACGTGCTGTCTCTGCTGCGTTAAGCGCACGACAACCCGCACCGATAGCAACGTCGGTGTGGGCGAACCCCGGAACCCCGTTGCGGCGGGGTTTTACATTTCGCCAGCGGTTATCCTGCCAAATAACCTCACATTTCACCCACTATTCTGACGATTAAAAGCCCGGCGGGAACGGATAATCGGGTTGATAACTTACAAATAGCAGGGCTGTTGATCGTGGATTCTCTGTATACCGCTGACGGTGTCATGGATAAACACTCGCTGTGGCTGCGCTATATCCCGCTGGTGCGCCATGAAGCGCTGCGCCTGCAGGTACGGCTACCGGCGAATGTCGAACTGGATGACCTGTTGCAGGCCGGCGGCATCGGATTGTTGCACGCCGTGGAACGCTACGACGCCCTGCAGGGGACGGCCTTCACCACTTTTGCGATACAGCGCATTCGCGGCGCGATGCTCGATGAGTTGCGCAGCCGGGACTGGGCGCCGCGCAGCGTGCGGCGCAATGCCCGCGAAGTGGCGCAGGCTATCGGGCAACTCGAGCAGGAACTGGGGCGCCATGCCAGCGAAAACGAAGTCGCCCAACGGCTGAACCTCTCTCCTGAAGAGTATCGCCAGATGCTGCTTGATACCAACAATAGCCAGCTTTTTTCCTGGGATGAATGGCAGGAAGAGTACGGCGACAGTATTGAGCTGATGACCGACGAACACCGCCAGACCAACCCTCTGCAACTGCTTCTGGAGAGCGATTTGCGCGAGCGCGTGGTGGCGGCTATTGAAGCCCTGCCGGAGCGCGAGCAACGGGTACTGACGCTCTACTACCAGGAAGAGCTGAATCTCAAAGAGATTGGCGCCGTGCTGGAGGTAGGGGAATCACGGGTCAGTCAGTTGCACAGCCAGGCCATAAAACGCCTGCGCAGCCGCCTGGAGCGGGGAAGATCCTGACATCGACCATCTTTTGACAGGCTAATTATGACCAGACAACAGGCCAGAACGCGGCCCCTGAGCCGCTACCTCAAAGATTTTAAACTTGCCCAAACCCAATGCGCCCACTGCCGTAAACCGCTACAGCGCGTGACGCTGGTGCATAACGGCCAGGTGATAAAGAAAAACGCGATTCCACAACTGGAAAGACCGATGGACGATCATACCTGGCAGGAAGCCAGTAAAGAGTGGTCGGCGATGTGCCGTTTTTGCAGCGACCTGTGGTGCCATGAGCAGGAAAGCTGGTTTGATATCCTCGGTTTTAAACAATACCTGTTTGAGCAGACCAATATCCGCATCAGTACCATTCACGAATATGTCGTGCGTTTGCGTCGTCTGGGCAATGATCTGAGCCGTCATCAACTGCCGCAGGGGCTTTTGTTACAACGTCACATGGAGCAACAGCTTGAACCGTGGCTACCGGCGACCAGCACCGATAATTACCGCATCGCGCTGCGGAAATACGCCGAATTTCTCGACCGCAGTGCCGCTACGCCTGAATCTATAAAATCTACCTCTGATATATATTAAAAAAGAATAAGTGGTAGCGAATTGTTTTTTGGTATTTTTTACCGGCGCATTACACTATTTCATAACAACTATTCTATATCCGGAGTTAATGATGAAACTGGTTAAATTTGGCCGCCAGGCGCTGATGGGCGTGCTGGCGGTGGCGGTAGTGGCCGGCGCCAGCGTGCCGACCTTTGCGGCAGAAAATCTGCTGGATAAGATTAAACAACGCGGTACCCTGTTGGTCGGACTGGAAGGCACTTATCCGCCATTCAGTTTTCAGGGCGAAGACGGGAAATTAACCGGTTTTGAAGTCGAATTCGCTCAACAACTCGCCGAACATATGGGCGTTAAAGCCGAGCTGAAACCCACCAAGTGGGACGGGATGCTGGCGTCCCTGGACTCAAAGCGTATTGATGTGGTGGTGAACCAGGTCACTATCTCCGATGCCCGTAAAAAGAAATATGATTTCTCCACCCCGTATACCGTGTCCGGCATTCAGGCGCTGGTGAAAAAGGGCGAGGAAGCCGCGATTAAAACCGCCGCCGATCTGCAGGGGAAAAAAGTCGGCGTTGGGCTGGGCACCAACTATGAAGAGTGGCTGCGCCAGAACGTCAAAGGTGTCGATATTCGCACTTATGATGATGATCCGACCAAATATCAGGATCTGCGCGTCGGCCGCATTAACGTGATTCTGGTCGACCGCCTGGCGGCCCTCGATCTGGTGAAGAAAACTAACGCAACGCTGGCGGTGGCCGGTGAGCCATTCTCCCGTCAGGAGGCCGGCGTGGCGGTGCGTAAGGGCAATGACGACTTGCTCAACGCCATCAACCAGGCGATCGCCGAAATGCAGAAAGACGGTTCGCTGGCGAAATTGTCTGAAAAATGGTTTGGCGCTGATGTGACCAAATAATTTATCTGTCTGCCTGATAAAGGTGCCGCTGATGGCGCCTTTTTTCGTTATGGCATGTGCGTAATACTATAGATGTTCATAATAAAAGGATGTCACGGCAACCGTTTCCGGAGAATTTATGCCTTTACAACACCTGACTCGTTTTCCGCGCCTGGAGCTGATCGGCGCGCCGACGCCGCTGGAGTATCTGCCGCGGCTTTCTGATTATCTTGGCCGGGAAATCTTTATTAAACGCGACGATGTGACCCCCATGGCGCTGGGCGGCAACAAGTTGCGTAAGCTGGAGTTCCTCGCCGCCGATGCGCTGCGCGAAGGCGCCGATACGCTGGTGACCGCCGGGGCGATTCAGTCCAACCACGTGCGGCAAACCGCCGCCGTTGCGGCGAAACTCGGCCTGCACTGTGTGGCGCTACTGGAAAACCCGATTGGCACCCGGGCAGAAAACTACCTGACTAACGGCAATCGCCTGCTGCTGGACCTGTTCGATGTCCAGGTCGAAATGTGCGCCGCCCTCGACGCTCCTGACGCGCAACTGGCGGAGCTGGCGACGCGTCTTGAGGCTCAGGGATTCCGCCCTTATGTGGTACCGGTGGGCGGTTCGAATGCGCTGGGGGCGCTGGGCTATGTGGAAAGCTCGCTGGAAATCGCCCAACAGTGTGCGGATAGCGTGGCGATCTCCTCGGTGGTGGTGGCGTCCGGCAGCGCCGGGACTCACGCCGGGCTGGCAGTTGGCCTCGAACAGGTGATGCCTGACGCGGAGCTGATCGGCGTAACGGTGTCGCGCAGCGTCGAACAGCAGATGCCGAAGGTGGTAAATCTTCAGCAGCAGATCGCCACAGCGCTGGAGCTTGAAGCCCGGGCGCCTGTCCTGCTGTGGGATGACTACTTCGCGCCGCAATACGGGATGCCGAATGAAGCCGGCGATGAGGCGGTAAAACTGCTGGCGCGCCTGGAAGGGATCCTGCTCGATCCGGTTTATACCGGGAAAGCGATGGCCGGCCTGATCGACGGTATCAGCCAACGGCGATTCAGGGATAACGGTCCGCTACTGTTTATCCATACCGGCGGCGCGCCGGCGCTGTTTGCCTACCATCCACACGTCTGATTCCAACAGGATGCTTATAAATAATGCAAGAAAGTCTGCAACTGGTGCTGGAGTCAGCGCCCTATTTGCTTAGAGGAGCGGTATTTACTCTACAGCTCAGTCTTGGCGGGATGTTCTTTGGACTGCTGCTGGGATTTTTGCTGGCCATGATGCGCCTGTCCCCTCTGTGGCCAGTCTCCTGGCTGGCGCGGTTTTATATTTCTATTTTCCGCGGTACGCCATTGATTGCCCAGCTGTTTATGATCTATTACGGCCTGCCGCAGTTCGGTATTGAACTCGATCCGGTGCCAGCGGCGATGATCGGCCTGTCCCTGAATACCGCCGCTTATGCGGCGGAAACCCTGCGCGCGGCCATCTCCTCGATTGATAAAGGGCAGTGGGAAGCGGCGGCCAGTATCGGGATGACGCCGTGGCAAACGCTGCGCCGCGCCATTCTGCCCCAGGCCGCCCGGGTCGCGCTGCCGCCGCTGAGCAACAGTTTTATCAGCCTGGTGAAGGACACCTCGCTGGCGGCGACGATTCAGGTGCCGGAGCTGTTTCGTCAGGCGCAATTGATCACGTCCCGAACCCTTGAAGTGTTTACCATGTATCTGGCGGCTTCGCTGATTTACTGGGTTATGGCGACGGTGTTATCGGCGCTGCAGAACTACTTTGAACAACGGCTTAATCGCCAGGAGCAGGATCCCCAATGAGCGCCATCGAAGTCAGGAACCTTGTCAAACAATTCCACGGCCAGACGGTGCTGCACGGTATCAGTCTGGAGGTCGCCGCTGGTGAAGTGGTGGCTATTATTGGCCCCAGCGGCTCCGGGAAGACCACGCTATTGCGCAGTATTAACTTACTGGAGCAGCCGGAGAGCGGCACGATTCGCGTCGGCGATATCACCATTGACGCCGCCCTGCCGATGAGTCGCCAGAAAGCCCGGGTGCGCGAGCTGCGCCAGCACGTTGGGTTTGTCTTCCAGAATTTCAATCTGTTTCCGCATCGTACCGTGATGGAAAACATCATTGAAGGACCGGTGATTGTCAAAGGCGAACCGAAGGCCGAGGCGGAAAACCGGGCCAGGACGCTGCTGGAGAAAGTCGGGTTGAGCGGCAAAGAAAACCGCTACCCGCGCAAGCTTTCCGGCGGCCAGCAGCAGCGGGTGGCGATTGCCCGGGCGCTGGCGATGCGCCCGGAAGTGATTCTGTTTGATGAACCGACATCGGCGCTGGATCCTGAGCTGGTGGGCGAGGTGCTGAATACCATTCGCCAACTGGCGCAGGAGAAACGCACCATGGTGATCGTCACCCATGAAATGAGCTTTGCCCGCGATGTTGCGGATCGGGCTATTTTTATGGATCAGGGGCGGATTGTCGAGCAGGGACCGGCCCGGGCGCTGTTCGCCGCGCCGCAGCAGGCCAGAACCCGCCAGTTCCTGGATAAATTCCTCACTCAATAACTGCTATGGCCAGCAGGGGAGAGCGCTGCCCAGCGGCACAGGTTCCCGGGACCAGCACACCGGCGTTCCCGGCAGTTCAAGCGGGAAGCGCAGTCGGTAGCCCAGCCCGAAGCGCGAAAACTCCAGCGCTGGATCGCAGTCCCGGGGCTGCCAGGGCTGAAATTCTCCGGCAGCGCTGGCCGTTTGTTGCATCAGGAAATGCGCTGTGGCGGCCAGCGACAGCTGCGCCTGGTAACTCTGTTGCAGATGTTCGCGGTGATAGAGGCCGTTAAGCGCCGCCGCCGCCATCAGATAGCCGGTGGCGTGGTCCAGCGCCTGGACCGGTAGCGGCTGCGGATGCGTCGTCTGTTTCCAGCGCTGGCCTTCTGCGGCGATGCCGCAGGCCATCTGCACCAGGCTATCGAAACCGCGACGATTGCGCCACGGTCCGCGCCATCCCCAGGCATTCAGCGAGATATCCACCAGCCCGGGAGAGAGCTGGCGCAGCGTGTCGGCGTCAAATCCCAGTTTTTCCAGCGCATCGGCCCGGTAGCCGTGTACGACGATATCGGCGTTACGCACCAGCTGCGCCAGCTGTTCGCGGCCCTGCGACGATTTGAGATCGAGGCGCGCGCAGCGTTTGCCCGGCGTCAATTCCTCTTCCAGCGCCGGTTCGCGCCAGTCCGGCGGGTCGATTCGCAATACTGTCGCGCCAAGTCCCGCCAGCAACCGGGTCGCCACCGGTCCGGCAATGATGCGGGTTAAATCGAGCACCCGTACTCCCAGCAATGGCCGTGAGAGCGGGGACATGCGCTGCGCTATACGGGCGCCATCGCGGATATCACTGGCAATCAGCGCTTCATCGCTGACGGCCTGCCCCTGGGGATGACGCTGCCATTGCTGCATGCTACGCATCGCCGCGGCACATCCGCCGGCGGCGACGATATTTTCTTCAAGGGTTTCCTTGCGCCATTGCGCCACCTGGTTTGCCAGGGTCTCCCGGTCACGATATTTGCCAAGTACCGATTCCATGGCTTGCCGATGGTGAGGGGCATTGGTATGCAGGCGGATCCAGCCGTCGCGGGTGGCGTAATCGCCGGCAAACGGATCCCATAACTTTTGTGCGCGGCGATTGACTGGCTGATGGCTGGTGGAAAACCACATTGACGCCAGCCGGTGATCAACGCGCAGCGGCAGATCGCGCCGGGTTAATTTCACCAGAGCGCTGCCCACCAGCGCGATACTGGCGGAGGCAAGGGCGCTGACGGCGAAGCAAGAGGGCAAGGCGCCAGAGTGATCAAAATGTACCTCCGGCGGCGGGGCAGAGACGCCGTGAAGTTGTTGATGAAGCTGCGCGAAGAGGCGCTGCGGCGAAGACGCGTCAGACATGTTGTTTCCTCCGGAAGCTGGGGGGAATCCCAAAAGTTAAAATCACCCCTTTACATAAGGAAAGCTCAACAATATGTTAACCAGCAGAGGCATATTGGCATAATTAATCATATCAGGGGATTTCCGGTACTATGCAGGGAAGCAATTTTTTTACCTGGCGACAGGAAATGGCCGTCATTTTTAATGGCATCGATGATGCCGGACAGATATTCGCCGCTATGCGCCACGAGACGGAATTACTGGATTTTGATTATTTTGCCTTCTGTATCCGGCAACCCATCCCGTTTACCCGTCCCAGGTTGACCGTTCACACCACTTATCCGGCGGCGTGGCGGGAGGTGTACCAGGCGGAAAATTATTTTGCTATCGATCCGGTGATGCAGCCGTGTAATGCGTTTCGCGGATTATTAGCCTGGAATGACGAGCTTTTTGCCAACGCCAAAGTATTCTGGGGCGCCGCGCAGGATCACGGTTTATGCAGCGGCTATACCCGCAGCCTCACCGGGCCGCAGAATGTCAATGCTTTCCTGTCGGTCGCCCTGCGGAATAATAAAAAACATCGGATGGCGGAAGAGGAAATTTCAATGCGTCTTCAATATCTTAATGAAATCGGGATGGCAAGCTTGTTGCGCCTGCAGCATGACAGCGTAGCGGTAAGAGAGATGCGCCTGAGCAAGCGGGAACGGGAGATTTTACAGTGGACCGCGGAAGGGAAGACGTCGGCGGAGATCGCCATTATTCTCTCTATTTCAGAAAATACGGTTAATTTTCACCAGAAAAATATGCAGAAGAAATTTGAGGCGCCGAATAAAACCCAGATTGCCAGTTATGCCGCTGCGCTCGGTTTAATTTAGACGACCATCCGGAAATTCAGATGGCTGAAAGTCGCGTCACGTTCAGCCATCCGCTGATTACTGGCGGTAGGCTTGTTTAATTTGCTTAACTGTGTTGCTGAACACTTCCGCGTGGGCCTTGTTTTCCATTTCCGCAATCTCTTTTTCCATCTTAATGATGACCTTACCCGCGTCGGCCTGGCCCATGACTTTCAGCATCTGGGTAAACAAGGCCTTCAGGCAGCTTACTTCCAGCGCCAGTTCCTGGGCGTTATCATTCGTGGAGAAATCAGGTGCGCTCATTTATTTTCCTCTGTATTCAGGTAGATCACCGCCAATAGCGGTTAATGCAGGTTGCGGAGTATATCACAGCCTGGCGGCTTTTCATTAGCCATCGCAGCGGGGGATGTAACCCTAAAGAGTGATTCTTTTAGACGATAAATCTGATTTGTAACGGTTTCTTTAAAAAAATATTTCAACAGGTTAAAACTGAGCGAGCTAAATAGCGGATAAGCCCCGGGGGAGTTCGTCCAGAAATATTTTGCAAGACGTTTAGACAGCGTTATTCCACGAAGATATAAACTTACCCCTGCTAAACTGCTGTATACTGCATGTAACATATAATTCCTGAAAGCTGGAACGCGATCGCAAGAATGCATTTTTTGCGTTTTAAAGTTGACTTAAAACCCGTTAATATGTTGAGAGTTAGTAATCAGCAGCGTTATCCCTAAATCTGGAGATTTATCCTTTGATCAACGTTCTACTTGTTGACGACCACGAACTGGTGCGCGCAGGGATACGACGCATTCTTGAAGACATAAAGGGGATTAAAGTATCAGGTGAGGTGAGCTGCGGTGAAGACGCCGTCAAATGGTGTCGCGCTAACCCGGTCGATGTGGTGCTCATGGATATGAATATGCCCGGCATCGGCGGGCTGGAAGCAACACGTAAAATCGCTCGTTATTCCTCTGATATTAAAATTATCATGCTGACGGTACACACGGAAAATCCGCTGCCGGCAAAGGTTATGCAGGCTGGCGCCGCAGGTTACCTGAGCAAGGGGGCGGCGCCGCAGGATGTGGTGAACGCCATCCGTTCGGTATACGCAGGCCAGCGCTATATCGCTTCTGATATTGCGCAGCAGATGGCGTTAAGCCAGATTGAGCCGGAGAAAACCGAATCTCCGTTTGCCAGTTTGTCGGAGCGCGAACTGCAGATTATGCTCATGATTACCCGAGGCCAGAAGGTCAACGAAATCTCTGAGCAACTGAATCTGAGCCCGAAGACGGTTAACAGCTATCGGTACCGTATGTTTAGTAAACTGAACATTAGCGGTGATGTTGAGTTAACGCATCTGGCGATTCGGCATGGCTTGTGCAGTGCGGAGACGTTAACCAGTCAGTGAGTGATGTGTTCGATTCCCGGTCGTTCCTGAAAACGGTAACCAGCCAGCCTGGCGTCTATCGCATGTATGACGCTGGCGGCACGGTTATTTATGTCGGCAAGGCGAAAGACCTCAAAAAGCGTCTCGCCAGCTATTTCCGCAGCAATCTTGCCAGCCGCAAAACCGAAGCGCTGGTGGCCCAGATCCAGCATATTGATGTCACGGTGACCCACACCGAGACGGAAGCGCTGCTGCTGGAACATAACTATATCAAGCTGTATCAGCCGCGTTATAACGTGCTGCTGCGCGACGATAAATCTTACCCCTATATCTTTCTCAGCGCGGATACCCATCCGCGCCTGGCGATGCACCGGGGCGCCAAACATGCCAAAGGGGAATATTTTGGTCCCTTTCCAAACGGCTACGCGGTGCGTGAAACGCTGACTCTGCTCCAGAAAGTATTCCCGGTCCGCCAGTGTGAAAATAGCGTTTATCGCAACCGTTCCCGTCCCTGCCTGCAATACCAGATCGGCCGTTGTCTGGGGCCCTGCGTCGCCGGACTGGTCAGCGAAGAGGAATATGCTCGCCAGGTGGAGTACGTGCGGCTGTTTCTTTCCGGGAAAGACGATCAGGTGATTAACCAACTGGTGGCGCGGATGGAAAAGGCCAGCCAGCAGCTGGAATTTGAGGAAGCGGCGCGTATCCGCGATCAAATTCAGGCGGTCCGCCGGGTGACGGAGAAACAATTTGTTTCCAATACCGGCGACGATCTGGATGTTATCGGTGTAGCTTTCGACGCCGGCATGGCCTGTGTGCATGTGCTGTTTATCCGTCAGGGGAAAGTGCTCGGCAGTCGCAGTTATTTCCCGAAAGTGCCTGGCGGTACTGAGCTGGCGGAGGTGGTGGAAACCTTTGTCGGCCAGTTTTACCTCCAGGGCAGCCAGACGCGTACCCTACCGGGGGAAATCCTGCTCGATTTTGCGTTGGCGGATAAAACTGTACTGGCGGACTCCCTCAGCGAAGTCGCCGGGCGGCGCATCAATGTCCAGACCAAACCGCGCGGCGATCGGGCGCGCTACCTGAAGCTGGCGCGTACCAATGCGGCTACCGCGCTGGTGACGCGTTTGTCTCAGCAATCAACGGTCAGCCAGCGGCTGAAAGCGCTGGCGGAAGTCCTGACATTGCCGGAAGTGAAACGTATGGAGTGCTTTGACATCAGCCATACGATGGGGGAGCAGACCATCGCGTCCTGCGTGGTATTCGATCAAAACGGTCCTTTGCGGGCGGAGTACCGTCGCTATAACATTACCGGCATTACGCCGGGCGATGATTATGCGGCCATGAATCAGGTACTGCGTCGCCGCTACGGTAAAGCGATCGATGAAAGTAAGATCCCCGATGTGATTTTGATTGACGGCGGGAAAGGGCAACTGGGGCAGGCGAAAGCGGTCTTCGACGAACTCGACGTGACCTGGGACAAACGTCACCCGCTCCTGTTGGGGGTGGCGAAAGGCAGCGATCGCAAAGCCGGGCTGGAAACGCTGTTTCTTAAGCCAGAGGGGGAGGGCTTTGCCTTACCGCCGGACTCCCCGGCGCTGCATGTTATCCAGCATATCCGCGATGAATCTCACGATCATGCGATTAGCGGTCACCGTAAGAAACGCGCCAAAGTTAAAAACACCAGTACCCTGGAGACCATCGAAGGAATTGGGCCGAAACGCCGCCAGATGCTACTCAAATATATGGGTGGGCTGCAACCTCTGATGAACGCCAGTATTGACGAAATCTCAAAAGTGCCGGGTATCTCGCAGGCGCTGGCAGAAAAGATCTACTGGTCGTTGAAACATTGATCTCTATGTAGCAACATAGAACAACTTCACAGATGACAAACCGTTAGCGGCACTATGCGATTTAATATACCCACTCTACTTACCCTGTTTCGCGTTGTCCTTATTCCGTTCTTCGTCGTGGCGTTTTATTTGCCATTTGTCTGGGCGCCGTTTCTGTGCGCATTGATCTTTTGTATGGCGGCGATTACCGACTGGTTTGACGGTTTTCTGGCGCGGCGCTGGAATCAGAGCACGCGCTTTGGCGCTTTTCTCGATCCGGTGGCCGATAAGGTCATGGTCGCCGTCGCCATGGTGCTGGTGGTCGAGCATTATCACACCTGGTGGGTAACGCTGCCGGCTGCGATAATGATCGGCAGGGAGATCATCATTTCCGCGCTGCGCGAGTGGATGGCGGAACTTGGCAAGCGCAGCAGCGTGGCGGTTTCGTGGATTGGTAAAGTAAAAACGGCTTCGCAGATGCTGGCGCTGATCGGCCTGCTGTGGCGGCCGAACTACTGGATCGAGTATCTTGCTACCGGGCTGCTATTTGTGGCGGCGGTCCTGACGCTGTGGTCGATGCTACACTATCTGAACGCGGCGCGCGGCGATTTGCTTGAACAGTGATCGTTTCGCCGTAAAATTCAGCAAACGGTGCAATATCATTAAAAATATCGTTGACTCACTGCGTCAGGTAAGTAGAATGCATCGCATCGAAAGGCGGTACCGTTTGCCAGAAGATAAAAAGAATCAAGCAATTAACTCAGCTTGATGATTTGCGGGAATAGCTCAGTTGGTAGAGCACAACCTTGCCAAGGTTGGGGTCGCGAGTTCGAGTCTCGTTTCCCGCTCCAGATTTCAGGCATCAGGGTCTCTCTGGTGTGGCCGTAAGGCAAAAATTTGGCGCGTTAACAAAGCGGTTATGTAGCGGATTGCAAATCCGTCTAGTCCGGTTCGACTCCGGAACGCGCCTCCATTTTATTCCCGAGCCCGGATGGTGGAATCGGTAGACACAAGGGATTTAAAATCCCTCGGCTTTCGGGCTGTGCGGGTTCAAGTCCCGCTCCGGGTACCATGGGAAATAACGAATAAAATCAATGATAAGCAGTGTCGTGTAAAACCGCCGTCAGGCGGTTTTTTTATGCCTGCAATTTGGTAAATGGCGGCAGAATTAAGTATCCCCCGGTGCAGTCTGGCTTTCCTGTTAAACCTGGATATGATTCTGGCGACCGGCAAGCCGGTACCCTGCCACGCCGCAGACATGATGGTGAGTGCAGGCTGGGTATAGCCTGCGTCAGGTGCGGAAAAAGGTGAATTTCCGCAATCTGCAGCGGCTGGAATCGGAATAAAAAAACGCCTGGCTGAACGGTTGCCGGGCGGCGCAAGAAGCTCCTTGCATGAGGGGCGCTTATTGGTAGGTAAAGGTCACCTGTACCGTGGCGTTAAACGTGCCGGCGGTGACCGGATAGCTGGTGCAGTAGTAGCGGGCCGATAGCGGGAAATCCGCCGTGTGGGTGTCCTGATTAACCAGCACGCTGAAACTGGCCTGCGGCGCCAGTAAAATTCTGTCCTGACGATCGCCCAGTTCCAGCGCCAGTCCGCCGGCGGTGCCGGTGTTGGCGAATCGGGTTGGATGGGTACTGTCTGCCTGACCTTTAAACTGCGCCGTCACCAGCGTGGTAGTGGAAGGGCATTTGGATAGCGTCAAATCGAAATCTTTCCATGCGCCGGTATCGCCGACATCTTTATAGTTCCCGGCGCTGTCTTGTCCCAGATCGACGCTTAAATCCTGACTGGCGCTGTCTACCGAGCAGGTATTGGCAAAAATATTGCCGGTCATCTGTATCTCGATAGCCTCGGCGTGAATGGTCGGGCTAAGACAACTGGTGATAAGTAAAAGCAGATATTTTTTCATGGCATTACTTATAAGCGAGCGTAATGGTGGCGACGCCATTAGCGCTGCCGGGCTCAACCGTAGCGCCAGTCTGGTAGTAGCAGGCCGTCAGAGGGACTCTGAGTGTTTCATTACTGAAGGCCTCGCTGGCGGTGTTAACGTACTGATCGAAATTTGCCAGCATGCCGTCAACGGTCAGCTCAATACCGACGCCGGACGCTACGCCGTTTTCCTGGGTCAGTTTGATCACCCCCGGATGGTCAGTCTCATAACCATCGGCGCTGGAAACCATGAGCTCAGGCTGAACGGTATCATTGCAGGTGATCCCGATTTCAAATCGTCTTTCTGGGGTGGTGGAGCCCGGTCCATTAAAATCACTGACCGGGAAATCGCCCAGCGTAATAGCAAAATTTTGTGGTGACAGGGAGCAAGTGACGGTGCTGAAGTTGACATTGCCGGCGTAGGCGATCTGATTGGGCGAGCCGATGCCTTCTTCGCCATAAATACCGATGCCAAAGACTGTTTGCGCCTGCTGTAGAGTGCCGCTGGTAACCTGGTCAGCGGTTTTTACCAGCGCCAGCGTCACGCCAAAATTAAACGAATTACTGCCGTCGCCAGAGATATAGCCCAGGGGGGTATTCCGGGTGTCGCACAGTATGCCGCCGCCCTTAATCCGCTGTCCCTGATCGTTGATAAGCGTAATACCAATCCCGTCGACGCCGGTTTCATAGACGCCGGGATAACCGGGGTATTCTTGCCCGGTTCCGTAGTAGCAGGCGATAATCGGCTGTCCGGCGCGGTCAACATCGCACGCGCCGTGAACCTGAATATTTTGCTCGGTGCCGGGGATTATGCTACCGGGGGGCAGGGTGCTGGATACGCGAATTTCCGCCATCGAAGCTTCGTAGGGGATGTTGGGAGTCGAACATCCTGAGGCATGGGCGTGCGGCATGCATAGCAAACTCCCGCATAACACCAGTAACATACTGAGTAATCGAACTATATTCATCTGGGCTCTCATTCAGCGGCACTGCGCCGACAGGTTAGTAATTTGGCCATGGGGCGCGTTTTCGGGGAGCTCATAGCGAGCGGTACAGCGGGTTTGTGCGGCGTCTCCCCAGATCACCCGCAACTGGCCGCGCGGCGTCAGTCCTGTCAGATACACCACGCCGCTATCGCCAACGATAAATTCGCTGTCGTTGTCGCTGGTGGTCACTGTCGCGCCGAAGGGCAGCGGTTTACCGTTATGCGACAGTGTCATCATTACCCGGTTGCCGCTACGCGGATGGAACGTCGCGCGGACGACGGCGCCGCGGGTTGGCGTCACCACCTGAGCGGCCTGGCTGACATCGGTATCGTCCGGCAGGCTTTCGGTATCCAGGGCGATCGTGGTATGGCGCCAGGCGTTGACGTAGGGCACCACGGTGTAACCGCGGAAATCGGTCTTCACACCAGTCTGATTGGCGATGCGCGTCCCGCTGGCGCCGGGGGCTTTAACCAGCGCGATGGTTTCTCCCAGCGGCTGGCTCAGGGTAATGCCGTTGCCGTGGACCACCACGCCGCCCTGGACGCCATAGTTAACGCTACGCTGGTATTTATCCTGGCTGAAGCCGCCGCTGAATTCGCCGTAGGTGCCTTTGTAATCAATGTTGGCGTTGCCGGAGCTGCCGCTGCCGGTGGTGCTGAACCCTTCCTGAATGTTCCAGTTCAGGTTATTGCCTTCCAGAGCGGTGCCGGTCAGGCCGATATTTTGGGTGGTGCCGTCTTTGCTGTTGTTCAGGTTGTAGCTCGCCCAGCTGTTGTGCATCCAGCGATCGAGAGGGACTGAGACATTGAGTGAAATCAGGCGATCGTTATCATCGCTGTTGTCATCGTCCTGATGGTTGCTGGTGTTTTGATTCAGGCTGTAACTCAGGCTGTAGCTGATGCCATGCCAGCTATTGTTGTAGCTCATGCTGACTGACGTCATGTTCTGCTGCTGGCTCCAGTAGCGCTCCTGGACCAGGCTCAGCGTGAGGGTGCCCCATTTTGCGCCCAGGTTCTGATCAATCGTGGCCTCGGTGCGGGCGCGTTTTTGCTGCGGCGTGGACCAGTCATCGTTGCTGGTCCAGGAGTCCAGCGTATCTTCAAGGGTATAAAACCCTTTGCTGTTGTAGCGGTAACCCGCAAGGGAGAAGTTCGTACCGGTGCTGGCGAAATCTTTGCTGTAGCGGATACGCCAGGAGCGGCCGGTACTGCTGGCCCGCTGCTTAATTAACGCCTTTGCCCGCGTGACGTCGACAGAGAACGCGCCGAGTCCGCCAAAGTTTTTCCCCACGCCGGCGGCCTGTGAGTGATAGTGCTTGCTTTGTTGAATGCCGCCATAGAGGGTGAAGTTGTAGGGCAGGCCATAAATCGCGCTGCTCTGAATAAACGGCGCTTTTTCTACACTGCTGTCGTAGGAACGATAGCGTCCGGCGGCGATGTGGTAGCGCAGATGTTTTTCGCGCTGTAAAACCGGGACCGAAGCATAAGGCACCACGAAATGTTGTTCGCTGCCGTCGGTCTCTTTCACGGTGACATTCAGGTCGCCGCTGCTGCCGGTGGGATAGAGGTCGTTGATCTCAAAGGCCCCCGGCGCGACGGTATTCTGATAGATGATGTAGCCGTTCTGGCGCACCACCACCTGCGCATTGCTGTGGGCAATGCCGCGAATGATCGGCGCATAGCCTTTTTCGCTGTCCGGCAGCATGTCGTCATCCGACGCCAGCTGTGCGCCGGTCCACGGGACGCTGTCGAAGACATCGGCAGGGGTACTGCTCTGACCCACCGTCACTTCACTTTTCATGGCGATGATGTCGCGCCTGGCATAGGTGTACACGGAAGAGAAATCGGACTGACTGTTACCACCGCTCTGGCTGCGGCTGAAAGTGGAATAGTTGCGTACGCGCCAGGCGCCAACATTCAGACCGGGACGCAGGTTGACATACTGATTGCTGGTATCGCTCATTCCGGCCTGCCGGGCGCGGCTATTACTGCCGGTAACGCTGTAATTCAGCAAACCGGCGTTAATACCCTCATCAAACTCCTCCGGGGCGATATAGCCGCGCGGTATCTGGCCAAGGGCGGACTGGGGAATACTCAGCAGCAATTGCTGCTGGCTGACCCGAAATGTCGCTGAGGCGCCGGGGATAGCATCCAGCCTTGCGCAACGGGCGCCACCGTTTAACCCGGGATATTTTTTGATCCGGATACCCAGTGATTTAAGATCATGTAATGTAAAACAGGGCTGGAGAGTGGCGTGCCCGGCGGAATTATGTTGCAGGTGAAATTCAACTTCACGGTTATCAGTTTGTTTATTGTTAATGAATATTGTGACGCGGTATTTTCCCGGTGCCTGACCCGGGCCCTTTTCATAAATGGAAAGATCGGTTTTCCCCTGCCCGGGGGTGTCTATATCCAGCAGCGCCGGATTGAAATAATCCTCCGCCCATGCGCGGCTTCCTGAACAGGCGGTAACCACGATCAGAAAAACAAGCAGGCGGGAGCCGTGTGCCAGTAACCGCTTAAAGTTATTGATACCCATGATTATTTCAGTCCGGATTACCGATAATAATTTCGCGCGATTAATGCAGCGTGCTGGTGAATGTTTTACTGATGCTGCCGTAATCGGTAATCACCGACCAGGAGATGGTCGACCCGGGCGTGATGGAGGTTACCTGAAAATGCGTATCACTTTCAGGGGCTGCCCAGGTGATGCCATTCACTTGTTTACCATTCGCTACCACTTTCTGGAAATTCATATAAAACGGCGTTGGGTTAGTAACGGTCAGGGTATTTCCTTGTTTACGCCACTGTAGTTTATCGGCGACCAGTTCTGGTTTTCCCGTGATGCCGCTGGGCCGATAAATCAGTTTAATCTGGGTTTTTACGGCGATTTGCAACATATTCACGTGCTGGGGATGGGGCGAGGACGGAATAGCTTTAATATTCAGCCAGTACATGGATTCACGATCCTGCGGCAGATTTCCGCCGGTGCGCACCACCCTCAGCACGTTATCCTGCCGGGCATCAAGGCGAAACAGCGGCGGGGTAATCAGAAACGGCGCTTTTGCCGCGCTCTTATCGCAATTATCCACCCACGACTGGACAAGATAGTCCAGCGTATCCGGATTAGAGATGCCGATTGATGACTCTTTTTTCTCTCCCTGATAGACCAGACGCGTTCCTCCAATAATGACGCCTGCGTGTGCGGTTGCTGCTGTCATTAAAAGCGCAGTCAGAAGTAAACCGTGTCGCATATGTTTTCTCTTAATAATCAGGAGAGATAGTGGCTATTCGCCGCGGCTGAATAGTCACTATCCTGGAGTGAAATGATCAGTTGTAGACCACGGTGAAGGTGGAAACCGAATTCGCCGGTCCGGCGACAATCTCCGATTTGGTCTGAATGTAGCGCGCCGCAAACTCAAGGGTATTTACCCCGGTTCCCGACTGGAGTTGATAAGGCCTGGAAGCGGTATACAGGTTGAGCGGCTGCTGCGATGCGTCGAGCAACTGCAGCGCCACGCCGCTGGCCGCGTCGGTATCCGGGGTGATCGCCAGTACATTGGCATTATCGGCGTCGGGGGTGCCGCCAAAGGTAATGGCCGCCGTGGTTACCGTTTCAGGGCAGTTTTTTAACTCAATATTGAATTGGGTGGTATCCGCCGTGGATCCCAGGCCGGTAAACGCCGTTTTCGATACTTTACCCATGGTGACATTCAGCGGATCGCTCAGATTATTGACCACTTCACAGGCGGAATCGATAATTTCACCGCTGAAGTTAACCTGACCTTCGCCATTGGTTACAGCGAATGCTGAAGCTGAACCACATAATGTTGAGACGATTAACAAACTCGTAGCAACCTTTCTCATAACAGACCTCTTAGTCAATTCCTTTACAGTCATGCACAACCTGTCCCTTCGCGATATCTGATATCGCTATTCCGGGCCTTGATAGGGCGCGGGCAATTAACGGAATGTGAATGGAATAGTTGTGCCGGGCCAGGTTTTAATAAGACAGAAACACAAACCGGGGGCTATTTAATCAGAAGCGCAGCCGGGATTAATCTCTTCGCGCAGACATTAGTGGTTTCTTTTTTACTTGAATTTTTTTATTTTCAGCAATTCATTGAGTTACAGGGGTTTGGGGCTGGAATGGCGGCTTCTGCATACCCCTTTTTTTATATCGTCAGTCGGCGGGGGAGTCGCTATTCTGTTACAGATGTCGATGATAAGCTTTTCTATGGCGGTTGCTGATAAAAATCATGGCAGAACAAAATATTAAGGTGTAACAACAGTATTACTATTCAGATAGCGATTGACTTTTAACCTTTCTGAACTAAGATTAGTCCGAGTTACCTGGTTTCATAAAAAGAAAATTATATTTTGTCGTTCCTTTCCGGCGAACATCTCATTTCATTCGCTAATTTTCATATGATGATGCCTCCATACAGTACAGTAGAAATTTCAGGTTGATAATTTGTTAGCATATTGTCGCGAGAAATTTCATATTGTTTTATTTTCGATAGGTATAGAAAAATCATGTTGAGCATTTACGGTAGAGCGTTAAAACCCGACGCAGAGCTGAATACGATTATTGAATTAACCAAAGGTTATGAAGAAAAAACGTTAAAGAAATGGCAAAGAATCTCCAGCGCCGATTCAGGGAATCTTTATGTGATTCTCAATGGGGAAATGGAGTTTCGCCGCCGGTCTGACGAACTGTGTATGTTCCCACTGCGCAGTAATATGATTTTTGGCCTTGGCAATATCTTCTATCAAACCGATCAGATAATCGGCGTCGCCTGTGCCGATACGGTAGTGCGTATCGTCCCGAAAGAGGCGTTTTTGCAACTGATTGCCCATCACCAGTGCTGGCTGGAGTTAACCAAAGTTTTATCATGGTACATCTGTATCCTGAACAAGCGCGATGACATGCTGGTGGCGCGCAGCGCGTATACCATCATTCGCGAGTTTCTTATCGAAATCAACGAACTGATGGCGCTCTATAAACGTGATATTAACGTTTATGATTATATTCAGGAATATACCAATCTGGCCCGCAGTACGATCATCAAAATTCTTTCCGAGCTGAAAAAAGGCCAATATGTGGTGATCGAAAAAGGGCGCCTGGTTAAGCTGAATACGCTGCCCGAAAAATATTAATGCGTTAACATCTCACATCTGTCTCCTCTCTGACGCTTTAAGATCACTCCTTGCTGATGCAGGGAGTCGTTATTTATGACACTGGCGGTTGCCAGTTTTTCAGGGCCGGCAGGGTATAATAATGTCCACTCAGCGACAGCGTGAGCGTCTGGGGTTGAATATCATAAATCGTGACTTCGGGTGTCAGTTTATCGCCGCAGTGATACGTCTTGCCATTAATCACCACTTTGCTTAGCGGCGCATCTGATGAATAGAGGTGCGACTGATAATTCAGCGCGGGCACCTGTCGCTGCACGCTTTGTAATTGACTGCTTAACGGCGGATAAGGGCTCTTTCCGGTGCCATCCTGCTCCCCGGCGGGCATCTCTTCCGGCGACGTTGCACTATCGCTCTGCGCAGAGGGCGGATATTCCCGCTGCTGTTCCTGCAACGCTTTTAATAGCCGCTCTTTGAGCGAAAGCGATTGATCCGCCGCGGGCGGCAGCGTATGGGTGGCTAATGCGCCGTCCGGTGTATGGGTCCAGTCGTTATCCTCGGCACTGTCATCCGGCAGGATGTCGTGGGGCATGGTATCGGGCGGCGGTGCGGCATCAGGCTCCGGCGTCGCTTGTCGGTCGGGAAAAGGTTTGGTCACCAGCACATAATGCATGGGCGACAATCGGGTCGGCGCATCCGCGACTTTACGCGCCGGCGCAGGCGTGGGTGGGTGTCGGTATTGCCAGTAGAGGTGCGCGTACAGACCGGCGGCCACCAGCAGACAAGCGCCAGTCAGCCAGTAAAACGCGCCGGCGCAGCATTTGCGTAGACCCGGCACCCGCCAGGTAAAATAGACTGCATCCCCCGTGGTATAGCTACGGTGTGCGGCCAGGCAAATAGTAGACATCAGGATGTTTTCCCTTGCTGTGTGGCTATGTCCCGTTCGGCGGGCTGGACGTCGGTGGCGATGGCTGGCGTCATATTGGTCGCGCGCATCAAATAAATTAAGGTATCTTCGCCGGGAATACCGTCAGCATGTATGCCCACGCGATGCTGGAAATCGCGGATCCGCTGTACCAGGCTACTGGTCCAGGCGCTACTGTGGGTGGGCGGACGCTTCAGCGCCTGGCCGAGCTGGGTATCCAGCCAGGCGATATCCCGCGCGCTGCTGGCGGCGCTGATATTGTCATGGCCATCCGGCGTCAGGCGGTGCAGCAGGGTGTAGTTGCCAGTGGCGTGAGTGACGAACCAGTCATGCGTTACCTGCCAGGTACGGTCGTTGAGCAGCAGATCGAGCGATGTGTTATCCGCCCGGGCAATCACGACATAATTGAGATGGCCGCCATCGCGTATCTCGCCGATCCATGGATAACCCTCTTTTTCCAGCTCCGCCAGCGGCGCGCTACCCTGTTTGCACATCAGGCCGACCCGGCTGGCGTTCTGGCACAGCGTGTCATCGCCGCTGGCTTCGTAACCCCACATCTTATACAGCTGATGCATAGCATCGGCGAAATTCACCACTTCGTTGTCGATCGACGGCGCCGGCGGCGCGGCCTGTGGCGCGGGTCGGTGCCAGCTTGCCGGTACCGGCAGGGTAAATGGCAGCCAGGCCTGCTGCGATGCGGGCAGGCGCCAGCCGACGGCGGCGCAAACTACTGCGCTTAGCAGGCCGAGGGTCGCCAGTTTTTTCAGCGCCAGACGCGAGGGTAACACTTCGCTCGCCGCCAGGCGCAGGTGGCGAGCGCTGACCTGTGGCGCCCGCTCGGTCCAGGCGGCCAGCAGCGCCAGATGGGCCAGTTTATTGAGCCGGGTAATGTTTCCCCGGGTCATTGCATACAATTTCCGCCCGCGCCCGGCGCTGAAGGGGGCCGACCCGGCGCCGTGTTCGGTTAACTGCCGCTGGAGATATTCCCGGCTCTCGGCGCGCGAAAGCGGGCGCAGCAGATGGCGGGTGTGGAGCCGTTGGTTAAGGCCGGGGACGCTGACGATGCGCGCCAGCTGGTTTGGAGCGCCGGTAAGTAAAATGGTTAACGGAAACGACAGCTCTTCGGCGCGCGCCAGCAGCATACCGAGGATCTTCCAGCAGCCGTCGCGCATGGCGTGCAGGGTGTTAAGGATAATCAACGCTCCCGGTTTTTTGGCCGTTGCCCGGGCGCGCCACTGCTCGAGTGACGCATCAATGACATGAACCGGCAGAGCCGCCTGTTGCGCCGTCGGGTTGAGTTTATATAACAGGGTCTCGGCGGAAAGTTTCGGGAAAGCATTCACTGTTAATGTCGTGGCGTGACCGGCGCTGAGCTTATCCGTGAATTGTTTTAACAGCGTTTCATCATCTGAAAATAGTCCCACCAACCCCGGAATACGGGTCTTCTCCTCCAGCAGGGTATAGACATCCTGGTGATAGTCGACGAAAAACGCCCCCGCCGGGCGCGTTACCCGCTGAAATGGCAGTGTATTGAAATTAAAATGATTCAGGTACATAGAATCTTGATCGCTCGGTTCAGTAACGGATTACGGGTTATTCATATTACCGGCGGCGTTATTTTTATAACGTCAGCCCGGCGACGGTGTGGTTAATTACGCTATTCACTGCGCAATTAACAATGCGTTAATACATCTGCGGCAGGCGATGTTGTCACCGGGAAAATTAAAAGAAAGCCGCCTGAATAGCAATCAACCATGGTGGAGAAAAATATTCTCGCCTTCCTGTCAGACTCATAACCGCCTGTCAACGATTATTTACCGTAAAGTTAGCAGCTACAAAAGTAGTACCGTTTTAGCTGCCACATTAATATTCGCTCAACAAATATGACTCCCGCATCAGGGCGAGATTACGCCGCTGGTAACGGTGCTATAAAGGTTGGTTAAACCATGAGAATGGAGTTTTATTCCCGGTTTGTTGCGCCCTGCATCATGTTTATCGTGCTGCTGGTGAGCGGGCAACAGGGGTATGTGGTCTGTAAGGCGTACCAGCGCGCCGCGGATAATCTGGACGGCGCTGAGCCGGCGCCGCGTCCGGCGCGCGCGGCGCAAGCCTTTACGCTGTTTCAGCCTGCGGCGGCGCAGAATAACGCCGCCTCTGAAACTAAAAAGCCGCTGGTAGCCGAAGTGGAGGGGATCGTCAGTAGCGATGAGCCCTGGCTTTCATTTGCCATGATAAAAACCAGCGCCGGCCAACAGAGCTACCGCGAAGGGGAAGCTCTTGCCGGCTATGATGATACCTGGATAGAGGCCATTAATCGCGACAGCGTGGTGGTTCACTATGGCGGCGCTACTCAGACGCTGGCGCTTAAAAAACCGGACTATTTTAAAGGCGTCACTGGCGCTGAGCCGCAGAGCGCGGCGCCAAAACGCAGCAGTCTGGAAAGTCTGCATCTTGATGATTATCTGGTGCTGAAACCGTATATCCGCGAGGGCCATCTGGCCGGTTATAAAATTAATCCAAAAAATGCGTCTGATTTTTTTAATCATAGCGGCCTGGAAAAAAACGATGTGGTGGTCCGCATCAATGCCGCCGATATGACGCAGGACCAGCAGGCGAAAAATATCATTGCCAACTGGTCAAAAATGAGAGAAGCGCAAATCGTCGTCAGGCGTAATACGCATCTTGAAAACATAAGGATTAATGTTCTCAACAATGAATGAGTGTAATGTCATGAAAAAATTACCGTGGGCTTGCGCAGCGCTGACGGCGCTGTCGCTATTTTCCGGCTCGCTGCAGGCGGCAAATTTTAGCGCCAGCTTTAAAAATACGGATATTCGCGAATTCATTGATACAGTGAGTCGTAATCTGAATAAAACTATTCTGGTCGACCCTTCTGTTCAGGGAACCGTCTCGGTACGCACTTATAATGTGCTCACCGAGGATGAATATTACCAGTTTTTCCTGAGTGTGCTGGATTTATACGGTCTGTCCGCCATTCCGATGGATAACGGAATGATTAAAATCGTCCGTTCTTCAGTCGCGCGCACCGCCGGAGCGCCGCTGGCGGACAGTAAAAATCCCGGTAAAGGCGATGAGATCATCACCCGGGTTGTGCGTATGGAAAATGTACCGGTGCGTGAGCTGGCGCCTTTGCTGCGCCAGTTGAATGACGCTTCGGGCATCGGCAATGTGGTGCATTTTGAACCTTCGAATGTGCTGCTGCTGACCGGTAAAGCGTCGGTCGTCAATCGCCTGGTGGACCTGGTTGAGCGCGTCGACCACTCCGGGATGCAGCGTCGGGAAATTGTCCCGCTGCGTTACGCCTCGGCAAAAGAGCTTGCCGATATGTTGAATACCCTCAACAACGAAGAGCAGAAGGGACAGAACGCGCCGCAACTGTCGACCAAAGTGGTGGCTGACACTGAAACCAACAGTCTGGTCATCAGCGGGATGCAGGATGCCCGCCAGCGCACCCGGGCATTGATAAGCCAGCTCGATCGTGAACAGAACAACGAGGGCAATACCCGCGTCTTCTACCTCAAATATGCTAATGCCGCCAAAGTAGTACCGGTATTAACGGGTATCGGCGAGCAACTGAAAGACAAACCGGGCGCGGTTAAGGGCAAATCGCCATCCGCGCCGACGGATCTGAACATTACGGCGGATGAGGCTACCAACTCTCTGGTAATCACCGCGCAGCCTAATGTCATGAACTCACTGGAAAAAGTGATCGATAAACTGGATATTCGCCGTCCCCAGGTGCTGGTGGAAGCCATTATCGCTGAAGTCCAGGACGGTTCCGGTCTCGATCTCGGCGTTCAGTGGACCAGTAAACACGGCGGCGTGCAGTTTGGTTCCACCGGGCTGCCTATCAGCCAAATCAAGAATGGCAACATCAAAGGCGCCAGTTTTACCGGCCTGGCGACCGGTTTCTTTAACGGCGATTTTGGCGCTCTGCTAACCGCGCTGTCGAACAGCGGTAAAAACGACATTCTGTCCACCCCCAGCGTGGTGACGCTGGATAACAAAGAAGCGTCGTTTAACGTCGGCCAGGATGTGCCGGTGCTTTCCGGCTCGCAGACCACCACTGGCGACAACGTGTTTAACACCGTTGAACGCAAGACAGTGGGGACCAAACTGAAGATTGTGCCGCAGATTAACGACGGCGACATGATCCACATGAAGATTGAGCAGGAAGTTTCCAGCGTTGATGCGAATTCAACCGAAGATTCCAGCCTTGGCCCGACGTTCAACACCCGGACTATCAATAACGAAGTGATGGTCCACAGCGGCCAGACCGTGGTGCTGGGCGGGTTGATGGAAAACGTCACCAAACAGAATGTCTCGAAAGTCCCGCTGCTCGGCGACATTCCGCTGGTGGGTCAACTGTTCCGCTACACCTCGCAGGACACCTCGAAGCGCAACCTGATGGTGTTTATTCACACCACCGTATTGCGTGATGACGACAACTACAGCGCGGCGTCGAAAGAGAAATATGACCAGATTCGCGCTCGCCAGCAGCAGCGCGTGGAAGAGGGCAAATTGGGTATTGTGGAACCGGGCGATAATGCCGTTCTGCCGGCTTTCCCGGATCTGTCATCGCCGCCGCCGGCGACCAGCCATGCGGTATCGACATCGTCAACGGCGCGTAATCCGTTTAAAGGTTAATCCAGGAGTGTTGCGTGGACGAACTCAGCAAATATTTATGCAGCAGCGGTTACGCAAAACAGCATGGGGTGTTGTTGCATCGGGACGAGGTGTATATCCGCGATGATGCGCCGGCGTTTGCGCTGCTGGAAATGCGCCGGGTACTGGCGCGCTCCTTCACGCCGGTGATGCTGGCGCCGGAAGCATTTGAAGAGATGCTGGCTAAAATCTGGCAGCAAACCAGTGGCGTAGCGCAACAGCTGGTGGATGATATCGACGCCGATATCGACCTGATGGCGTTAACCGAGGAGATTCCGGATAACGAAGATCTGCTGGATAACGATGAAAACTCGCCGGTTATTCGCTTAATTAACGCCATTCTCGGCGAAGCGGTGAAAGAGGGGGCATCGGATATTCATATCGAAACCTTCGAGCGTACGCTGAGCATCCGTTTTCGCGTCGATGGCATATTGCGCCCGGTGCTCCAGCCGGCGCGCAAGCTTGCGCCGCTGCTGGTATCGAGGATCAAGGTCATGTCGAAGCTGGACATTGCCGAAAAACGCCTGCCGCAGGATGGCCGTATCTCGCTGCGCATTGGCCGCAAAGCGATTGATGTGCGTGTTTCCACTATCCCGTCGCAGTACGGCGAACGAGTGGTGATGCGTCTGCTGGATAAAAGCAACCTGAAGCCGGATATCAACAAACTCGGCCTGATTGACGAAGAGCTGCAACAGCTTAAAGGCCTGATCGCCCGGCCGCACGGTATCATTCTGGTAACCGGCCCGACGGGCTCCGGGAAAAGCACCACGCTGTACGCGATTCTGTCGGCGCTGAACGGCGATGAGCGCAATATTCTGACGGTTGAAGATCCTATTGAGTATGAGCTGGAAGGGGTCGGGCAAACCCAGGTGAATCCGCGCGTCGACATGACGTTTGCCCGCGGGCTGCGCGCGATCCTGCGCCAGGACCCGGACGTGGTGATGATCGGCGAAATTCGCGATGGCGAAACGGCGCAAATCGCCGTCCAGGCCTCGCTGACCGGCCATCTGGTGATGTCGACCCTGCATACCAATAGCGCGGCGGGGGCCATAACCCGCCTGCGCGATATGGGGCTGGAGTCATTTTTAATCGGCTCATCGCTGCTGGGGGTGATTGCCCAGCGTCTGGTGCGCCGGCTGTGCCCCCATTGCCGCACCACCAGCGCGCTGGATGACAATGAAAACGCGCTATTCAGCTTTATGGAACAGCCACCGCAGGCGATTTATCGCGCGGTAGGCTGCGAGCACTGCCGGCAGAGCGGTTATCAGGGACGCGCCGGGATCCATGAATTTCTGGTGGTGGACAGCGCGATGCGCCGCGCCATCCATGAAGATAAAGATGAGATGGCTATCGAAACGCAGCTGTTTAAACAGGCTTACAGCCTGCGGGAAAACGGGCTGCTGAAAGTGGTCAGCGGTATTACCTCTCTGGAGGAGGTGATGCGCGTCACCGCCGAGCGCGGAGGCGATGAATAATGGCCTGGTACGCATGGACCGCCACCAACGCCGCCGGGAAAACCCAGCGCGGTACTCTACAGGCCGAGGGGCTTAAACAGGCGCGCCAGGCACTGCGCGAGCAGAATCTGATGCCGGTGAGCATTGAGCCGACCAGCGAACGGGCGGCGGAAAAGAAAACCCGGACAGGGGTGAAGCTCTCCACGCCGGTACTGTCGATGTTTACTCGCCAGTTGTCGACGCTGGTGAATGCCGCGCTGCCGCTGGAAAGCGCGCTGAAGGCGATTTCCCGCCAGACCGAGGATAAAAAACTGGCGGCGATGGTTACCGCGATACGCGACAAGGTGGTGGAAGGCCACACCCTGTTTGATGCGTTTAGCCAGTTTCCGCGCACCTTCGACAAGTTGTACTGCACCCTGGTGATGGCGGGGGAGAAAACCGGCCATCTCGGCGATGTGCTGGAAAAACTCGCGGAGTACAACGAGCAGCGCCAGAAGATGAAAAGCAAACTGTCGCAGGCGATGGTCTACCCGATCACCCTGACGGTGGTGGCGACAGCGGTGATCTGTATTTTGCTGGTGGCGGTGGTGCCGCAGGTTATCGATCAGTTTACCCATATGAAGCAGCAGCTACCGATAACCACCCGCACGCTGATCGCCGTGAGCGATTTTTTACAGGCCTGGGGTCTGTATATCGGCGGGGGACTGGCGGGGGCGCTGGCGGTATTTAAAACCTGGCTGAAAAAAGAGAAAAATCGCTTCGCATTCCACGCATGGCTGGTGAAGCGCTCGCCGTTGAAAAAGCTGGTTTGCGCGATTAACAGCGCCCGCTATATCCGCACCCTGAGTATCCTGCAGGCCAGTAGTGTTCCCCTGCTGGAGGGTATGTATATCGCCATGGACGGCATCGAAAATCTCTATGCCCGCCAGTTACTGGAGCAAGCGGCGGATACCGTACGCCAGGGGGCGTCATTATATGCGGCGCTGGAACAGGCGCGCTTATTCCCGCCCACCATGCTGTATATGATCGCCTCGGGGGAAGAGAGCGGCGAACTTGGTCCATTAATGGAACGCGCCGCGGAAAATCAGGAATCGGCGCTGCAACACCGAATTACCTTAACGCTGTCGGTATTTGAACCGGCTCTGGTGGTGACAATGGCAACGGTCGTGTTATTTATCGTGTTGTCCATATTGCAGCCACTTCTTCAGCTCAACAATATGGTAGGTTAATTATGTCAATGAAACGCAAAAACCTGGCGCAACAGGCGGGTTTTACCTTGCTCGAATTAATGGTGGTGATTGTTATTCTCGGCGTACTGGCCAGTATGGTGGTGCCGAATCTGATGGGTAATAAAGAAAAGGCCGATGTTCAGAAAGCCACCAGCGATATTGTGGCGCTGGAGGGATCGCTGGATATGTACAAACTGGACAATCACCGCTACCCGACCACCGAGCAGGGGCTGCAGGCGCTGGTCACGAAACCGGAAATCGCGCCGATTCCTAAAGGCTACCGCGCTGACGGTTATATTCGCCGCCTGCCGCAGGATCCGTGGGGCAATGACTATATTCTGGTCAGCCCCGGCGAACACGGCTCGATAGATATTTTTTCCGCCGGGCCGGATGCCGAGGCTAATACCGCCGATGATATTGCCAACTGGTCTTTAGATAAAAAAGATAACTAATGACAAAGCAGCGTGGATTTACATTGCTGGAAATTATTCTGGCGCTGGTTATTTTCGCCAGCTGCGCCATGATGGTGGTATCCACGATACCCTCACGTAGTGGGCCGGATATATTTGGTCAGCAATTTAAATCCCTGGTGGAATATGGTTCCGATCGAGCAGTGATGGACGGAAATATTATCGGCCTGGTGATTACACCTGATGAATATCAACTGGTAAAACTGCAGGAAAAAAACGGTGCGCGTCACTGGGCGCCTTTAAACGCCGGGCGTATTGAAACCCGCGGCGTGTTTCCTCAGGAGATGCACGTCTCGCTAAGCCCGCAGCCTCTGGCGGCGACTCTCGACGCCGGGCCGCAAATTGTGTTTTTACCGGATGGCGAAATTGGCCGTTTCACACTGATGCTCCAGAGTTTCGATAAAGCGCAGCGCTTTCGGGTGATATCCCTGGGGGCGGCGCCGGTACGGGTGGAAAGTGATGAGTAAACCTGTCGCGCAGCAACGGGGAATGACCCTGCTGGAAGTGATGGTGGCGCTGGTTATCTTTTCCACCGCCGCGCTGGCGCTGATGAACTCGGTATCACTGAATGTGCGCTTTACCCACGGGCTGGCAGAGACCCTGCAGGCCAGTTGGGTGGCGGAAAATCAACTGGCGGAGGCCCGGCTCATGAAAAGCGCTTTTCCCGATGTGGAGCAGGAAGGGAGTGAAACCATGGGGGGGCAAACCTGGCGCTGGCGTAAGCAGCGGGTGAAAACCGCGGAAAACCAGTTTGCCGATCGGGTTGCGGTGTATGCCGAAAGCGACGATAGCCAGCCGGTATTGTCGCTGCAGATTATTGAGCCGGGAGATCATCCGTGAATCCGCGCGCGAAGCGCCAGCAGGGTTTCACACTGCTGGAAATCATGATTGCGCTGACGATTTTCGCGTTGATCAGCACGCTGGCCTGGCAAATCCTCGATGGCGCGATGCGCACCAGTTCGGCAACAGAAACCAGAGCGACGCGGCTGAATCAGTTACAGCGCGCCTATAACCTGCTGGAACGCGATTTCTTTCAGCTCCAGGCGCGGGCGCCGCGTAGTGAGACGGATATTTTTCGCCAGCACGATAACACCGTTGAGCTGACCACCCTGAGCGGGATTAGCGGTCAACTGCAACTGGAGCGCGTGCGCTGGCGTTTCGACGATCATCGCCTGTGGCGCGATATCTGGCCGGCGCTGGACAGCCTGCCAGGCGTACAACCGGAAGAAGTACCGATCCTCAGCGACGTTAAAGAAGCGCGCTGGCGTTTTTTCCTGCAGGGATGGACTGACGACTGGAGCGCCAGCAGCCACCAGCCTGAGGGGGTGGAACTGACGCTGACCATGGACGACGGCGAAACCTGGCGCTGGGTATTTACCACTCCCGGGGATATGCCGCAACCGTCCATGGCGCCGCAGGCCGAGCCTTCGGCGACCGGGGAGGCGACTCCGACGCCCGCGCCAGGAGAGACGCCGCAGGCGCCGGCGAACCCGGGAGGTCAGCCATGAGCAGACAATCGGCAGCGCGCCAGCAGGGCGTCGCGCTGTTGGTGGTCCTGATCCTGCTGGTGATGATGTCGGCGCTGGCGGCAAAGATTAGCCAGCAGTTTTGCCGCAGCCTGCAGAAAACCCATTACCAGGTCAGCCAGCAACAATTGCGCTGGGCGATACAGCGTCAGGAGGACGTGGTGAAAGAGCGGTTGCAGAGCGATACGGCGGGACAGAGCAAGGCGTTGTCGCCGCAGGGGGAGTGGCATGAGCCCGAAGAAACCCAGGGCGAGGACTACACCGTGATAAGTCAGGTTGAGGATGCGCAGAACTGTTTTAACGTTAACAGTCTGCTGGCGGCGGACCCGGCGGCGCAAAATGCCGGTGCGGCGACGCTGGCGGCAAAGCCCGCGAAGCAACAAATTGTCGAACAGCTTCTCGCCCGGGCCGGGATGAGTAGCGCGACGGCGGAAGAGGTTTACTGGCAACTGCTGGATTATCTCGATGCCGACAGCATCACTCAGCACTCGGGATCGGAAAATGATGCCTGGGCGGGCAGTACGCCGCCGCGCCTCCCGGCCAACCAGATGATGCGCACCCTGAGCGAGATTAAATTGCTGCCGGCATTCCCGGCTGCCGATTACGGCAACGTGAGTCACTGGCTGTGCGCGCTGCCGGATACCGACAGCCGGGTAGACGTTAATACCCTGAGACCTGAACAGGCCGAGCTGCTGGCGGCGTTGTTTACCGGCCAGTTAACCACAGACGATGCCGCGCGCCTGATTGAGTCTCGCCCGGCGCAAGGATGGGAGTCGGTTGAAGCGTTTGCCGGCGAACTGGAAAAGCACTATCCGCAAGTGAAAGAGAGTCTGGCGCAGATTCAGACCATTATCGCTGTCAACAGCCGTTATTTTCAGATTAACAGTACTGGCACCAGCGATGATTTAACCCTGCGCGTTGTCAGTCAGCTTCATGTCGATGGGGAATCCGGCGACATGACTATCTGGCAACGCCGTTACCGCATGATTGAATAACAAAAGTCATAGTCTATGAAACAGGTACTTTTTATTCGTCCCGACAGCCGCGAGGAAGGGAAAATATGGTGGTGTGAATCCGCCAGCCAGCAGGTCGGGGCGCTGGATAACGCGCGGGCGTTGACCCAACTGACCACACACCCGCTGGCGCAGCGGGTTTGCCTGCTGTTGCCGGCCAGCGAAATGATATTCCGCCACTTTTCACTGCCGAAGAAAGGGTTATCGTCGCAGGCTACGCCATTCTCATGGATGGCGGAAGAGACCCTGATTGGCGACGTTGACGCTCTCCACTGGACGGTGCTGAGCAAGAGAGGACGCGAAGTGGATGCCGTGGCGATTGCCGCCGCGCGGCTGTCATACTGGTTGACGCTGTTCAGCGATGCCGGGCTGCATGTGATTCAGGCGTTACCGGACGCCTCTCTGCTGCCGGTCGCGGAAAATGGGCATACTCTGGCGGCGCTGGACGATAGCTACTGGCTGCGTTTTGCGCCATCCGGCGCCTGTGTGGCTGACCATGCGCTGGTCCCGATATTGCTGGCGAAAAGCCCGCCTGGCGGGGTGCGCTGCTACGGCGAGGCGCCGCCGGGGGTGGATGTGCAGGAGACGCTTCCCTGGCAACATCCGCTGCTGCTGGCGCAACCGCAGTGGAAAATCTGTAAGGCGAATATGCTACACGGTGAGTTCTGCGCCCGTAGCCATCATGGGGCGTATGCAAAACGCATTAACATGGCGCTGGCCGCTGCGGCACTGTTGTCGCTGGGGCTATTAATGGGCCCGCGGGCTGCCATGGCGTGGATGTTGACTCAGCAGGAAAACCAGATTCAGGATCAAATCAGCCAGGTTTTTCGCCATTACTTCCCGAGCCTGCGTCAACAAACCAATATTAAATATCACTTTGGCCAGAATATTAAGAAACAGAAGAAAGGTTTCTTTTTGCAACTTGATGAACTGGAGCGGGTGAAACAGTCGCTGCCGGCCGTTCAGGTCAATAGCGTGGAATATGATGATGCCCGGGGACAGATAACCCTGAGCCTGCAGGCATCGACGCAGCAGGCGCTCCAGGAATTTGTCGACCGCGCCGGACAAGCGTTCGAATTTACACTGCAGCCTCTCTCCTCACAGGCGCCCTGGACGGCGATAGCCATCGGGAAATATAAATGAAAGAACGTATTATGCAGCTCATCCAGCGTTATCAGAAATATAGCGCGCGTGAGCGTAATCTGATCAAAACAGGCGCGGCGGCATTGTGCTGTGCGGTGGTTTATTATGGCGGGATCATTCCCCTGGATAATATGATTAAAAATAGCCAGACGACGCTCAGGCGTGAACAGGATACATTACGCTGGATGCGCGCAGAAATTGATAAAAATCATTTAGCGGTGCGGCAGGTGACCATCAGCAATCCGCGCCATGTCATTGAGGCCAGCGCTCAGGAGATCCATTTGCCTTTAACTGATGTTCGCCAGGATGGGCAGACGCTGGCTTTTGTTATTGAGCGCGTCAATGTGGATGAGTTAAAAAATTGGCTGCGTGAAATCAATATGGCCTCCGGCGTGCAGACCGTGAAACTCACGATGGTACCGGTGGATCGACTCAGCGATGTAAAAGCCCAGGTTCTCCTGAGCTGGCAGAAAACCTCATGAATGGCGTGATGCCGCCGGGCGTTGAGAATCCGCTGGTATTCAGCGCTATCAGCGCCGGCATTGGCGCGATCGTCGGCAGTTTTCTTGGGGTGGTCTGTGAACGGGTTCCCGGAATGGTCCTGGGCAGCGCCGGACGGGAGAATCTCTGGCTTCCCGGCTCTCATTGCCCGCAATGTGGGCATACCCTGGCATGGTGGGAAAATATTCCGCTGCTCAGTTGGTGCCTGCTGGGTGGCCGCTGTCGCCAGTGCCGCAACGCTATTCCGCTACGCCTGCTGATGGTGGAATTGTTAAGCGCGCTATTTTTTGCCGCCAGTAGTGGGTTTTTCCCGACCGTGTCCGGCTGGTTGCCCCTGTGGATCCTGTGGTGCGGGCTGTTACCGCTGGCGATGATCGATAGCCGCCATATGCTATTGCCGGATTGCCTGACTCAGCCGTTGCTGTGGGCCGGTCTGCTGACCCATGCCGTGTTTCACACATTGCCGGTAACCGACGCGCTGTTCGGCGCGGCGGCGGGATACGCGGCGTTATGGCTGATATACCAGCTATTTCGCCTGTCCACCGGGCGGGAAGGTCTGGGGTATGGCGACATCAAACTGTTGGCGGCGCTTGGCGCCTGGTGCGGCTGGCAGGTATTACCACTGGTGCTGCTGTCCGGGGCAATATTGGGGATTATCGGTTATTTCGTATTATATAAACCGGATAATGCTTCGCGGCAAATTCCCTTTGGTCCATTTTTAAGCTGTGCCGGGATTGGCGTATTTATTCTGCAGTCCGCTCATATTGCTATTTGAATCATTAAGTCAAGTATTTTTTAGGTTTTTCCTGGTGGTGAAAAGAAAGGAATATTTCATTCACTGACGATATGCTGACCACACAGGCAGTAAGGATTATTCGCTGGTGTGTGTGTGAAAGGGAGAGAGCATAGCGGAAAATAGTTAAAACTCTGTAATCAGGGCAATAATATTGCCTGTCTTATTTAACCGTTAAATTATAGCGCCATGTTTTATTGGATGACATGGCTATTTCAAAGTTCACGAAGAAATTATTGGGAATAAATAATGAAATTTCTGAAGCCTAAATATCTGGCGCTTTTTGTCGCGGCGGCGACAAGCCCGGTATTTGCAGCAGCACCCGGCACACCGACAATTAGCAGCGGCAATGATAAATTTGCCATTGTTGAAGTGGATCAGGCGGCCCAGGATTACAACAATCTGGTTAAAGTTCACAACGATGGCGTTGATGTCAAGGTTGAGTGGAACGTGTGGAGCGGCGATGCGCCGACGTCGGCAAAAGTGTTGCTCGATGGCCAGACCGTGTGGACCGGAGCTGGCAGCGCGTCTGGTTCTGCGACCTTTAAAGTGAAAAAAGGCGGCCGCTACCAGGAACAGGTCGAGTTGTGTAATGCCAGCGGCTGTACCAAAAGCGCCAGCAAACTGATTATTGTGGCCGACACTGACGGTAGCCATCTGCTGCCGATGACCACGCCGCTGCTGGAGAACAATAAGTCTTTCGCCACTCATCCGGATAAAGTGGTGGCGGCCTACTTCCCGGAATGGGGGGTCTATGACCGTAACTTCAGCGCCGATAAAATCCCGGTCGCTAACCTGAACCACCTGCTGTACGGCTTTATTCCGATTTGCGGCGGTGACGGTATCAACGACAGCGCCAATGCTTCCGGCGCGCTGGAATCCCTGAAGCGCGCCTGCGCAGGGCGCCAGGATTACACCGTGGCGATCCACGACCCGTGGGCCGCGCTGCAGAAACCGCAGCAGGGCGTCAGCAACTGGGACGACCCCTACAAAGGCAACTACGGTCAGCTGATGGCGATGAAAAAAGCCCATCCCGACCTGAAAATTCTGCCATCCGTCGGCGGCTGGACACTCTCCGATCCGTTCTATCAGATGGACAATAAAGTTCTGCGCGATCGCTTTGTCGGTTCCGTGAAAGAGTTCCTGAAAACCTGGAAAGTGTTTGACGGCGTGGATATTGACTGGGAATTCCCGGGGGGCGGCGGCGAGAACGCGAAGCTCGGCAATCCGCAGGTGGATAAAGCTACCTATACCGCACTGATGCACGATCTGCGCGCGATGCTCAATGAACTGTCGGCTGAGACCGGCCGCACCTATGAGCTCACCACCGCTATCGGCGCCGGCGGCGATAAAATTGAAGATGTCGACTACAACACGGCGCAGCAATATATCGACCATATCTTCCTGATGAGCTATGACTTCTACGGCGGCTGGAGCAATACCGACCTCGGTCACCAGACGGCGCTGTATGGCGCGTCCTGGAAACCGGACACCAACTACACCACCGATAACGCCGTGAAAGCGATGCTGGCGCAGGGCGTTCAGCCTGGCAAACTTATTGTCGGCGCCGGCATGTATGGCCGCGGCTGGACGGGCGTCCATGGTTATACCGGTGACAATCCGTTCACCGGTACCGCAACCGGTAAAATCAAAGGAACCTGGGAAGACGGTATTGTCGATTACCGGGTGATCGCCAACCAGATGAAGGGCAAACCGGGTTGGGAATATAAATATGACGCAGCGGCGGAAGCGCCGTATCTGTTCAACAAATCCACCGGCGATTTGGTGACCTACGATGATGCCCGTTCCGTTCAGGCGAAAGGTAAATATGTCCTGAATAAAAACCTGGGCGGGTTGTTCGCCTGGTCTATCGAATCCGATAACGGCGATATCCTCAACGCTATGAACGAAAGTCTGCTGGGCGGCGGTTCTGCGCCGGTCGATCCGGTGGTTACTAATCACGCCCCGGTGGCGACGGCCACTGACCAGAACGTTACCGGTCCGGCCACCGTCACTCTGGACGGCTCCGCCTCTACCGATCAGGATGGCGATGCGCTGACCTACAAATGGACCCAGATCGCCGGAACCACGGTAGCGCTGGCCAACAGCACTTCCGCAAAAGCGACCTTTAGCCTGCCGGCGGTCACCAGCAATCAGACTCTGTCATTCCGTCTGACAGTGACCGATGCAAAAGGGCTGAGCAACTCTGTGGATGTGCAGGTGGTCAACAAAGCGCCGAAAGCCAACCAGGCGCCAGTGGTGAATGCGCTGGACGCGGTCACGCTTGAAGCGGGCCAGTCCATCTCCCTGCATGCTCAGGCGTCCGATCCGGATGGCGATGCCCTGACCTACAGCTGGAGTATCCCGGCGGATATGAACGCCACCGGTACGGATAGCGCCAACGCGCATATCACCGCGCCGGACGTAGCCACAGAAGCGACCTACACGCTGAGTGTGATTGTCTCGGATGGTAAAACCAGCGTTCAGTCCAATGTCCAGGTAACGGTGACGCCGAAAGCGGCGCCTGCGCCGATTGATGAAGAGACTAATCCGGGCGATGAAGGTACCCAGCCCTCTGATGAAGGCACTCAGCCGTCTGACGAGGGCAATACCCCAGCGGATGAAGGTACGGCTACCGGCAACTGCGACACCCCGGCGGATGCTAACGCCGCTAAATATCCGGCCTGGGAAGCCAGCAAAATCTACAACAATGGCGATACCGTAAGTTTTGACCATCTGGTGTGGAAAGCGAAATACTGGACGCAGGGCAATACGCCGGGCTTTGGCGCTGATGCCTGGGAACTGGTAAGCCAGGTGAAATTCGGCTGGCGTTCCGATGTGGTCTACAACGGCGGCGATACCACCACCTATCAAGGTTCGGTATACCGCGCCAAATGGTGGACCCGCGGAGATAAACCCGGTAACAGCGATGTATGGGTGAAAGAAGGCGCAGCCGCAAACTGCCAATAATCTTCTTCCCCGAATAGCGGGCGTGTCATACGCCCGCCATCACACATCACACCCTACCTCGGGTGTGGTGTGTGACCCTGGTCAGGGCGCCGAACGGTGTGGCAAACCAGGCAAAGCGTCAGGTGAGAAAATGAAACGGTTATGGTGGTTATTACTGCTACTCAGCCACAGCGCGTTTGCTAATTGCTGGGATAAAGCCGCCCATTATTACCATGTTGATCCTTATCTGCTGTATGCGATTGCCAAAGTAGAATCCGGAATGAACCCCTGGGCAGTCGGCGAGAATAATGACGGCACCCGCGATGTCGGATTGATGCAAATTAATAGTTCGCATTTCCCGGCGCTGGAGCGCAAAGGGATCGATGAATATCGCCTAATCACCCAACCCTGTACCTCCATTATGGTTGGCGCATCGATATTATCGGGAATGATCAGGGTCTATGGCTATAACTGGGAAGCGGTCGGCGCTTATAACGCCGGACTAAAAAAAGAGAATTATGCGCAGCGAATGATATACGCCCGCAAAGTCTGGACAAAATATCAGGAAATAAAAATCGCCACGCAATATCGTTAATGGTCATTTTTGTTTTTTGAAAAATACCCCGCGGTGTTTTTCAGAAAGTAAAAAAACCACACTCCCGGGTTTATTTATTAACGGATTAATAAATAAGCTGAGATTGTATCTACCATTATTGTGATTAACAGGAATAACCGAGATGAATAAAAGGACATTATTAAGTGTACTGGTCGCGGGCGCTTGTGTGGCGCCGGTGATGGCGCAGGCCACCATGTTACAGGCGACCAGCAGCGAACCCTACACCATGAAAGCCAGCGATCTGCAAAAGAAAGAGCAGGAGCTGACCAACTTCCCGCTGATGGCATCGGTCAAAGACACGATTCGTACGCTGGATAACAGCCTGGTGGAACAAATCGAACCGGGCCGGGCCGGCAATCCGGACAACGTAAAACGCGTTGAAGGGATCGTCAAAGCCAGCGACTGGGAATATCTTTTCCCGATGCGCGCCAAAGAATATACCTACAGTAATTTCCTGAAAGCGGTAGGCAAATTCCCGGCGCTGTGTAAAACCTACAATGACGGCCGCGACAGCGAGGCTATCTGCCGCAAAGAGCTGGCGACCATGTTCGCTCACTTTGCCCAGGAGACCGGCGGTCATGAAAGCTGGCGTCCGGAAGCCGAATGGCGCCAGGCGCTGGTGCACGTGCGCGAAATGGGCTGGACGGAAGGCCAGAAGGGCGGCTATAACGGCGAATGTAACCCGGATATCTGGCAGGGGCAGACCTGGCCCTGCGGTAAAGATAAAGATGGCGATTTCCTGAGCTATTTTGGCCGCGGCGCGAAACAGCTTTCTTACAACTACAACTACGGCCCGTTCTCGGAAGCGATGTATGGCGACGTGCGTACTCTGCTGGATAAACCGGAACTGGTGGCGGATACCTGGCTGAACCTGGCGAGCGCCATCTTCTTCTTCGCTTACCCACAGCCGCCGAAACCCAGCATGCTACAGGTTATCGATGGTACCTGGCAGCCGAACGATCGTGACCGCGCCAATGGTCTGGTGCCAGGCTTCGGCGTGACCACGCAAATTATCAACGGCGGCGTGGAATGTGGCGGCGCGACTGAAATCGCGCAGTCTCAGAACCGCATCAAGTACTACAAAGAGTTCGCTAACTACCTGAAAGTACCGGTACCGGCCGATGAAGTGCTGGGCTGCGCCAATATGAAGCAATTCGATGAAGGCGGTGCCGGCGCGCTGAAGATTTACTGGGAACAGGACTGGGGATGGAGCCCGGATACCCCGGACGGTAAAACCTATTCCTGCCAGTTGGTGGGTTACCAGACCCCGTTCAGCGCCTTTAAAGAGGGCGATTACACCAAATGTGTGCAGAAGTTCTATAACGTGAATATCGTCAACGATGATGGATCTTCCACCAAACCGGATGAAGAACCCGTGACGCCGGCGCCGACGCCAGCCGATGAGACCCCGGCGCCAACTCCTGCTGATGAAACGCCGGTACCCGCTGACGAAACGCCGGCACCGGTTAACCACGCGCCGGTCGCCCACATCGCCGGCCCGATTGGCGCGGTGGATGCCGGGGCCCAGGTATCCCTGAGCGCTGAAGGCTCTTCCGACGCCGATGGCAATACGCTGACCTATACCTGGCGCACCCAGGACGGCCAGACCATCAGCGGCGAAGACAAAGCCGTCATCAGCTTTAATGCGCCAGAAGCCGCTACGGCTCAACAGTATGAAGTCAGCCTGACCGTCAGTGATGGCGAACTGAGCAGCACCACATCATATCTGCTGAACGTGAAAGCTAAAGCGCAGACGCCGTCTCAGGACGAAGGGACTTCCGGGGCCTATCCGGCGTGGAGCGCAAACAGCAAATACAATGCCGGTGATATCGTCAACAACCACGGCAAGCTGTTCCAGTGTAAACCGTTCCCGTACAGCGGCTGGTGTAACAGTGCCCCGGCGTACTATGAGCCGGGCGCAGGTCTGGCCTGGTCCGACGCCTGGAGCGCGCTGTAAGCGTACCCGGCTGAAAACGGCGGCCGGGCAGGTCGCCGTCATTATGTCAATCACGCCCGAAAGTCGCTTTTCGGGCGTTGTCATTTCCGCGGCGACATCGCTCAGGTGTCCGTGACCTGTTTGCGATTGGCCGCGTCAGCGCGGTTTATCCCGCCACAGCGAATCGCGCTCGATCCCTCCTGCCTGAGTTCTCATCTCATCCTGACGCTGGTGAGCGTTAAAACAACCCGGTTGCAATTCGTTACTTTGCTGCTATTATTTAGCCGGCTAAATAAATGGGAACATAATTTTGGACTACCAGACCAGAGAGCTCCCCACCCGTGAAGCATTGCTGCGGGTTCAGGAACGGGAAAATTTCACACCTGACGTCTCCGGAGTCGATCTGGTGTTAACGCTGATCACCACCGCCGATCTGGTGCGTGCGAGCATTTTTGACCGGCTGGCCAAAAGCTATGACATTTCCGAGGGGAAATTCACCCTGCTGATGTCGCTGTATGCCGAAGGGGATACCGGCGCCAGTGAGCTGGCGGCGCGCATTGGCGTGGCGCCGGCGACTGTCTCGGTGATGGTCAAACGTATGCTGTCGGCTCCGCAACCGCTGATTTCGATGTCGCGAACCAGCAGCGACGGACGCTCGCGGCTTATCGCCCTGACGTCCGCCGGGCAGGCGCTGATTCGTGAAGCGCTGCCGGGTCATTTCGATGCTATCCGCGCGTTTGCCGAGGTGCTGAGCGAAACGGAGCGTGAATCTCTGATTACTATGCTGCGCAAGTTACTGCGTAAAAAGAGATAAAACTGCCGGCACAGCCCAAAAGCGCAGCTTTTGGGGCATTGTGGCGGCCAGGGAAAACGGATCGGGTGTGTTCCGGTCCTTTTCCACAGGTAGTGCAGGGACAGGATGGATTTTTCTTCAATGGCTTTTTTTTAACCTTATCTTTAGCCGGCTAAATAAATGGAACTTAAACAACATAAAACACTGAAACCCGCTGTCAAAACGGCAATGACTTTTGTCGCCCTGTTTTTAACCGGGGTTTGCCTTATCGGGTTTGGTTCGCGCAATGACGCGGTCACTGTCGCCCAAAGCCTGAAATCCGGGGTTCTGACGGCCGATGAAGTGAATGTGGCTTTTGAGAATGTCGCCGGCAAAGTGATTCGCCGCGGTGTCGAAGAGTCGCAAATGGTACGCAAGGGCGAGGTACTGATGGTCCTCGACGATGTGGACACGCGCATTGCCATTGAGCGTCTGCAGGCAACTATTCGCTACCAGCAGGCGCTGATCCGCCATGAGGAAGCGGCGATGCGCATCGCCCACGATGAAAACCGCCTCGCGGAACTGTCTGCGTGGCGAAAAATTGAAGAGATCCAGGCGGCGCTGAATGCCGCCCGCGCCAGTGAAGGGCTGGCGCGCGTCGAACTGAATCGGGTCGCCCGGCTGATAAAGAGCAACAGCGTTTCGCAATCTGAGCTGGATACCAGCCGCAATAGCCTGACCCAGGCGCAGTCCGCCGTGGTGCAGACTGAGCGCCAACTGGCGTCGGCCACCATTGGCGCCACCGGCGCTCAGTTGCAGGCGCTGGCCGGTAGCGGCAAAGCGCAAGGTATGTCGCTGCAGACCATCAGCAATACGCGGGAAACTATTGAAAACCGCGCCAATACCCTTGAGCAACTGCGCGCGCAACTGGCCCAGTATCAGGCCGATCTGCGCCAGCTGGAGGTGGATCTCGCTCGCCTGACGCTCACCGCTCCTGAATCAGGAAAGATCCTCAAACTTCTCTATGAAGCCGGGGAAATGGTGCCTCCCGGCGCGCCGGCGGTGCTGCTTGAGACCGACCGCAAGTATGTCGATATCTATGTAAACGAAAATATGGTCACCGCTTACCCGCCGGGCGCTCAGGTACAGGCTCGGGTTCCGGCGCTGGGGGAAGGGATCCAGGGAACGGTGCGTTTCGCCACCGCGGCATCGTCGTTCTCGGATTTACGTATGACCCGGGAGCGGGGACAGGCGGATCTGACCTCGTATCAGGTGCGTATTTATACCCATGAGAATCCCCGTTTACTGACCGGGATGACGGTTGAGGTGGATGATGCGCAACAGCGTTAAGTCGATCCTCGAAGAGATCGGCGCGATGATGTCGGGGCACTTTATCCCCTATCATAAGGCGGCCCTCACCGTGGCGGCAGTGGTGGTGCTACTGTTTTCTCTGGTCTTTTCCCACTCTACGGTGTTTGAAGGACGAATCGCGGTTATTGATCTCGACGGGTCAAAGTATTCAACCGAATTGATTCATAAAATTAATTCGTCGCCGTACATTGAGGTGACCCGGGTGCTGCGTACCCCGGTCAATCCGGGGGTGCTGACCGCGCATGATGAGAATATCGGCGTGCTGTACATTCCCAAGGGGTTGGAGAAAAGCCTGAAAACCGGGCTGCGCAGCGTGCGTCTGGGCTACTTTGCCGATAACAGCAACGGGGCGCAGAATGCCGAAGTGCTGCAAAATCTTAATGAACTGATCCCGGAGCTGGGGGCTGAAATCGGCGCCGAGCGGATCGCCGCCTGGGTGCCGGGAGCGGAGCAGGTGGAAGCGACCCTTAGCCCAATGCAACTGAAGAGCCGCCATCTATTTAACCCGACCAACGCGTCAACCACCGCCACCAGCATTGCCTTTGTCTACTTTTTTTCCTCGCTGACTTATGGGTTGACCACCCTGATGGTGATAGGCCGCCTGAAAATCACCGGCGCCTGGGAAAAGCAGGTGCTGACCCGCGGTCCGTTTGCCCTGATGGCGCGCATTGTGCCGTATGCGTTCTTTTACACCACTGGTATCACGCTGGTGAGCGCGCTACTGATTGTTTTTGGCCAGTTGCGCTTTGACGGTAACTATATTGCCTATGTCCCCAGTCTGTTTATGACCGGCCTGGCGCTGGGCTGGCTGGCGTTGATTCTGGCCTGGGGAACCAACAACCCGGGAGAAGGGGCCAGCAGGATGGTGTTCCTGGTGCCGCCGGGTTTCATTATGGGGGGCGCCACCATGGCGGTGGGATATTTACCGCTGTGGGCCTTTTACGGTAGTCACCTGTTTCCGCTGGTCTGGCAGTATCGGTTTTTCCGGGATTTCGCCCTGCGCGGCCAGTCAACTGGCGAAATGCTGCCAACCTATGGCGCATACCTGCTGTTTTTGACCGTTATCGCCGCGGTGATTACGTTACTTCATCAGCGCGCGAGAAAAGGCCTGGTGGTGGAAGCGACGTAGTCTGCGGCGCGCTGGCGCCGCTTTATCACGTTTGCCCCGGCTGGCTCAGCGGGGCTTTTTTGTCTCCGGCAGAGTGCCTGAAGTAAATACTTGTCGCTTTTAACAAATAAATTTGTTATTAATGGCGAGCTGTGCGGCAAAAAGACACTATAATTCTTGTCTGGTGGCCGGCAATTTTATTGAGGCACAACTATGAGTATCGCTGAAAGAGTTAAACAAAGGCGCGGGGAGCTGGGCCTGACACAGGCTGAGCTGGCGACGCGTGTCAACACCTCTCAGCAGGCGATCCAGCAACTGGAGGATGGAAAGACCAGGAGACCACGCTATCTTCCTGAACTGGCGCTGGCGCTGGGGTGTGATGTCGCCTGGTTGCTGAATGGCGAGCCCACGGCGCCGGGAGGGGAAAACGGAGCCGCAGGTGAGTGGGGCGGGATTAAAGCCTGGGACAGGAATACCCCGCTGGACGACGACGAGGTCGAAGTTCCTTTCCTGAAAGATATTGAATTTGCTTGCGGTGATGGTCGCGTTATGGATGAGGATTACAACGGTTTCATGCTGCGTTTTTCAAAGGCGACGCTGCGCCGCGTGGGTGCGAATACGGATGGCTCCGGGGTGCTGTGTTTTCCGGCGACCGGGGACAGTATGGAGCCGATTATCCCCGATGGCACAACGGTAGCGGTGGATACCAATAACAAGCGCATTGTCGATGGCAAACTGTACGCCATCAACCATGGCGGTCTGAAGCGGATCAAGCAGCTTTATAAGCTACCTAATAATCGCCTGAGCGTACGCAGTTTCAACAAAGTCGAGCATAAGGATCAGGATGTCGCGGCCAGCGAAGTGGAAATTATCGGCCGGGTGTTCTGGTACTCTGTGTTGCTGTAATCCATGACTTTCTCGCGCGGTTAACCCATCGCCGCCAACGGCGATGGGCAAGATTGCCATTCCTCTCCCCGGGAGAAGCGTTCTTCTCCGGTTCACTCGAATTTCGCAACCGGCGACTGTTGGTACTTCGGCCTGCCGATTTTTCTGTCTGTGCAGTGGGTGTTGTTTGCTGCGCGGATTGGCGCTGACTCACTCTGTGACTGAAGCACGGTCTGTGGCGGTGTATTACCCGTTTTGCCACCGCCAGAGAACGACAAAGATCGCTGTGCGTTGGTCGGTTATGCAAAAAATACAAGTTTAATGTGCTGTCAATACAATTCGTTAGCGGGTTTCATACAAAAATATTTGTAAATCACTTTACAAGTAAAGTTGTTTTTAGTATAGTGATGACATTGACAGGACGCACGACACGCCAGGATGGTGTCGCTCTTAAACATTCTGCCCTGAAAAAGGGCTCAAACCCCAAAAGTGGACTTCAGACAGGCGCGCAGGTGAATTGCATTTTGCCGTCATACGGCCAGGCCGGCCTGTACTAAAGTTTACTGAGAGGAGGATGTATGGATTCACAATCTCGCCGTCGGGAGCGTCGTCAGGCAAAACAGGCTGCCTGGCGGGCTGCGAACCCGCTGCAGGTTGGCGTGCGAGCCAGACCGGTAAGTGTATCAGTGGTTTCATCTTCAGGGTGTGGTAAATCCCGGGTGGAAAAATCCCTTTCGCCCATCAACCTGAATGCGCTGGCCGAGTACCAGGCGCAACTGGAAATGTATGCTGAGGCCATACAGCGTCGTAATCATCGTATCTGGTACCGCAAGCCGCGTAATGAACACGGCGTGACATGTTCTGTCGGTGCCGGGAAAATCAAAAAACGCATTTCACTGTTTTAACTCGTCGCAATAACCTCCAAAATTTTTTATCTGGCCGCCGGGATAAATTTATCTGGTGCGCAGATCGCTAATGGCATGGTTCTCTTTTTGACAATATTTTTGTTATTTGCCATGGATGAAGCAGATAAATATTAATTAACGCTGATTTGGAGGTGAAAACCAGAAATGGATAAATATGCCAGTGGTTCCGCTTATGGCTGGGGCTCATTTACCACTATGCTTGGCGCTATTTCTCTTAATGACTGGGCGATTATTGTCGGTATTGTTTGTACCCTCGGGACGTTTATTGTCAACTGGTACTATAAACGTAAAGATTATGAAATTCGCAGAGGAGGAGGGCATGAATCCGGCCCTGAGAAATAAATTGATTGCATCTTTAGGCGGTGGCGCGATTGTCATTGCCAGCGCATTGTTAAGTGGGAAGCATGGACTGGAAGGCAGGGAGTATGTTGCGTATCGCGATGTTGTCGGTGTCCTGACGGTATGCGATGGCCATACCGGTAAGGATATTATTCCCGGAAAGAGATATACCGATAAAGAGTGTGATGACTTTACCGCCGCCGATTTAGCCTATGTTGCCAGACAACTGGAGCCGTATATTACTGTACCGTTAATGGAAACCCAGCGCGCCGCGCTGTATTCCTTTGCTTATAATGTCGGACCCGCCGCGGTAATACAATCGACGTTACTGAAAAAAATTAATTCCCGGGACTATCATGGCGCCTGCGATGAACTGCGGCGCTGGGTATATGCCGGTGGTAAAAAATGGCGCGGTTTAATTAATCGACGGGAAATTGAGCATCAGGTATGTTCCTGGGAGTTACGGTGAAAATGCGCTATCAGGTCATGTTGGTAGTTTTTATTTCATGCTGTATTGCCGCCCTGTCATGGTCGGCCAGGTATTATCACGATCGTTATCGCCAGGAGCAGGAAAGCGTCCGGCGTTTACAGGGCGAAATCAAACAGGCGTACTCGGTCAGCGAAAATCTTATCCGTGTGGTTAATATTATCAACCAGATATCAGAAGTGACTCATCAAGAAAAACAGCATGTAGCCCGCGAAGGGGAGCGGCAGATTGTCTATCTGCGCGAGGAGATGAAAAATGAGGATTGTGCTGGCAGGCTTGTTCCTGCCTCTGCTATTGAGCGCCTGCGCGACTACCAGAATCAAATACGTAACATTACCGCCAGCGCCGCTCCATAGCCATCTTCTTGCCGCCACGCCGCTACCTGATGTACCGGAACCTTTTACCTGGGGTTCGTGCGTGGAACTGAATGTGCAACTTTATAGCGCCCTCGGGCAGTGTAATCTGGATAAGGAAGCGGTGCGGAAAATAGAAAAGGAACGTTCGCCACAGTAATTTGCTTTTCTGACGTCTGCTGGTGGGGCTTTTTGTGGGCAAATTTTATAGAAGAGGGATGCTGTAAAATCTTTAATAAGGACGACCGCTTTCCATTAATACAACAACCAACAGAAAAAGGCCTGAGTCCGGTAGAATACTGAACCCAGGCCCGGAAAGCCGCTTAACATGAACTGTCCAGGTTTATGGGGCCAGTCCAGTTTCCGGGGTATTATTTCTACAGTGATTAACTACGAATGAAATCCAGAAGATCCTGGTTTATCTGATCTTTATGGGTGCTGCAGATACCGTGCGAGCCCCCTTTATAAACTTTACCCTGACCCTGCGGCAGCAATTTCAGCGCTGCTTCGCTGGATGAAATCGGCGGAACGATCTGATCGTCATCGCCGTAAATAACAAGCGTAGGGATAGTCATTTTTTTCAGGTCTTCACGCTGGTCGGTTTCCGAGAAGGCGGCGACACAGTCATAAAGCGCTTTAATAGAAGCCTGCATACCTATCAGCCAGAAACTGTCTTTCAGCCCCTGAGAAACGTTCGAACCCGGGCGGTTAGCGCCATAGAACGCATCAGGCAAATCTTTGAAGAACTGAGAACGATCTTTTCTTACCCCTTCACGAATGCCGTCGAATACGTCGCGCGGTAAACCGTTCGGGTTGAAATCGGTTTTCAGCATGATGGGTGGAACGGCACCGATCAACGATGCTTTCGCCACGCGTGATGTACCGTGGCGACCAATATAGCGAGCCACTTCACCACCCCCGGTGGAATGACCGACATGAACCGCATCGTGCAGATCGAGATGCTGGGTCAATTCCGCAAGGTCATCGGCATATTGATCCATATTATGACCATCCCAGGGCTGGGAGGAGCGCCCGTGCCCGCGACGGTCGTGGGCAATGACCCGGTAACCGTGGTTTGCCAGAAACAACATCTGATCCTCGAAAGCATCAGAAGAGAGAGGCCAGCCATGACTGAAGACAATCGGCTGCCCTTTACCCCAGTCTTTGTAGAACAGTTGTGTACCATCTTTGAGTTTCAGGAAGTTTGAGTTGTTCACAAAGTATCTCCTTGTTACTGCGGTCTTACAGCCGGTCTTCTGAACGGAGCGGCTGTTTGTTTGTTTTTCGGAACGTGCTCCTGCGGGGATATGTCTCCATGGATTCTGGCAGTCGTTTGTTCCGAAATGTGTCCGACTGACATGCAGTGTGAAGTGTAGATGATTTCCAGAGTTGCGCTGGAAATCGGCGATACTGGCGTATCAGAATTTTCTAACCATTTAATTTATAAAGAATAAAAATTTATCTACGTCTGGCATGAACTCATTGGCAGGCTCGGGAGAATCTGCAGAAAATTTTGATTGGCCGTTTCTCACCTGCGCAGAATCATGGTTATGCAGGACCGCGACTCATTAAATATTAAGCATCAAGTTGATTGTTACAGCAGCGATTAACAAATAGTACAACCGGAGGAATATATTATGGCTACTGTTAGCGGCCTTATTGAAGGGGCGTTTTTAATTGGCGGAACACCTTATCAGGGAGTCGCGCTGGCGACGCCGAACCAGAATGTTGTCTGCAAATCGTCGCCCGTTAACCTGGTGCACAGCGGTGAAAATGCTTATATCTATGATGATATTATTGGTACCAGCGAAGAAAGAGAACAGGCTGGTGGATTTTATCCGGGAAGTGGTTCTATGATCTCGTCCACCGGCTTTGATTCAACTATCTATGCCGGTAATGCGTCGCGAACCAGCGCGCTGAATGATAATTCCGCCATTGATATTGGCTATATGGAAGAGGTGCATCCGGACTGGGATATCATCACCGATTCTCATGCCTACACCGCGGGATATAATGCCCGTATTCATGCCCGGGAGAATGTCTCGGATTCTACGCTGGTCAGTGCTGGTGTGAACAGCCTGGTATTTGATGATGGCGAAAATAATGTTGTCGTGCTGCTCGGTGAAAATAGCAGTGCCAGTCCTGGTGAAAACTCACTGCTTTTTTCTGCCCACGCTTCGTCTCTTTTCAGCCTGGAAAAAAATGGCGCCGCGGCTATTGCCTGGTTCGACGGCCAGCGGCGGCGTATTACTGTCGTCTATGAAGGGGAGGACGATATTCTGGCAGGTCTGACCTACTATATTGACCACAACGGCCAGGTCGTTGAAGTCTGATTCCGGGAAAATATTTCCTGAATAAAAGGAGTTATTGCCGTTTCTTCTTTTCCGGCTCGACTCCGGTGTCAAAGATATGAAAAGGAGTTACCTGTTATGTAATATTTTAACTATAAGTGAAATATCATGATTAATCATGCTCAAATTCGCGCTGCGGTTTTGGCTGCACTCCAGTCTGCTATTCAGGATAATCTCACCTGGCATGATGGTTACCCGGGCGTAATAAACGCGACCGGGTTACCTGCCATCGCGGTATATTTAACCGAAGCTAAATATACCGGCGATGAACTGGATGGTAATACCTGGAGCGCTGAGCTACGTATTGGTTATTTTTCAGCAGCCGAAAATAGCGATAACGACCTGGATATCTTTATTGGGGAAAAAGTATATCCGTTAATTGAAGAAGGTATTCCCCAACTGGCAGATAAACTGGAAAGTATGGTGTTAGCGGGTTGCGATTATTTGCGCGACGAAGAGACCATGCTCTGGCGCGCTGCTGTTCTTAAATACAATTTAATTTATAATCTGTGAGGATATGATGATTACTACTAATGAATCAGTTAAAGGCAATGGCACTTCTCTGTGGATTTACAACGGTTCCGGCGATCCGTTCGCTAATCCGCAACTGGATACCGGCTGGGTGCGACTGGCGAAAGTCAAAGATCTAACGCCGGGTGAACTGACCGCGGAATCTTTCGATGATACCTACCTGGATGATGATGAAGGTGACTGGAAGCGCACCTCTCAGGGGGAAAAGTCCGCGGGTGAATCCAGCTTTACTCTGGCGTGGAAACCTGGTGAAACCGGCCAGCAGTCTCTGGTTGCCTGGTTTGAAGACGGCAGCGAACGCGCATACCGTATGTGCTATCCGAATGGCGCGGTGGACATCTTTAAAGGCTGGGTCAGTAGCCTGGGTAAGGCGGTTCCGGCAAAAGAGATGATTACCCGCACCGTGAAAATTACCAACAACGGCCGCCCGTCGCTGGCGGAAAATGTGATTGCCGCTTCCCAGGATTCCGGCAACGTCTAACCGGTCATTCGCCAGATTAATGCCGGCATGATGCCGGTGACAATGTATTGTCCTGCAATGCAGAGGCCATAGTCGCCTCTGCGGTGCATTGCTGTGGACGCCACATAATAATAACGGCGTTACTGCCGTTATTTCTTTTATATTGCAAAGGGATCACCATGTTTTTGAAATCAGAATTGTTCAGCCATAACGACAGTGAAGTCACTCTCTACGAACTCTCCGCGCTGCAGCGTATCGAACATCTGGAATATCTTGCTGAACTGGAACGTATTGACTCAGACGATATGTCGGCGACGATTGGCGCGACAATTCGCGCCAGCGCGCTGCTGGTGGCCATGTCTTTGTGGCACGGTCTGGAGAATAAAGCCCAGTGCCTCAGTGAAGTACAAGCGCAGGTGACTTCCCTTCAGGAAGAAGTGATGAATCACTGGCCGCTGACGGCTATTGCCGAGGCGGATTTACGGGTGAAGACGCTGTCCGGCATGATAGCACCTGTTGAAACCAGCGAGACGATCGTCGAAATGGCGCCCGGAGAGGTAAGCGAGACCGGGGAACCCGTCAGTGCGGAAAAGTACTGACCGGCGAGCGACGTTTCGTTATGAAACTGGCGAGGGAGTTCGGGCGCCCGGACTGGCGCGCCATGCTCGCCGGTATGTCATCCACAGAACTTGGCGATTGGGCCGTGTTCTATCAACAACACTATTTTCACGATGCCCAGTTAGACGCTCATTTTTCCGGTCTGACATATGCCGTTTTTGCGCTTTTCTCCCGCGATTCGCAACTGAGTCCGGGGACGTTCAGCCTTTTTAACCCCACGGAAACGGTAACCGAACAGGAAGACCCCGATGACGACATGCTGATGGCAAAAGCAGAAGGTATTTCAGGAGGTATACGCTATGACCCAGTCAACGGGCGGGCGGGGCGTTAATCAACTTAACGTCACCGAATTTAATGAGGCGCTGGCAAGGGCGAATAATCAGCTGGATAAGTTGGCAGATGTTTCAGAATGCTATGTTCAGAACATGAAAAAGATGTCTGGTCAGCAGCTAAATACATCGAACGATGCCAGAGATAAAGTTCCGGTAGCAGCTAAGACATCAGGCAACGTGAGTAATGCCCTGGATATGATGCCTTTCATTAAAAAGGCACGTTCTGCTTCTGGATCGATAGATCTTTTATTACGGACCGGGGAGGCGTTGAGGAGCTCTTATCTGGAAGGCGCCAGTGAATCTACTGAGTTTAATAAACAAATTGCAGTTACCGGCGCGCAGTTTGATGTGACGAGTAAACAACTTGAATGGCTATCCCAACAACTTGCTGGCGCAGGGATTTCTGTTGGGCAGGCAGCTAATGTGCTTGCTAAAATTGTGAGTACGGGGCAGTTCAAATATGAGCAAATGGAGCAAATTGCTCAAACTGCGCTTATTGCTGATCGAGCTAAGCTGCAATCAGCAGATGAAACGATAAGTCATTTTAAGAAAATATTCAGCCAGCCGACATTAGCTTCTTATCAGTTAAATAGTCAGTTCCAGTATCTGTCTAAACAAGACTTTGAAAAGGTTGCACTTCAGGAACAGTTGGAGGGTGTTGGGACGGCAGGGGAGACTGCCGCTGATTTATATAGCTCAATGATAACACGCCTGAGTAACAACCATTTGGCTGGCCTTGGCTTTGGAGAAAAGTTGATTCTTCAGGCAAATGATATTTATGAGAAAATATCGGATGGACTGCGCGAGAGTGGAAGAAATAAAAATATTAAGCCATATAGAGAGCAACTCACTGAAAAAGAAGTAAGATTAGCTGAATTTGAGAGGGGATTAAAACCAGAGCGTGAGCGTACTGGATTTGGTTATCAATATGAAAATAATTTAATAAATATAGATTATGATCGGCAAAGAAATAACCAGCTTCGTGAAATTGAAGTGCTAAAAAAAGATATAAATAGCTTAAAGCAGCTCATTATCTCTGAAGAGTCTCTTAAAGTTGTAGTTCAAACCATAAGAGAGGAAAATAATAAGGCAATTAATGAGATATTTTCTAATGCTACTAATAGCCATGCATCTAATAATCTTTCTCAGGACGTTAGCAGGAGAAATGAACCAGCTTCAGAAGCTTTAGGGAAGGTATCATCAAATAGTATAACTTCTTCATTCTCTGGTGTTTGTAACTCATTCGAGAAGGTTTGTAATGAACTCATTATTAAACTGGATGTACTGCTTCTAAAAATGACGGACACGTCAGATGAAGGAAATGAGTTTGGTAAACAGATTCGGTTGCCGGGTTCACCTGCGGTAAAGAACACATCCTTAAAAGAAATCTCTGACTCTACAGGAGAACATAAATCGCAGGTTGAAGGGGGAATCAATTGGCTGGAGGCGGCAAAACAAGGATTAAGTAAATATGGAAAATCTTTAAAAGTAACGCTTGCCGATGTTGAGAAATTTGCCGGAAAAACCTTTAATGCCATTGGCGACAATATGCTTAGTATGCTGACTACCGGTAAAGCCAACTGGGCCGAATTTACCCGTTCTACTTTATCTATGTTAAGTCAGCTATTAATGAAACAGGCAATGGCAGGGCTGATAAATTATATGATCCCCGGTAGTCCGGGACACGCTTTGGGCGGCTATACCGGCCCGGGCGCTAAATATGAGCCTGCCGGCGTGGTACACCGTGGTGAATTCGTCTTTACCAAAGAGGCCACCAGCCGGATTGGGGTCAGCAACCTGTATCGTCTGATGCGCGGCTACGCCAGCGGCGGCTATGTAGGCGAGAGTACAGCGGCATTGCCGGCGCTTTCCGGCGTTTCGGTCTATGCCCCGGTGACCGTGCAAAGTACTGGACCGGGCACCGACAGTAATCCTCAGGGCATGGATCAACTGGGTAAAGTCTATCAACAGGTGATCGACAGAAGCATCAATGAAGGTATCGCCAAAGCCATTCGCCCGGGCGGGCTTATCTGGAATACTCAGCATAAAAGGTAATCAACCATGATTGAAGAATTTAGCTGGCGTATTCAGTCCGCCAGCCAGCCGACGACGACCTGTAAAGACTCGATTCGCAAGGCGCAGTTTGGCGATGGCTATGCCCAGGTGAGCTATAACGGCCTGAACGATGAAACGCTCTCTTACAGCTACTCCTTTACCGGCAAACCGGACACCGGACTGGAAATTTATGATTTCCTGCGCCGCCATAAAACCCGCGCTTTTATCTTCACTCCGCCGTACGGAGAAAAAGCGCTCTGGCGCGTCGGTGCAGACAGTCTGCAAAAGGTTATTAACAGTAAAAATGTCATCACCGTCAGCGCAACCTTTGAACAGGCCTTTAAACCATGAGCTTACATCGCGATTATCAGAAACTTGAGCCGGGCAATACTGTCCGGCTTTTTGATGTGGACGGCAGTGCCTTTGGTATCAGCGAGGTACTGCGTTTCCACGCCTGCAACATTCCCCATACTCCGCAAGAAATTGATGCTGCCGGCGGCGATGAAACCCGGCTGGCCGCCAAATCACTGTGGTGGCAGGGTAATGAGTATCGCGCCTGGCCGTGCCATATCGAAGGCATTGAAACTTCGACTGAGGGCGCCAGCGCCCAGCCGAAACTGTCGGTGGCAAATCTGGACAGTTCGATCACCGCCCTGTGCCTGCATTACGACGATCTGCTGCAGGCCAAAGTCACCATTCACGATACCCTGGCGCAGTATCTCGACGCCCGCAACTTCCCGGAAGGTAACCCGAACGCCGATCCGCAGCAGGAAAAACTGCGGGTTTTCTATATCGACAGTAAATCGGCGGAGAACAACGAAGTAGTGGAGTTCACTCTCTCCAGTCCGCTGGATTTGCAGGGCATGTTATTACCGTCCCGCCAGTTGCACGCGCTGTGTACCTGGTGCATCCGCAATAAATATCGTTCCGGAGACGGTTGCCACTATGCCGGCTCCCGCTACTTCGATAAACACAATAACCCGGTGGATGACCCGGCGCGGGATGAGTGCAATGGCACCCTGTCGGCCTGTAAGTTGCGTTTTGGCGAACATGACGAGTTGCCGTTCGGCGGATTTCCGGGGACGTCTCTGATCAGGAGCTAGCGATGGACCAGCGACTTATCGATGCCATTCGCCAGCATGCCGCCAGCGAATATCCGCGCGAATGTTGCGGACTGGTGGTTCAACGGCGGCGCGAGACGCGCTATTTTCCCTGCCGCAACCAGGACAGCGATCCCACCGGGCAGTTTCAGATGGCCCCGGAAGATTATGCCGCCGCGGAAGCGTGGGGGACCGTCATCGGGGTTGTTCACAGTCACCCGGACGCCACCAGCCAGCCGAGCGAGCTGGACAAGGCCCAGTGCGATGCCACCGGCCTGCCCTGGCATATCCTCAGTTGGCCGGAGGGCGATCTGTGTACGCTGCAGCCGCGCGGTGAATTGCCGCTTATCGGGCGTCCGTTCGTGCTCGGGCATACCGACTGCTGGGGGCTGGTGATGAGCTATTTCCGGCAAATCCATGCAATTGAACTGCCCGACTACCGCGTCGATTACCCGTGGTGGGAGTCCGGCGCAGATAATCGCTATCTGGATAACTGGTTTGAATGCGGTTTTCGCGAATTCAGCGGGCCGCCACAGCCCGGGGATGTCGCTATCATGCAAGTGTCGGCGCCGGTGGCGAACCATGCGGGGGTACTGCTGGAAGGCAATATGCTGTTGCACCATCTGTACGGGCGTCTCAGCCAGCGGATCCCTTATGGCGGGTACTGGCGGGAACGCACGGTGAAAACTCTGCGCTACAAAGATTTGGGTTAGTTTTTTCCTTATTTCAACCGTTACACTATAGATGTCAGTTATGGATGGGGTTAAGAGCTTATCTTATCAGGCTGACGGCGTCAGTATGCGCCTGCCGGGACAGGCTCTAAGGAGTAAAGGATGAAAAAATGGCCCTGCTTAGCGCCATTATCGCTATTAGCGGCTGTGCTTTCGGTCCCGAACAGCAAAAGCCGGTTCTCAACGGCCATTCAACAAAAATGCCCGCCGGGGTGAATCGCTGTCTGGTGGCGCAATGGCAGCACATTGCCGTGGACATCGCCAGCAGCCGCACCGATTCCGGTTACCGGATCGCGGCGACAAGGGCACTCGTGGGGACGGTTGCTCTGGCGCTGGTCAGGCCCCGGGAAAACGGCGGCACTGACGTTGCGGTATATGCCCTGAGTAAAGGGATGAACCGCGACTGGGCGGAAACCGCAGTGTCCTGTCTGTAGCCGCTATCTACCCGCCGCCGGGCGGTTTTGACACTTTCGTTCTCATCGCAAAACTTCACATACTCTGGCGCCGTCCGGGCTCAATATAAACCTCAGAATTCCCGGGCTGGCACGCTATTTCTCCCGGCCACTGGCCTCCCGTTAATCGTTCAGCATTGGGTCCTGCCACCGGGCGGGCTGGTGCTGTGCGGAGGATAAAATGCAAGAAACAATGACGCGAATCGAACTCGGCGGCGCGCTGGGTAAACGCTTCGGAAAAGTACATCAGCGGGTTGTCAGGACCCGCAATGAAGCCGTACGGGCGCTGTGCTGTACCCTGGACGGATTTGAGCAATTTCTTAATCGCAGTAAACAGCAGGGGCTGACCTATGCAGTATTCTCCGGGGGAAAGAATATTAACCTTGAAGAGATGCCCTTCCCGGCGGCGGGTGAAACCATCCGTATTGTCCCGGTGATTATCGGCAGTAAACGTGCGGGTGGGCTACAGACTATCCTGGGCGCCGTACTGGTCGCCGTATCGCTGTTTGTTCCCGGCGGTGTTATCGCTTCGGGGGGGCTTGCCGCCGCCGGCGCATGGGGTTCGACGGCCATGCTCGGCGCTTCAATGATGCTGGGCGGCGTTGTTCAGCTCCTGTTCCCGCAGCCCACCGGGCTGGCGATGAGCCCCGGCGCCGATAATAAGGCGTCCTACGCGTTCGGCGGCGTAACCAATACCACCGCCCAGGGCTATCCGGTGCCGCTGCTGTACGGTAAACGACGCATCGGCGGGGCGATTATTTCCGCCGGTATTTACGTAGAAGAAAAGCAGTAATACGACACAGAATTCCAGTCAGGTCGCCACGGGCGGCTTTTTTTATGGGTGTAATATGGAAAATAAATTGATTAAAGGGCGTAAAGGCGGCAGCTCGCAATCGCGCACGCCCGTAGAACAGCCGGATGATTTACAGTCAGTCGCCAGAGCGAAATTGTTGCTGGCGCTGGGGGAAGGAGAGTTTGCCGGGGAACTGAATGCGCAGACCATTTTCCTCGACGGTACGCCGCTGGAGAACGCCGATGGTACCAAAAACTTTAGCGGCGTTAGCTGGGAGTTCCGCCCCGGGAGCCAGTCGCAGAGCTATATCCAGGGGATGCCGGGATCGGAAAATGAGATCAACGCCGGCATTGAAATTTCCAGTACTCAGGCCTGGACCCATACTTTTACCAACACTCAGCTTTCCGCTATTCGTCTGCGCCTGAAATGGCCATCCCTGTTTAAGCAGGAAGATAATGGCGATCTGCTTGGGAATTCGGTGAAATACCTGATTGAACTGCAGACTGACGGCGGGACTTGGCAGAGCGTAGTGGATAGCGCGGTGACCGGTAAAACCACCTCCGGCTATGAGCGCTGCCACCGTATCGATCTGCCGGCGGCGCAAACCAGCTGGACGCTGCGCCTGCGTAAAATAAGCGTCGATGCTAACAGCGCGAAAATCGGCGATAAAATGTCGCTGGAAAGCTATACCGAGGTGATTGACGCCAAGCTCAGCTATCCCAATACCGCGCTGTTGTACATTGAATTTGACTCCAGCCAGTTCGGTAGCAGCATTCCGCAAATCGCCTGTGAGCCGCGCGGCCGGGTGATCCGCGTACCGGACAACTACGACCCGGAAACCCGCAGCTATAGCGGTATCTGGAGCGGGACGTTTAAGTGGGCGTGGAGCGATAACCCGGCGTGGGTGTTTTATGACCTGGTGGTTAACGATCGTTTTGGCCTCGGGCATCGCCTGTCGACGGCGAATATCGATAAATGGATGCTTTACCAGGTGGCGCAGTACTGCGATCAGCCGGTGCCGGATGGCAAAGGCGGCGACGGGACTGAGCCGCGCTACGTCTGTAATATCTATATTCAGGATCGCAACGAAGCCTATACGGTGTTACGGGATATCGCGGCTATCTTCCGCGGCATGACCTATAGCGGCGGCGATCAGATTGTCTGTATGGCGGATATGCCGCGCGATATCGACTTTAACTATACCCGCGCCAATGTGCTTGACGGCAAGTTTGTCTACTCCAGCAGTACCTCTAAATCACGCTATACCAGCGCGCTGGTGTCGTGGTCCGATCCGGATAACGCTTATTCTGACGCCATGGAACCGGTGTTTGAAAAAGATCTGGTTGCCCGCTACGGATTTAACCAACTGGAAGTCACCGCCATTGGCTGTACCCGCCAGTCGGAGGCCAACCGTAAGGGGCGCTGGGCGATTCTGACCAACAATAAAGACCGGGTGGTGACCTTCTCGGTGGGGCTGGACGGCAATATCCCGCAGCCCGGGTATATTATCACCGTGGCAGATGAACTGCTGTCCGGCAAGGTGAACGGCGGACGTATTCGCGCCGTTGAAGGTCGGGTGATCACCCTGGATCGGATACCGGATGCCAGCGTCGGCGATCGGCTGATCGTCAACCTGCCATCCGGGGTATCCCAGAGCCGCAGTATCGCGGCGATTGACGACAGCACCATCACGGTAACCGCCGGCTACAGCGAGTCTCCCGAGCCGGAGGGGGTTTGGGTCGTCGAGTCCGGCACGCTGTATGCCCAGCAGTATCGGGTGGTCAGCGTCGCGGATAATAATGACGGAACCTTTACCATCAGCGCCGCCAGCCACGATCCGGACAAGTATGCCCGCATCGACACCGGCGTGGTTATCGACCAGCGCCCGGTAAGCGTGATTCCGCCGGGTAATCAGGCGGCGCCGCAGGAGATAGTGATTGAGACTTTCTCGGTGGTGAACCAGGGCATCCATGTCGATCATATGCGGGTTAACTGGTCGCCGGCGGCGAATGCCGTCGCCTATGAGGCCCAGTGGCGGCGTGATAACGGCAACTGGGTTAATGTTCCGCGCGGTTCCACCACCTCTTTTGAGGTCAGCGGCGTTTATGCCGGGCGTTATCTGGTGCGGGTGCGCGCCATTAACGCCGCGGAGATTTCCAGCGGCTGGGCCTATTCACAGGAAACCACGCTGGCCGGCAAAGTCGGCAAGCCCGCGGCGATTGCCGGTTTGACGGCCAGCGCTGATATTGTCTTCGGTATCAATCTGAACTGGGGATTTGGTCAGGGTACTGCCGATGGTCTGAAAACCTCGCTCTATGTTTCGGGCAGCGCCGATCTGGCGGATGAAACCCTGCTGGCGGATGTACCCTATCCCCAGAACAGCTATGCCATCACCGGTCTGGCGGCTGGCGTTCGTCGTTGGTTCCGGGCCGTATTCAGCGATAAGTCCGGCAACCGCTCCGATTACTGCAACGCAGTAATCGGGCAGGCATCGACGGATGCCGAAGAAATCACCAGCTATCTGACCGGGAAAATTACCGAGACGGAACTGGGCCAGGAATTGCTGGCGGAAATCGGCGGCAAGGTGACCCAGGGCGATATTGATGACGCGATTAGCGGGGTGCAGAACAGCCTGAATGATGTTCAGCAAACCGTGGATAACGCCATTCAGGAAACGCAAAAAGCGCTGGACGATACCCAAAAAAGTATCGCCGATACCGAAGCCAGTCTGCAGGAAAGTATCAGCCAGACCGAACAACTCGTGGCCGAGGCTCGCGCTCAGGCTGAAGCGTTAGCCGCCGATGCGCAGGCGCAGGCGCAGCAGGCGCTTGACCTGGCGCAGAGCCAGTTTAACGACGCGCTGGTACAGGAGGCCAGGGAGCGTACTGAAGCTATCGCCGATGAGGCCCGGGCGCGTGCCGATGCGATTCTCAATGAGAAAAACGAGCGCGTGGCGACGATCGAAAATACCCGGACTATTGTGCAGAGCAATTATGACAGCCTGGCGCAGATGATAAGTCAGGTGTCTGCCGGTACCGGTGAACAGTTTGACAGCGCGAAGATCTGGTATTTCGACAAAGGTATCGAGGGTTGGAATGGCGCGGCAAATCCGGACATCCCCGGTTGGGTTGAGGGGGGCTGGATTCGCCCGGCGGATAAAACGCCGGCGGCGGTGGCATCGCCCAACGATTTGGACATCGACGGCGATAAATACAATTTCATCAAGCTGCGGGTGAAGAAAGTGGGTAATCCACGCTGGGCCGGCAAATTGTGGACGCTGTCACCGCAGGCAACGGGCTGGGAAAACGCCAGAACGTTAAATTTCCCGGAACCGGATTATGACGTTGATGGCGTTGCCACCTTCAATATTGCCGATGTACCTTCGGAAGGGGTGATTCGCCGCTTCCGTATCGATCTGGCTGCGGCGCAGACGGAAAATGACTATTTCCTGATTGACTACATCGCCACCGGGCGCCCGGCACCAGGGGCATCTGTGGGGATGGTCGAAGAAGAGAGAACCGCCCGGGCGAACGCTGACGCGGCGCAGGCGGTGGCGCGCGAAACGCTGGCCACCCAACTGCGCGGCGGCTATACCGGCAATGATGTTAATCAGGTCAGCGCGGGGCTTATCTATTCTGAGCGCCAGGCGCGGGTCGCCGCCGACAGAGCCGAAGCGACGGCGCGCCAGGCGCTGGAAACGAAAGTGGATGATTCTGTTTCTGAGATTCAGACGGAGCTCTCGACACTTAATACCAGGACAGAGGCTCAGGCAACACAAATAACTAATTTGCGCAGTGATTTAAATACTCAGAATACCAGTCTGACAAATAAAATTAATGCCAAAGCCGACGCCAGCGCTCTGACTGCACTAACAACTCGAGTTAGCGCAACGGAAGGAAATATCACAAATCAGAGCAGTTCGATTACACAGCTTAATAATAATCTGATAACCCTGAATGCCGGTGTTTCAGCGCTGACCAATGATCTGAAAACGGCGGTAAATACTCCGAATAATCTATTGAGTAATGCCTCTTTTGAACGGGCGCTTTCTGACTGGAGTATTACCGGGACCGTAGCTGCGTGGGATTATTTAAATGCTGTTAATCCTGTTAGCGGATTAAGAATCGCTCGTTATATATCGCCAAAGGCTACGGTGGGCGCGGGAACCAACAATGCGCAGATTTCACAGACGGTAAAATTTGTTGCTGGTCGTACTTATAATATTTCCTGCTGGTATCGTCATGAGGGTGGTTCTGTGCTTTCGGATAGCGCCAACCATAAATTGAGAATAGCCAACTCGACTAATGTATTGCTGGCGGCAGCACTGTTTGATGTGACAAAAACGGCATGGACAAAATCGTCAATCTCCTGGACTTCAGCAGCCACAGGCGATCATATCATTGGTATCTATGCGTCTCTTAATGGCGGGAATCTCTATATTGATGATGTGGTTGTGGAGGATGTGACTAATGCCGCGAATATTAGCGCAAATGCGAATGCGATTTCCGGGTTATCTTCCACAGTAACTCAACTGGATAACACGATAACGAGCCAGGGAACTCAGATTACCCAACTGAAGAATGATCTTTCTGCCACGAATGCTGAAGTCGCGAAAAAAGCGAATGGTACCGCGGTAACCGCACTGACTAATCGTGTAACCAAAACTGAGACAGACATTGCGGCTCATCAGTCTTCAATTACTTCTCTTTCTGGTCGGTTAACTACTGCCGAAAATAATATTACTAATAAGGCTGATGCATCTGCACTGTCATTACTGCAGACGACTGTTACTCAGCAGGGTAATAAGGTGAGTAGCCAGGGAGAGAGTATTACATTGCTGGACAATAGTATCGGTTATCTGTCCGGCATGGGTGACAATCTCATTCCTAACTTTGACTTTAAAAATGGTACCGGACTATGGCAGCAGGCAATCGGAGATAATCGTAACACTGTCGAGTGGGGGGCGAATTTCGGGGATGGTGGCCCGGGAGTCATATTGACAAAAGGTAGCACGACCTCGAATCCGTCACTCAGGACTCCGACAGGGGCTGGCGGTGTTTTGGCGCCATTCCCCACGGAACCGGGAAGAAAATATCAAGTCACTGTTAAGGCGAAAGGTATTAGCGGACACAAAACGCTGCTAATGCGTCTGGTGAGTATCGCAGAAGATGGCAGCGAATCATACAATGAGGTTCGCAGCGTTTTTGGTGACGAATGGACGGAATACTCAGGAGTTGTTACCTCCACGACGGTGGCGAAACAGGCCAAATTATATCTCTTTCCATATAGCGGCAGCGCCTCTTCTCTCGGCGCAGTGGCCATTAGTCATGTGAAGCTGGTCGACATAACCGATACGCTTAAAATTGAGACAAATGCCAGCGCAATCTCGGCGCTGAGTTCTCGAGTGACTGACAATGAAGCCCGTGCTGACAGTTTGACCAGCATTAGCGCCTCTTTGCAAAAGAGCGCAGGTAATGTGTGGCATGACGGCTCTTTTGAGTCATTCGCTACCGGAACCCAGTTCAATAACGGAGTGAATGCAGTCATTGTTGATAGCCCTGTTTTTGAGGGGGCTCGTGCACTGAAGTTAACGCGTTCAGCCAGCGAATCGGGTAATGCCGATCGTACTTTAGGATCTTACTTCTCTGTGCGTGGCAATGCGGTATTTTCATTCGAGGCAAGAATTAGGGCCTCAAATATGCCGTCAACCGGCACATTTGTCATGGGGCTGACAGTTGTCGATCGGCGTACAGCGGGAACCAATTATTCATCCTGGCCTGCAGCATTCAGTTCGACCCTTAGCACAGCAAATTCGGGTGGGGGGCTGTCTTCCGAGCCATTAAAAAATGATGCCTGGGTTAAGGTTGCTGGTGTTTGCCGTGTTCCGGTCGATTCTGATTCACGTCAGTACTCGCAAGGTATTGTATGGTTCTCAATCAGAGATAGCCTGGGATCATCAGGTAGGGGATGGAGCGCGTATGTTGACGATTTGGTGATTCGTGAAGTGTCTGAGGCCTATGAGGCTCAAAAAGCAGCAACGGCCAATGCTTCTGCGATCAGTGGACTCACAACTCGCGTTACCAACACTGAAGGAAAAATCGAAAGCCAGTCTTCGAGCATAACCAATCTGAATGCGTCTATCACGGGTATTAATGGGGCATTACAGGATTATGCCGCATCCGGTGACGCTATTACGACCAACCCACGCTTTATTAATGGATTAACGGGGTGGCAGTTATCCGGTTCTTCACAAGTAGTATGGAGCAACAACGAAGGTGAAAATAAGGGTGCTGCCGCCAAATTAATCAATAGTACCAGTGCTGGTGCGACACTCTATACGGTTTATATTCCGGTTATCGGGTCGCGACGTTATCGGATTGTGGTTCGGGCAAAAGCAAACGCGGCGGCGGAAATACGTCTACGGCGTAGATATAGGCTTGATAATATTAGTAGCTCCGATGTCTTAGGTGATTACACGGCCAATGTGACCACATCCTGGCAGACTTTCTCCTATGACTATGCAGCCTTTCCGGCAAATGCTGCTTTTGCCCGCTTTGATATTGTTAATAATACCGCGCATACAACGATTTATCTGGACCATGTATATGTTCTGGATATAACCGATACGCTCGAAAACCAGGCTAATGCAAGTGCTCTAAGCAGTCTGGCTACTCGCGTGGAATCTACAGAAGGGAAAATTAACAGCCAGGCAAAAAGTATTACTAAACTGGAGACTGACGTTGCCGGTAAAGCAAATCAAACAGCAGTCAATGCTCTGGAATCTTCCGTTTCTAAACAGGGGGATACGATTGCCAGTCAGGGTATCAATATTACCAGGCTGAATAACTCGGTGAACTTTATTGCTGGTAGTGGCGATAGTTTAATTCCTAATGGCGATTTTAGTAGTGGTATTGAACTGTGGCAAAAAGCCACTGGTGACACAAATAATTCGTTTATCTGGGGAGCATCCTTCGGTGATGGCGGCGCTGGGGTGGTTTTAACCAAAGGAAGTGCAACGTCCAATCCTTCGTTCAGAGCTCCGGCAAAAACCGATGGTACTCTTGCTCCGTTCCCGACGCAGGCAGGTCGCAAATATCAGATTCAGGTCAGGGCGAAAGGAATTAGCGGTCATAAGACTTTGTTGATGCGTTTAGTGAGTATTGCTAAAGATAAAACTGAATCTTACAACGAGGTTCGTAAAGTTCTGGGGGATGACTGGGAGGATTTCACCGGGACATTGAGTGCTACATCGGTTGCAACAATGGCCAAGTTGTATCTTTTTCCCTATTCCGGCACGACAACATCTTTAGGCTCTGTTGCTGTTAGCAACGTGCGACTGGTTGATATTACCGATGCGTTGAATATTAATGCTAATGCTTCCGCTATCAATAGTCTTGATACCCGGGTTTCTAACGCTGAGGGTAGAATAGAGAACCAGGCGAGCAGTATCACCAGTCTGAACACCTCTATCAGTGGTCTGAACGGTGCCATTCAGGATTTAGCGAGTACTGGTGACTCTATCATCTCTAACACGCGATTTATAAATGGCCTTAGTGGTTGGCTTCAGTCCAGTTCAACGAATGTTTTCTGGAGCGGCAATGAGGGGGAAAATAATAGCGCTGCGTGTAAGCTGAAAGTTGGTAGCAGTGGTAACGCCACTCTTTATACGGTCTATATTCCTGTCAATGGTTCAAGACGTTATCGGATAAATATCAGAGTCAAAGCTAACTCTGGTACCGTACAGATGATTTTGCGTCGTCGGACTAAAAATTTAAATCTCACTGCTGCTGATGTTGTTGTGGATGCGCCAACTCAGGGAATTTCCACCACCTGGACATCGTATAGTTATGATTTTCCGGCGACATCCGGTACAGCGGCATTTGTTCGCTTTGATATTATTAATGCGAGCATTAACTCAACGCTGATTATCGACAATGTTACTGTGTTTGATGTGACCGACGCTTTAGCACTGGAAACAAAAGCTGACGCCAGCGCTGTTACATCTTTGTCGAGTCGCGTTACCGTAGCTGAAAATAATATCACCAGTCAGTCGAATAACCTTGTCAGTTTGTCTAATACTCTGTCCAGTATGACTGGCCAGGGCGACAATATTGTCCCGAATCCGCTTTTTACAAGTGGAACGGATATGTGGAATCTGACAACCGGTGGCGTGGGTAACACCATTGTCTGGGGATCTTCGTCTGGTAATAGCGGCCCGGGGGTGATCATCACAAAAGGTCAGGCGTCAAACCCGAGCATTCGCACTCCGGCTGATTTGAGCGGTAAACAGACATGGTTCCCGGCAGCCCCACAGAGAAAATACCGGGCAACGATTGTAGCTAAAACGTCGCTATCCCGATTCCTTGTGCGTCTGGTGAGTAGTCTTAATGGCTCTCAAAGCCTCAACGATGTTTATGTCACGCCAACATCAACGTCTTTTGCGACCTATGAAGTCACGTTATCTACAACGACAGCATGTGATTCCGCTAACCTGAATATCTTTGCATATGATGGAAATGGTAATAATTATGGCACATTAACCGTTAGCAGCGTCTATTTGCGCGATGTGACAAATGAGCTGGGAATTTCGTCTAACGCTGGTGCTATCTCATCACTGGATAGTCGCGTCACCAGCGCTGAGGGGAAAATTACCTCTCAGTCCTTGCAGACGACTTCCCTGTCGTCAGGCCTGAGCGCTGTGATTGCTGATATGAATGCGGCGACAAATACTCCTGAAACAATGGTCGCTAACTGTTCCTTTGAACGAGGTCTGGATGCATGGACATTAACTGGCTCAGCGTGGGATACCATCGCTGCCACAAACCCGCGTTCCGGGGCCAGAATAGCACGTCTGTCTGCGAGCGCAGGGAATAGCACAATTCAGCAAAATGTTGTCTTTGTTGAAGGCAGAACATACCGAATTGGCGTCTATGCTCGTCGTTCGAATGACATGGCTGTCAGAGATGCCAACAATAATAAGTTGCGTCTTGGAAATAGCGCCGGGACATTACTCAAGGCTGTGGAATGGACTTCCTCCAGTGTAAGCACTGTCGCTACCTGGACTTTTACGTCTTTTGATTACGTTTGCTCGACGACAGGCATCTATACCATTGGCTTATTTGGCTCATTATCATCGGGCTACATGTATTTTGATGATGTCTCTGTTTCTGATATCACCAATGAAATCGCTATAAATACCAAAGCGGATGCTTCAGCTTTAACTAGCCTGAGAACTCGTGTTGATAATGTTGAAGGTTCAATTAGCAGTCAGAGTAGTAGTATCACCCAGTTGAATAGCAGTGTCAGCCGTCTTGCTGATGATGTGAAAAGTATCGGCTCAACAGGCGATAGCCTTACGCCCAATCCAAATTTTATAAATGGTTTAGGGGGATGGCAAAGTGGAAACGGAACTTTCACCTGGGGAGCCGCTATTGGTGATGGAGGCTCAGGGGTACAAATCACCAGTCCGGCTGGTTATAACGCCTGGATTGGCACCGGCTTTATTCCTGTCTCTCCGGGGCGACGCTATCGCTTTATTATCAGAGCTAAACTGGTAAGTGGCAGCAATACCGTTCTTAAACTTCGACAAGTTAATGGTACGACGTATTCTGGTGGTACGATCACGAATCGGGATACTGACCGAAATTTGACAACATCGTGGGGCACATTTACCCATGACTTTGTCGCCGCTTCAGATACAACGCTGTCGGCTAAATTCCAGATTTTTGCAATGGGCGCAACATCAGGAAATAAGACGATTATTGTATCTACGTTTGCCGTTTATGATGTGACCGATACCCTTGCACTTGATGGTAAGGCCAGTGCGTCCGCTCTTTCATTGCTGGAAACGACAGTTGAAGAGCAGGGGAAGACTTTAACCGCACAGGCCAAAAAGGTTGACCTGCTTAGTACGACAGCCGGGGAGAACACGGCTCAAATTCAGGAGAATGCAAAAGCAATCGCATCTCTTGATGGAACAGTTTCAGCTTCCTGGACCATGAAAGTTGAGGTCGATAGTAATAAAAATAAAATTGTTAGCGGTATCGCTCTTGGGGCAGATAGTCAAGGTAACAGTCAGTTCCTGGTCAACGCCCAGCGCTTTGCACTGATTACGGCTAATAATGGCACGGTCAGTACGCCGTTTGCGGTTGAAAATGGTCAGACGTTTATTAATTCGGCGTTTATTAAGGATGCCAGTATTTCGTTTGGTAAGATTTCTGATTCATTGCAATCGACGAATTATATTGCCGGGAATAATGGATGGAAATTGCCTAAGTCGGGAAATGCTGAATTTAATAATGTCACCGTTCGAGGAAATGTCCAGGCAATCAGCGGTAAGTTGAGCAATGTTGTTATTGATGAGACATGTACGGTTAACCGCCTTTATGCTGAGAAGATTTACGGGGATATTATATCTGCGACGGATTATTTTAGTGATAAAGTTTGGGGTAATAATTCTTTTTCTGACAAGGAAGTTCGTTATCATATAGCGACAGTGAATGGGGCTCCATTTAAGCGAGTTCTGCTCTTTTTAGGGAGTTCTTATATGTACGCGAGGTGGAGGCAGTTTATCACAATAAGATGTGATGAGAGTATCTTGTGGGAGTGGGATTGTGGTAATAATGGAATGAATCGTACATTTGATAACTTTGTGCTGCAAATACCCCCCTCCGGATACGATAGACAACACAAGATTACCATTCAATTCCCAAATCGTAATGATTATGCCTATCTGAAGTTTACCGGTGTGGCTCTTTTGTATAAGGCTGGAGATTCAATTTCACTGGTATAATTAATCATGTCAGTTGGAGTTAAATATACATGATTTAATATGTAAATTAGTTATAGTGAATTTTTATTCAGGGCGTTGAGGTTTTTATTTAAAATACTATATCACCGCCCCTTCTTCCCATAAATACTCTTAAGTGCCTCAATCGCGGCGATCGCCACATCGGGGGACTGATCGTCTGTCAGTTCTATTAACCGATTAACGACGTGAGTCAGCGGTTTGGCACTTTCACCCAGCGCGTGTAGTGATGCAATACGTATTTGGGGATTACTGTGGTAGGTGAGCTCCAGTAACTTTTCGGTAATATGGGACAACATAGTACAACACCTCCGGACGAAGCGCGGCTACTATACTCGTTGCTGTAGAGTATTAGCAATAAGGCTTCAGTGAAACACCCAGTTTTCAGATATTACTCACGGCACAGCATAGGCTGAAAGCCGTGAAGTCTCTGAAATGATTAAAGAACTAATATTACTGGCTTTAAAGCAATGCTGACAAGGAGGAAATTATGGAGCATTAGCAATTCAGATTCGGCCCCTTTAATGGTTAAGATTTTAATGGCGGTCACGATATTTATGTCTTAAAAATCCATTTTTAACATAAAAGAATATCGCAGAAGCGGGCAGGTTTTTTCTGGTTTAATACCGGGTTGCCGGAGGTGATATTTTATGCCTGACAAAAATACCGGTTGGTAATTATCGATATAAGTGATGCTTTTGGTCGGTTATTTTCCCGGGCCAGAAATGATCTGTTTCTCGTCAGAACGCTGGTAAGGTATTGAGAGGCGAATCAACCGGGTATGACATCCGCCGGCACTAACCGGCGGGCAGGGGGACAACCTGTCATGAGGAGCAGGGAAGGGATGTTCAGCCCACCGACGGCAGCAGGCCGGCGCTGATTAATAACTGAATAGCGATTACCGCCAGTCCGCAAAGGAATACCAGTATCAGCAGGGGCTGACCGCCTGCTACCTGGTAGTGATCTCCACGGTGCCGTTTGCGGCTTTGCCAGACCAGTAAGGCAGGGAGCAGCAGGGCCAGCACTGCCAGCGCCACGCCCGCGTAGCCCAGCGCCAGCACAAATCCCCGTGGATAGAACAGCGCGAAGGCCAGCGGTGGTAAAAAGGTCAACAAACCGCTCTGCAGGCGTCCGGCGACGCCGTGGCTCCTCTGAAACAGATCGCGTAAATAATCGAACAACCCGAGGGAAACCCCGAGAAATGAGGTGGCCAGCGCCAGATCGGCGAACAGATGTACCGCCAGTTCCACATGCGGCGTGGCCACTACGGCGCGGATCGCCTGCAGCAAACCGTTGAGGCCCGAATGGTCAGCCAGCAGACCGACAAAAGTGTGTGAACTAATGGCGCCGAGCGTGGCCAGTTGCCAGAAAATATAGGCCAGCAGGGGAATGGCGCTACCGGTGATAAAAATCCAGCGCAGTTTACGGCGATCGCCATTCATATAACTGACGATACTCGGCACACTGCCGTGAAAGCCGAAGGAGGTGAAAATCACCGGAATGGCCGACAGCGACAAGCCTTTTTCCAGCGGCAGCGTCAGCAGATTAGTCTGGCGAATATGCGGCAGTAGCAGCGCCAGCATAACGACCAGCATAATAATCTTGGCGCTGAACAGGAAACGGTTAAAAAAATCCACTGCCTGAGTACCAATGCATACCACCCCGCCGGCAACCAGCGTGAACAACAGCACACCCCGGGAGGCCGGAATCTCTGTTCCTGACCACTGGCTCAGGCTGGCGGCGATTAACTCCCCGGCGCCGCTGATATAGGCGGCAGTCAGGGCGTACATCAGAAACAGCATGCTGCATCCCGTCAGCCACTGTCCGGGTCGCCCGAGATAGTAGCGCGCCAGGCTACCCAGCCCCATATCCGCAGGCTGGTGCTGGTAGACTTCCACCAGCAGCAGGGCGGTATAGCACATCAGGCTCCACAGTCCGATCAATAACAACAGCGTCACGCCAAAACCGACGCCCGCGGCGGCCAGCGGCATTGCCAGCATACCTGCGCCAATAGTGGTGCCGGCAACGATAAAAATACTCCCCAGAGTGCGATTCTTCACGCTTTGTTCTCGTAACAGGGCTTTTCAGCAATCAATTGTGCGGCGCAGAGTACGAAAAAAGGTCCAGGTCGTCAAATGGGCGTTACGATAGCTGTATGATAATGTTTACATTTCCGGCGCGGCCACGGGGTAAATTCGCCGCGCGTCGTGCCAGTGACGGTGGTTCAGCGGATCGCAGGCGCGCCTATCCCCAGACACTGATATTCGAGGGTGATGATCTCTGTCAGGCACAGACTACCGCTGGTGGTCGAGCAGGTAGTCAGTGGTCGGCCGTAATCCCGGGCGTCGGCAAAACCCCATTTGTGGCACTGCAGGGCAGCGGTCGAGCGGGCAAGATACTCGTCCACCTGTGGGCGCTGTAGCGGTGAACGACTGTATTGCAGGCGTACCACGCCGGTGAGTGGGCTGCCGTCAGCGTACACCGGGGTTTTTTCCACGCTGCAGGCGCTCAGTAGCATAATGGCGACGGCAAGAAAGCTGTGCTTCATGATAAAAATCCTGAAATGGCGACAGGTCAGGGTAACCGGCAGGCCGCAGGGGTAATCGCCGGATAACGCCGGCTTCAGGGGGCCATTAGTCGGCATGGCTATCAAAGATGGCGCGGAATTTTTGTTGCTCGAGGGTAAACAGCCGTACCAGTTCGGGATCAAAGTGGTGCCCTGCGCCCTGGGTAATAATAGCGCAGGCATTTTCGTGGCTGAAACCCGGTTTATAGACTCGCTTCTGGCGCAGGGCGTCATAGACATCGGCAACCGCCAGAATGCGCGCCTCCAGGGGAATGTCGCTCCCTTTCAGGCCCTGTGGGTAACCGCTGCCGTCCCATTTCTCGTGGTGATAGTGGACAATATTTTCCGCTACGCTGCCCAGTTCCAGTTGCCTGATGATCAGCCAGCCTTTGGTGGTATGGAGCTTCATTTCAGCAAATTCTTCAGGGGTCAGCGGCCCCTGCTTGCGCAGCACCCGATCGGGGACGGCGATTTTCCCCACATCATGTAAAGAGGCGTAGGTCTGGATATCCCGGGTCAGTTTTTTGGGCAGCTTCAACTCCCTGGCCATCAGACCACAGTAGAGCGACACCCGCCTGATATGGCTACCGGTCTCATCATCGTGGGCGCGGTTAACCTGCTCCATCGCCACCACAATACGGTGATTGACGACCCGGCTTTGCCGCTTCTGGCGCCAGAGTACCAGCATCAGCATGATGGCGAAAAGGGCCGCCAGCAGCATTAGCAAACCCAAGATTTTCAGGGTATTGCGGGTGACCTGCGGCGGATTTTCGGGCTGATAGCTATGCTCCATCTGCGCCTGATGGCGCGAAATAACGCTCACTCTGGCCAGCAGATCGTGTAGCGGATGATCCGCCGCCACCCAGGTGCTGAGCACGTAGTTTGAGTGGGTCATCCCCGCCACTTTCAGTACGTCGCGAAACACCTCATCCCCTCGCAGCGAGGTCTCCAGTGAGCTCAGGTCGCCGAGGATGTAGTCCACCTGCCGGTTTTCCACCGCGCTGGTCAGGGCCTGTAGGTCAGGCTTACTGATAATCTCCACATCCGGGGCGAAATTTTCCTGCAGATAGATGTCGGAAAAAGAGCCCTGCAATACCCCGACCCGGTGGTGGCGCAGGCGGTTCTCATCCCAGAGAAAACTTTGCCCGATGGCGTTGTAATAGACGTTATGGTAGGGCACCGCGGGGCTGATGGCGTCTTCCAGGGCATTTTTATCTCCGGCGCTGCTGATGTTGATGAGCCGCACCGGCCAGTGGGCATTGCGCAGCGCGGCGGTATAATTGTCGATATAGTGAACGTCTATCTTCATATGCAGCAGGTCGCGCAGATCGTTGATCAGATCGATGACCGTACCGCGCAGTACCCCCTTGTCATGCCAGATAAACGGGGCGAAGTTCTCGTTTTGCGGCAGCCAGAGTTCGAGGGTGTTATTGGCAATCCAGGCTTTTTCGTCCGCCGTTAACCGCAACCGGGAGATCAGGTACTGACGCTTGCTGGTATCCTGCAATTGCAGCAGGCGGTTGTTCTGCCGCCAGTTGGCGATAAAGTTATTCAGCGGTTCGCGCAGCTGCGCCAGTTGCGGGCTCAGGGCTATCACCTCCTGAATTTTCAGCTCCGGGAAAGGGTGGGAAATGAGATAGTTGCGCTGCATATCATCCATCTCGCCGGCATCATTAATGTAGAAATCGATGCTGTCGCGATTTAACAGCGCGAAGGCCTCTTCACTGCTGGCCACCAGGCGCTGTTCTTTGAATTTCAGCTCCGGATAGCGGCGGTGAATCTGGTCGCGGGTAATGTCATGGCGCCGGAAGGCTACGCGGGTGTTTTGTAGATCCTCGATCTCCCATGCCTGAGTATTGAGGCTGGCGGCCACCACATCAGCATCGAGTAATTTGGCGCTCAGCAGATGTGTGCGGGTACGCTCTGCGGTGCGCGCCACGCCGGCGTAAAGTCCCCATTGATTGGCGGCAAAACGCTGGCTTACCTGCTCGCCATCAATGGGCATCAGACGCAGGTTGAAGCCATACTGGCGGTTAAACGCCGCGATTAGCGCCGGATAAAAACCGCGCAGGACGCCCTGTTCATCCCGGTAGCAGGCAAAGCTGTTCTCCTCATAAATCCATACCGGAATCGGCCTGGTACGCAAAGCGCTATAGGGAAGGGGCGTTCCGGCGTGCGACGTACTGGCGAGCTGCATCACGATAAGGAGCAGCAAGAGGGCGCCGCGGCGCAGGGCAAAGCAAGAAGCCGTCAGGTGTTTCAATGTAACCTTTCCGCAAGCAGTAAGCACCGTGGTCTATAAAGTGTATTCAGGTAATCTATTTTTCGGCAATGTTCGCCAGAGCTTTATCGCTGATTGTCAAATACAGCCACTATTTTGGTGTGCTGGTAAAAATGTGAGCGCATCTTAAAAATATAAAACATTTTTTCATTTTTATTGAAAGTGTGTTTGTGGATGGGTATGGTATCCCTGACCTGGTGCTCTCCATAACCGGAAAGCCCGCACTCAATCAGGAGACGAAAGAATGAAAATTGCGCTGATGATGGAAAACAGTCAGGCAGGTAAAAACGCCATCATCCTCAATGAACTGAAAGCGGTTGCTGATGAAAAAGCGTACCCGGTTTACAACGTCGGTATGTGCGATGAGCAGGATCACCACCTGACCTACATCCACCTGGGCATTATGGCCAGCATTCTGCTCAATGCCAGAGCGGTTGATTTTGTGATAACCGGTTGTGGTACCGGCCAGGGGGCGCTGATGTCGCTGAATATCCACCCGGGCGTGGTGTGCGGCTATTGCATCGATCCGGCGGACGCTTTCCTGTTTGCCCAGATCAACAACGGCAACGCGCTGTCGCTGCCTTTCGCAAAAGGCTTTGGCTGGGGCGCCGAGCTGAATGTGCGTTATATCTTTGAAAAAGCGTTTACCGGTCGCAACGGCGAAGGCTATCCGCCAGAGCGCAAAGAGCCGCAGGTACGCAATGCCGGGATCCTCAACCAGGTGAAAGCCGCGGTAGTGAAAGATAACTATCTGGATACCCTGCGGGCGATTGACCGTTCGCTGGTGAAAACCGCGGTGTCCGGCGAGCGCTTCCAGCAGTGCTTCTTTGAAAACGGCCAGGATAAAGAGATTGAAGCCTTTGTCCGCGAAGTTCTTGCTTGATCCTATCTAGCCGCCCGGGCCACATAACGGCCCGGGCAGCCAACGACAGGCGAGGAGAACTTTTGCCGGCTCTCCCGTCAGCGGCCAGACGCTAAGCCGATCGGCAGATTTACCCATTCGGTTGTCTGATACCACTCCTCTTCGCCACAGGTCACTCTGGCGACACTTCATTTTTCCTCTCTTCTGTGCCACTCTGCGGACTTTACGCGGAGGCTGCCGTGCACGTCAGAACACTCACTCTTAACGATCGTTCCCTTTGGCTGCCGTTGTGGCAGCAATACCTTGATTTTTATCGCCACGCTTTGCCGCCTGATGTCACCGAAGAGGTCTTTACGCGCCTGTGCGCAGGCGACGCGCTGGTGGGGCTGGTTGCGGAACGGGATGGTCAACTACTGGGGCTGATGAATCTGGTTTTTCATCCCTCGACCTGGAGTCGCAGCGGCTATTGCTATGTAGAAGATCTACTGGTCACTCCTGCCGCCCGGCGTCAGGGCGTGGCGAAAGCCCTGTTTGAACATGCCTGGCAACTGGCGGACCAGCGGCAGTGCGATCGGGTCTACTGGTTTACCGAAGAACATAATGACAGCGCCCGGGCACTGTACGATACGCTCGGGCAGCGGGCGCCATTTGTTATCTATCGGCGCCAGTTTGTGTGATTTTTGTCACATAAATGTTGATTTTCGTGATGGTGGTCATATCATGGGTGGCAGGTGTTTCACCTGCATAACAAAAACCGGAGACCATCATGAAATTACGCAACATCCTGAAAAGCATGTTTGAAAGTTACTGCAATACCTTCAAAGATGTCCCGCCGGGCGCTCTGCATTGAGATAACCTGCGCATTGTCACCGCGGGCTGTCGGCAAACTAACGGCCCAATTTCACCCGCTGACGATCCGGCCCGGGAAACCGCGTTTTCCCGGGTTTTGTTATTAAGCCCGCGGCTGCGGCGCAAATTCCCCCACCAAATAATCCCTGGCTGTTCCCCCTCCCGTGTACTCTTCCGGTATCCGACATAGCGATGAGCTCTTTTTATCATGCTCTGCGTACTGCGACACGCCAGCGGCGATTGTGCTGTCCGGGAATAAGAACGCGTAACGCGCTTTACAGCACACGCAGAACATGGCGGCGGTGTTAGTGAACTGGCACCGGGATCGCGCACAAAAGCGCTACTGTCGTCTATGCTGGATAATTGCATTGAAAAACGATTATTTACAGGAGTGGGTATGGCGCGGATTGTCTATGTCAACGGTGATTATGTCCCGGAATCGCAGGCGAAGGTGTCGGTTTTCGACCGCGGATTTCTGTTTGCCGATGCGGTTTATGAAGTGTGTGCCGTGGTGGGCGGCAAACTGGTGGATTTTGATGCGCATATGGCGCGCCTGGCGCGATCCTGCGGCGAACTGTCGCTCGCCTGCCCGTGGAGTAGCGATCAACTGCACGAGATTCATCAGCGGCTGATAACGGAAAATGCGTTGCAGGAGGGGGCGATTTACCTGCAACTATCGCGCGGCAATCCCGGCGACCGGGATTTCGCCTTTCCACCGGATAGCGTGACGCCGACGCTGGTGCTGTTTACTCAGCAGAAGTCGCTGATTGACAACGCCAAAGCGCTGGAGGGGATTCGGGTGGTGACTTGCCCGGATATTCGCTGGCAGCGTCGCGACATTAAAACCGTTGGGCTGCTGGCCGCCTGTCTGGCAAAAACCTGGGCGCTGCGCCACGGCGTGGATGACGCGCTGCTGGTGGAAGAGGGCTTTATCACCGAGGGTACATCGTTCAATGTGTTCATGGTGACGGATGATAACGCCATTATTACCCGCCCGCTGAGCCACGGCATTCTGCACGGTATTACACGCCGGGCGCTGTTACGTCTGGCGCAGCAGTCCGGGCAGCATATTATCGAGCGGGCGTTTACCCCGGAACAGGCGCGCAATGCCCGGGAAGTTTTCGTCAGTTCGGCGACCAGTTTTATCTGGCCGGTGGTGGAAATTGATGGTCTCACCATTGCGGACGGTAAACCCGGACCGGTGACCCGGCGCCTGAGAGCGCTATACCTGGAGATGATTGACGAGCAAATCGGCTAACGCCGGTATCGTTCTGCCTCCCGGGCAGGTAGTATGGGCTATCCAACATTGCAGCGGAGAATAACATGTCAGAAACGCTATCTGCCGACCAGGAACTGGTATCCGATCTGGTGGCCTGCCAACTGGTGATTAAACAGATGCTTGATGTGATTGACGTTATTGCCCCGGTTGAGGTGCGCGATAAGATGGCCAGTCAATTGCGGAACATTGATTTCAGTACTCATCCGGCGGCAGCCGACCCGGTCACCCGGCGGGCGATCCAGAAGGCGATTGCTTTAATCGAATTGAAATTCACGCCTCAGGAAGCGGCGCATTGAACAAGCGGGCCGGCACGCGCAATGCGCGCCGGCCAGTAAGGGATTAGAAGAACATTTCTACCAACAGATAGCTGATGCAGCAGGCGCTGGCAACGCCAATCAGCCCCGGAATGATAAAGCTGTGGTTTATGATGAATTTCCCGATACGCGTGGTGCCGGAACGGTCAAAACCGATACAGGCCAGGTCGCTGGGGTAGGTGGGCAGAATAAAGTAGCCGTAAGCCGCCGGGAAGAACGCAATCAGCATCTTTGGCTCCACGCCGAGCATCAGTCCCATGGGGGCAACCGCGGTCAGCGCCGCCGCCTGGCTGTTTACCAGTTTTGAGACCAGGAACAGCACCAGCGCGTAAGTCCAGGGGTGACTTTTTACGACGTCTTCCAGCGCCACTTTTAGCTCATCAAGATGTGCCTGGAAGAAGGTATCGCTCATCCATGCTACCCCGAAGACCGAGAATATCGCCACCATCCCGGCTTTAAACACCGCGCCGTTAGAGATAGCCGACGGGTTAACCTTACAGACAATCAGCATGATTGCGCCGGCGATCAGCATCATCATCTGGATAACCAGGTTCATCGACAGGGAGCTCATTTTCCCTTTGATTTCAAAGGCCGGGCGCAGATCCGGGAAGGCTCCGAGCAGAACCACCACCAGGATGCCGGCGAAGAAAATCCAGGTGGACCAGTAGGCCTGCGGGGAGAAGCGCTGGTTCAACAGGGTATCGGTACCGCCATAAATAAACTCTTTTTGTTTCGGATCTTTGAGTTTCTCCTGGAATTCCTCATCGTCATTCAGGTCTTTACCGCGGCGCAGGCTCCAGAGGGCGGCAATCAATACGCCGCACAGTGAGGCGGGTACGGAAATCGCCAGGATTTCGAGGATACCCCACGCGCGACCGACGCCGTGCTGAGCGCCGAGAATGGATACCAGCGAGACCACGGCCACGGAGACCGGCGACGCGGTAATCGCCATCTGTGACGCAACAGAGGCCACCGCCATCGGGCGCTCAGGGCGGATTCCTTTTTTCAGGGCAATATCGCCGATAATCGGGAACATGGTGTATACCACGTGGCCGGTACCGCACAGAAAAGTCAGCGTCCAGGTGGTCAGCGGCGCCAGAATGGTGATGTGCTGCGGATGGCGGCGCAGCAGGCGTTCGGCAAACTGCATCATCACATTGAGACCGCCAGCGGTTTGCAGGGTCGCCGCACAGCCGATGACCGCCAGGATGGTGAGCATAACGTCGACGGGTGGTTTGCCCGGCATCAGCCCGAAAACAAAAGTCAGAATGAACAGGCCGATGCCGCTAATCAGGCCGAGCCCCATCCCTCCAAAACGCGTCCCTACCAGCAGGCAGAGGATAATGACGAGAAACTCTACGGTAATCATAATAATCCCTTAACGTTATTTATCGCACTTCAATATAAGGATTACAGATTGTGTGGATTAACGATGGGACATAGATCAGATTTGTTAAAGAAGAATAAAAACAGTAACTTATAACATTTGAATAACAAAAAATTGATATTGATGCGACATCAATAGTTGGGAGTTTGAAACAATTAACCCGCTTGAGGATTTTCGCGGCATCATCCGGTGAGCAGGAAAATCAGCGCGCTGGCGGTGTGGGAATCAGCGGGTTTATCCGGCGCGCTGAGCGACGCCGGAAATCCAGCCTGCGGGCAGACGGGTCAGTGAAACCCGGGAATGACCAGGCTGCACCAGGAAGCGGGTGGTTTGGCGTGGGTTTACGCCACGCTGGCGTACAACTGCCTGTCGGTCTGGGCCATGCAGAGTCCGGCGCTGCGCGCATTGCGCACTTCCGCGAGCATGGTTTGCAGCAGCGCGCTACCCTGTTGACCTTGCTGTTCGATTTCCTGCAAAAAGCGCAGCGTCGGATAGTCCTCAGCGGCTTTTGCTTCGCTGGCCAGTGCCGACAGAGTATGTCTGCGGTTATCCTGATCGTTGAGGGTTTTTTCAAACAGATCTTCCAGGCAGCGGCATTCCCCGTCAGGCGCTTCGATAGGGCTAATGATCGGCGTCGCGCCGGCCTGTTTCATAAAATCAAAAACGCGCATCATCTGGGTGACATTCTCCCGCGCCTGGTGGCGCAGAAAGTTCGCCGTTTCATTCAGACTATGCTCGGTACACCATAAACTGAGCTGAATATAAAGGTTGGAAGAATAAAACGCGCGATTCATTTCCACGTTAAGTTTCTGAACCATTCCTGCGACGGTCATGGAAATATCCTTTTCTGACGGAGAGTGATAAGAGCGCCAGGCATTACAGTGGTTTTCAGGATGCGCAGGCGTCAGCCAGCCGTAAACGGCGGATTGGCAGCAGCAATCCCGGATGTGCATATCTGATTCACTGTCAGGCCACCAGAGATGCTGGTGGAATTAATATGGCGCGATAAATAATGTACGAAAGAAACCTGCCCGTTATTTAACGGGATAATAAAACAGATCACCAGGAGTCTTATTTCGAACGAAAATAAGCATACTCTCTTTATGTCATTAAGAAAACTCCTGGGTAGTTTGATTTACCATTTTTTACACCTTGAGATATTTACCAGCGATTAATCTTAGTTTGCTTTCTATTTCATTGATTTTAAATGATTTATATTTTTAGTAATGTAAATTTTATATTCTTTTTATAAGGGGTTTATAGAATTATATGGCTGACTTTTAGAAGTGTTTTTTGGTGTGGAAAACGTACGAGGTAAATAATTGGCAGGATAATCGCAGGAAATGTTAAATTTATTTTTCAGGCGTTTCTCTGAGGAGAAATTGTCTCATTATTGTGAAAAATGCGCATCAGATTACATCTGTTGAATAACAGGATATTCAGCCTGAGGAGCGAACTCGGATATTTCATGTTTTGGTGCTGCACAATCAGACAATGTTCGCCGACCCGGGCGTCGCGAATAACAGCGGATGTTAATATATATGATATATCATATGATTTGGCTGATTTTATTCAGCGGGAAATGTTAAATTGACGATGGCGGGTGTGTACGAAATGTTGAAAGCCGGGAAACAGAAGTTGTCGGTCTTGTCAGCATTGTGGATTACATGGCTGACAGTATGGAATATTCTGCTGTTCCTCTGTGGAATTGTCTGACAAAAAGGCCGATTTTTATGCCTTAAATCGCTAAATATATGTACTCAACCACTGTAATTCTGCGATGTGATTTTGCTCTCCTATGGATTATCGATTTCCCGCTAAAACTATCCCTGTCAATTGCATTCCCCGGAACATGAATGCTAATACGTTGTTTTATTACTGATTAACCGAGTATCAGCAGTTTGTACCCTGAATAAAACAAAGCGAAAGCTGGAGTTGACCATGCACAAATTCACTAAGGCGCTTGCCGCAATTGGCCTCGCTGCGGTTATGTCACATTCCGCTATGGCGGAGAATTTAAAATTAGGTTTTCTGGTAAAGCAGCCAGAGGAGCCCTGGTTCCAGACGGAATGGAAATTTGCTGACAAAGCCGGCAAAGATTTGGGTTTTGATGTTATCAAAATCGCCGTGCCGGACGGCGAGAAAACCCTCAATGCGATTGATAGCCTGGCCGCCAGCGGCGCGAAGGGTTTTGTTATCTGTACGCCGGATCCCAAGCTGGGGGCGGCGATTGCCGCTAAAGCGCGCGGTTACGATATGAAAGTGATCGCTGTGGACGACCAGTTCGTTAACGCCAAAGGCCAGCCGATGGATACCGTACCGCTGGTCATGATGGCGGCCACTAAAATTGGCGAGCGTCAGGGGCAGGAACTGTATAAAGAGATGCAAAAGCGCGGCTGGGATGTCCAGAACACCGCGGTGATGGCGATTACCGCCAATGAACTGGACACCGCGCGTCGCCGTACCAGCGGTTCTATGGAGGCCCTGAAAGCGGCCGGTTTCCCGGAAAAGCAAATCTACCAGGTGCCCACCAAATCCAATGATATCCCGGGGGCGTTTGACGCCGCCAACTCCATGCTGGTTCAGCATCCGGAAGTGAAACACTGGCTGATCGTCGGTATGAACGATAACACCGTTCTCGGCGGGGTGCGCGCCACCGAAGGGCAGGGCTTCAAAGCGCCGGATGTGATTGGTATCGGCATCAATGGGGTGGATGCGGTCAGCGAACTTTCCAAATCCGCGCCGACCGGTTTCTTTGGTTCACTGCTGCCGAGCCCGGATGTCCACGGCTACAAATCCAGCGAGATGCTCTACAACTGGGTGACCAAAGATGTTGAACCGCCGAAGTTTACCGAAGTGACCGATGTGGTGTTGATTACCCGCGACAACTTTAAAGAGGAGTTGGCTAAGAAAGGGCTGGGCGGTAAGTAATTGCCTCCTTTTATTACTGCGGGCGCCTGGCGCCCGCTGGTTCTGAGGATTCAGGAGGGTTTATGCAGCAGACACCCTGGCTATCTTTTCGCGGTATCGGGAAATCGTTCCCCGGCGTTAAGGCGCTGCAGGATATTAGCTTTGACTGCCACGCCGGGCAGGTTCATGCATTAATGGGGGAAAACGGCGCAGGGAAATCGACCCTGCTGAAGATCCTTAGCGGTAACTACACACCGACGACGGGCACGATCGCTATTCAGGGTAAGGACGTCTCGTTCAGCAACACCGCCGCGGCGCTGGACGCCGGGGTCGCCATCATCTACCAGGAGCTCCACCTGGTGCCGGAAATGACGGTGGCGGAAAACATCTGGCTGGGTCAGTTGCCGCATCGGGCGGGCATCGTCAACCAGTCGCTGCTCAACTATGAGGCAAAACTGCAACTGGAACATCTCGGGCTGGATATCGACCCGCGAACCCCTCTGAAATATCTCTCCATCGGCCAGTGGCAGATGGTGGAGATCGCCAAAGCGCTGGCGCGTAATGCGAAAATTATCGCTTTTGATGAACCTACCAGCTCTCTGTCAGCCCGCGAAATAGAACATCTGTTTCGGGTGATCCGCGAACTGCGCGCGGAAGGACGGGTGATCCTCTACGTCTCCCATCGTATGGAGGAGATTTTCGCCCTCAGCGATGCCATTACCGTCTTTAAGGATGGCCGCTACGTGTGCACCTTCGATGATATGCACAAGGTCAACCATGATGTGCTGGTTAAAGCCATGGTGGGCCGCGAACTGGGGGATATTTACGGCTGGCAGCCGCGCGCTTATGGCGCGGAGCGTCTGCGCCTGGAGGGGGTGAAAGCGCCCGGGGTGAAAAAGCCGGTTTCGCTGTCGGTACGCAGCGGGGAGATTGTCGGCCTGTTCGGTCTGGTCGGCGCCGGTCGTACTGAACTCATGAAAGGTCTGTTTGGCGCCACAACAGCGACAGAAGGCCGGATGCTGGTGGACGGTCAGACGGTCAACATCGGCCAGCCCGCGGATGCGATCCGCGCCGGTATCATGCTGTGCCCGGAAGACCGCAAGGCGGATGGTATCATCCCCGTCCATTCGGTACAGGAAAACATCAATATCAGCGCCCGCCGCAAATACATCAAGGCCGGCTGCCTGATAAACCAGCCGTGGGAAAATGAAAATGCCCGCAAGCATATTCGTTCTCTGAATATTAAAACCCCTGGCGCCGGCCAGCTCATTATGAATCTTTCCGGCGGCAATCAGCAGAAAGCGATTCTCGGACGCTGGCTGTCCGAAGAGATGAAAGTGATTCTGCTTGATGAACCGACCCGCGGTATCGACGTCGGGGCAAAGCATGAAATCTATAACGTCATCTACGCCCTGGCTTCCCAGGGGGTGGCGGTGCTGTTTGCCTCCAGCGATTTACCGGAGGTGTTGGGCGTGGCTGACCGGATTGTCGTGATGCGCGAAGGGGAAATAGCCGGAGAACTGTTACACGACCAGGCGACAGAGCAGCAGGCCCTGAGCCTGGCGATGCCGAAAGTCAGCCAGGCCGTGGCATAAGTAAGAGGATGCAGATATGTCGTCGTTAACTACACCAGGTACCGCGAAGTCATCGCTATCATTTGCCCGTATCTGGGATCAGTACGGAATGTTGGTGGTGTTTGCAGTGTTATTTATTGCCTGTTCGATTTTTGTGCCCAACTTTGCGTCATTTGTGAATATGAAAGGGCTGGGGCTGGCTATCTCGATGTCCGGAATGGTGGCCTGTGGCATGTTGTTCTGTCTGGCTTCCGGGGATTTCGATCTGTCCGTGGCGTCGGTGATCGCCTGCGCCGGGGTTACTACCGCGGTGGTCATCAACCTCAGTGAAAGCCTGTGGATTGGCGTTGGCGCCGGGCTGTTGCTCGGGGCGGCCTGCGGCCTGGTCAACGGGTTTGTCATTGCCCGCCTGAAGATTAACGCGCTGATCACCACCCTGGCGACCATGCAAATTGTCCGCGGCCTCGCCTATATCATCTCCGATGGTAAAGCGGTGGGGATTGAAGATGAGCGCTTCTTCGCCCTCGGCTACGCTAACTGGCTGGGTTTGCCGGCGCCTATCTGGCTGACGGTGATCTGCCTGGCGATATTCGGCTTCCTGCTGAATAAAACCACCTTTGGGCGCAATACCCTGGCGATTGGCGGTAATGAAGAAGCGGCGCGTCTCGCCGGGGTACCGGTGGTGCGTACCAAGATCATTATCTTTATTCTGTCCGGTCTGGTATCCGCGGCGGCCGGGATTATTCTCGCCTCGCGTATGACCAGCGGCCAGCCGATGACCTCTATCGGCTATGAGCTGATTGTCATCTCCGCCTGCGTGCTGGGCGGCGTGTCGATGAAAGGGGGTATTGGTAAGATCTCCTACGTGGTGGCCGGTATTCTGATTCTCGGCACCGTGGAAAACGCCATGAACTTGCTTAACATTTCTCCGTTCTCCCAGTATGTGGTGCGCGGCCTGATCCTGCTGGCGGCGGTGATTTTCGACCGCTACAAGCAAAAGGCTAAAAGCACCCTGTAACCCTGTCGATTATGGCGCCGGATACCCGGCGCCACCGATAACCGCAAAGCAGGAAAAGTCACGCTTTTTGCTCCTTTGTCAGCACGCTGAGGCGAACCTACGGGTTCGCCTTTTTTGTTCTCTTCTGAGCGTGATGCCGGTAAGGATATATTCTTTTTTCTTATGAAAGTAAGCCGTTGTCCGGGTGCGAATTCGGACCATTCCTGGGCGGTTTTCCCGCCGCGCCTGGGGTTGTGAACGGTTTGTTACGTGGCGCGCTGCGGGTGTCTGACTATACTTATACGGCTAATGATAATTTCCAGTAATTGTTTTGTGATGTTCTTACATGCTGCTAAAGGGGGGAATGCGGGTGGCTGAAAGGTTGTCTGTACCACCATTACTGACCGGAAACTACGCTTTCTTTTTCGATTTTGACGGCACCCTGGCCGAACTCAAACCGCATCCGGACCAGGTGGCGCTGGCGGAAAATGTCCGACTGCTGCTACAGCGGCTGTCGGAGATCAGCAACGGCGCGCTGGCGCTGGTCTCCGGGCGCTCAATGGTTGAACTGGACGCATTGACTCAGCCGTTGCGCGTCGCGCTGGCCGGGGTTCACGGCGCTGAACGCCGCGACGCGCGCGGCCAAACCCATCGCACTGCGCTGCCGGCGGCCTTGATGCAGCAACTGCGTGAGGCGCTGAGCGTTGCGTTACAGGCGTTACCCGGCAGTCTGCTGGAAGAAAAAGGCTCGGCGTTTGCGCTCCACTATCGCCAGGCGCCGCAGCATGAGCGCGCTATTGCTGCGCTGGCCCGTCGGCTGGTGGCGCAGCATCCACAACTGGCGCTACAGCCGGGGAAATGCGTGGTGGAAATCCGTCCGGCGGGGGTGAGCAAGGGCGCCGCCATTGAGGCATTCATGCACGAAGCGCCATTTGCCGGACGTAAGCCGGTTTTTTTAGGGGATGACCTGACCGATGAGAGCGGATTTCTGGCGGTGAACCGGCGCCAGGGCGTGAGCGTCAAGGTCGGGCCGGGTGACACCGATGCCCGCTGGCGCCTGAGTGACGTCAGCGAGGTCCACCGCTGGTTGAAAAGCACCGTCCAGAGTCTGGAGGAGAACAAGAATTTGCCACTATTTAAGGGGGAAACAGATGAGTCGTTTAGTCGTAGTCTCTAATCGTATTGCGCAACCGGATGATAAACAGACCAGCGCCGGCGGGCTGGCTGTCGGGGTGCTCGGGGCGCTGAAGAATGCCGGGGGATTATGGTTCGGCTGGAGCGGGGAGGTAGGGAATGCCGGGGAACCGCTAAAGACGGTGACCCGGGGCAATATTACCTGGGCGTCCTTTAATCTCAGCGAAGACGATTACGAACAGTATTACAGCCAGTTTTCCAATGCCGTGCTGTGGCCCGCTTTCCATTACCGGCTGGATCTGGTCAATTTTCAACGTGAAGCCTGGGAGGGGTATTGCCGGGTGAATGCGCTGCTGGCGGACAAATTGCTGCCACTGATCGAGCCTGACGATATTCTGTGGATCCACGATTATCACCTGCTGCCTTTTGCCGCTGAACTGCGCAAGCGCGGTTGTATGAATCGCATCGGCTTCTTTTTGCATATTCCGTTTCCCTCGCCGGAAATTTTCAATTCCCTGCCGCCCCATGCAGAACTGCTTGAACAACTCTGTGATTATGACCTGCTCGGTTTTCAGACCGGGAGCGATAAGCAGGCGTTTCTGGATGCGGTTGCTACTCATACGCGGCTGGACTCAGTGGCTGATGGCTGCTGGCAGGCGTGGGGCAAATCATTTCGCGCTGGTGTTTACCCGATAGGCATCGAGCCGCAGGAAATTCGCCGCCAGGCCGAAGGGCCGCTACCGCCGCGTATGGCGCAGATCAAAGAAGAGCTGCGTAATATCAACAATATCTTTTCGGTGGAGCGCCTGGACTATTCAAAAGGGCTGCCGGAACGCTTTCTGGCCTTCGAAACCCTGCTGGAAAAATACCCGGAGCATCACGGTAAAATTCGCTACACCCAGATTGCGCCCACTTCGCGGGGCGAAGTACAGGCCTATCAGGATATCCGTCATCAACTGGAAACCGAGGCCGGGCGTATCAACGGGAAGTTCGGGCAACTGGGCTGGACGCCGCTTTACTATCTCAACCAGCACTTCGATCGCAAAATCCTTATGAAGGTGTTTCGCTACGCGGAGGTCGGGCTGGTGACGCCGCTGCGCGACGGGATGAATCTGGTGGCTAAAGAGTATCTTGCCGCCCAGGATCCGGCTAACCCCGGGGTACTGGTGCTGTCGCAGTTCGCCGGCGCCGCCCATGAGCTCACCTCGGCACTACTGGTGAATCCGTACGATCGCGACGAAGTGGCTGATGCGCTGCACCGCGCGCTGAAAATGCCCCTTGCCGAGCGTATCTCCCGCCACAGCGACAGCATGGAGGTGCTGACGCGTAATGATATTGACAGCTGGCAGCAGAATTTTATTCGCGATTTACGCCAGGTGGCGCAGCGCAGCGCGGGAAGCATTATGCAAAAAAAGGTGGTTACTTTTCCTAAGCTGGCCTGATGCTCGGGGGCAGCGATGGCTGCCCCGGTTCAGGCATTGGGGGTGAGGGGGACCAGCAACACATCCACTTTACTGGCGCTGACAATCGCTTTTGCGGAGCAGGTGGCTTTGCTGAGGAAGGTCTGGTTATGGTTGCCGCAAATCACCAGATCAATGTGTTCCCGCTTGCAGGCCGCCAGAATATGGTTGCTCAGCTCGCCGCTGGCGATAATAGTCTGGTGAATCGGATACTGGCAGCGCGCCTGCAACTCATCCATAAATAGTCGCGTTTCTTCATGCATCAGCTCGCGCAGGTTCTCCATCATCGGGGCGGCCATCTGATTATAGAGTTCAGGGTCGGACGCCAGGGTAATCAGCGACACCCGGGCGCCGGAGGGGCGGGCAATAGATACCGCCTTCTCCAGTAACTGATGACTTTCCGGCGTCACGGCCACCGCGACCAGAATATGCGTGTAATTCACAGAGCCTCCTCCTTCACCCGCTCAGACTGTCTGGTTTTCCGGGGCCTTCACCACAGGCGATCCGGCTGCGGCTGGAAAACGTGATAAAACATTAATCCTGCTTAACAACAATTATTTCTGATGGTCTGACAAATTTGTTAATGCTTACTTTATCGCTGTGATACAGGCTGATTTTATTTTAAATGAGTATTGGTTTTATGAATTAATTTATTTTATTAATTGATGCGGTTAACTATTAACATGCTTTAAAAGTTAACCTTTTGAAAAATATATACTATTACAAATTTCAGGGTTAACCTGTGACCGGGTTAACATAAAAATCCGATGGCCTACGAGTCAGGTAGTGAAGAGCAACGCTGGATATAAAGTGTGCGCTGGCGGTAAGCGGTGATAAAACAACCCGTTGTTCAGCGTTGATGATTAAATCAACAAATAAAAAGTTTAGCTGATACTTTCCCTTATAAAAATTCATATTAATTATGTGATGCATGTCACATAATAGGGATGCAAAGCCGCAAGGCGGATTGTATGTCCCTGAGGGGGCGGGTAGAGTCTCTTCGCACCAGGAAAAATCTTAGTCAATTGTCATATACTCTACACACTTCGAGCTCAGGATAAATCGGGATAAAACGTACCAGGCGTTTTTGAACAGCGCTGGCTGCTGTTCCTGCAGTGCGGGGATCATGGAGGAGCCGGGTAATACACCATCGCGTCTGCAATCTGAACCATAACGGGTATAACCTGAGTATGAACTGCCATAATATTTGATAACAGGCAGAATGTTTTTTGCGTTACGGACAGGAATCTATCCCGGTTAACGGGGATTTGCCTGATCGCTTTTATTTTTATATCACGGGGTGCGGTATTACCGCATAAAACAGTCGTTGGTTATTCGGGATGGGAAACATGCATACCACCGAGTTGCTTAAACATATATATGATATAAATCTCTCCTGGCTACTTCTGGCACAACGATTAATTAGTCAGGATAAAGCCTCTGCGATGTTTCGTCTGGGAATTAATGATGAAATGGCGCTGACGTTGAGTGAATTAACCCTGCCGCAAATGGTAAAACTGGCGGAAACTAACCAGTTAATATGCCAGTTTCGATTTTCCGATCGCCAGACTATTCAGCGTTTGACTCAGGATTCGCGGGTGGATGATTTACAGCAGGTCCATACCGGTATTCTGCTCTCCACCCGGCTGCTGTCCGGCGCTGCGTCGGGCGAATCAGCGCGCAAGAAGAGGGCCTGAGCGATGGGGGAGAAAAGTATTATTCAGGAAGCGCGGGATATTCAACTGGCGATGGAGCTGATAGCCCTGGGCGCGCGACTGCAGATGCTGGAGAGCGAAACACAGTTAAGCCGCGGGCGGCTAATTAAACTGTACAAAGAGCTGCGCGGCAGCCCGCCCCCGAAAGGGATGCTACCTTTCTCCACCGACTGGTTTATGACCTGGGAGCAGAACATTCACGCTTCGATGTTCTGCAATGCCTGGCAGTTTCTGCTGCGCAGCGGCCTGTGCAATGGGGTGGAAGCGGTGATCAAAGCTTACCGCCTGTATCTGGAACAGTGTCCCCAGCAGGAGCACCAACAGGGGCCGCTGCTGGCCCTGACCCGCGCCTGGACGCTGGTGCGCTTCGTGGAGAGCGGCATGCTGCAATTGACGCCCTGCCACTGCTGCGGCGGCAATTTTATTACTCATGCTCATCAGCCGGCGAGTAGTTTTGTCTGCAGTTTATGCCAGCCGCCTTCCCGGGCGGTAAAAAGGCGTAAACTTTCCGGCGACGCTGCCGATATTATCCCACAACTGCTGGATGAACAGGTGGGACGGGCGATCTGATTGCCTGGCACAGAGGTTTTCACCAGCAGCGGCGCGCGTGCCGCTGCTTTTTTTTACCCTGTTCTCCCTCCGCGGTGTGATTCCTGTAGCCATTTATAGCCGGGGGTAGCGTTGTGTTGATTTTAGTGGGTTATCTGGTGGTGCTTGGCACCGTATTCGGTGGATATATGCTGTCGGGCGGCCACCCCGGGGCATTATACCAGCCTGCTGAATTTATCATCATCGGCGGCGCCGGCATTGGCGCATTTATTGTCGGCAATAATGGTAAAGCGATTAAAAGTACTGTCAAAGCGCTGCCGTTATTATTTCGCCGCTCCCGCTACACTAAAGTCATGTATATGGATTTAATGGCGCTGCTATATCGCCTGATGGCCAAATCACGCCAGCAGGGAATGTTTTCACTGGAAAACGACATCGAAAATCCTCACCAAAGTGAAATTTTTAGCAGCTATCCGCGAATTCTCGCCGATGCGGTAATGCGCGATTTTATCGTCGACTATTTACGTCTGATGATCAGCGGAAATATGAATGCCTTCGAAATTGAGGCATTAATGGATGAAGAAATTGAAACCCATGAAAGCGAATGCGAAATTCCGGCGAACAGTTTAGCGCTGATGGGGGATTCGCTACCGGCATTTGGTATTGTGGCGGCGGTGATGGGGGTCGTACACGCCCTGGCGTCGGCGGATCGCCCGGCAGGAGAACTGGGGGCACTGATCGCCCATGCGATGGTCGGCACGTTTCTCGGTATTTTGCTGGCCTACGGGTTTGTTTCGCCGCTGGCCACGGTGCTGCGCCAGAAATGCGCGGAAACCACCAAAATGATGCAATGCGTTCGGGTGACGCTGCTCTCCAGCCTCAACGGCTACGCGCCGTCGATAGCCGTCGAGTTTGGCCGTAAGACGCTGTATTCCAGCGAGCGACCCTCGTTTATTGAGCTGGAAGAGCATGTCCGGGCGGTGAAAACGCCAGCGCAGCCGCAGGTGACGGAAGACGCATGAAACACCAGAACCGCCCGGTGGTGATTGTCAAACGTCGTCGGCCAAAGGGGCACGGCGGCGGTGGTCATGGCTCGTGGAAAATCGCCTACGCCGATTTTATGACCGCCATGATGGCATTCTTTCTGGTGATGTGGCTGATTTCTATCGCCAGCCCTCGCGAGCTGGCGCAAATCGCCGATTATTTCCGCACGCCGCTGTCGGTAGCTATCAGCGGCGGACGCCAGTTGGCCGACAGTGAAAGTCCGGTTCCCGGCGGCGGTGATGATTACACCCAACAGGACGGCGTGGTGAAGAAACAACAGCCCACCGACGTTGATAACCGGCGCCAGCAGGAGCGGCAGCGCCTGAAGAAACTGCGCGGCGACCTGGATCAGTTGACGCAAGCCGATCCGAAACTGCGCGAGCTGCGGCCCTATTTACGGCTGGACCTGGTGCAGGAGGGGCTGCGGATCCAGATCCTCGACAGCCAGAACCGACCGATGTTTACCACCGGCAGCGCGCAGGTAAGCCCGTGGCTGCGCGACATTCTGCGCGCTATTGCGCCGTTGCTCAACGAGGTGCCGAACCGGGTGAGTATCGCCGGACATACCGATGATTTCCCTTATGCCAGCGGCGAGCGGGGATACAGCAACTGGGAGCTCTCCGCCGATCGGGCCAACGCATCGCGCCGCGAGCTGGTGGCCGGGGGGCTGGATGACGGCAAAGTCCTGCGCGTGGTGGGGATGGCCGCCACCATGAAGCTGGCGGACCGCCACCCTGGCGATGCGGTTAACCGGCGCATCAGCCTGCTGGTACTGAATAAGCAGGCGGAACAGATCATTGTCCACGAGAATGCCGAGAGCCAGAATGTGCCGCTGCCCGATCTGCTCCCGGAGGAAAACAGCGTCGCGCCAGCGCAAAGTGCGCCAACGTCAACCGGTAAGAGGTGATCGCGTGAGTATCGATATCAGTGATTTCTGGCAAACCTTTTTTGACGAGGCGGATGAGCTGTTAGCGGATATGGAGCGCCATCTGTTGGCGCTGGAGCCGGAGGCGCCGGACCCGGAACGGCTGAATGCGATATTTCGCGCCGCCCACTCCATCAAGGGGGGCGCCGGCACTTTCGGTTTCCAGACGCTACAGGAGACCACCCATCTGCTGGAAAATCTGCTGGATTTTGCCCGGCGCGGCGAGCTGCGGTTGAACGCCGCGATCATCAGCCTGTTTCTGGAAACTAAAGACATCATGCAGGACCAACTTAACGCCTGTAAAAACGCCCAGGATCCCGATATAGACAGTTTTGCCGGTATCTGCGACGCGCTGCGTCAACTGGCGCTGGAAGCGGCCGGGACGGCGTCGGCCAGCGCGCCGCTGACGGTAGTTGACGCCACCCGCGACGCGCCATTACTGCGGGTGGTGCTGAGCCAGTTGCAGGGCCGGGAGTGCGAGCTGTTACTCGAAGAGCTGGGCAATCTCGGGCAGGTGACGCAGATACTGCAACAAGACGCCGCTAAGCTGGATGTGGTACTGGAAAGCAGCGTCAGCCAGGAGGATATCGCCGCGGTACTGTGCTTTGTTATCGAACCGCAGCAAATTGTTTTCGCCGCGCTGGAGGAATCACCGCAACCGGCCAGTGAACCGCCTGCGCCCCGGATCGCGCCGACGCCCGTCCGCGACGCTGCGGAAAAGACCGCGCGCGCGCCGGAGTCCACCAGTATCCGGGTGGCGGTGGAGAAAGTGGATCAGTTGATCAATCTGGTCGGCGAGATGGTGATTACCCAGTCGATGCTGGCCCAGCTTTCCGGGCAGCTCGATCCGGTGACGCACAGCGAACTGATGACCAGCATGGGGCAACTGGAGCGCAACGCCCGGGATTTGCAGGAGTCGGTGATGTCGATTCGTATGATGCCGATGGAGTATGTGTTCAGTCGTTTTCCGCGTCTGGTGCGCGATTTAGCCGCCAGGCTCGACAAACAGGTTGAACTGACCCTTGCGGGCACTGCTACCGAGCTGGATAAAAGCCTGATCGAACGTATCATCGACCCGTTAACGCATCTGGTGCGCAACAGCCTCGATCACGGTATTGAGACCGCGGATCAGCGGCTGGCTGCCGGTAAACCGGCCTGTGGGCAACTGGCCCTTTCCGCCAGCCACCAGGGGGGCAATATCTGTATTGAAGTCGCCGATGACGGCGCGGGTCTGAACCGCCAGCGCATTCTGGCGCGCGCCCGCGAGCAGGGTATCGCGGTCAACGAAGCGATGAGCGACGACGATGTGGCGATGCTGATTTTCGCCCCCGGCTTTTCTACCGCCGAGCAGGTGACCGATGTCTCCGGACGCGGGGTCGGGATGGATGTGGTGAAGCGCAATATCCAGCAGATGGGCGGCCAGGTTGAAATCGCCTCACGACCCGGTCGCGGAACCGCGGTGCGGATTCTGTTGCCGTTGACGCTGGCGATTCTCGACGGTATGTCGGTGCAGGTGGGGGATGAGATATTTATCCTGCCGCTTAGCGCGGTAATGGAATCTCTGCAGCCCGGTCCGCAGGCGCTGCATCCGCTGGCCGGTGGGGAACGGATGCTGGAAGTACGCGGCGAATATTTACCGCTGATAGAACTGTGGAAAGTGTTCGATGTGCAGGGCGCCAGAACCGAGGCTACCCGCGGCATCGTGGTGATTTTGCAGAGCGCCAGCCGCCGCTACGCGCTGCTGGTGGATCAGCTTCTCGGCCAGCACCAGGTAGTGGTTAAGAATCTCGAAAGCAATTACCGCAAAGTGGCGGGTATCTCCGCGGCGACGATCCTCGGCGACGGCAGTGTGGCGCTGATTGTCGACGTTGCCGCGCTACCCGGGCTGAATCATGAACTGCGCCTGGCGACCAGCGACGCCGGCGCGTCAACGTTGGTGGCAGGATAAATCATGACAGGAATGAGCAATGTGACCCGCCTGGGCGGTGAGCCCTCCGGGCAGGAGTTTCTGGTCTTTACGCTCGGCAACGAAGAGTACGGTATTGATATTCTCAAGGTCCAGGAGATTCGCGGCTACGATCGGGTGACGCGCATCGCCAGCACTCCGCCGTTTATTAAAGGGGTCACCAACCTGCGCGGGGTGATTGTGCCGATTGTCGATCTGCGGATTAAGTTCGCCCAGCAGGCGGTGGAGTATAACGACAATACCGTGGTGATTGTGCTCAGTTTCGGCCAGCGGGTGGTGGGAATTGTGGTGGATGGCGTCTCCGACGTCCTGTCGCTGACTGCTGAGCAGATCCGCCCGGCGCCGGAGTTCGCCGTCACTCTGTCCACTGAGTACCTCACTGGTCTCGGGGCGGTGGGCGAACGAATGCTGATTCTGGTGAATATTGAAAAATTGCTCAACAGCGAAGAGATGGCGCTGGTGGACAGCGCCGCCGCCGTGGGCGCGCCGTAGTTATTTCACTTCGGGTGGTTGCGCCTGACGCCGCCCATCCCCTCAATGCCTGTCGCTCCAGGTTCCCGGCTCATGCGCCGCCGGCAGTCGGGCAGTGAGATATCCCTCATCAGCGCGCGGGTAACCCTAAAGTTCCCGCGCGCTTTGCCGATAACGCCATCACCAGGAAGAGAGTGGGGATTGGGAAATGTTAAATCGGGTTCGTATCGTCACCATGCTGATGATAGTGCTGGGCGTGTTCGCGTTACTACAGTTGTGTTCCGGCGGTTTGTTTTTTAAATCGCTGCAGCGTAGTGAGCAAAGTTTTTCGTTGTCCCGGGAGTTGCGGATGCAGCAACTGGAACTCAACAAGACGTGGACGCTGTTACTACAGACCCGCATCAATCTGAACCGCGCCAGTTCACAGATGCAACTGGATGGCGACCATTTCCGGGGCATCGCCCCGACAGAACTGCTTAATCGGGGCCGTCAGTTACTGGCCGAGGCGGAGCGCTATTACCAGTGGGTTAAGCAAAACACTCTGCCAGGCAGCGGTCTGGCCGCGGCGGCGAAAGATCTTGACGCCCGCTATCGCGATTTCCACCAGGTGCTGACTGAACAGAATGATTTCCTGACCCGCGGCGATATGGCGGCGTTTTTTGCCCAGCCGGCCCAGAGCATGCAGGACGCCTTTGAACAAAGCTGGCTGAATTATGAAGCGCACAACGAGCGCCTCTGGCAACAGGCTTACGAGGATAGCCAGCGCGATTATCGTTATGCCAAATGGCAACTGATCGCGTTGGTCGTGGTGATTGTCGCGGTACTGATACTGGTATGGTACGGCCTGCGCCGGGTTCTGCTGCTGCCGCTGGCGGGGGTCATGGCCCATATTCGCGCTATTGCCGGCGGTAACCTCACGGAAACTATTAGTGTGGACGGGCGCAACGAAATTGCCGGACTGGCCGCCAGCGTGCGCGATATGCAGACCGCCCTGAGCCGCACCGTGGCCAGCGTGCGTGAAGGGACTGACGCTATCTACAGCGGCACCAGCGAAATCGCCACTGGTAACAACGATCTCTCGTCGCGTACCGAGCAGCAGGCGGCCTCTCTGGAGGAGACCGCCGCCAGCATGGAACAACTCACCGCCACGGTAAAACAGAATGCCGGAAACGCTCGCCAGGCGTCACAGTTGGCCGACGCCGCCTCGGAAACCGCCCGCAAAGGCGGACGTGTGGTGGAGGGCGTGGTTAACACGATGCATGATATTTCCGGTAGCTCACGCAAAATTGCCGATATCACCGGGGTGATCGACGGTATTGCTTTCCAGACCAATATCCTGGCGCTTAACGCCGCCGTTGAAGCGGCCCGAGCCGGGGAACAGGGGCGCGGCTTCGCGGTGGTCGCCGGCGAGGTGCGAAATCTGGCGCAGCGCAGCGCCCAGGCGGCGAAAGAGATTAAAGCGCTGATTGAGGACTCCGTGGCGCGGGTGGATACCGGTTCGGCGCTGGTGGAAAGCGCCGGGGAGACAATGCGCGAGATTGTCAGCGCCGTTACCCGGGTCACCGACATCATGGGCGAAATCGCTTCAGCGTCCGATGAACAGAGTAAAGGCATCGATCAGGTAGCGCTGGCGGTGTCGGAAATGGATCGCGTCACCCAGCAGAATGCCGCGCTGGTGGAACAGTCGGCCGCCGCTGCCGCCGCGCTGGAGGAGCAGGCGCGCCGCCTGAGCGACGCTGTCGCCGTCTTCACCATCCACACGCCGGCCAGCGCGCCGCGTAAGCCGACGCTGGCGACCGCCACCGCTGGTGAGACATCGCCAGCAGGCCCGCGTACCAGTGCCGAAGAAAACTGGGAGACCTTCTGAAGCGCCGCGTCGACGGCATTTTCTGTTTCGTAACCCGGGAGCACACAACGTCCAATGACGCGATTTTCTTCAGCGCCGCCAGGCCCGCTGATTGTCCTGAGCGACAACCAGTTCCGGCGCATCAGCCAGATGATCTACCAGAGCGCCGGTATTGTGCTGGCGGGTAACAAACGCGACATGGTTTACAACCGCCTGGTGCGCCGCCTGCGCACCCTCGGACTGGATGATTTCGACCGCTATCTCGCCCTGCTGGACAACGATAGCGCCGGGGCCGAATGGCAGGCGTTTATCAATGCCCTGACCACCAATCTGACGGCATTTTTCCGCGAAGCGCATCATTTCCCGATCCTCGCCGGGCATGCCCGGCAGCGCGGCGCTGAGTATCGGGTGTGGTGCGCCGCCGCCTCCAGCGGCGAAGAGGCCTGGTCTATCGCCATGACCCTTGCCGATGCCCTGGGGACCGCCCCCGGCGGCTGGCGAATATGGGCCAGCGATATTGATTCCGGGGTACTGGAAACCGCGCAGCGCGGTGTCTATCGCCAGTCTGAGCTAAAAAATCTCTCGCATCAGCAGCTCCAGCGCTATTTCCTGAAAGGGACCGGTCCCCACACCGGGCTGGTGCGGGTACGCCCGGCGCTGGCGGAGCGCACCAGTTTCAGCCGCATCAACCTGCTGGATAAGGAATACCCGCTGAGCGGGCCGTTTGACGCCATATTTTGCCGCAACGTAATGATTTACTTTGACCGGGCCACTCAGCAGGCGATTCTGCGCCGCTTTATACCGTTGCTCAAAGCGGATGGGCTGCTGTTTGCCGGCCATTCGGAAAACTTCAGCCACCTGATCTCGCAATGGCGACTGCAGGGCCAGACGGTGTACGGGCTGAATAAGGAGCGCAGATGAACAAGATCAGAGTCCTGTCAGTGGATGATTCCGCGCTGATGCGCCAGTTGATGACCGAAATCGTTAATAGCCATCAGGATATGGAAATGGTGGCGACGGCGCCGGATCCGCTGGCGGCCCGGGATTTAATCAAACAGTGGCGCCCGGACGTCCTGACGCTGGATGTGGAAATGCCGCGTATGGACGGGCTGGACTTTCTGGAGAAACTGATGCGCCTGCGTCCCATGCCGGTGGTGATGGTGTCATCTCTGACCGCCCGCGGTTCAGAAGCTACGTTGCGCGCTCTCGAACTGGGGGCGGTGGATTTTGTGACCAAACCGCAGTCGGGTCTGCGCGACGCGATGCTCGCCTGGAGCGACGCGATTGCCGAGAAAATCCGTACCGCCTCCCGGGCGCGGATTGCGCTGCGCCCGGCGCCGGCGGCGCAAATAACCCGTACCGGCCCGGCCATCGGCGCGGAAAACATCATCGCCGTCGGCGCTTCAACCGGCGGCACCGAGGCGATTCGCCATCTGCTGGAACCGCTGCCGGTCAATGTCCCGGCGCTGTTGATCGCGCAGCATATGCCGCCAGGGTTTACCCGCTCCTTTGCCGCCCGGCTGAATAAGCTGTGTCGGATTAGTGTGAAAGAGGCGGAGCAGGGCGAACCGGTACTTCCGGGGCATGCCTACATCGCTCCGGGGGATCGCCATCTGGAGCTGGCGCGCAGCGGCGTAAGTTATCAGCTGGCGCTGCATCAGGGGCCGGCGGTTAACCGCCATCGCCCCTCGGTGGATGTGCTATTCGAGTCGGTGGCGCGCCATGCCGGACGCCATGCGCTGGGGGTCATCCTCACCGGTATGGGACATGATGGCGCGGCGGGGCTGCTGGCGATGCGCCAGGCGGGGGCCTGGACGCTGGCCCAGAGCGAAGCCAGTTGCGTGGTGTATGGCATGCCCCGGGAGGCGGTACGCCTCGGCGCGGTGGATGAGGTGATCGATCTACAGCAGATAAGCCAGCGCATGCTGGCAAAACTCAGCGCCGTTGCGGCGTCAGGTATTTAACGAAGGAAACAGTATGGCGGATAAAGAACTGAAGTTTCTGGTGGTGGATGATTTTTCAACCATGCGGCGCATCGTACGCAACCTGCTTAAAGAGCTGGGGTTCAGCAATGTCGAAGAGGCGGAAGACGGCGCCGATGCCCTGAATAAACTGAACGCCGGCGGGTTTGGCTTTGTGATTTCCGACTGGAATATGCCGAATATGGATGGTCTGGCGTTGCTGAAAGCGATCCGCGCCGATAGCGCCACCGCCGCGTTGCCGGTATTGATGGTGACGGCGGAAGCCCGCAAAGAAAACATTATCGCCGCCGCCCAGGCGGGAGCCAGCGGCTATGTGGTGAAGCCGTTCACCGCGGCTATCCTGGAAGAAAAACTGAATAAAATTTTCGAGAAACTGGGTATCTGAGGAGGCGGCCATGAATCCATCTAACCCTGACGGGGCGGATATCCACGCCGCCGGCGACATTATTGTCCGTATTGGCAGTCTGACCCGCATGCTGCGCGAAAGCCTGCGCGAGCTGGGGCTGGATCGGGCGATCGCCGAAGCGGCGGAAGCGATCCCGGATGCCCGGGATCGGTTGGACTATGTGGCTCAGATGACCGCCCAGGCCGCCGAGCGCGCCCTGAATGGCGTGGAAGCGGCTCAGCCTCATCAGACGGCCCTGGAGGCCGGCGCCCGGGGACTGGAGACGCGCTGGGATGCCTGGTTCGCCAGTCCGCTGACGCTGGACGATGCCCGGGCGCTGGTCAGCGATACCCGCCAGTATCTGGCGCAGGTGCCCGACCACACCCGCGTCACCAGCGCGCAGTTGCGGGAAATTATGATGGCCCAGGATTTTCAGGACCTGACCGGCCAGGTGATTAAACGCATGCTGGATGTGATTCAGGAAATTGAGCGTCAGCTGTTGCTGGTGCTGCTGGAAAATATGCCCGATACGCCGACGCGCCACAAAGCCGCCGGCGAAGGGTTGCTCAATGGACCGCAGGTCAATGGCGCGGCGGCCGGGGTGGTCGCCAGTCAGGATCAGGTGGACGATCTGCTGGATAGCCTGGGGTTCTGAACCGCGAATAAAGCCGCCATTTGTGGGCCTGTTTTCACCATTAGCCGCCGCCGGCTCTGGCATGATCGGGCAGTATTTTTGCCCGCGAGTGGATGCCGGTGTCAGAACACAGCGATCAGGAAAAAACTGAAGACCCCACACCCCATCGCCTGGAAAAAGCGCGAGAAGAGGGGCAGATCCCCCGTTCCCGGGAACTGACCGGCTGGCTGATGTTGCTGGCGGGGCTGAGTATTCTCTGGGTGGGCGGCGAAGGGCTGGCGCGCAGTCTGGCTGCGCTGCTGGCCGGGGGGCTACGTTTTGATCACCGGCTGCTGAGCGATAGCGCCGCCCTGGTTCAGCAAATGGCGTTATTGCTCTCCCGGGCGGCGTGGGCGCTGCTTCCGCTCATTGTCGGCCTGGTGCTGGTGGCGATTGGCGCTCCGATGCTGCTCGGCGGGGTGGTATTAAGCGGTAAGTCGCTGCAATTCAGCTTTAGCAAACTTAACCCGCTGAGTGGGTTAAAGCGTCTGTTTTCCGCCCAGACGGCGGCGGAATTACTCAAAACTCTCCTCAAAGCGGCGCTGGTCGGCTGGGTCGCCGGTATCTGGCTGTGGCACAACTGGCCGGAAATGCTGCGCCTGATTGCCGAGCCGCCGCTGCTGGCGTTGAAAGACGCCCTGAATCTGGTGGCGTTCAGCAGTCTGCTGGTGGTGCTGGGACTGGTGCCGATGGTGGCGTTTGACGTGTTCTGGCAGGTGCGCAGCCACCTGAAAAAACTGCGCATGACCCGCCAGGATATCCGCGATGAATTTAAGGAACAGGAGGGCGATCCGCACGTTAAGGGTCGTATTCGCCAGCAGCAGCGTGCGGCGGCGCGACGGCGCATGATGGCCAGCGTACCGACCGCGGACGTGATCGTGACTAACCCTACCCATTATGCGGTGGCGCTGCGCTACCGGGAAAACCAGATGAGCGCCCCGCAGGTCGTGGCGAAAGGCGCCGGCCTGGTGGCATTGCATATCCGCGAACTTGCCGTCCGGCACCGGGTGGCGCAACTGGAAGCGCCGGCGCTGGCCAGGGCGCTGTACCGCCATGCGGAAATCGGCCAGCAGATCCCCACGCAACTGTATGCCGCGGTGGCGGAGGTACTGGCCTGGGTCTGGCAATTGCGCCGCTGGCGCCAGGTGGGGGGAATGCAGCCGCCGAAGCCGGCTAACCTTCCGGTACCGGCGGCGCTGGATTTTTTAACGGAGAAGGACACTGATGACTAACCTGGCGGCACGCCTGCGACTGCCCGGCAACCTGAAATCCACCCAGTGGCAGATACTCGCCGGACCGATTCTGATCCTGCTGATACTGTCGATGATGGTACTGCCGCTGCCGGCATTTGTACTGGATCTGCTGTTTACCTTTAATATTGCGTTGTCAATTATGGTGCTGCTGGTGGCGATGTTTACCCAGCGTACCCTCGAATTTGCCGCTTTTCCGACGATTTTGCTGTTCACCACGCTGCTGCGGCTGGCCCTTAACGTCGCCTCGACGCGGATTATCCTGATGGACGGCCATACCGGCGCGGCGGCGGCGGGGCGGGTGGTAGAGGCGTTTGGCCACTTCCTGGTGGGAGGCAACTTCGCTATTGGTATCGTGGTGTTTGTGATTCTGGTGATCATCAACTTCATGGTGATTACCAAAGGCGCCGGGCGTATCGCCGAGGTCGGCGCGCGCTTTGTGCTGGACGGGATGCCGGGTAAGCAAATGGCCATCGATGCCGATCTTAACGCCGGGTTGATTGGCGAAGAAGAGGCGAAAAAGCGCCGCGCCGAAGTGACGCAGGAAGCTGATTTTTACGGCTCGATGGACGGTGCCAGTAAATTTGTGCGCGGCGATGCGGTGGCCGGGCTGATGATTATGGTTATCAATATTGTCGGCGGGCTGCTGGTGGGGGTGATTCAGCATGCCATGCCCCTTAGCCAGGCGGCGGAAAGCTACACCTTACTGACCATTGGCGATGGGCTGGTGGCGCAGATCCCGGCGCTGGTTATCTCCACTGCCGCCGGGGTGATCGTGACCCGGGTTAGTACCGAACAGGACGTTGGCGAGCAGATGGTGACTCAGCTGTTTAATAATCCGCGAGTTATGCTGCTGAGCGCCACGGTGCTCGGATTGCTGGGACTGGTCCCCGGGATGCCGAACCTGGTGTTTCTGCTGTTTACCGCCGCGCTACTGGCGCTGGCCTGGTGGCTGCGCGGTCGCCAGATGCAGCCGGCAGCGGCCCGGGCGGCGCCGAAAACTGTGGAAAGCCCGCCGGTTCAGGAGGCGTCGTGGAATGATGTTCAAATGGAAGATGTACTCGGCATGGAGGTCGGCTATCGGCTGATCCCGATGGTCGACGTTCAGCAAAATGGCGAGCTGCTCGGACGTATCCGCAGTATCCGCAAGAAATTTGCCCAGGAGATGGGTTTCCTGCCGCCGGTGGTGCATATTCGCGACAACCTCGAGTTAGCGGCGGCGCGCTACCGTATTCTGATGAAAGGCGTGGAGATTGGCGGCGGCGAGGCCTGGCCTGGACGCTGGCTGGCGATTAACCCGGGAACCGCCGCCGGCGAACTGCCTGGCGAGAAAACCGTCGATCCTGCGTTTGGTCTTGAGGCGGTGTGGATTGACAATGCTCTCAAGGAGCAGGCGCAAATTCAGGGATTCACGGTGGTGGAAGCCAGCACGGTGGTGGCGACTCACCTGAACCATCTGATCGGCCAGAATGCCGCCGAACTGTTTGGCCGCCAGGAGACCCAGCAATTGCTCGATCGCATCAGCAGTGAACAGCCAAAGTTGACCGAAGAGCTGGTGCCCGGCGTTGTTTCCCTCACCACGCTGCACAAGGTGTTGCAGAATTTACTGGCGGAAAACGTGGCGATTCGCGATATGCGCACCATTCTTGAGACTCTCGCCGAACATGCCCCGCTTCAGAGCGACGCCCATGAACTGACCGCGGTGGTGCGGGTCAAACTGGGGCGCGCGATTACCCATCAGTGGTTCCCCGGCGACGGCGAAATTCAGGTTATTGGCCTTGAGGCGGCGCTGGAGCGGCTGCTGCTCCAGGCGCTGCAGAGCGGTGGGGCGCTGGAGCCGGGGTTGGCGGATAAACTTCTGCAACAGACCCGCGAGGCTATCACCCGCCAGGAGATGGTTGGGGCGCCGCCGGTACTACTGGTCACTCATGCCCTGCGCCCGCTGCTGTCGCGCTTCCTGCGCCGCTCGATTCCACAGATGGCGGTGTTGTCTAATCTGGAACTGCCGGATAACCGTCAGGTGCGGATGACGGCAATGATTGGCGGGCAGTGATGCCGCTGCTGTTAATACTGCTGGCGATGTGGGCCGGTAATGCGTCAGCGGGTGGACAGGCAATGTGGACCGCCAGCGCCGTAGGGCCGGTGGTTGCGCAGCGCGGTGTTCGCGTGCTATCGCCGCTGCTGAAACCCCGGGAGAAGGTGAGTGGCAGCATTACTCTGGTGGCATGGCGATACAGTAGCAGCGCACCTATGCCTGTTGCAGGAGAAGTAAAACTGTGCGCCGCTGGGCGCTGTATTGCTCTCGACGGCGCATCAGGCGCCACCCGTGAGCTGGCCGGCGCCGAGGCCGGGGAGCCTCTACGGCTGGTCTGGTATTTGCCGGGGGCAGGGCGGCTGGTAAAGCCGTGGCGCATCACCGGCATTCAGGTGATTGTTAATTATGCCCCGCGACCGGAACTGGCGGCATCCGGTTTATGGCGTGACGGTAAAGAGCGGTATGGCAGGAAATAACCCCTTAAGAACTATCTCGCGTCCTGTCTGACGAAATAATCCCGTTGAGTAACGGAAATAACCCATCGTCATCATTATTTCTCCGGGTTGAAAGTGAACGCTTAATTTTTCTGCCCTGGCGGAGTTCTGAACGAATAAGTGCCTGCCGCGTTTTATAGCGCCTTGCGGAATTTTCAGCTCTGTTTTTGCCTCCGCGGTGTTATTTTTATTATCCATTTATTTTCATTTACTTAACAACCTTTGCCATGAAAGTGATCTCCATCGCGTTTTGTCTATGTAAGGAATTGATAATAATTATCATATTAAGTTAAATTCTCATCCTCATAACGATGTTGTTTCTCATTTCCTTTATGCGCAGCGATAGTGCCGTCAAATTCCAGGAGACATGGATGAAATTAAATACAATAACCCGCCGAATGAGAATGGGTCTGATGATCCCGGCTCTCGGGATGGCTGCTCCGGTAATGGCGGAAGAAATAACCGACAGCAATGAAGATGTCATGGTGGTTACGGCGTCGGCAATTGAACAACGCCTGAAAGACGCGCCGGCCAGCGTATCGGTGATTACCGCCGCAGAACTGGAGAAGAACATTGGCAAATCTGCCACCGATCTGGCCGATGTGCTGGAGCGGGTCGCCGGGGTGTCAAAAGCGATCGGCACTGACGTCAGTTCCGGTATTCAGATCCGCGGCATGCCAGCAGCCTATACGCTGTTACTGGTGGACGGTAAACGCGTCGGCTCCAGTAACGGGATCAAGAGTACCCAGCAGAACTATTTTGATGATATCAACTGGATACCGGTAGAGACCATTGAGCGTATCGAAGTTGTCAGGGGACCGATGTCGGCGCTGTATGGCTCTGATGCCATGGGCGGGGTGGTGAATATCATCACCAAAAAGAATAGCGATGCCTGGCACGGGTCGTTAACCGCCGGCACCCGCCAGCCGCAGGATTCCGATCGCGGCGATACCAATACCTGGACCGGGAGTATTGGCGGTCCGCTGGGCTACGGATTCGATCTGCGCATGAACGGTTCCTGGAACAAGCGCAACGCGGATAAGAGTGATACCAGCGCGCTGCGCTGGGGAAGCGGTCTGGAAGGGAAAAAAGTTTACAGCTATGGGGCGGAACTGGGCTGGGATATTAACAGCAACCACCGGGTCTCTCTTTCAACCCAGCAGGGGACCGAGGAAGGTATCCAGGGCAGCAGCGTTGACGGCGACACTATTAACCTGCGCGGCGTCAGTAAGCTGGAACGCGAAAACTACGCCATGGATTACCGGGGAATTTTCGATTTCGGCAGCGCGAAGTTGAGCGCTTACCAGAACAAATATAAAAACGCGGTAAAAGATGTGCCGCTGATTGCCAACGGGGTGGCCATTGGTAACCATGACACCAAATTGTGGAGTCGGGAGCGGATTGTGGAAGGCGATATTAATCTGCCGTTCGACCTGCTGCTGGCGCAAAACCTGACTCTCGGCGGGCAGTGGAAGAAAGAAGAGCTGGATAATCCGCGCTCGCTGGGCGTTGAAGCCAACTCTCCGGATACTTACGGTAACCACTACGCCAAAGCCACCAGCAAAGGGGTATTTATTGAAGATCAGATTACCCTGGTGGATGACTTAACCCTGACGCTCGGTCTGCGTCGCGATCATACTGACTACGGTAATCGCACCACGCCGCGCGCCTATCTGGTATGGCAGGCCACCGATTATCTGACTTTGAAAGGCGGCTACTCCGAAGGGTTCAAAGCCCCGAGCGTTCGCCAGGCCAGTACCGGCTTTATTGAAAGTTCCCGCGGCGCTGGCTGCAACGGCTATGCGGAATATACCGGCGGCGGCTGCTATACCATGGGCAACGATAACCTGAAGCCGGAGAAGTCGGAAAACTGGGAAATCGGCGCGATCTTTGACTACGAGGGCTGGGGCGCCGGGCTGACCTTCTTCGACAGCCGCTTCAAAGATAAAATCGCCACCGCGCCGATTGGCTATATTCCAGGCGATGCTTCAGGATCGTTCTGGCTGGAACGGGTTAACCTCGACTCCGCACGTACCCAGGGGGTGGAAGGTAACCTGACGATCCCGCTCATTCAGGAGCCGATGGGGCCGTGGATGCAGCGCCTGTCGCTGAGCAACAACTTTACCCGGATGATTAAAGCCGAGGATTCGCTGGGGGTGATGCTGGTGACCACGCCGAAGCTGGCGACCTGGTCCTCGCTCGACTGGCAGGTTAATAAGGATGTCAGCATGTCATTGACCGCCCAGTACTACGGGAAAATGCTTGGGCTGAACAGCAAAGCGGATCAGGAATCGCGCGGCAATACCGCAACGGCGCGGATCCGTAATGCCTATACCATTTACGGGGTCTCCGGGCAGTACAAAGCGACAAAGAACCTGAAGTTCAACGTCGGGGTCGATAACCTGTTCGATAAAGATCCGGTGTCGTCGGAGCCTTCCGGCAGTGCGACCAGCGGTAATAACTATTATGTGCCGGGGCGTACCTTCTATGCCTCAATGACCGCCTCGTTCTAATCGCGACGCGTTTTGGGCGACGGGGGTAATTTCTCTGCCGTCGCTGTGTTGCCTGTGGCCTGCGCCGCAGGCTTTTTTTTGTCTCTGCGCTGCGCTCTGACCATCGCCAGCATGGCGATATAAAAAAGCCCGTCGCGATGGACGGGCCTTGTCAGGGGATGTGAATTACATCCGCTCAACCGTTTCAATCCCCAGAGTATCCAGCCCCAGTTTGAGGGTTTTCGCGGTCAGTAGCGCCAGCTTCAGACGGCTCTGGCGCTGTGCATCGCTGTCGGCATTAAGGATCGGACAGTGCTCATAAAAGCCGGAGAACAGACCGGCCAGGTCGTAGAGATAGCTGCACATCACGTGCGGCGTGCCGTCCCGGGCGACAACGGCCAGCGTCTCTTCAAACTGCAGCAGGCGTACCGCAAGTTGAATTTCATGGCTGGCTTCCAGCACCGGTACTGCGCTCAGATCCGCTTCGGCAATGCCGGCTTTGCGGAATACCGACAGCACCCGGGTATAGGCGTACTGCATATAGGGCGCGGTATTGCCTTCGAAGGCCAGCATATTATCCCAGTCGAAGACATAGTCAGTGGTGCGGTTCTTCGACAGGTCGGCATATTTCACCGCCCCGATACCCACGGCATTGGCCAGTTTTTCCAGCTCGGCCGGGTCCATATCCGGGTTTTTTTCACTAACCAGACGGCGGGCGCGTTCCAGCGCTTCATCCAGCAAGTCGGCGAGTTTAACCGTACCGCCGGCGCGGGTTTTAAACGGTTTACCGTCTTTGCCGAGCATCATACCGAACATATGGTGCTCCAGCGCGACGGATTCCGGCACATAACCGGCTTTACGTACGATGGTCCACGCCTGCATCAGGTGCTGATGCTGACGTGAATCGATGTAGTAGAGCACCCGGTCGGCATGCAGAGTTTCATAACGGTATTTGGCGCAGGCAATATCGGTGGTGGTATAGAGGTAGCCGCCATCCTTTTTCTGGATGATGACGCCCATCGGTTCCCCTTCCTTGTTTTTAAACTCGTCAAGGAACACCACGATGGCGCCTTCGCTCTCCTCGGCCAGCCCTTTGGCTTTCAGGTCGGCGACAATCCCCGGCAACATTGGGTTGTAGAGGCTTTCACCCATAACATCGTCACGGGTCAGGGTCACATTCAGACGCTGATAGGAGATTTGGTTCTGGGACATGGTGATGTCTACCAGTTTGCGCCACATCTGGCGGCAGTACTCATCGCCGCCCTGCAGTTTTACGACATAACTGCGCGCGCGCTCAGCGAAGGATTGGTCTTCATCATAGGTTTTCTTCGCTTCGCGATAGAAGCCTTCCAGATCGGCCAGCGCCATGTCGCCGGCGTTTTCATTTTGCTGCTTTTCGAGGTAAGCGATCAGCATACCGAACTGGGTGCCCCAGTCGCCAACGTGGTTGGCGCGAATCACTTTATGGCCGAGAAACTCCTGGGTACGCACCGACGCATCGCCGATAATGGTCGAACGCAGGTGGCCGACGTGCATCTCTTTGGCTACGTTGGGGGCGGAGTAGTCGATAACAATGGTCTGCGGCCGGGCGACCGGGGCAATACCGACGCGATCGGATTGCACCGCGCGATCGATGTGCTGCGCCAGAAAGGCCGGATCGAGGAAAATATTGATAAAGCCCGGACCCGCAATTTCGACTTTGCCGGCAATTCCCGCGAGATCGAGGTGAGCTACCGCCTGTTCAGCTAATTGTCGCGGGGGCATGCCCAGTTTTTTCGCGATAGCCATCACGCCATTGGCCTGATAGTCGCCAAACTGCACTTTTGCTGACTGGCGAACCTGAGGTTCGCAATCCGCAGGGGCACCTGCGGCAATCAGTGCCTGACTGACTTTATCTGAGAGAAGAGCCTGAATATTCACGGGTTACCTTACATTAAAACGCCGCGGCGCGAAGGCGGGCGGCGTATCGGGTGTGGAAAAAATAAGAGGAGAAGTATACTGCATTTGCCCGGGGTCGTCAGCCCTTGTCGCCGCGCTGGCGGCCCGCGGCGCGACAGGGTAGATTAGGCGCTTTTGTGGTAGCGAGGAATGGCGAGAGTGAACTGGCAAACGTGTGATCAACTGGCGGATTTAGTGGCTGACCTGGGGCGATTCTCTGCCGACCTGAGCGCCCTGGCTGAACGGCTGGGGCTGAATATCGCGCCGCTATCCGCCGACCATATTTCTCTGCGCTGTCATCAGAATGCCACGGCGCAGCGCTGGCGGCGCGGCCTGGAACAGTGCGGCTCGCTGTTGTCGGAAACGATGATTAATGGCCGCCCGATTTGCCTGTTTCGCCTGCGCGAGCCGGTGATTGTCGGTCACTGGCGGTTTCTGGTGGTCGAACTGCCGTGGCCGGGTGAAAAACGCTATCCCCATGAGGGCTGGGAGCATATCGAAATTGTCCTGCCCGGGGATCCGCAAACCCTTAGCGCCCGGGCGCTGGCGCTACTGTCGGATGACGGGCTGGCGCAGCCGGGGATCTTTGTGAAAACCAGCGCCCCAAAAGGGGAGGCCGAGCGGCTGCCCAACCCGACGCTGGCGGTGACCGACGGCAAGGTGACCATCAAATTTCATCCATACTCAATTGAAGAGATTGTCGCCAGCGAGCAGCCGTGAGGGGCGAGTGACAATATCTGCGCTGGCGGCGAACCCGGGACACAGCGCAATGGCAAAGCGAAATATCAGGAGGCCAGTGTGGCGTTATTAGAAATTTGTTGTTATGGGCTGGACGCAGCGCTTACCGCTGAGCAGTTCGGGGCCGATCGCATCGAGCTGTGCAGCGCTCCGGCAGAGGGGGGGTTAACGCCGTCGCTGGGGGTGCTGAAAAAAGTCACAGAGCGGGTTTCCATTCCCGTTCACCCGATTGTGCGTCCGCGCGGCGGGGATTTTTGCTACAGCGCCAACGAGTTTCAGACCATGCTCGACGATATTGATACCGTGCGAGACCTGGGTTTCCCGGGGCTGGTTGTCGGCGTGCTGGATGAAGACGGCAATATTGACGTCGCGCGTATGGGCCAGCTAATGGCGCGCTGCGGCGGGTTGCAGGTGACGTTTCACCGGGCGTTTGATATGTGTCGCGACCCGTTTCAGGCCGTTGATCAATTGGCCGATTTAGGGGTGGCGCGGATATTGACTTCCGGTCAACAGCAAACGGCGGAGCAAGGATTAAGATTAATTACGGAACTAAAAGCGCATTGCGGTGCTCCAATTATTATGGCTGGTGCCGGAGTGCGTCTGGCGAACCTCGGGCGCTTTATAGCGCAAGGGGTGGAAGAGCTGCACAGCTCCGCGGGATGTCTGGCGCCATCGCCGATGCGCTATCGTAAATCCGGCGTCTCTATGTCAGCCGATACTGGCGCCGATGAGTTCAGTCGCTATTGTGTGGATGGCCCCACGGTAGCGGCAATGAAAGCGATGCTTTCCCGATAGTTTGCCCGCCATCAACTTTTTTGCCGCGCATCATGTCGCCCAATATGATGTTTGCATGTACCAGGCCCCGGTCGCTTTGCCGGGGCTTTTTTTATGGTTCAGGGTTTGCGGGCAATCAGGATGGCGCGCAGCGGCGCCGGGTAACCTTCGCAAGTGCGGCGGCTGTCGGCGGGGTCGAGAAAATCCGCCAGCGATTCCGAGGTCATCCAGGTGGTGCGGCGCTGCTCTTCGCTGGTGGTCGGGCAGCTATCGACAATGCGCACATCAACGAAACCGCATTTTTCCAGCCAGTTCTTCAATGCCAGCGCGGAAGGAATAAAATAGACGTTGCGCATCTGCGCATAGCGCTCGCCGGGCACCAGCACGGTACTGGCATCGCCTTCCACCACCAGGGTTTCCAGCACCAGTTCGCCGTCCTTTACCAGTTGATCTTTTAACTGCCAGAGGTGATCAAGGGGCGAGCGGCGGTGATAAAGCACCCCCATGGAGAATACCGTATCGAAGGCGTTAAGCGCCGGAAGCTGCTCAATGCCCAGCGGCAGCAGGTGGGCGCGCTGATCGTTGCCGAGCAGTTTACGCACCGCTTCGAACTGGCAGAGAAATAGCTGTGTCGGATCGATACCGACTGCCAGATGGGCGCCGGCTCCCACCATGCGCCACAGGTGATAGCCGCTACCGCAGCCCACGTCGAGGATAGTTCGTCCGGCGAGCGGCGAAAGATGGGGCAATACCCGCTCCCATTTGAGATCCGAGCGCCATTCGGTATCGATATGGATGCCGTAGAGATCAAAGGGACCTTTACGCCACGGCATCAGATTGCGCAGCAGTTTTTCGATACCGATTTTCTGGCCCTCCCCGAGCGGAGTTTGCGCTTCAGCGGTGACGCTGTGTAACAGATCGAGCCGCCAGGGCAGCAGGGCCGGCAGAAATTCGACGCTATTCATCCACTGCTTAAACTGCCCGTGCAGCGATTCGCGCTGCCACTGCGCCACCTGAGCCGGCAGGGTTTCCAGCCACGGGGCCAGCGGACCTTTAGCGATCAACTGATAAAAATTGCCGAAATCGACCATTACGCTCCCTCCTTGAGTGCGATCAGGGAGCCGAAATTAAAGCACTGGAACCACAGCTCGCTGTGGCTGAAGCCGGCCTGGCGCAGCCGCGCTTTATGGGTTTCCACCGAATCGGTAAGCATCACGTTTTCCAGCATGCTGCGCTTCTGGCTGATTTCCAGTTCGCTGTAGCCGTTGGCGCGCTTGAAATCGTGGTGCATGTTGAACAGCAGTTCGCCGACGGTGGCATCTTCAAAGCTGAATTTTTCCGACAGTACCAGCGCGCCGCCGGGATTCAGACCCCGGTAGATCTTATTGAGCAATTGCTGGCGATCGTCGGGGTCGAGGAACTGAATGGTGAAATTGAGCACCACCATGGAGGCGTTTTCGATGGCGATATGGCGGATATCGTCTTCCAGTACCTCGACCGGGGTATGGCCGCGAAACGCGGTGATATGCCGCCGACAGCGTTCGACCATTGCCGGTGAGTTGTCCACCGCGATAATCCGGCACCCATCGTGATGAATATTGCGCCGTACCGACAGGGTGGCGGCGCCCAGCGAACAGCCGAGGTCATACACCTGGCTGGCCGGGGTGACAAAGCGTTCGGCCAGCATACCAATCATGGAGATGATGTTGGAGTAACCGGGCACAGAACGCTGGATCATGTCCGGGAAGACTTCAGCCACACGTTCATCGAAGGTCCAGTCGCCCAGTTTGGCTATCGGGGCGGAAAACAGCGTATCGCGGTCAGACATAACTCTTTAAATCCGGGGAAAACGAGAGGGGCGTATTGTGCGTTAATGGAGCGCGAAAACCAACTCCCACGGCATATACCACAAATTCGCCAGTACCATCAGCAACAGCGCGCACCAGGTGGCGCTCATACCGGAACGCCGCCAGCGCACCAGCCGCTGATGATAACCGTGATAGTGCATCAACCGCCCGGCAATCAGCAGCAGGCCGCAGAGATGCACCATCCAGGTTTCGGCGCCGTTCATCTCCATCAACAGTAATAACAACAGGCCGATGGGAATATATTCCACCGCGTTGCCGTGAATGCGGATCGCGCTTTGTAATTCACTGAATCCGCCGTCCCCATAGGAGACGCGGTACTGCATCCGTAAACGCGCGACATCAAAAGAAAACTTAATCAATAACAACGCACCCAGCACGGCATAAAGCGCGCTTACCATAGGAACTCCGTGTCAACCTGTTTGATGGCACTGCTTATGATAGCCTGCTCTGGCGCCAGTGTCGCTATTACAGAAACAACGAATCCTGGTGGGGGATGGCCGGAGCCGCGCCGAGCGTCGGAAAAACGCGCTGTAGCGCCGGCCAGAGGGTGCGCACCAGCTCCGGCGCCTGGGCGATATCCGGCGTATGCAAAAACAGCCACGGCACGCTCTGTTGTTCCCAGAGCGGCAACTTTTCCAGCCACGGCGCGAACAACGCCTCATTTTGCGCCATATTATCACTGCCGATAAAGCGTACCATTGGCGACTTACCGGTTATCAGCGCGTGTACCGGCACGACCGGCTTTTTACGCTGGGCCTCGCGGATGGCGGCGGTGGATGGAATAGCCGCGTGCACCGGGCGGCTGTCAAGAATCACCCGATTGACGCCGCGCTGATGCAGGCCGCGATTAAGGTCGCGCTCATCGTCCCCTTTGGCGAAAAATTGCCGGTGACGGACTTCAACGCCATAAGTGAAGTCGTCGGGCAGGGCGTCGAGGAACTGCCACAGCGCCGGGAGATCGCGTGGCCCAAAGGCGGCGGGAAGCTGGAGCCAGTACTGACCGATGCGCGCCGCCAGCGGCGCCATGCGTGTGAAGAACTCCTGCGTCAAATCGTCGCAGTGGCGCAGGGCGGCCTGATGGGAAATGGTGGCCGGAAATTTAAAGCAGAAGCGGAAATCATCACTGGTCATGGCCCGCCAGCGCAGCACGGTTTCCGCGCCGGGCAGCGCGTACAGCGTGGTATTGCCCTCCACACAGTTAAAGTGGCGGGCATAATCCTCAAGGGTGGAAATCCCTAACCGCGTCCATTTCGGGTGCGACCATTGCGGCAGTCCTATGTAAATCATAACGCCGCGGCTACAGTGCCGCGAGGATCTCCTCTGTGCTGCGTACCCGGCTGATACGCGGGAAAATATGTTCGATACTGTGGCGGTGCTGCTCGCCGCTGGCGGCGCTACAGGCGTCTTCGGCGATCACCACCCCGAAACCCAGCTCCCAGGCGTTGCGGGCGGTGGATTCGACGCCAATATTGGTCGCGATGCCGCACAACACAATGGTCTCAATACCGCGGCGGCGCAACTGGAGCTCCAGGTCGGTGCCATAAAAAGCGCCCCACTGGCGCTTTATCACTTCAATGTCGCTGTCCCGCTTACCGAGCGCCAGCGGATAGTGCCACCATTGCGCCGGCAATCCGCCGGTCGGCGCCGGGGCATCGACCGGCTGTTTCAGCGCATCGGCGTAATCCGCGGACCAGCCCACCCGCACCATCACCACCGCAGAACCGCTGGCGCGAAACTTTTCCGCCAGCAGCGCCGCGCGCGACACAACTTTATCGGCGCTGTACGGGCCGCCGGCGTACGGCAGAATCCCTTCCTGAAGATCGATGATCACCAGCGCTGTCGTAGCGGCGTTTAGTTGTAGCATAAAGAGTACCTCTCATCACGGAAATCCTGGCTCAGGTTGTACACCATAAGCATATCCCCGGCGCAGTGGCGTATTCTTTATTGTTAGTTTTTGTGAGAATTCGTCGCGATGCCGCCCGGCTATTCAGCCCGTTGGGGAATTTTTTGCTGCGCCGCCTCGACGCGGCCGAAAGGATTTTGTGTAATAGAGGCCGGAGTGCTCAGTAAACGCACAGGAAGACGGCAGTGGGCTTATCTATGCGGGGAATATCCAGTATACTAGCCGCCTTTTTTTCATTCAGTTATGACATTCAGAAATAGCTGCGACAGTGACTCCTGGAATCAGGTAGCCAGCGGCCTGCGGCTAAGTTAAGGGATATCTCATGCGTACAAAATATTGCGGGCAGCTCAACCTGTCCCATGAAGGGCAGCAAGTGACGCTGTGTGGCTGGGTCAATCGTCGGCGTGACCTCGGTAGCCTGATTTTTATTGATATGCGTGACCGCGAAGGCATCGTTCAGGTGTTCTTCGACCCCGACCGTCAGGAGGCATTCAAACTGGCCTCTGAGCTGCGGAATGAATTTTGTATTCAGGTGACCGGTACCGTACGCGCCCGCGAGGAGCGTAACGTCAATCGCGACATGGCCACCGGCGAGGTCGAGCTGTTCGCCACCGAACTGACCATTATCAACCGCGCCGAACCACTGCCGCTGGATGCCAATCAGGTTAACACCGAAGAGGCGCGCCTCAAGTACCGCTACCTCGACCTGCGTCGCCCGGAAATGGCCCAGCGTCTGAAAACCCGCGCCAGAATCACCAGCTTTGTGCGTCGCTTTATGGACGATCACGGCTTTCTGGACATTGAGACCCCGATGCTGACGAAAGCCACGCCGGAAGGGGCGCGCGACTATCTGGTGCCCAGCCGGGTTCATAAAGGCAAATTTTACGCGCTGCCGCAGTCGCCGCAGTTGTTCAAACAACTGCTGATGATGTCCGGCTTTGACCGCTATTATCAGATTGTGAAATGCTTCCGCGACGAAGATCTGCGCGCCGACCGCCAGCCGGAATTTACCCAGATCGACGTTGAGACCTCTTTTATGACCGCGCCGCAGGTGCGTGAAGTGATGGAGGCGCTGATCCGCAATCTGTGGCTGGAGATTAAAGGCGTCGATCTCGGGGATTTCCCGGTGATGACCTTTGCCGAAGCGGAGCGCCGTTTTGGTTCCGATAAACCGGATCTGCGTAACCCGATGGAGCTGGTGGATGTCGCCGACCTGCTGAAAAACGTTGAGTTTAAAGTGTTCTCCGGCCCGGCCAACGATCCGAAAGGGCGTGTGGCGGCGCTGCGGGTGCCGGGCGGCGCGCAACTGAGTCGTAAACAGATCGATGAGTACGGCAAGTTCGTTGAAATCTACGGCGCCAAAGGTCTGGCGTACATTAAAGTTAATGAGCGCGCGCAGGGGCTGGAAGGGATAACCAGTCCGGTCGCTAAATTCCTCAATGCCGATATTGTTGCCGAAATCCTTGAGCGCACCGGCGCGGCCGACGGCGATATGATTTTCTTCGGCGCTGACAGTAAAAAAGTGGTGGCCGACGCGCTGGGGGCGCTGCGCCTCAGGCTGGGCAAAGATCTCAGCCTGACGGATGAGACAAAGTGGGCGCCGCTGTGGGTGGTAGACTTCCCGATGTTTGAAGACGACGGCGAAGGCGGTCTGGCGGCGATGCACCATCCGTTCACTTCGCCGCGCGACATGAGCCCGGCGGAGCTGAAAGCCGCGCCGGAAACGGCCATCGCTAACGCCTATGATATGGTGATTAACGGTTATGAAGTGGGCGGTGGTTCAGTGCGTATTTACAGCGGTGAAATGCAGCAGACAGTGTTCGGCATCCTGGGCATTAATGAGCAGGAGCAGCGCGAGAAGTTTGGCTTCCTGCTTGATGCCCTGAAGTTCGGCACCCCGCCGCACGCTGGTCTGGCATTTGGTCTGGATCGCCTGACTATGCTGCTGACTGGCACTGACAATATTCGCGATGTTATCGCGTTCCCGAAAACCACGGCGGCGGCCTGTCTGATGACCGAAGCGCCAAGCTTCGCGAACCCGACGGCACTGAATGAACTGGGCATCGCGGTGGTCAAAAAAGGCGAGAATAGCTGAGATGGCCTGGAAGCAACCCGTTTCGGTGCTGGTGGTGATTTACGCGCAGGACACGAAGCGGGTGCTGATGCTGCAGCGGCGCGATGATCCGGACTTCTGGCAGTCGGTCACCGGCAGTCTGGAAGCCGGAGAGAGCGCACTGCAGGCTGCGCGGCGTGAAGTCATGGAAGAGATAGCCATTGATGTGGCCGCTGAGCGGTTGGCTCTGGTGGACTGCCAGCGCCGCGTGGAGTTTGAGATTTTTTCACATTTGCGTCATCGCTATGCGCCGGGAGTGGTGCGCAACACGGAATACTGGTTCTGTCTTGCGTTGCCCCATGAACGCCAGGTGGTTATTAGTGAACATCTGGACTGGCGGTGGGTAGAGGCCCCTCAGGCGGCGTCCCTCACCAAGTCGTGGAGCAACCGGCAGGCGATTGAAGAATTTGTTATTGCTGCGCCTGATACAGGCGCTTTTGGAGAGAGTTATGGCAGGTCATAGTAAATGGGCCAATACAAAGCACCGCAAAGCGGCACAGGATGCTAAACGCGGTAAAATCTTTACCAAAATTATTCGCGAGCTGGTTACGGCGGCCCGTCTGGGCGGCGGCGACGCGGCGTCTAACCCGCGTCTGCGCGCGGCGATTGATAAAGCGCTGTCCAACAACATGACCCGCGATACCCTTAATCGCGCTATCGCCCGCGGGGTTGGCGGTGACGACGACGCCAACATGGAAACCATCATTTATGAGGGGTATGGTCCGGGCGGTACCGCCGTGATGGTGGAATGTCTGAGCGATAACCGCAACCGTACCGTTGCCGAAGTTCGCCACGCCTTTACCAAATGCGGCGGCAACCTGGGTACGGATGGTTCCGTCGCCTATCTGTTCAGCAAGAAAGGCATTATCTCCTATGAAGCGGGCGATGAAGACACCATTATGGAAGCGGCGCTGGAAGCCGGCGCTGAAGATGTGGTGACTTACGATGACGGCGCCATCGACGTTTATACCGCCTGGGAAGAGCTGGGCGCGGTACGCGACGCGCTGGAAGCGGCTGGCCTGAAAGCCGATAGCGCTGAAGTATCGATGATCCCTTCCACCAAAGCGGATATGGATGCGGAAACCGCGCCGAAGCTGCTGCGTCTTATCGACATGCTGGAAGACTGTGATGATGTCCAGGAGGTTTACCACAACGGTGAGATCTCTGATGAGGTGGCAGCAACACTCTGATGGGGTGTTTCCGCGCTCTTAACCCTGCCGGAGGTGTGTGATGGCGATTATTCTCGGCGTTGACCCGGGGTCACGCATCACCGGTTACGGGGTGATTCGCCAGACCGGTAGGCAGTTAACCTACCTGGGCAGCGGCTGTATTCGCACCAGCGTTGATGATTTACCCACCCGGCTGAAGCTGATTTACGCCGGTGTTTCGGAAATAATCACTCAGTTTCAGCCGGATTACTTCGCCATTGAGCGGGTGTTTATGGCCAAAAACGCCGACTCGGCCCTTAAGCTGGGGCAGGCGCGCGGCGCGGCGATTGTCGCCGCGGTGAATAATGCGCTGCCGGTGTTTGAGTACGCGGCGCGCCAGGTGAAGCAGACGGTGGTCGGCATTGGCAGCGCGGAAAAGAGCCAGGTGCAGCATATGGTGCGTACCTTGCTTAAATTGTCCGCCAACCCACAGGCGGACGCCGCGGACGCGCTGGCCATTGCAATCACGCACTGTCATGTCAGCCAGAACGCCGTACAGATTAGCGATAAGCGGCTGAATCTGGCCCGTGGACGGCTGGGCTGAGGCATCGGCAGGAGGCTGACAAGGTCCAGAAAGCAGGGTTTTTGGGCGTTGTGGTTAAAGGGTGAAAATCAGTAAATGGTTTTTCCGGTTGCTTTTCTGGCAGCCCGGGTCCGTCCTGCGACCGGGCGACGTTTAATCTCTTTATCGGGCTGGATATGCATCCAGCCTTTTTTATATCATAATGAACACACTTTTGATTCTTTAAACCCGGGGGTGCGATGTGATAGGCAGACTCAGAGGCATTGTTCTGGAAAAACAGCCACCGCTGGTGTTGCTGGAGGCGGGCGGCGTGGGTTATGAAGTCCATATGCCGATGACCTGTTTTTATGAACTGCCGGATGTCGGAAAAGAGGCGGTGGTGTTCACCCACTTTGTGGTGCGCGAAGACGCGCAACTGCTGTTCGGTTTTAATAATAAGCAGGAGCGAACTCTGTTCCGCGAGCTGATCAAGACTAACGGCGTGGGGCCGAAACTGGCGCTGGCGATCCTTTCCGGCATGTCGGCGCAGCAGTTTGTGAATGCCGTGGAGCGCGAAGAGCCTGCCGCGCTGGTGAAACTGCCGGGTATTGGCAAGAAAACCGCCGAGCGCCTGATTGTGGAAATGAAAGACCGCTTTAAAGGCCTGCACGGCGATTTGTTCACCCCGGCTGCCGAACTGGTGCTCACTTCACCGAGCGCGCCGACGGCGGATGACGCAGAGCAGGAAGCGGTTGCCGCCCTGGTGGCGCTGGGCTATAAACCTCAGGAAGCGAGCCGCATGGTCAGTAAGGTCGCCAGAACGGACGCCAATAGTGAAACCCTGATTCGTGAAGCGCTGCGTGCGGCGCTGTGAGGTAAAGGATGATTGAAGCAGACCGTCTGGTATCCCCGGAAAACCTGCCCATTGATGAGCAGGTCGACAGGGCGATTCGCCCGAAATTACTGAGTGAGTATGTCGGCCAGCCCCAGGTGCGGGAGCAGATGGAGATCTTTATCAAGGCGGCGAAGCTACGCGGCGACGCGCTGGATCACCTGCTGATTTTTGGCCCGCCGGGGCTGGGGAAAACCACTCTGGCCAACATTGTGGCTAATGAAATGGGGGTGAATTTGCGTACCACCTCCGGCCCGGTGCTGGAAAAAGCCGGCGATCTGGCGGCGATGCTCACCAACCTTGAACCCCACGATGTGTTGTTTATCGATGAGATCCATCGTCTGTCGCCGGTGGTGGAGGAGGTCCTCTACCCGGCGATGGAGGACTATCAACTGGATATTATGATCGGCGAAGGCCCAGCGGCGCGTTCTATTAAAATCGATCTTCCTCCCTTTACGCTGATTGGCGCCACCACGCGCGCCGGTTCTTTGACGTCGCCACTGCGCGATCGCTTTGGTATTGTGCAGCGGCTGGAGTTTTACCAGGTGGCCGATCTGCAGCATATCGTTGGCCGCAGCGCCGCCTATATGGGACTGGTGATGGATGATGCCGGGGCGCTGGAAGTGGCGCGTCGTTCGCGCGGAACACCGCGTATCGCCAACCGCCTGCTGCGCCGGGTGCGCGATTTTGCCGAAGTACGTCACGATGGCGATATCAGCCAGCAGATCGCGGCGCAGGCGCTGGATATGCTTAATGTCGACGCCGAAGGGTTTGATTATATGGACCGCAAGCTGCTGCTGGCGGTGATTGATAAGTTCCTCGGCGGCCCGGTAGGGCTGGATAACCTCGCCGCGGCGATCGGCGAAGAGCGGGAAACCATTGAAGATGTGCTTGAGCCGTATCTGATCCAGCAGGGTTTTCTGCAGCGTACACCGCGTGGGCGTATCGCCACGCCGCGCGCGTGGAGCCACTTCGGCATTACCCCTCCGCAACAGCCCTGATGTCCTGATGGCGTGTTCTGGCGGCCTGCTGCGGCGCCAGAACGCCGTTGCGCGACGCGATCGATTACCTGAAAATCTGCTGAAGACATCGATGCCAGCCGGGCACTGCCTGGCCCGGCCGTAATGCGTATTACTGAGGCTGCTTTTTCATCATGCTTAAGATAAACAGCAGCGCTGCCGCCAGTACCACGGAAGGGCCGGCTGGGGTGTCATAGCCTGCGGAAAACGCCATCCCGCCAGTGACGGCAACCATGCCGGCGACCACGGCGATCCCTGCCATCTGCTCCGGAGTGGTGGCGAAACGGCGGGCGGTGGCGGCAGGAATAATCAACAGCGAAGTGATGATCAGCGCCCCGACAAATTTCATCGCCACGCCAATGGTCAGTGCCGTGACCAGCATCAGCAATAATTTGGTGCGCTGCAACGCAACGCCATCGACGAAGGCCAGATCCGGGCTGATGGTCATTGCCAGAAGATTGCGCCACTGCCAGCACAAAACCCCGACCACGATGACAACGCCGATGGTAATGGCGATCAAATCGTCCGGAGTGACGGCCAGCAGGTCGCCAAACAGGTAGGCCATCAGATCGATACGAATATTGGACATCAGACTGACCACCACCAGACCCAGCGACAGGGCGCTGTGGGCCATAATGCCCAGCAGTGTGTCGATGGCCAGATGGGGACGTTTCTCCAGCCACACCAGCCCGAGCGCCAGCAGCAACGTAACGGCGATAACCGCGTAAAAGGGGTTAACGTTCAGCAGCAGACCGAAGGCGACCCCCAGCAAAGAGGCATGGGCCAGGGTATCGCCAAAATAGGACATCCGGCGCCAGACCACGAATGAGCCGAGCGGGCCTGCCGCGCAGGAAAGCAAAACGCCGGCCAGCCAGCCGGGAAACAGAAGTTCAAGCATTACTGACCATTTCCTTTGCGCAAAATAATTCGCCCCTGCAGATCGTGGCGATGGTTATGACGATGGCGATAGATACCCAGTTGCTCGGCGCCGCGGGAGCCAAACATGGAGATGAATTCCGGGTGGGTGGAGACCACTTCCGGCGCGCCGGAACAGCAGATATGGTGATTCAGGCACAATACTTCATCGGTTTTGGCCATCACCAGATGCAGGTCATGCGACACCATTAGCACCGCGCACTGTAACTCGTGGCGTAGCTGATCGATGAGATCGTACAGCGCCAGTTGGCCGTTGACGTCCACACCCTGAGTGGGCTCGTCCAGCACCAGCAACTGAGGCTGATTGAGCAGGGCGCGAGCCAGCAAGACGCGCTGGTTTTCGCCTCCGGACAGCTTCTGCATCGGCGCGTCAAGCAAGTGCGTCGCCTGGACGCGCCTGAGCGCCGGCAGGAGATCCGCTTTGCGTACCCCGGGGCGCAGGCGCATAAAACGGCTTACCGTCAGCGGTAGAGTCGGATCGAGATGTAATTTTTGCGGCACATAGCCGATACGCAGTTTTGGTTCGCGGGTAATGACGCCTTCATCAGGCGCGATCAGACCCAGAACGATGCGCACCAGGGTCGATTTACCCGCTCCATTTGGCCCCAGTAGCGTGAGAATACGCCCGGGTTTCAGCATTAGCGAGATGTCTGACAGGACGCGGCGCTGGCCAAAGGAAACGGAGATATGCTCCAGGGAAACCAGATTCGTCATAAATAAATTAAACATTGCAAGAAATGGCGAATGTTATAATATCACAATTCCTGCAAACCTCACGATGATAAGTTGCATTATGTTACATAAAAAAACGCTTCTTTGCGCTGCCACGTCCGTAGCACTGCTGTTTGGATCCTGTGCCAGCGCCCAAGCCGCCGTGGTGGCCTCCCTGAAACCGCTCGGTTTTATCGCCTCCGCCATTACCGATGGGGTGACCGATACTCAGGTATTACTTCCCGACGGCGCCTCTGAGCATGACTATTCGCTGCGTCCTTCTGATATAAAACGCTTACAGAGCGCGGACTTAGTGGTATGGATAGGCCCGGAAATGGAAGCTTTTATGCACAAACCCGTCACGCAGTTCGCTTCCCAAAAGCAGATTGCGCTGGCAGAGCTTAGCGCCGTTAAACCTCTGTTGATGAAGGGGAGCGATGCTGATGAACATGATGATCACGAGCATCACCACGATAGCGGAAAACGTGACGAAGATCACCATCATGGGGAATACAACATGCATCTTTGGCTCTCGCCAGAGGTGGCGCGGCTCTCCGCTGTTGCAATCCACGAAAAATTAGTGGAACTTATGCCGCAAAGTAAAGCCAAACTAGACGCCAACCTGCAGCATTTTGAGGCACAATTAGCCGCAGCAGATAAGCAGTTGACGAGCACGCTCGCGCCACTTAAAGGAAAAGGTTATTTCGTTTTCCACGATGCTTACGGGTACTTCGAAAAACATTACGGTCTAACGCCGCTCGGCCATTTTACCGTCAACCCGGAGATCCAACCCGGCGCGCAGCGTCTGCATGACATCAGAACACAGTTGGTTGAGCAAAAAGCCGTGTGCGTATTTGCTGAGCCACAATTCAGGCCAGCGGTCATCGAAGCCGTTGCCAGAGGTACGCAGGTTCGAATGGGAACGCTGGATCCTCTCGGCACCGCCATTAAGCTGGGTCCGGATAGCTACACGCAGTTTCTGACCCAGCTATCAGACCAATATTCGAGCTGCCTGAAAGGAGATTAATGAGGAAGTGGATACGTGCAACAGATAGCCCGCTCTGTCGCCAGGACATTTAATAATTTGCCCCGCCCTCACCGTGTGATGCTGGGGTCCCTTACAGTTCTTACTCTTGCGGTCGCCGTCTGGCGACCCTATGTTTACCACCCGAACAGCGTCCCGCTGGTAAAAGTGATTGAACCGGAAAAGCTGGAAAGCCGTTCGCTATTGCCGGAAGCCAGTGAGCCTATCGACCAGACGACGCCGGAAGAAGACGAAAGTCTGAATTTGCCTCAGGACGAACTGGATGACAAAACCACCGGCGCCGACGGTATTCATGAATATGTGGTCTCTACCGGCGATACGCTGAGCAGCGTCCTGAACCAGTACGGTATTGATATGAGCGACATTTCGCTGCTCGCTCAGTCCGACAAAGAATTGCGTAATCTGAAAATCGGCCAGCAGATCTCCTGGACGCTGAACGCCGACGGCGAACTGCAACAGATGGTCTGGGAGATGTCGCGCCGCGAAACCCGCACTTACGACCGGTCTGGCAACGGTTTTAAAATGAGCAGTGAAACCCAGCAGGGCGACTGGGTTAACAGCGTGCTGAAGGGAACCGTGGGCGGCAGCTTTGTCGCCAGCGCCCGTTCCGCAGGGTTAACCAGTAACGAAGTGAGCTCGGTTATCAAAGCGATGCAGTGGCAGATGGATTTTCGCAAGCTGAAAAAAGGCGACGAATTTTCAGTGCTGATGTCCCGCGAAATGCTCAACGGTAAACGGGAGCAGAGCCAACTGGTCGGGGTGCGAATTCGTTCCGGCGGTAAGGATTACTATGCGATTCGCGCCGAGGACGGGAAATTTTACGACAAGAGCGGCTCCGGGCTGGCGAAAGGGTTTATGCGTTTCCCGACCGTTAAGCAATTCCGCATCTCTTCTAATTTCAACCCGCGGCGGGTGAACCCGGTGACTGGTCGCGTCGCGCCGCATAAAGGCGTCGACTTCGCCATGCCGCAGGGGACGCCGGTACTGGCCGTCGGGGATGGCGAAGTGGTGACGGCGACGCGCAGCGGCGCTGCCGGGTACTACATCGCGATTCGCCATGGCCGCTCCTACACCACGCGTTATATGCATCTGAAAAAGCTGTTGGTTAAACCGGGGCAAAAGGTGAAACGTGGTGAGCGTATCGCGCTGTCGGGGAATACCGGCCGCTCTACTGGTCCGCACCTGCATTATGAAGTATGGATTAACCAGCAGGCGGTTAACCCGCTGACCGCCAGATTGCCGCGCAGTGAAGGTTTGATGGGCGACGATCGCCGCAGTTACCTCGCGCAGGTGAAAGAGGTGGTCCCGCAATTGCGCTTTGATTGATTTGTTCTGATGAGAGAGCCGGTGTGACACTGCGCCGGCTAAGTTTGATGGCAAATCTCATTTCATTGCCAGGGTACCTGAATCTCCCGTTGAAAAATAAGGAAAATCAATTTATTGATTTTCTGCTAATCACCCCTGAGGAGAAAAAACCACGTTTATTCTTCCTTAGTCAGCAGGTTGATCCGGTGTGACTACGCCGGCTTTTTGTTTTGTCTGCGGTCAACAGGGCCGTTAGAATAGGCCTTATATGACTCGATTTATAAAGTACTACGGGCCCGAGAGCAGGCATGGAAAAAGAGAAAAAATCAAATATTGAGTTTATTCCGCAGTTTAAGCGGGAATTTTTGCATCCCCGTTACTGGGGGGCCTGGTTCGGGGTCGCGGCTTTTATTGGTCTGGCGCTAACGCCGCCGGCGGTGCGCGATCCGCTGTTAGGCAAACTGGGGCGGCTTACCGGCAAGCTGGCGAAGAGCGCCCGGCGCCGGGCGCAGATTAATTTGCTGTACTGTTTTCCTGAACTGTCGGAGCAGCAGCGGGAAGTGATAATTGATGAGATGTTCGCCACTGCGCCCCAGTCGATGGTGCTGATGGCGGAGCTGGGGTTACGGGACCCGCGGAAAGTGATGGCCAGAGTGGACTGGCATGGCAAAGACATTATTGACGAGATGAAAGCCCGGGATGAAAAAGTCATCTTTCTGGTACCCCATGGCTGGGCTGTGGATATCCCGGCGATGCTGATGGCCTCCGGCGGCCAGAAGATGGCGGCAATGTTTCATAATCAGGGAAATCCGGTTTTTGATTATATCTGGAATACTGTACGGCGGCGTTTTGGTGGCCGTATGCACGCTCGCAATGATGGTATTAAGCCGTTCATCAGTTCGGTGCGCCAGGGGTACTGGGGATACTATTTGCCCGACCAGGATCATGGCGCTGAGCACAGCGAGTTTGTCGATTTTTTTGCCACTTATAAAGCGACATTGCCGGCGATTGGTCGGCTGATGAAGGTCTGTCGCGCCCGGGTGGTCCCGCTATTCCCGGTGTATAATGCCAGGACGCATCGCCTGGATATCTACATTCGTCCGCCCATGGACGATCTGCTGGACGCCGACGATCGCACAATCGCCCGGCGTATGAATGAAGAAGTCGAGATTTTTGTACGCCCACATCCTGAGCAGTATACGTGGATACTCAAGCTACTGAAGACGCGCCGGGACGGGGAGACAGAGCCTTACAAGCGAAAAGATCTCTACCGCAAGTCATAACTGATTGTATAACTTGTTTTTAGCAAAAAATCGCTGGCGCAATATTCATTGCGCCAGTTTTTTGTGCACAGAAAACCCCCAGCTAGGCTGGGGGTTCCGGAA
>NZ_LLXO01000007.1 GCF_001484765.1 Entomohabitans teleogrylli | reverse complement strand
ACGCGTTCCTCTTGCAGAGTCAACCCTGACATTCAGGATTTTCTCACATCAACCCGCCGCTATGCTCAGCGCCGTGTCGATGGAGGCGCATTATAGGGAGACCGTCCGGGATAGCAAGCACAAATTTTGAAAAAAATGCCGGACGTTTAGTTTTTAAACTCAACGCCCGTTTTTTAACGCTTTTTAATCGCCGCAGGTAATTCGGCGAGGCTATTAAGCACCCAGTCAGCGGCAGATTCCGCCTCACTTGTTAAAGACTTACCGGTTCGCACCAGTACTTTAGTACCCACCTGCGCGGCAGCGGCAGCCTGCATATCTTCCAGCTTATCGCCCACCATATAAGAGGCTGCCATATCAATATGCAGATAATCCCGCGCCGAATTCAGCATCCCCGGTTGAGGTTTCCGGCAATCACATGACAGGCTGAATTCAGCGACTGAGCCTTCCGGATGGTGCGGACAATAGTAGATACCATCAAGATCAACCCCGCGATCGGCGAGCGACCAGTCCATCCATTCAGTCAGTTGCTCAAATTGCGCCTCAGTAAACATACCGCGCGCAATGCCTGACTGATTTGTCACCAGCACCAGCATAAATCCCATCTCTTTAAGTTCACGCATCGCATCGATCGCGCCATCGATAAATTCAAACTGGTCGATCTCATGAACATAACCATGATCGACATTAATTGTGCCGTCGCGATCGAGAAAAATTGCAGGTACTGGTTTAGCCACCGGAAAAACTCCATGGAAAAGTAATAGCGCGTAGTATCGCACGTTTCACCGCCAGAGAAAGCGTCCAATATACGGATTGATTTAGACGTCTGGATGCCTTAACATCCATTCAGTTTTACGGTCATTGTCCGTATCCGGCATCCCAATGCCACGGCTAACCTTCTAAAATACGATAATAAATAACCAGATGATTAAACTTTCGAATATTACTAAAGTGTTCCAGCAGGGGACCCGAACGATTCAGGCGCTGAATAATGTCAGCCTGCATGTTCCCGCCGGGCAAATTTATGGCGTGATTGGCGCTTCGGGAGCCGGCAAAAGTACGCTGATTCGCTGCGTCAACCTGCTGGAGCGCCCCACCCAGGGAACCGTGCTGGTTGACGACCAGGAGCTGACATCCATGACCGACTCGCAGCTCACCAGAGCGCGTCGCCAGATAGGGATGATCTTCCAGCACTTTAATCTGCTCTCTTCACGCACCGTTTTCGGTAATGTGGCGCTGCCGCTGGAGCTGGACAACACGCCAAAAGAGGAGATTAAACGCCGGGTAACGGAGTTATTGAGCCTGGTGGGATTAAGCGACAAGCAGGACGCCTGGCCGGCCAACCTGTCGGGGGGCCAGAAGCAACGTGTGGCCATCGCCCGCGCCCTGGCCAGCAATCCAAAAGTTCTGCTCTGCGATGAAGCCACCAGCGCGCTGGATCCGGCCACTACCCGCTCTATTCTCGAACTACTCAAAGACATCAACCGCCGTCTCGGGCTGACCATTTTGCTGATCACGCACGAAATGGATGTGGTAAAGCGCATTTGCGATTGTGTCGCCGTCATCAGCAATGGCGAACTGATTGAGCAGGATACTGTGGGCGAAGTATTTTCCTATCCCAAAACACCGCTGGCTCAGCAGTTTATTCAGTCCACTTTACATCTGGACATTCCGGAAGATTATTCTGCGCGCCTGTCGCCGGAACCGGGCAAAGACAGCGTACCGCTGCTGCGTCTGGAATTTACCGGTCAGTCGGTAGACGCGCCGCTATTGTCTGAGACCGCGCGGCGTTTTACGGTCAACAACAATATTATCAGCGCGCAGATGGATTACGCTGGTGGTGTGAAATTCGGCATCATGCTGACGGAAATGCATGGCGACAACGCCGATACGCAGGCCGCTATCGCTTACCTGCAAGAGCATAATGTAAAAGTGGAGGTGCTCGGCTATGTCTGAAGCGATGATGATGCTGATGCTGCGCGGCGTCTGGGAAACCCTGGCAATGACATTCGTGTCCGGATTTTTCGGTTTCGTGCTCGGCCTGCCGGTCGGCGTTCTGCTGTACGTTACCCGCCCCGGGCAAATTGTTGAAAACCAGAAGCTGTATCGCACAATTTCAGCACTGGTAAATATTTTCCGTTCGATTCCTTTTATTATCTTGCTGGTATGGATGATTCCCTTTACCCGCGCCGTTGTCGGTACTTCCATCGGCCTGCAGGCGGCTATCGTGCCGCTGACGGTAGGCGCCGCGCCGTTTATCGCCCGTATGGTGGAAAACGCGCTGCTGGAAATTCCCTCCGGGCTGATCGAAGCCTCCCGGGCTATGGGCGCCACACCGCTGCAAATCGTTCGTAAAATTCTGCTGCCGGAAGCGTTACCGGGTTTGGTTAACGCCGCCACTATCACACTCATCACCCTGGTAGGCTATTCTGCTATGGGTGGTGCAGTCGGAGCTGGCGGTCTGGGGCAGATAGGCTATCAGTACGGGTACATTGGCTACAACGCTACTGTGATGAATACTGTACTGGTATTGTTGGTGATTCTGGTTTATCTGATTCAGTTCTGCGGCGATCGTATCGTGCGTGCTGTAACGCATAAATAACACAACATCTTTTTGATTCTCAGAGGAAGGAAGGGATATGGCTTTTAAATTTAAAACCTTTGCAGCAATAGGCGCACTTATCGGTTCCCTGGCGCTGGTTGGCTGTGGTCAGGAAGAAAAAGATCCTAACCACATTAAAGTTGGCGTCATTGTCGGTCAGGAACTGCAGGTCGCCGAGGTAGCTAAAAAAATCGCTCAGGAAAAATATGGCCTGAATGTAGAGCTGGTCACCTTTAACGACTATGTGTTACCGAACGAAGCCCTGAGCAAAGGCGACATTGATGTTAACGCATTCCAGCACAAGCCTTACCTGGATCAGCAGATCAAAGAGCGTGGTTATAAACTGGTGCCGGTCGGCAATACGTTTGTTTACCCTATCGCTGGCTACTCGAAAAAAATCAAATCGTTAGATGAACTACAGCCAGGCTCTCAGGTCGCTATCCCTAATGATCCGACTAACCTTGGCCGTTCTCTGCTGCTGTTGCAGAAAGTAGGTCTGATCAAGCTGAAAGACGGTGTTGGCCTGCAGCCGACCGTGCTGGATGTTATCGAAAACCCGAAAAACCTGAAGATTGTTGAACTGGAAGCGCCGCAGTTACCGCGTTCCCTGGACGACGCTCAGATTGCACTGGCGGTCATTAACACCACCTATGCCAGCCAGATCGGCTTAACACCCGCAACCGATGGTATCTTTGTCGAAGATAAAGAGTCGCCGTACGTTAACCTGATTGTGGCGCGTGAAGATAACAAAGACGCCGACAACGTGAAGAAATTCGTTGAAGCGTACCAGTCTGATGAAGTCGCTAAAGCGGCGAACGAAATATTTAAGGGCGGAGCCGTTAAGGGCTGGTAATAGATCAGCAAGGGTAGCTCTGAAATATTCAGGACGGGCGTTTGCCCGTCTTGTTATTTGCACAATCAACTGATTCAATAAGGGCCGTTCAACCCTTTCTTTTGAGGAATTATTATGCGTGCTTTACCGATCTGTTTAATGGCGCTCGTTCTGAGCGGCTGCTCTATGCTAAGCAGATCTCCCGTCGAGCCTGTTCAAAGCACGGCAACCCCAATGAAAGCGGAGCCGGCAAAACCTAAAGCTCCCCGGGCGACTCCGGTAAGAATCTATACCAACGCAGAAGATCTGGTCGGTAAACCATTCCGCGACCTCGGCGAAGTCAGCGGAGAATCCTGCCAGGCGACGAATCAGGACTCTCCTGCGAATATCCCTACGGCCCGTAAACGCATGCAGATCAACGCCGCGAAAATGAAAGCCAACGCCGTACTTCAGCACAGCTGTGAAGTGACCAGCGGTACTCCCGGCTGCTATCGCCAGGCTGTTTGTCTGGGCTCAGCACTGCAAGTCAGCGCCAAATGACGGACTGGAACATTAACCCGATTGGGGTTATTCGTTCACCTTACAAAGAAAAGTTTGCCGTACCGCGCCAGCCTGGCCTGGTAAAAGACGGAGGCGGCGAACTGCATCTCATCGCACCTTATAATCAACCGCAAGCAGTGCGTGGTCTGGAAGAGTTCAGCCATCTGTGGCTACTGTTCATTTTCCACCAGACCGCGAAAGGCGGCTGGCGTCCAACGGTACGGCCGCCCCGACTGGGCGGCAATGCCCGCATCGGCGTGTTCGCCACCCGTTCGACCTTTCGCCCAAACCCAATCGGCATGTCGCTGGTTGAACTCCGCGGCATCGACTGCCAGAAAGATAGCGTTATCCTGCGTCTGGGAAGTCTCGACTTAGTTGATGGTACCCCCGTGGTGGATATCAAACCTTATCTGCCTTTTGCCGAAGCCCTCCCACAGGCGCGCGCCGGCTACGCACAGCTGGCCCCGGAGGCCGCCATGCCGGTAACCTTTACCCCGGAGGTTGCGCACCAGATAATAACGCTGGAAAAGCGCTACCCGCATCTGGCGCGCTTTATCAGCGAAGTTCTGGCTCAGGATCCGCGACCGGCCTACCGGAAGGGCGAAACATCCGGTAAAGACTACGCGGCGCATCTGCTTGATTTCAATGTCCGCTGGCGCGTCACCGAACAGGGCGCGCAAGTGTTTGCCCTTGAGGCACGTTAAATTCATTCCTTCTCTTTTGGCATTTCTGCCACACTGGTAAACTAAACCACTTTTTTGTGTCAGGCTGTCCTGAGCCTGCTCCCGATCGTTCAAATGGAACCGTAACAACATGCGTACTAGCCAATATCTGCTCTCCACCCTCAAGGAGACGCCTGCCGACGCGGAAGTGATCAGCCATCAGTTGATGCTGCGCGCCGGGATGATTCGCAAGCTGGCCTCCGGGTTATACACCTGGCTGCCGACCGGTCTGCGCGTCCTGAAAAAAGTCGAAAATATCGTGCGTGAAGAGATGAACAACGCCGGTGCGATTGAGGTGTCTATGCCGGTGGTTCAGCCAGCCGATTTATGGCAGGAGAGCGGTCGCTGGGAGCAATATGGTCCGGAGTTGCTGCGCTTTGTCGATCGCGGCGAACGTCCGTTTGTCCTGGGTCCGACTCATGAAGAAGTGATTACCGATCTGATCCGTAACGAACTGAGTTCCTATAAGCAGTTGCCGCTGAACTTCTTCCAGATTCAGACCAAATTCCGTGACGAAGTACGCCCACGCTTTGGCGTGATGCGCTCGCGCGAGTTCCTGATGAAAGACGCCTACTCTTTCCATACGTCTCAGGAGTCGCTGCAGGAAACCTACGACGCGATGTACAAAGCCTACAGCGCTATTTTCACCCGTATGGGCCTCGATTTCCGCGCAGTCCAGGCAGACACTGGCTCCATCGGCGGTAGCGCGTCTCATGAATTCCAGGTGCTGGCGCAAAGCGGTGAAGACGATATCATCTTCTCGACCGAATCTGATTATGCGGCCAACATTGAGATGGCGGAAGCCGTCGCGCCGGCTCACGGTCGCGGCGCACCCACCCAGGAGATGCGTGTAGTCGATACCCCGAATGCCAAAACCATCGCCGAACTGGTTGAACAGTTCAATCTGCCAGTAGAGAAAACCGTTAAAACCCTATTGGTTAAAGCAGTTGAAGGCAGCGCTTTGCCGCTGGTTGCCTTACTGGTGCGCGGCGATCACGAACTCAATGAAGTGAAAGCGGAAAAACTGCCTCAGGTCGCCGCGCCGCTGACCTTTGCGACCGAAGCGGAGATCCGCGCCGTGGTTAATGCTGGTCCGGGTTCTCTGGGTCCGGTGAACATGCCGGTGCCGGTGGTTATCGACCGCAGCGTGGCGGCGATGAGCGATTTCGCTGCTGGCGCCAACATGGATGATAAACACTTCTTCGGTATCAACTGGGAGCGCGATGTCGCTGTGCCGGAAGTCGCCGATATTCGTAATGTCGTGGAAGGCGATCCCAGCCCGGACGGTAAAGGCACTCTGCAGATCAAACGTGGTATCGAAGTGGGCCACATCTTCCAGTTGGGCAGCAAATATTCCGATGCCATGAAAGCCACCGTTCAGGGCGAGGATGGCCGTAACCAGGTACTGACGATGGGTTGTTACGGTATCGGCGTCACCCGCGTGGTTGCAGCCGCCATTGAGCAGAATCATGACGAGCGCGGTATTGTCTGGCCGGATGCTATTGCACCGTTCCAGGTAGCAATTCTGCCGATGAATATGCATAAATCCTTCCGCGTTCAGGAAGTTGCGGAAAAACTTTACAGCGAGCTGCGGGGCCATGGGATTGAGGTGTTGATGGACGATCGTAAAGAGCGCCCGGGCGTCATGTTTGCTGATATGGAACTGATCGGCATTCCGCATACCGTGGTGATTGGCGACCGCAACCTCGACAGCGACGATATCGAATATAAATATCGCCGCGAAGGCGATAAGCAGCTAATCAAAACCGGAGAAATTATCGACTTCCTGGTCTCCCGCATTAAGGGATAATGCGTTAATCTGAGAACGCCCTGCCACGGCAGGGCGTTTCTTTATCCCCTGACAAAGGAATGTCAATATGAAATACCTGCCTGTCGCTGTCCTGCTCAGCGCTGCGTTATCCGGCTGCACGCTGGATATTGCCACCTCGTCTTCCGACCAGACATCCGCGGGTATCCGGCTTCAACAACTCAGTTCCGCAACGCCATCGTCTTTGACCAGGATCCGAGCCGATCAGTTGCAAGCGGGTGACCTGCTGTTCTCTTCGAGTATCGCCCTCTCCTCGCTGGGCATTCGTTTATTCAGCGCCACCTCAGTCAGCCACGTCGCCATCTACCTTGGCGACGGGCAAGTCGCCGAAGCCGTCGGTTCCGGCGTGCAAATTCTACCGCTGGCAGAGGTAGAGGAGCATAGCGATAAGCTGTTCGCTTTACGGGTGCCGGCAATGACCCCGGAGGCGGCGGAGCAGATTAAACAGTTCGCCCACGCCCGGGAAGGCAGGAAATACAATTACAGCGGGATACTGGAAATGGTGCCATTTATGGTGACAAAACAGATATGCAACCTGAACCCATTTTCCCGGGACTTTCGCCAGCAGTGCGTTTCCGGGCTGGCGGATGCGCAACTCAGTCATTCGGGCGCATCAGACAGTTACTTTTGCTCGCAATTCGTCAGCGCCGCTTACGAATTCGCCGGTATTCCCCTTACCCGGGCCAAAACTAACTGGCTGAGCCCGGCGGACCTGCTGCATATGCGCGAAGGGGATGTGGCGACATTTGCGCCACAGTATCCGCTCAGTTATGTCGGCCATCTGAAGAAAGGCTTGTATCTCAACATCGCGACCGCGGCTCAGCCGGCGCGCTGAGCCGCCGGTTAATCACAGTCTTTACCCGGCTGGAACTGGCCGCGACTATCAGCGACGATCGTTTTCCGCATCTCGCCGCTGTCCGGGTTCGCCCGCAGGGTAAAATGCGCCTGAACAATCAACAGCACCGGACGCATCTCTGTACCGCGCGCCGCTATGTAATCCCGCTCAAGCTGAGGGTTTCCGTCCACCCCAAAGGTGCGCCCCGTGGCACAGTCGGTAAAAATCGCCGCGTCCGCCATGTATTTATACATGCCTTTCATCGCCATCGGCGTGGTGGGCAGCGCATCTTTGGTCGGCTGAAGCCGGTAGTTCAACGCCGACTGAATTGGATTGCCGTCCCGATCCAACATTTCCAACCCTTCACCTTCCGGGTGGAAGTAACGCTTTTCGCCGTTACTTTGTGTCAGCACCAGTTTATTGGCGGTTCTGGCCCAGGTTCCCCAGGATGAAAACACCGCATCGGCCGCTTTGCCCTGATAACGCTCTTTCATCACCCAGGTGCCATCTTTAGCCAAAAACAAAGAGGTATCCACCCCGCCACAATCCGCACACGGCAACACGCCGCGAAAACTTTGCTGCATCGGCTTAAATTCGGCCAGTTCAGCAGGTGCAACAATCTGCGATTCAGAATGATTATTACAGCCAATCAGGGTGAACAGCCCAACCGCTGCCATCACTGATAAAATAATTTTTTTCACCGTGTCTCCCTTCTCTGGTTCTGTCTATTCCACGATGCGGCGTACCTTGCCGCGCAGCGCTTTCGTCGTCGACTTCTGCGCTTTAGCGTTCAGACGCCGTTCTTTTGAGGCTCGCGTCGGGCGAGTAGCCTTTCGACGCTTCTGCGGCGCAGTAAGTTCCCGAATTAGCGCAACGAATCGCGCCACCGCCGCCTCGCGATTCATCTCCTGGCTACGGTATTCCTGCGCCTTTATAATGATAATCCCTTCAGGGCTGATCAAATGGTGGCTGGCAGCCAGCAGGCGCATCTTATAACACTCTGGCAGGCTCGATGCCCGGATGTCAAAGCGCAGGTGTATCGCCGTCGAGGCTTTATTGACATGCTGCCCCCCGGCCCCCTGAGCGCGAATGGCCGTAATTGTCAGCTCATCATCGGGGATCGACACCGTATGCGACAGAGCAATCATTGCGCCGGTTGCCAGGGTTCAAAGTGAATTTCCAGATTATTCTGCCCGTCAGACAGCCAGATAATGCCTTCCTGAAGCGTGGCCTGTAGCGTCATATTACGCGCCGCCAGTTGACTGAGTGCCGCCAGTTGCCGATCGTCCAGATACCAGACAGTCAGGTTAGCGTACTGGCGCAACTTTTCCTGATGTTGCTGCCACCAGACCTGGGCCGCCCGCTGGTTATAGGTGAATAACACCACCTCTGTCGCCAGACTGCAGGCTTTTTTCAATCGACGCTCTTCGGGAAGGCCCAGTTCGATCCACAGGTCCACGCCCAGATGATCATTACGCAACCAGATTTCCGGTTCGTCGTCGGCGCATAAACCTCGGGTAAACTGCAGCCGTTGATCGGCATATTTTATCCACGCCAGCAAACGCAGCATCATGCGCTCCTGGGTTTCCGACGGATGACGCGCCAGCGTAAGCTGGCTGTCCAGAAACTGGTTTCTGTCCAGATCGGCCACGTTCACCGACGCTTTATAAATGGTTGCTTTTAATGCCATAACTCCCCCACGGCGTGAATAGGGCCTATTGTAGCGAAAAGCCGTCCGCCCCGCGCGCTTATCCCGGCGGATCCCGCTGAAAATGTGCATTGCCAGCAGCTAATAACGCTTAAATGAGTGTGGTATAGTCACCTTGCTAAACAGAGTTTATCTTCGTAGGCTTAACAGGCGACCCACGATAAAGTCTGCTGTTGAAGCACTGACAGGAGGGCATGTGGAAAAATATTGTGAGTTAATACGCCAGCGGTATAGTGAGATAGCCAGCGGCGATCTGGGCTATATCCCGGATGCATTAGGCTGCGTATTAAAGGTTCTGAATGAAATAGCCTCTGACGAAGCACTTTCGGAGTCAATCAGGGAACAGGCGGCATTTGCCGCCGCGAACTTACTGGTGAGCGATTATGTCAATGAATGATGCCTATCAACCCATCAATTGTGATGATTATGACAATCTGGAACTCGCCTGCCAGCATCAACTGTTACTGACGCTGGAGTTGAAAAGCGGCGAGGTATTACGGGCGAAGGCGCATGACCTGGTGACGCGGAAAAACGTTGAATACCTGATCGTTGACGACGCAGGCAGCGAACGGGAAGTGCGTCTTGATAAGATTGCCAGCTTCAGCCACCCGGAAATTGGCACCGTCGTAGTCAGTGAATCCTGAAGATAAGCTAACTTAAAAACGGGCGGCCGCTGAGCCGCCCGTTTTGTTTATGGTTTCTGCGCGGCGTAATAGGCCGCCAGATTTTCAATATCCTCATCCGACAGACCGCTGACATAGGCTTTCATGATTTCCGCCTGCCCGCCGCTGCGCTCGCCTTTTTTGTAAGCGTGCAGCGAGGTCGCCAGATACTCCTGGCTTTGGCCCGCCAGCGTCGGGTACAGCGGAACCGAAGATTTACCGGTGGCGCCATGACAGGCCACACACATCATCGCTTTCTTCTCTCCCGCCTGCGCATCGCCTTTCGCCAGCACAAACGGCGCCCAGCTTATCAACAACGCGCCAGCCAGCACCTTCTTTAACATTGCTCACTCTCCTTCTGCCAGTCTATATGCCAGCATGTTTGTGGATTAGCTTCACCTTCACGGGTAACAAAGACGCCGCAGGCGGCAATCAATTGCTCACCGTAAAACAGTAGTGGCGTGGTATCTCGCTGCCAGGGGGGAATTCCCAACTCCTGCCACAATTTTTTTAATGTCCTTCCCCGCTCTCTTCCCACAATATGCAGATGCCCGGCAACCTGAAACCTTACCGAAACCGGTTCATCAGCACGGGGAACGCGCACCGGCATTCCGCCCTCATGGCGGCGTAACCATCCCAGCCCGGCTGGCAGTGGCAGAGGTTTGTGGGTATCCGGCCAGTCAATAACGGTCTCCCGCTGGCCGGTGATGGTTTTCACCCACCATAGCGCCTGCTGATAGCGTCGCACCTCGAACGCGCCAAAACGCAGACGCGGCGCGGCATCCGCTTTGCTGCAAGCCACTTCATCCCACAGCCGCTGCAGCGCCGCCCGGGAAGGCATTACCGCCCGGTGCCAGGCAAACCAGCGGCGCAACAGCGCAGCGCGACGCGCCTCGCTCATTGCCTGCAAGGGGTCGATCAGCAGTTGCCCCTGCGGCTTAATCAGCGCCGCCAGTTGCTCAGCCAGCAGCTCATCAAGCAGTTGCTCCTGTTCACCGCACAGCCGGGCACTACGCGCCGCCGCCTGCGGGAAATGGGGCCAGCGCCGGATTAACGCCGGCAGAACCCGCAAACGCAAAAAATTACGATCATAGCCATCATCGTCATTGCTATCGTCATCGACCCAGATTAGCTGGTGTTCATCGGCCCAACGCTCCAGCTCCGCACGGGAACAGGACAGCAACGGACGCACCAGTTCACTACCGGCAAACGCCAGACGTTCCGGCATCGCAGCCAGCCCGGCAGGACCACTGCCGCGCTTAAGCGCCAGCAGCAGTGTTTCGCACTGATCGTCGAGGTGCTGTGCGGTCGCCAGTACCTCTCCGGGCCGCAGCGCGCGCTTCAGCGCCGCATAGCGCGCTGCCCTGGCCTGCGCCTCAATCCCCTGGCCGTCCTCCTGCAACTGTACCCGAATGACCTCCAGCGGCACCCGCCACGCCTGACACAGTGCCTGACAATGGGCTGCCCAGTCGTCGGCAAAGCGGCTGATACCGTGGTGTATATGCGCCGCGCGCAGAGATATCTGCGGCTGTGCGGCGCGCAACAGCGTTAACTGGTGGAGCAACACGGTGGAATCCAGCCCACCGCTAAAGGCCACCAGCCAGTGCCGATAATGCTGCAAATGCCCGGGAATCATAGTCACCGTATTTTCAGCGCCGATCCGAACTCGTGTTCATACAGTTCCAGCGGCAAACCGTCCGGGTCGGCAAAAAAGGTGAAGCGCCTGCCGGTAATCGGGTCGACGCGCACGGCCTCACACGGTACGCCGCAGCTTTCCAGGTGCTGTACCGCACGGTCGACATCCGCCACGCTGAACGCCAGATGACGCAAACCACAGGACTCCGGGCGGCTGGGCCGCGGCGGCGGCGAGGGAAAAGAGAACAACTCAATGACGTACTGGCCGTTCAGCGCCAGGTCTCCTTTCCAGGAATCCCGGGCTTCGCGGTACACTTCATTGATTAAAGAAAAACCGAGCACATCGCAATAGAACGCCTTACTGCGCGCGTAATCGCTGGCAATAATGGCGATATGGTGAACCTGTTGTAATCCGAGCATAATCTCCCCCGTAGCTCCCGGCATGTTAGCGTTTCAGCCTGCGGGATGCATCAGTTCTGTTTCAGTACCCGTACCCGGTATACGCCGTCCTCACCCAGCTTAGCGCCATGAATGTCGGTTTCAAACCCGGGGTAGTGCTCCCCGACGTCGCACAGCATCAGCAGAAAATCGAGCACTGCCCGGCTCTCTTCGGTGATCATCTCCCCGGGCATAACCAGCGGCACCCCCGGCGGGTAAGGCAGGATCATACTCGCAGATACCCGCCCAATCAGCTGCGATATCTCTACCGTTTCAACATTGCCTTTCACCTGCTGCTGATACATCTGATGCGGCGTCATCTTCATTTCCGGCAAAACATCAAACGCCCTGAGCATCAGATCCGCAAAATTATGCTGGCGGATTAACTGGTGGATCCCCTGCGCCAGAGTCTGAATGCGCATATTGCGGTAGAAATCAGGATCCTCAGCGTACAGATCCGGCAGCACATTCCTGACCCGTAAATTCAGATCATAAGCGCGCTTGAATTCCGTCAACCCACGCAGCACACTGAGCGCCCGGGTTTTATCGATACCGATACTGAACAGAAACAACAGGTTATAAGGACCGGTTTTTTCCACCACAATCCCGCGCTCGTCGAGGAATTTTGCCACCAGCGATGCCGGGATCCCCTCGTCGCTCATGCTGCCATGTTGATCCATGCCCGGCGTCAGAATCGTGACTTTTACCGGGTCGAGGAACATATGATCGGTATCCGGATCGACAAAGCCATGCCACGCTTCCCCCGGCGTTACCGGCCAGCAGTCAGCTTCTTCAATATCTTCAGGCTGCCAGATATCGAAAAACCAACCGTCGCTTTCATCCCGCAGCCGTTGAACCTCTTTGCGGAAGTGCTGCGCCCGTTCGACGGAACGATTAATCAGGCGCTTACCGGCATTGCCATGCAGCATAGCGGCCGCGATTTCGATCGATGCTACCAGCGGGTAGCTCGGCGAAGTGCTGGTATGCATCATATAAGCTTCATTAAACGCGTCTTCATCGTAGTCGCCTTTAATATGGATGAGCGACGCCTGGGAGAGGGCCGCCAGCATCTTGTGAGTGGACTGCGTTTCATAAATAACCTTGCCGGGAATGCGTTCGCCGCTCATCCCGCTTTTCCCCTGGTAGATGGGGTGGAAATTGGTATACGGCACCCAGGCTGAGTCAAAATGGATCGACGGCACGTCCAGTGTCTGTTTGATCCACCCGGTGTTGTACAGCAATCCGTCATAAGTGGAGTTGGTGATTACCGCATGTACCGGCCAACTGGCGCGCGGTGTGGCGGCCACTTTATCGGCGATTGCCTGGCGCCCAAACTCATGTTTCGGGATACCGCCCAGAATCCCCAGCGCATTGCGGGTCGGCTTCAGCCACAGCGGGATCAGATCGCTCATCATCAGTAAATGGGTCAGCGATTTATGGCAGTTACGATCCACCAGCACGGTACTGCCGGCCGGCGCCGCGTACATACCGACGATTTTGTTCGATGTCGAGGTGCCGTTGGTCACCATATAGCTCTGTTCGGCGCCGAAGGTACGGGCGATATACTCTTCCGCCTCCAGATGCGGACCGGTGTGATCGAGCAGCGATCCCAGCTCCGTCACCGATATTGATACATCCGCCTTCAGGGTATTGCCGCCGAAGAAATCATAAAACAGGCAGCCTACGGGACTTTTCTGATACGCCGTGCCGCCCATATGTCCAGGTGTGCAAAAAGTGTATTTACCCTCTTTCACGTAAGTAAACAGCGCCTTCGTGAAAGGCGGAATAATATTATCCAGATACTCGCGGGTGTACTGGCTGATACGGGTGGCTATCTCCTGGGAAATACCCAGCGCGTATTCAAAAAACCATAGCGCCATGCGCATTTCATTGGCGCTGACGTCCATCGTGGAGTGGGTGTTGATAAAAGCGTAAAGCGGCAGATATTCGTTGAGCTGGTTAATCTCACTACACAGATCGAGGGTATATTCATCCCAGTCAAACACCACGCCGCAAATGCGCGGGTTATGCTCAATCAGTTTGATCAAATCGGTGCGGTTTTGCGGGTAAATTAGCTGAAACCCCTGTTGCTGCAGCGCATCGTGCAACTCCCTGATGGGCTCATCTTTATAAAACACGCCGTGCGGGCCCATGGTGGCAATGATATTCACAACTTACCTCCCTGACATTCTCTCCCGTTAAGCATAGCTGACCAAATTCGCCAGGGTTTCAGGACAGCGGGTAATGCCTGCCACGGAAAATCCACAAAAGAAAAGGCCGGTAAAAACCGGCCCTGTAAAATTTATACGGCAGAATGAATCAGGCGTAACCGTAGTTCATCAGGCGCTGGTAGCGGCGATCGAGCAGTTCTTCCTGGCTCAACAGGTCCAGATCCGCCAGATCCGCCAGCAGTTGCGCCTTCAGGGATGCCGCCATCTCTTCCGGGTGACGATGCGCGCCGCCCAGCGGTTCCGGGATCACGCTATCAATCAGCTTCAGCTCTTTCAGGCGCGGCGCGGTAATGCCCATCGCTTCCGCCGCCAGCGGCGCTTTATCGGCGCTTTTCCACAGAATAGAAGCGCAGCCCTCCGGCGAAATAACCGAATAGGTGCTGTACTGCAGCATGTTAACTTTATCGCCGACACCGATCGCCAGCGCGCCGCCGGAACCGCCTTCACCGATAACGGTGCATACCACCGGCACACCCAGGCGGGACATTTCGCGCAGATTACGGGCGATAGCTTCAGACTGACCGCGCTCTTCCGCCCCGACGCCCGGATAGGCCCCTGGCGTATCGATAAAGGTAATAATCGGCATCTTAAAACGCTCGGCCATCTGCATCAGACGCAGCGCTTTACGATACCCTTCCGGGGCCGGCATACCGAAGTTACGACGAATCTTTTCCCGGGTTTCGCGGCCTTTCTGATGGCCAATGACCATCACCGGGCGCCCGTCCAGACGCGCCACGCCGCCGACAATCGCTTTATCGTCTGCATAGGCGCGGTCTCCCGCCAGCTCATCGAAATCGTCGAACGCCAGGCGGACATAATCAAAGGTATAGGGACGTTGGGGGTGACGCGCCAGTTGGGCTATCTGCCATGCCCCGAGGTCGGCGAAGATTTTGCGGGTAAGCTCGACGCTTTTCTCGCGCAGACGATGTACCTCTTCGTCAATGTTGATATCGAGTTTTTCATCCTGACGGCTGACGGCGGTCAGGGAATCGATTTTCGCTTCCAGCTCTGCAATCGGCTGTTCAAAATCAAGGAAATTCAGACTCATAGTATTCCTGTATTAGTCAAACTCCAGTCCTGACGGTCCAGACCTGGCTGCGGGCGTTATGTTCATCTCAACGATTCAAAAACCGAAGAACACCGATGCGCGAGCATCACTCAAACTCCAGTTCTACCTGTTCCGAACCAACCAGACTACGAAGATCGTTCAATAGACGATCGCTGGGAGATACGCGCCATGTTGCGCCAAAACGCAGCCGGGCCCGGGCATCCGCTCTCTGATAATAGAGATGTACTGGAATGGTCCCCGAGCGATGGGGTTCCAGAGACTGACGGAGACGGTTTAATAGCTGGTCATCAATTTGCCTGTCCATCAGCGAGATAGCAAGCCCGCGCGCATATTTTTCGCGGGCTTCGTCAATGTCCATGACTTCACGGGCGGTCATTTTAAGCCCACCGCTGAAGTCATCAAAGCTGACCTGTCCGCTGACGATCAGAATACGGTCTTTTTCCAGCAATTGCTGGTATTTTTCCAGAGCATCTGTGAATAACATCACTTCCAGACGCCCGGAACGGTCATCCAGGGTACAGATGCCGATACGGTTGCCACGCTTGGTGATCATCACCCGGGCAGCCAGCACCAGACCCGCCGCAGTGGTCACCTTACCGCGATCGGTCGGATGCATATCTTTCAGGCGCATTCCCCCGACATAACGCTCAATCTCTTTCAGATACTGATTGATCGGGTGGCCGGTCAGGTACAGGCCGAGGGTTTCGCGCTCACCATCCAGTACCACCTGTTCCGGCCATGGAATGCAGCTGGCGTAAGATTGCTCAATCTGCTCCGGCTCTTCCGCCAGCACGCCGAACATATCCGCCTGGCCGATGGCTTCCGCTTTCGCGTGCTGATCGGCGGCCTTCAGAGCATCCCCCAGCGAATTCATCAGCGCCGCCCGGTGTGGCCCCAGGCGGTCAAAAGCGCCGGACATGATCAGCTTTTCCAGCACCCGGCGATTAAGTTTTTTGGTATCGGTGCGGGCGCACAGGTCAAACAACTCGCGGAAATAACCGCCCTGGTTGCGCGCTTCAATAATCGCCTCAATGGGGCCTTCCCCCACTCCTTTAATGGCGCCGATACCGTAAACAATCTCGCCGTCATCGTTAACGTGGAAATGATAAAGCCCGGAGTTGATATCCGGCGGCAGGATCTTCAGCCCCATACGCCAGCATTCGTCGACCAGGCCAACCACCTTATCGGTATTATCCATATCCGCGGTCATTACCGCGGCCATAAACTCGGCCGGATAGTGCGCCTTGAGCCACAGGGTCTGGTAAGAGACCAGCGCATAGGCGGCAGAGTGCGATTTGTTAAATCCATAGCCAGCGAATTTCTCCACCAGGTCAAAGATTTTCATCGCCAGTTCGCCGTCAACGCCGTTGTTCTTTGCTCCTTCCTCAAAGGTACCGCGCTGCTTGGCCATCTCTTCCGGCTTTTTCTTACCCATGGCGCGACGCAGCATATCCGCGCCGCCAAGGGTATAGCCAGACAGTACCTGGGCAATCTGCATCACCTGTTCCTGATACAGGATAATGCCATAGGTAGGCTCCAGCACTGGCTTCAGGCTCTCGTGCTGCCACTGAATATCCGGATAGGAGATCTCTTCGCGACCATGTTTACGGTCAATAAAGTTATCCACCATCCCCGATTGCAGCGGACCCGGGCGGAACAGCGCCACCAGTGCGATCATGTCTTCGAAGCAGTCCGGCTGCAGACGTTTGATCAGATCCTTCATGCCGCGGGATTCAAGCTGGAATACCGCGGTGGTTTCCGCCCGTTGCAGCATGTCGAAGCTTTTCTTGTCATCCAGCGGGATAGCGGCAATATCCAGCGGCGCTTCACCGTTCTTCTCGCGCCGGGCGTTGATCATCTCCAGCGCCCAGTTAATGATGGTAAGAGTTCGCAGACCGAGGAAGTCAAACTTCACCAGACCGGCGTATTCCACATCGTTTTTGTCGAACTGGGTTACCGGATGCTGGCCGGCTTCATCACAGTACAGCGGCGCAAAATCGGTAATTTTGGTGGGGGCGATCACCACCCCACCGGCGTGCTTACCGGCGTTACGGGTCACCCCTTCCAGTTTACGGGCCATATCGATAAGGGCTTTTACTTCCTCATCGGCCTCGTAAATTTCCGGCAGTTGCGGCTCCGCCTCAAAGGCCTTCGCCAGCGTCATGCCCGGATCGGGCGGCACCAGCTTGGAGATGCGGTCAACAAACCCGTAAGGATGGCCCAGTACGCGGCCAACATCGCGGATTACCGCCTTCGCCGCCATGGTACCAAAGGTAATAATCTGCGATACCGCATCGCGACCGTACATGTCCGCCACGTGATCAATCACCTGATCGCGCTTCTCCATACAGAAGTCGACGTCGAAGTCGGGCATTGAAACACGTTCCGGATTCAGAAAACGTTCGAACAGCAGGTCAAATTCCAGCGGGTCGAGATCGGTAATTTTCAGCGCATAAGCCACCAGCGAACCGGCGCCGGAGCCTCGCCCCGGGCCGACCGGCACGCCGTTGTCTTTCGACCACTGAATAAACTCCATTACGATCAGGAAGTAGCCCGGGAAGCCCATCTGGTTGATAACCTGGAGTTCCACTTCCAGACGCTCATCATATTCAGGGCGCCGCTGGGCGCGAATTTCTGGATCGGGGAACAGGAACGCCAGACGCTCCTCAAGGCCTTCGCGTGATTTTTTAATCAGGAAGTCTTCCGTGGTCATCTCCCCGGTCGGGAACTGCGGCAGGAAGTATTCCCCGAGGCGTACCGTCACATTACAGCGTTTGGCGATCTCCACGCTGTTCTCCAGCGCCTCCGGAATATCCGAGAACAGCTCACACATTTCCTCTTCGCTGCGCATATATTGTTGGGAAGAGTAATTACGCGGCCGTTTGGGATCGTCGAGAGTGAAACCGTCGTGAATGGCGACGCGAATCTCATGGGCGTCGAAGTCGCTGGCCTCAAGAAAGCGCACATCGTTGGTGGCGACCACCGGCAGACTGCGCTCTTCGGCCAACTGGATCGCCGCATGCAGATAGCTCTCTTCGTCAGGCCGACCGGTGCGGATCAATTCCAGGTAAAAACGGTCGGCAAAATACTGCTGATAAAACGCCAGCGTTTGATCCACCAGCGCCATATTACCGCGCAGCAGCGCTTTACCGATCTCTCCCATACGCGCACCGGAAAGGACAATTAATCCTTCGCTCAGTTCCGCCAGCCAGGCGCGATCGATCCATGGGCCGGAAGCACCATAGCCGCGCTGATAGGCGTGAGAGATCAATAAGGTTAGATTCTGGTAGCCGACGTTGTTCATCGCCAGCACGGTGATGTGGGTCAGTTCATCGCCCAACCCTTCGCTGGCGATATTAAAATCGGCGCCGACAATCGGCTTCATACCAGCACCGTGGGCGCCGCCGTAGAACTTCACCAGACCGCACAGGTTAGTGAAATCCGTGATCGCCAGCGCCGGCATACCGAGCGCCGCCGCTTTTTTCACCAGCGGGCCGATTTTGGCCAGCCCGTCAATCATGGAAAAGTCACTGTGCACCCGCAGGTGTATGAAACGTGGTTCAGCCATCTCTTCTTCCGGTTAACTCTGCCGCGTTATCAGCAATTCAGGATGCCAGTCCCAGAGCGTGTTTGACAGGCGCGAAGCTGCGGCGATGATGTTCCGTCGCGCCGTGCTCTGCCAGCTTTTCAAGATGAAAAGCGGTGGGGTAGCCCTTATGTTGGGCAAAACCATATTGTGGAAAATCAATATCCAGCGCCGCCATTTCCGCATCGCGGCAAACTTTGGCCAGAATCGACGCGGCGCTAATCTCCGCCACCCGGCTATCCCCTTTCACCACCGCCATAGAAGGCATCGGCAACGACGGGCAACGATTGCCGTCGATCAGGACATATTCAGGGACTATCGACAAACCAGCCACCGCGCGCTGCATCGCCAGCATGGTGGCATGCAGGATATTCAGGCTATCGATTTCATGGGGTTCCGCCCGCCCCAGGCTCCAGGCCAGCGCACGCTCCTTGATCAATTCACACAGCGCCAGGCGGCGCTTTTCCGAGAGTTTTTTCGAATCGGCAAGCCCGGGAACAGGCCGGGCTGGATCGAGGATCACGGCCGCCGTCACTACCGCGCCGACCAGCGGTCCTCTGCCAACCTCATCCACACCAGCCACCAGTTGGGTATGTGGATAGATAAATTCGTTCATTGGGCTAACTCCAGTACGGCGTCCGCCGCCTGTTCATCGGCATTACAGCGAATCTGCTGATGCAGGTGGCGAAAGGTATCGTGCATCTGGTGGCTGGTAGACCCGCCTTCAAGCAGCGGAGCCAGGGCATCGGCCAGCGCCTGGGGCTGGCACTCATCCTGCAACAGCTCTTTCACCAGTTCCCGACCCGCCAGCAGGTTGGGTAATGATACATATTCGGTCTTTACCAGCCGCTTCGCCAGCCAGAAAGTGAACGGCTTCATCCGATAGCCGACCACCATTGGGCATTTCGCCAGCATACACTCCAGCGCCGCGGTACCGGAGGCCAGCAGCGCAGCATCGCTGGCGATCATCGCCTCCCGGGCATGACCATCCAGCAGGCGCACGTCGAGATCCGGCGCCGCCTGGGCCTTAATATGTTCAAATTGTTCGCGACGCCGGGCGTTGACCAGCGGCACTACCACTTCCAGCGCCGGCCAGCGCGCTTTTAGCAGTTGCGCCGTTTTCAGAAAATCGGCGCTGAGCATTTCCACTTCGGCGCTGCGGCTACCGGGCAACAACGCCAGACAGCGGGCGTCGTGAGCAATTCCCAGCACATCCCGGGCAGCGTTTTTATCCGGGTCCAGCGGCATTGCATCGGCCATGGTATGACCGATAAACCGACATGGTACGTTAAATTTATCGTAAAACGCTTTTTCGAAAGGCAGAAAGGCCAGTACCAAATCGGTTGCTCTGCCTATTTTGAAAACGCGTTTCTGACGCCATGCCCAGACCGATGGGCTGACGTAGTGAATGGTTTTGATTCCCTGTTTCTTCAGGTTCCCTTCGAGGGTGATATTGAAATCCGGGGCATCAATGCCGACGAAAACATCGGGCTGCAGGGCGCTAAAACGGCGGGTTAAATCGGCTCTGATATGCAGCAGGCGGCGCAGGCGTCCCAGCACTTCAACGATGCCCATCACCGCCAGCTCTTCCATCTCATACCAGGCTTCGCAGCCTTCGGCCTGCATACGCGGACCCGCCACACCGACAAAACGGGCGTCCGGCACCCGGGCTTTCAGCGCGCGAATCAGACCAGCGCCAAGAATATCGCCGGAGGTTTCTCCGGCGACCAGGGCAATCGTTAGTGGACGACCCGCTTTCATCAACGGATCAAACCGCGCGTAGAGCGGGCAAAGAAATCGACAAACGCCTGCACTTCCGGATGCTGCTGCGCCAGAGTGATAATTTCCGGTTTCGCTTCATCCAGCGTTTTACCACTGCGGTACAGCTGCTTATAGGCATTGCGAATCGCATGCTGGGCCTCTTTAGAGAAACCGCGGCGTTTCAGCCCTTCGATATTGATGCCAAACGGCGTGGCGTGGTTGCCCTGGGCAATAACATACGGCGGCACGTCCTGGGCAACGCCGGAACAACCGCCGACCATGACGTGGGCACCGATAATGCAGAACTGGTGAATCGCCGTCATGCCGCCGATGATAGCATAATCATCAATGGATACGTGTCCTGCCAGCGTCGCATTATTGGCAAGAATACAGCGGTTGCCTATCGTACAATCGTGCGCCACATGGGCGTTGATCATCAACAGGTTATCGCTGCCCACCTTCGTCAATCCCCCGCCTTGCGCGGTACCGCGGTGGATAGTTACGCTTTCGCGAATGCGGTTGCGATCGCCGATTTCCACGCGGGTCGGTTCGCCAGCATATTTAAGATCCTGGTTCACTTCGCCGATGGAAGCGAACTGATAGATCTCATTATCACAGCCAATTTTGGTATGGCCATTCACCACGACATGGGACTTCAGCGTTGTTCCGGCGCCGATTTCCACATCAGGACCCACAAGACAGAACGGGCCAATATGGGCATTAGCGCCAATAACGGCGCCCTGCTCCACAATGGCCGTAGGATGAATAAAGGCGGATGAATCAATCACGTATCAGGCCTCCCGGCTACGGGCACACATCATCGTTGCTTCACAGACAATTTTACCATCTACCGTCGCGACGCCTTTAAAGCGCGTCAGTCCACGGCGGGTTTTCTCAAAAGTAACTTCCATGATCATTTGATCGCCAGGCACTACCGGACGCTTAAAGCGCGCTTCATCAATACCTGCGAAGTAATACAGCTCGCCCGGCTCCAGCTTGCCGACGCTTTTAAATGCCAGGATACCCGTGGCCTGCGCCATGGCTTCCAGGATCAGCACGCCGGGCAGGATCGGTTTACCTGGGAAATGTCCCTGGAAAAAAGGCTCGTTCACAGAAACATTTTTCACGGCGCGCAGAAAACGACCTTCTTCAAAGTCCAGCACGCGATCTACCAGCAAAAACGGATAACGGTGCGGTAGCAGTTCAAGAATCTCTTCAATGTGCAGAGTATGAGTGTCAGTAGTCAAAATACTCTTCCTGTCTAAAAATATACTGAGTGACAATAATAACACGGCCTGCGGCGATCCGAAGATCGCTGGCAGGCCGCAAATCTGATCTCTGTCGTCAGACGCTGACGGGTGAGTTAATCCTGTTGATTGAGCTTACGCTCAACAGCCTTGAGGCGCTTGCTCATCTCATCGATATTCATCACCAACGCCGCCGTTTTACGCCAGACTTTATTCGGCTGCAGCGGAATGCCGGAAGAGTAAATCCCCGGTTCCGTTATTGGACGCATCACCATCCCCATGCCGGTTACGGTAACTTTATCGCAGATTTCCATGTGACCGTTGATAACGCTGGCGCCGCCAATCATACAATAGCGGCCAATTTTAAGGCTACCCGCCATGATGACGCCACCGGCAACCGCCGTATTGTCTCCAATCACGACGTTGTGCGCAATCTGGCACTGATTATCAATAATCACGCCATTACCGATCAGCGTATCATCCAGTGCGCCGCGGTCGATAGTGGTACAGGCGCCGATCTCCACGCGATCGCCAATAATAACGCGACCCAATTGCGGGATCTTCACCCAGTTGCCGCGATCGTTGGCATAGCCGAAACCGTCCGCGCCGATCACCGTGCCGGACTGAATCAGGCAGTGTTCGCCAATCTGAATATCATGGTATACCGTGACGTTGGCCCACAGGCGGGTTCCCGCCCCCAGACGCGTGCGTTTGCCGATAAAACAACCGGCGCCGATCGCCACGTTATCCCCCAGCTCTACATCAGACTCAATCACCGCGTTAGCGCCGACAGAGACATTGTTGCCAAGTTTTGCGCTGGGATCGATAACCGCGCTGGCGGCAATATTCTGCGCGGGCTGCGGAGTGGTATCCAGAATCTGGGCCATCCGCGCGTAAGTCAGATAGGGGTTCTTCACGACCAGCGCGGCGCCTCTGGCGTACGGCAGGTCATCCTGCGTCATCACCACCGCGGAAGCCTGGCATTCTGCCAGTTGCTCACGATAGCGAGGGTTCACCATGAAGGTAATTTGGCCTGCGCCTGCACTCTGCATGGATGCCACACCAGTGATGGCGATATCGCCATCACCGTGTAATTGCGCATCCAACTGCCGGGCCAGCTCAGCCAGTCGAATTGAAGGCATTACTTATTTAACCTGTTTCAGGACATCAGCGGTGATATCTTTGATGCTGCTGCCGGAGTAAACCACGGTGCCGGCATCCAGCACAACGTCGTAACCCTTATCGTCAGCCACTTTTTTCACTGCAGTCTGAATACGGGTCACCAGCTTGCCACGCTCTTCGTTTGAACGACGGGCGCGATCCTGTTCGAATGCCTGCGCCTTGGTGGAGAACTGCTGGCGCTCCGCCATAACATCTTTCTCCAGCTTGGTGCGGTCGCTGGCTTTCATGGTAGAGCCATCGCGCTGCAGACGCTGCATTTTGTTTTGCAAAGATGTTTCCATACCCTGCAGTTCACTGGCGCGGCTTTTAAACTCGTTTTCCAGATTTCTGGATACACCGGTGTTTTGAGCTACCTGTTGAAACAGATTACCCATGTTAACCACGGCAATTTTATCCGCAGCTTGTGCAGAGGTCGCTAATACTAAACCGAGCCCTGCGGCGATCAACCACTTTTTCACAATAAACTCCTTACCATCCCATATGTACCCGAAGGTACTGTTCTTTGCGTGGCCCGGGCGGAGTCTCCCCCGCCAGAAGTCATCGCGACACAGCTTATGCATTCCTTTGCTCAGCGCAATTACCAGGTTTTACCAATGTTAAACTGGAACTGCTCTGATTTGTCTCCATCGTATTTCTTAAACGGCTGGGCATAAGAGAATACCAGCGGCCCTAACGGAGACATCCACTGCAGCGCAAGACCTGCAGACATGCGGATATTGCTCGGATCGCCATAGTCAGGAATACCCGCGGCGCGCGTGGCGGCGGTATTTTCCCAGTTAGTATCCCAGACAGTACCGGCATCGACAAACAGCGAAGTACGCACAGAGTTAGCATACTTGTCGCTGAGGAACGGCGTCGGCGTAATCAACTCAAGACTGGCGACGCCCATAGCGTTCCCCCCAACGGCATCGTTGGATTTACAAATAGTGCCAGTATTGGTGGTATCGCAGTTATCCAGACCGGAACCACCATAATAGGCGGCTTTCGGACCAATGTTATTGGACTGGAAGCCGCGTACCGTGCTGGAACCACCGGCGTAGAAGTTCTCATAGAACGGCAGTTCTTTGCCGCCCAGACCATCGCCGTAGCCCCAACGAGTACGACCCAACACCACCCAGGTGCGATCTTCGTTGATCGGAACATAGGTGGCGGTATCCAGCGTCATTTTATAGAACTCGTTATCCGAGCCCGGAATCGTGATTTTACCGTTCAGGTTAACCCGCGAACCCTGGGTCGGGAAGAAACCGCGGTCCAGATTATTGTAGGTCCAGCCGTAGTTAAAGGTGAAATCGTCAGCGGAGAAATCGTTGTTATCCGATCCCTGGTTGGCACTCTGCCCCATTGAATCCAGATAACGCCACATGGCGATCTGCGGCTGCATGTTGGACAGGTCATTATGGACATAGCCCAGACCCGCGCGCAGCGTGTTGTATTCATTGATCGGGAAGCCCAGCGTGCCATCTACACCATAACTCTTGTTGGTATAGTCGGACAGATCCGCATCATCGGCTTTAAAGTCGTTGTAGAAGATACGACCGCCGAGGCTGACGCCATCTACCGTAAAGTACGGGTTAGTGACCGACAATTCGGTATAGGTCTGGTAGTCGTTCTTGGTACCGCTGATCCCGACCGAGTAACCAGTACCCAGCCAGTTATCCTGCTGAACGCCAACCTGGAAGCTTACGCCGCTTTCAGTACCGTAGCCGACACCAAAGTTGAAGCTACCGGTGTTACGCTCTTTCACGCGGTATACTACATCCACCTGGTCCGGACTGCCGGACACACGCTGGGTGTCCACATCCACGGTATCAAAATAACCCAGACGGTTCAGACGTTCTTTGCCCTGATCGACCAGATCGCTACCCAACCACGCTCCTTCCATCTGGCGCATTTCGCGGCGCAGAACGGAATCTTTACTGGTGTCGTTGCCTTCAAAGCGAATTTTACGCACGTAGTAGCGGTTCCCCGCGTCTACGTTAACGTGGAGTTTAACGGTCTTATCAGCATCGTTAATTTCTGGCTGAGTCTGTACCCGCGGATAGGCGTAACCATAGCGACCGAGAAGCTTTTTAATTTCGTCTTCCATTTTGGTCACTTTGGTGCCGTTGTACAGCTCACCGGGTTCGATTTTGGTCAGGCTTTCGATCTCAGCGGAATGCCCCGCCAGATTACCGTTCACCACCACGCTCGCCAGCTTGTACTGATCGCCTTCCGTCACGTTGATGGTGATATAGATACCTTTTTTATCAGGCGTCAGGCTCACCTGGGTCGAATCGATATTAAAACGCGCATAACCGCGATCGAGATAGTAGCTACGCAGCGTTTCCAGATCGCCGGCCAGTTTCTGCTTCTGGTATTTACGATCGCCCACCACGTTCCACCACGGCACTTCATCGCGCAACTGGAAGTGGGAAATCAGCTCTTCGGTACTGAAAGCGTGGTTGCCGACTATATTGATTTGCTGAATTTTCGCGGAGACCCCTTCCTGGAACACCAGTTTCAGGTCCACACGGTTACGCGGCAGCGGCGTTACGACCGCCTTCACGCTGGCGCTGTATTTACCGACGCTGTAGTAGAAATCTTCCAGCCCCTTCTCAATATCCGAGAGCGTAGTACGGTCAAGGGATTCGCCAACCCGCACGCCGGAAGCTTCAAGGTTCTGCTTCAGCATGTCGTCTTTCACCGCCTTGTTGCCGGAGAAAGTAATGCTCGCGATCGTTGGACGCTCTTTAACCTGCACCAACAGCGTATCGCCATCGCGCAGGACGCGTACGTCCTCGAAGTTCCCGGTCGCGAACAGGGCGCGAATGGTATTACTGATATCTTCATCAGTGACTGTATCGCCGGGGCGTACAGGCATACTGAGAAGGGCCGCACCAACGGCGACTCGCTGCAGGCCTTCGAAATGAATGTCCTTCACTACGAACCCGTCTGCACCGTATACGGTGGCGCTGCTGAACAGCAGCGACGCTATGAGCAACTTTTTCATCGCCATCGTTGTTATGCGTTCTTCCTAACCTGACTCTCGCTAAAGCCGAGAGAAATCATTGAAAAGTGCAAGCCCCATTAACAGCACCAGCAACATTGCGCCAATGCGGTAACTAAAGTCTTGAACCCGCTCGGAAACCGGCCCGCCCTTCAGCTTCTCAATCGCCAGAAAGAGCAAATGCCCCCCGTCCAGTACCGGGAGAGGAAACAGATTGATGATCCCCAGATTGACGCTGATTAGCGCCAGAAACATAAGGTAGTACACCAACCCGTATTCCGCTGACATTCCTGCCCCCTGGGCAATGGAGATAGGCCCGCTGAGGTTATTCAGCTTGACGTCACCGGTTATCAATTTCCCCAGCATGCGCACTGTCAGCGCCATCAACTGCCACGTCTTCTCCGTGGCCTGCGCAATGGCGGTAAAAGGCCCATACTGGCGTATTGTTCTGTATTCATCAGGCAGCGGGATAACCTTCGGCACTACCCCGGCAAACCCTTCCGCTTTCGCTTTACCCGGTTTTGTATCCGGTATCAGCGTCAAAGACAAGGGTTCTCCCTGTCTTTCAATATCAACGGACAACGCATTACCCGGATTGTCGCGCACCAGGTTAACAAACGTTCCCCACTGCTCCAGCGACTGACCATTGACTTTAACGATCCTGTCGCCTGGTTGCAAACCGGCCTTACTGGCGGCGGAGTCTTTTTGGATCTCAGCCAACACCGGTTCAATCTTCGGCGCCACCGGGCGCAAGCCCAGCGCAATGATCGGATCCTGTTTATCCGGCTCGAACTGCCAGCCGCGCAGATCCAATGTCTTCACCGTTTCGCGATTTTCGCCAAACGGCGCCAGCGTCAGCGTGGTACTGGGGTCGCCAATCCGGGCCACCAGCGCCAGTCGAACCGCATCCCAGTCTGGCGTTTCGATACCATCTACGGCTTTTAGTTCCGTTCCTGGCTCAATTTGTGCCTGAGCGGCCACCGAATCGGGCGTTATTTCACCAATAACCGGACGCACAGTAGGGATGCCGATGATAAACACCAGCCAGTAGGCAAAAATAGCAAAGATAAAATTCGCGATCGGGCCGGCAGCGATAACCGCGGCGCGCTGAGAGACGGTTTTAGTATTGAAAGCATGGCGGCGCATCTCCGGAGCGACCGGCGCCACGCGCTCGTCGAGCATTTTGACATAGCCGCCCAGCGGTATCAGGGCGATAACAAATTCAGTACCGTGACGATCGGTACGCCGCCAGAGCGCCTTGCCAAAACCAATAGAAAAACGCTCAACATAAATACCACAGCGCCGGGCAACCCAGAAATGGCCGAACTCGTGCACGGTGATTAACACCCCCAGTGCAACTATAAACGCCGCCAGACTCCAGAGTACGCTCAGCATAATACCTTCCGTTAAAGGGTACCAAATACTAACAACAGCAGGCAGACGAACACCGGAACGGCTGCCGTCAGACTGTCAATGCGATCCAAAATACCGCCATGCCCGGGGATCAGATGACCGCTGTCTTTAATCCCGGCTTCGCGCTTAAACATACTCTCGGTGAGATCGCCAAGCACTGACGCCAGCGCGGCGACCAGAGAACAAACCAATAATACGCCCACCGCGACATTCAAATTAGCCAGCGCGCCAAATGCCCAGGAGATGACCGCCGAAGTCGCCAGACCGCCGAAGAACCCCTGCCAGGTCTTACCCGGGGAAACCTTCGGCGCCAGCTTATGCTTGCCGAACATTTTTCCGAAAATGTAAGCGCCGGAATCAGCGCCCCACACCAGCACCATAATATAGAGCAACCACTGGGCGCCGATATAGTGGTTAGCATCATAATGCCAGCTGCGCAGCACCACCATCCCCCAGAAGAAAGGGACGATGGTACAAATACCGAAAATCAAGCGCAGCACTTTTGAATGTCGCCAGGCGCTCGCACTGGCCGGGTAGGTCAGCACCAGCAGTAATGCTACCAGCCACCAGCCCAGCGCTATCCATAAAGCGCCGGCGACCATTGGCAGATGAACACTGTGGTGATATTCAGGAATAGCCAGCATCATCGCGGCCAACAGCAGACCGCATAAGACGGCCAACCACACCCGCTGAGTACGGGAGGTAAACCCGCTCAGTTGGCCCCATTCCCAGGCGGCCAGCATACAAACCACCAGGGTCGCGATGGCGAAACCTACCGGGGGGAGCCAGAAAAGCGCCGCAATAACGACAGGTATTAATATGAATGCAGAAATCAGGCGATACTTCAGCAAGGGCACCCCCCGTCAGACCGGTTCGCTGCCGGGAGTTGTGCCGCCAAAACGGCGCTCGCGTGTTGCAAAGGCATTCAACGCCTCTTCAAAGTGTTGTTCATCGAAATCAGGCCAGAGCACATCGGTAAACCACAACTCGGCATAAGCAATCTGCCAGAGCAGGAAATTACTGATACGGTGCTCCCCTCCTGTCCTAATTACTAAATCCACCGGCGCCAGCTCATTCATACACACCAGATTGCTGAGATCCTCCTCGGTAATCTGGTCGGGGCGCAGCAGACCTTCCTGTACTTGCGTCGCCAGGCGTTTGACGCCCTGAATGATATCCCACCGGCCGCCGTAATTAGCCGCAATGTTCAGCGTTAACCCGGTATTATTACCGGTCAGCGTCTCGGCCTTATGAATTCGTTCCTGCAGGCGCGCATTAAATCGGGACGTATCGCCAATTATACGCAACCTGACGTTATGACGATGAAGACTTTTTACTTCGCTATCCAGCGCCCAGACGAAAAGTTCCATCAGCGCGCTCACTTCCTGGGCCGGACGATTCCAGTTTTCACTACTGAAGGCATAAAGCGTTAATGCTTCAATACCGTGGTTTGCCGCATAGCTGACCACACGACGTACAGCTTTGGCCCCGGCTTTATGGCCAAAAACTCTCATTTTTCCCTGTCGTTTCGCCCAACGGCCATTCCCGTCCATGATGATGGCGACGTGGCGCGCACCATGTGCGGATGAATTCTCGCCTGCTGGCGGGTTAGCTGACAACATAACGCGTTTTTTCCCCAAAAAAGGACAAACGATAACTAAAGCCTTTACGTAAAAAAGCCGTGTTGGCCACGGCTTAACCACCGAAAGACACAAGTTGCATCATTCAGGTGGCGCAGACTATATCACCGAAGCCCTGGGCTCACAAATAGCGAGAAACGGCCCCAGGAAACAATCAGACACTTTTAGCCAACACTATCGCCATTGCGCGCGCACGCGCGTCAATCTCCAGCACATCGTCCACCGAAACCGGTTCAGTCAAAGGCAGTTTGCTGAGCGTCGTTTCATTCACTACAGCAATATCAGTAAAACGAATCATACCGTCCAAAAATGCCGCTACCGCCACTTCATTGGCGGCGTTCAGCGCAGTCGTCGCCGCCTGGCCGCTCAGCGAGGCCTGAATCGCCAGTCCCAGGCAGGGATAACGCTGCAGATCCGGCCTGGCAAAGCTCAGCGTACCCAGGGTACAAAAATCCAGCGCCGGCACACCTGAGGTAATACGCGCCGGCCATGCCATCGCATGGGCGATCGGCGTTCTCATATCCGGCGCTCCCAGTTGCGCCATGACGCTACCGTCGGTATAGCGTACCATCGAGTGAATCACTGACTGCGGGTGCAGCAACACCTCCATTTGCCTGGCGGAAGCGTTAAACAGCCAGCGGGCCTCAATATATTCCAGCCCTTTATTCATCATCGTCGCCGAATCGACGGAAATCTTGCGCCCCATTGACCAGTTTGGATGGCGACATGCCTGATCCGGCGTCACTGTCGCCAGTTCCGCCAGCGGCGTTTCACGGAAGGGGCCTCCCGAACCAGTAAGAATAATGGCTGAAATACCATTCTCTTCCAGAGAAGCGTATCCCAGGTTTTGTTGTACCGAGTCCGGCAAACTCTGAAAAATTGCATTATGTTCACTGTCGATAGGCAGCAGGCGCGCGCCGTGGCGCTGAACCGCCTCCATAAACAGCCGGCCGCAAGTCACCAGAGACTCTTTATTAGCCAGTAAAATCTCTTTCCCGGCGCGAATCCCCGCCAGAGTGGGAAGTAAACCAGCGGCGCCGACAATCGCCGCCATCACCTGGTCTACGTCGTCCAGCGCCGCCATGTCGCAGGCCGCCTGCTGGCCCGCCAGCACCTCGGTAGCGCATTGCGCTTCCTGCAACGCCACTCTCAGCTCCCGGGCGCAGGCTTCATCATCCATCACCGCATAGCGCGGCCTGAACTCAAGGCACTGTTGCGCCATACGGGGGACATTTTTCCCGGCGACCAGCGCGGTAATAGCAAAGTGCTCGGGATTACGACGCACCACATCCAGCGTGCTGCAGCCAATAGAACCCGTCGAGCCAAGAATGGTTAATTGCTTCATGAGGTACTCTGAAAAGGTCAGTCCGCCGTGGAGCCAGAATGTCCAGCGGCTGAAAGCAAAAACGCCGCCAGAAAAAGCACTTAACTGCTTTCCTGTACGGCGTTCAGATGATAATTAAGCCAGAAGGATCAGAACTGCATCAGTTCCGCTTCTTTATCTGCCAGCGCCGCATCCACTTTCTTGATGGCGGCATCGGTCACCTTCTGAATATCGTCCTGAGAACGGCGATCGTCGTCTTCGCTGATCTCTTTATCTTTGAGCAGCGCTTTGACTTTATCATTAGCGTCACGACGTACGTTACGTACCGCCACGCGCGCCTGCTCGGCTTCGCCGCGCACGACTTTGATCAGATCTTTACGGCGCTCTTCCGTCAGCGGCGGCAGCGGAACGCGAATATCGGTACCCGCGGAGCTGGGGTTGAGGCCGAGATCGGAAGCCATGATCGCTTTTTCGACCGCCGGACCAAGAGAACGATCGAAGACGTTGATTTTCAGCGTACGGGTGTCTTCTACCGTCACGTTAGCCAACTGACGCAGCGGCGTCGGAGTACCGTAGTATTCCACCACAATACCGTCCAGCAGGCTGGGAGAAGCGCGCCCGGTGCGTACTTTGCTGATTTGATTTTTAAAAGCCTCTACGCACTTTTCCATACGCACTTCGGCATCTTTTCTGATATCGCTAATCACGTTACGAATCCTTGAAAACAGGTTATCAGGCAGACCACACCGTGTTGCATTGCGCTCTGAGCGCCGAGGCCCTGAACGCAATGAATGAACCCGACATCGCTTGTCCGGCCGGGTAAAGTATAGCCCGTTTATCTTCTGGCACCCACGATGGCTGCCTGGTCACAGAAACGGTTTAAAGCAGAATCTTACCCTGATTCACGGCCCAGGAAAATTATTCCGTGATCAAAGTACCTTCTTTTTCGCCCATCACGACCCGACGCAGCGCGCCCGGCTTATTCATATTGAATACGCGAATCGGCAATTTATGGTCGCGGGCCAACGTAAAAGCGGCCAGATCCATCACCTTGAGCTCTTTTTCAAGCACATCCTGGTAGGTCAGCTGTTCATACAGCGTCGCGGCCGGATCCTTCATCGGATCGGCGGAATAAACACCGTCTACTTTGGTGGCTTTCAACACCACGTCGGCCTCGATCTCAATACCGCGCAGGCAGGCTGCGGAATCGGTGGTAAAGAACGGGTTGCCGGTCCCCGCGGAGAGGATCACCACGCGGTTATTGCGCAGCAGGCTGATAGCCTCAGCCCAGCTGTAGTTATCGCACACGCCGTTCAGAGGGATGGCGGACATCAGGCGCGCATTAACATAGGCTCGGTGCAACGCGTCACGCATCGCCAGGCCGTTCATCACCGTCGCCAGCATCCCCATATGGTCGCCGACTACGCGGTTCATGCCCGCCTGCGCCAGACCCGCGCCGCGGAACAGGTTACCGCCGCCAATAACCACCCCGACCTGAATGCCCAGTTCAACCAGTTCTTTAATTTCCTGAGCCATACGATCCAGTATGCTCGCATCAATACCGAAGCCCTCCGCGCCTTGCAGTGCCTCGCCGCTCAGTTTGAGCAGAATGCGTTTATAGACAGGTTTTGCATTGGTAGCCATGTTTCTTTCCTGGAACAGTCAACGATTGGGATGATGAATTGTGGCGACGACGAACACCGCACTCTACCTTTTTACGCCGCGGATTCCCCCGCCGCGCCGGCAGGTAATCGCCGGTACAGGTTTACTGCTGCACAAAATCATTGCGGATGCGCCAGGGCGTTAAACCAACACCGCTAACCGACGGGCAGCCCGAACGATGATGTGTATAGATAAAAAGGAGCCGCCCTCAGGCGGCTCCTTTTCTTCATTAAGACTGCTTAGACATTGCAGCAACTTCTGCTGCGAAGTCAGTCTCAACTTTTTCGATCCCCTCACCCACTTCAAAGCGGATGAAACCGGTTACGTCGGCGTTATGCTCTTTGAGCAACTGACCCACGGTTTTGTTCGGATCCATAACAAAAGCCTGACCAGTCAGAGAAACTTCACCGGTGAATTTCTTCATGCGGCCTTCAACCATTTTCTCTGCGATTTCCTGCGGCTTGCCGGACTGCATGGCGATATCCAGCTGGATTTTGCGCTCGTGTTCCACCACGTCAGCCGGTACATCTTCCGGCTTTACATATTCCGGCTTGGACGCAGCAATATGCATTGCGATGTGCTTAACCAGCTCATCATCAGCACCGGTAGCGGCGACCATAACGCCGATGCGCGCGCCGTGCAGGTAAGAACCCAGTACTTCGCCTTCGATAGTCTGAACGCGGCGAATGTTGATGTTTTCACCGATTTTCGCCACCAGCGCAGTACGCTGTTCTTCGAACTGGGCTTTCAGTACTTCAACATCAGAGATACGGCCTTCCAGAGCGGCGGCGATCACTTCATCACCAAACGCTTTAAAGCCGGCATCTTTAGCAACGAAGTCAGTTTCGCAGTTCAGTTCAACGATCACGCCGAATTTGTAATCAATGGCGGTCAGGATGATACCTTCTGCAGCAACGCGGCCAGCTTTCTTGGCAGCTTTCGCCTGGCCAGACTTACGCATATTATCAATTGCCAGCTCGATGTCGCCGTTAGCTTCAACCAGCGCTTTTTTACATTCCATCATGCCTGCGCCAGTACGCTCACGCAGTTCTTTTACCAGAGCAGCGGTAATTTCAGCCATTCTATAAATCCTCGGTTATCTCATGCGGGGAGGTATACCCTTTATCGTTCAGAGCGCCGTACGCTGGCGTAGAGATTCGGCCATCGCCGCCATCTGAACATCGCGGGTATAACATCGGCTCGCCGGACGGATAGTCTGACAAACCAGACTCAAACAAAAAGGGGGCCTGAGACAGGCCCCCTAACCAAACTCGTTACTACCTGGTTAATAAGGGGGCTCTCCCCCTGTATACTTCGAGCCGCTATTGCGCTGCCTTCACTCGCTCATCCCGGTCGCTTACTGAAGTAAGTTCCCGGGAATTATCGAGTCTGCCGCTGCTTCGCAACTCGAACTATCTCGGGGGGAGCAAACAAGCCTTATTATTCAGCTTCTACAAAGCTTTCTTCCGCCTGAGAAGCCAGATCCTGAGAGCGGCCTTCGCGAACGGTCGCAGCAACGGCACCCAGATACAGGCTAACAGCGCGGATTGCGTCATCGTTACCCGGGATAACAAAGTCAACACCGTCCGGATCGGAGTTAGTATCAACAATAGCAAATACCGGGATACCCAGGTTATTTGCTTCTTTGATAGCGATGTGCTCGTGATCGGCATCGATAACAAACAGTGCGTCCGGCAGGCCGCCCATATCCTTGATACCGCCCAGGCTGTTTTCCAGCTTGTCCAGTTCACGGGAACGCATCAGCGCTTCTTTTTTGGTCAGCTTTTCGAAAGTACCGTCCTGAGACTGAGTTTCCAGATCTTTCAGGCGTTTGATGGACTGACGAACGGTTTTCCAGTTAGTCAGCATACCGCCCAGCCAGCGATGGTTCACGAAGAACTGATCGCAGCTCAGAGCAGCGTCTTTTACCGCTTCGCTTGCAGCGCGCTTGGTACCAACAAACAGAATCTTACCTTTACGGGAAGCAATTTTGTTCAGTTCCGCCAGAGCGTCGTTGAACATCGGTACCGTTTTCTCAAGGTTGATGATGTGAACTTTGTTACGCGCACCGAAGATGAACGGCTTCATTTTCGGGTTCCAGTAACGGGTCTGGTGACCGAAGTGAACACCAGCCTTGAGCATGTCGCGCATGGAAACAGTTGCCATGTTTTAAAACCTCTATGATAAGTTGGGGTTATGCCTCCACGTATCCCATATTACCGACCCTAAAGGGCACCCCGGAATATGTGACGATACGTGTGTGTTATTACACAATGTGAGTTTCGTCTGTTCTGCTCCGCTTAAGGAACAGAAGTCCGGCGCGCTTTATACCATAAACGCGCCTCAGACTCCAATAGTTGTTAATGGTTGCTCAGCACAGGCATTCCCGATTTGGCACCCACTGGCGGCCCTGATAACATTGCTGTTACTTGCACAATTCTCGTCGGTAACCCCGACCCTGGTGGACCTGATAATGACTATTTCACTTAAAACGCCTGAAGAAATCGAAAAAATGCGCGTTGCCGGCCGACTGGCCGCCGATGTGCTGGAAATGATTGAGCCTTATGTTAAACCCGGTGTCACCACCGGCGAACTGGATCGCATCTGTAATGATTATATCGTCAACCACCAGCACGCGGTTTCCGCCTGCCTGAACTACCATGGGTTCCCGAAATCGGTGTGTATCTCGATTAACGAGGTGGTGTGTCACGGCATCCCGGATGACGAAAAACACCTCAAGGATGGGGATATCGTCAATATCGACGTTACCGTCATCAAAGATGAATACCACGGCGATACTTCAAAGATGTTTATCGTGGGTAAACCGACGATTCTCGGCGAACGCCTGTGCCGCACGACTCAGGAGAGCCTCTACCTGGCGCTGCGCATGGTAAAACCGGGCATTCGTCTGCGCACTATCGGCGCCGCGATTCAGAAATTCGTTGAAGCCGAGGGCTTTTCCGTCGTGCGCGAATACTGCGGCCACGGTATCGGCAAAGGCTTCCATGAAGCCCCCCAGGTGCTGCACTATGATGCCGACGACGGCGGCGTGGTGTTGCAGCCCGGCATGACATTCACGATTGAGCCGATGGTTAACGCCGGTGACTATCGTATCCGTACCATGAAAGACGGCTGGACAGTAAAAACCAAAGATCGCAGCTTGTCGGCGCAGTATGAGCATACTATTGTGGTAACCGATGATGGCTGTGAAATCCTCACCCTGCGCAAGGATGACACCATTCCGGCGATCATCTCGCACAATGACTAACCCGGAAGCCGGCAAATGCCGGCTTCCGGTTACTGACATAAGGAGGAGAAAGCGTGGTTTTTCCTCTTTTGTCGTTATCAACCCAAAATCAATGTGTTGATTTTCCTTGTTGGTTAGCGGGTGATATCTGCAGGTTCGGCAATGAGATGAGGTTCGTCATCAATCTCAAGCCGGCAAACGCCGGCTTTTTTATGGGCGCCAGTAAATGAGCAACAGCTTATCTGAACAGCATGTTAATGCCGCTTTACCTCTGCTCCCCGGGCAGCCTGAAAACCCCTCCAGTTGGCCGGAATCCAGCCTGCAATGCCAGCCCATCCGCCAGCATATTGAGCGCTTTCAGCACTGGCTGGGAGAGGCCTTCGACAGCGGTATTTCCGCCGAACGCCTGATTGAAGCCCGCACTGAGTTTATCGACCAGCTTTTGCAGCGCCTGTGGATTGCCTTTGGTTTTCATCATCTGCCCGAGGTGGCTCTGGTGGCGGTCGGGGGTTATGGCCGCGGTGAGCTGCATCCCCTTTCGGATATTGACCTGCTGGTTCTCAGCCGCCATCGCCTGCCGGACAATGCAGCCGGCAAAGTCGGCGAACTGTTAACTCTCCTCTGGGATGTCAAACTGGAAGTCGGCCACAGCGTACGCACCCTTGAAGAGTGTCTACAGGAGGGGCTGGCGGATCTGACGGTCGCCACTAACCTGATCGAATCGCGCATGCTGATCGGCGATGTCGCGCTGTTCCTCGAACTGCAGAAACATGTTTTTAGTGACGATTTCTGGCCTTCGGCACAGTTCTTTGCCGCCAAAGTAACAGAGCAGAATGAACGTCATCAGCGCTACCACGGCACCAGCTACAACCTGGAGCCTGACATTAAAAGCAGCCCTGGCGGACTGCGCGATATCCATACCCTGCAGTGGGTGGCCCGCCGCCATTTTGGCGCCACGTCGATGGACGAAATGGTGGGATTCGGTTTTCTGACCGAGGCGGAACGTAATGAACTCAATGAGTGCCAGCACCTGCTGTGGCGCATTCGTTTCGCCCTGCATCTGGAGCTCAACCGCTACGATAATCGTCTGTTGTTCGACAGGCAGCTTAGCGTTGCCCGGCGCCTGCATTACCAGGGCGAAGGTAATCAGCCGGTCGAACATATGATGAAAGACTTCTTTCGCGTCACCCGCCGGGTCACTGAACTGAACCAGATGCTGCTGCAACTGTTCGACGAAGCGATTCTGGCGCTCGATGCCAGCGAGAAGCCGCGGCCGCTGGACGATGATTTCCAGTTGCGCGGCACACTGATCGATTTACGCGATGACACGCTGTTTATCCGCGAACCGCAGGCTATTCTGCGCATGTTCTATATGATGGTGCGCAACCGCGAGATTAGCGGGATTTACTCCACCACATTGCGCCATCTGCGTCACGCCCGGCGTCATTTGACCCAGCCGCTGTGTTACATTCCGGAAGCCCGCACGCTGTTTTTGTCGATGCTGCGCCACCCCGGCGCAGTCAATCGCGGCCTGGTGCCGATGCATCGCCATAGCGTACTGTGGGCCTATATGCCCCAGTGGGGCCATATCGTCGGCCAAATGCAGTTCGATCTGTTCCATGCTTATACCGTGGATGAACACACCATCCGCGTCATGCAAAAGCTGGAAAGCTTCGCCAGTGAAGAAACCCGCCCCCAGCACCCGCTATGCGTAGAGCTCTGGCCGCGGCTGACCCATCCTGAGCTGATCCTGATCGCCGCGCTATTCCACGATATTGCCAAAGGCCGCGGCGGCGATCACTCAGTGCTCGGCGCCCAGGATGTACTGACGTTTGCCGAGCTTCACGGCCTCAACTCCCGGGAAACCCAACTGGTTGCCTGGCTGGTACGCCAGCATCTGCTGATGTCCGTCACCGCCCAGCGCCGCGACATCCAGGACCCGGAAGTGATCAAACAGTTTGCCGCTGAAGTCCAGACGGAAAATCGCCTGCGTTTTCTGGTGTGCCTGACGGTAGCGGATATCTGCGCCACCAACGAATCCTTGTGGAATAGCTGGAAACAGAGCCTGCTGCGCGAGCTCTATTTCGCCACTGAAAAACAGTTACGCCGCGGGGTACAGAGCACGCCGGATATGCGCGAACGGGTGCGTCACCACCAGCTACAGGCGCTGGCGCTGCTGCGGATGGACAATATCGACGAAGTGGCGCTGCACCATATCTGGGCCCGCTGTCGGGCCAATTACTTTGTGCGCCACAGCCCGAACCAGTTGGCCTGGCACGCCAGGCACCTGCTGAATCACGATCTCAGTAAGCCATTAATCCTGCTCAGCCCGCAGGCCACCCGCGGCGGCACTGAAATTTTTATCTGGAGCCCGGACCGCCCGTACCTGTTCGCCGCAGTGTGCGCTGAGCTGGACCGGCGCAACCTCAGCGTCCACGATGCGCAGATCTTCACGACTCGCGACGGTATGGCGATGGATACCTTTATCGTGCTGGAACCGGACGGCAGCCCGTTATCCGCCGATCGCCACGAAATTATCCGCCGCGGCCTGGAGCAGGCGATCACCCAGCATGCCTGGCAACCGCCTCAGCCGCGCCGTCAGCCGGCGAAGCTGCGCCATTTTACCGTTGATACCGAGGTGAACTTCCTGCCAACCCATACCGATCGCAAAACTTTCCTTGAGCTTATCGCGCTCGACCGGCCCGGCCTGTTGGCGCGTGTCGGGCAAATTTTCGCCGATCTGGGGATTTCGCTGCACGGCGCGCGCATTACCACCATTGGCGAACGGGTAGAAGACTTATTCATTATCGCCACGGCGGAAAGGCGCGGGCTGGATGAGAAACTGCGTAAGGAAGTGCAACAACGGTTGACAGAAGCCCTGAATCCAAACGATAAAGATTGACGGATTTTTTTATTAACAGAGTGAACCAGGAAAGAGCTAACAATGCAGCAGCTACAAAACATTATTGAAACCGCTTTCGAGCGCCGTGCCGAGATTACCCCTTCCAGCGTTGATACTGCTACCCGTGAAGCAGTCAATCAGGTTATCGCCCTGCTCGACGGCGGCGCGCTGCGCGTTGCTGAAAAAATTGACGGCCAGTGGGTAACCCATCAGTGGCTGAAAAAAGCGGTATTGCTCTCCTTCCGCATTAATGACAACCAGGTGATGGACGGCGCGGAAAGCCGCTACTTTGATAAAGTGCCGATGAAATTCGCTAATTACGATGAAGCGCGCTTTCAGAAAGAGGGTTTCCGCGTAGTTCCGCCGGCAGCGGTACGTCAGGGCGCGTTTATCGCCCGCAATACCGTACTGATGCCTTCTTATGTCAACATCGGCGCCTATGTCGATGAAGGCACCATGGTGGATACCTGGGCGACAGTGGGGTCCTGCGCGCAAATCGGTAAAAATGTCCATCTGTCCGGCGGCGTCGGTATTGGCGGCGTACTGGAGCCGCTGCAGGCTAACCCGACAATTATCGAAGATAACTGCTTTATCGGCGCTCGCTCTGAGATCGTTGAAGGAGTGATCGTCGAAGAAGGCGCCGTTATCTCTATGGGCGTATATATTGGTCAGAGCACCAAAATTTACGATCGCGAAACCGGTGAAGTTCACTATGGCCGCGTACCGGCGGGCTCCGTGGTGGTCTCCGGCAACCTGCCGTCCAAAGACGGCAAGTACAGCCTGTACTGCGCGGTGATTGTCAAAAAAGTGGATGCCAAAACCCGCGGTAAAGTGGGCATTAACGAGCTGCTGCGCACTATCGACTAAGCGTAGCGCGGCATATCAAGGCGGGGATCCCCCGCCTTTTTTCTATCCGGCACTGGCGAAAACGGCGTATTCCGTTAATTATCTAAGGGTTATTGAACCACTCAAGGACACTGCTATGTACGATAATCTCAAGAGTCTGGGCATTACCAATCCCGACGATATCGATCGTTACAGCCTCCGCCAGGAAGCCAATAACGATATTCTCAAGATCTATTTTCGCAAGGATAAAGGCGAGTTCTTTGCCAAGAGCGTGAAATTTAAGTATCCGCGCCAGCGCAAAACCGTGGTCGCCGACGGCGCCGGTCAGGGGTACCGGGAAGTGCAGGAGATCAGCCCCAACCTGCGCTACGTGATCGACGAGCTGGATCAGATCTGCCAGCGCGATCGCAGCGAAGTGGATCTGAAGCGTAAAATCCTCGACGATCTGCACCATCTGGAAAGCGTGGTGGCGAATAAAATCGCCGAGATTGAAGCTGACCTGGAAAAGCTGACCCGCAAATAATCCCGCCAGCAATACCCGGGTAAAGGCCAGAACAGACGTTCTGGCCGGCTCAGCCGGGTGATTCCCCATGGCTGTTAAGGTTGTTCATCCAGCTGTAGCGCAATATACAGCAGTAACCGATCGTCAAAACTACCCAGATCCAATCCGGTCAGTTCCGAGATACGGTTAAGACGGTATTCCAGGGTATTACGATGGATAAACAGCGCTTTCGACGTTGCCAGAGGCTGTACGTTATGGCGGAACCAGGCGGTCAGCGTGCGCCGCAACAGACCGTTATTATCCATAGACTTCAACCGCGAAAGCGGGCGCGCCAGTTCATTGGCCTGCCAGCCGCCCCGCAGGCTATCAAGCAGCACCGGCAACATCAGATCCTGATAAAAATAGCTGCGGCTGTCCGGCATACGCTGTTTTCCTACCAGCATCGTGGTACGGGCGGTACGGTAAGAGCGGGCGATACTGCCCGGGCCGGTAAAGTAATTGCCCAGCGCGACCCGAAAGCGCAACTGACCGTTTTCTTTCATACGGTTGATCAGTTGCTCAACCCGACGCCGGTGATCGTCGGCATCCCAGCGCCCGAACGAGTTGAGAGCCGGTTTCAGTACCACCATTTCAGTCAGTGAAACAATCGCCACCAGGTTATTGCGCTCCGGCGTTGTCAGGGCGCTCTGCAATTGCTGTAGCTCAGACATGGCGCTGTCAACACCCAGTTGCCCGCTATCCACTTCAACCACCGCGGCCACCCGCGGCTGATTAAGATCGATCCCCAGCCGCTGCGCCCACTCCATCAGCGCAGGCGTGTGCTCCTCGGCCTGAATCAGGTTCATCACCAGCTCTTCGCGCAGCCGGCTGTCCTGAGCCAGCAGATGCATCAGCCGGGACTGCTCAAGCATCATTTCAGCAGTCATGCAGACCAGTTCACCGTATTTGCGCAGCGACTCCGGCTCGCCGGTCAGCCCGATCACGCCGACTATCTCCCCTTCCAGGCGCAGCGGCAGGTTGATCCCCTCACGCACACCGTGGAGATGTCGGGCAACGGCATTATCGATATCCACCACCCGCCCCTGGGACAGCACCAGCAGCGCGCCTTCGTGCAATTCCCCAATGCGCTCCTGATCGCCACTGCCAATAATACGGCCACGGGCATCCATTACGTTAATATTGGTATCGATGATACGCATAGTACGCGCCACGATATCCTGCGCCATCTTAGTATCCAGATGCCAGCCAGCCATATCACCCCTCCTGGTCCTGCCAATGACCCAGCATAGAGCACGTCAAAAGGGTTAACATTGTGCATTTGCACAGAGTCGCCAGGCAGAGAGCCGGAGTGTGGAGAAGGTCACAAAAAAGGGCCGCATAAGCGGCCCTCAGACAGGTAGAGTGACAAATTACTGCATCAGCAGGTAGATAGAACTGTCGCCGCGCTGAATGTTCAACGCCAGCACAGACGGTTTGCTGTCGAGGATCTTACGCAGTTCGGCAATGTTGTTTACCGGCTGCTGATTCGCGCCAATGATGATATCGCCTTTCTTCAGACCGATACGCGCCGCCGGAGAGTTGGCTTTCACACTGTTGACCAGCACGCCCTTCTCATCTTTACCGCTGCGGTTACTCATCTCCGCGCCTTCAATCCCGTTGAAGATCGATGACGATTCCACCTGGTTCTGGCTGCTCTGTTGCAGTTCCAGGTTCACAGACACCTGTTTGCCGTCGCGCAGCAGGCCCAGCGTTAGTTTGCTGCCCACCGGCATAGAACCGACTTCAGCGCGCAGCGCGGCAAAGCTGTTAATCGGCTTGTTGTTCATCGAAACGATGACATCGCCTGCCTTGATCCCGGCTTTCGCCGCGGAGGAATTCGGCATTACCTGGCTGACGAAGGCGCCGCGCTGTGCGTCCACTTTCATGGCCTTAGCCAGTTCAGAGTTCAGCTCGGTCCCCATGATCCCCAGTTCGCCGCGGCGTACCTGGCCGAACTCCACCATCTGAGAGGTCAGGTTCTTAACCATATTGCTCGGAATCGCAAAGCCGATACCAATGTTGCCGCCGTCCGGTGCGAGAATCGCCGTATTAATACCGATCAGCTCGCCGTTAAGGTTCACCAGCGCACCGCCGGAGTTACCGCGGTTAATCGCCGCGTCGGTCTGGATAAAGTTTTCATAGTTCTGCGCGTTAAGGCCGCTGCGGCCCAGCGCGGAGACGATCCCGGACGTTACCGTTTCCCCCAGGCCAAACGGGTTGCCAATCGCCACGGTATAATCACCCACCCGCAGAGCATCGGAATCGGCAATCTTAATCGCCGTCAGGTTTTTCGGATCCTGAATCTGAATCAGTGCGATATCGGAGCGCGGATCTTTACCCACCACTTTGGCATCAAAACGGCGGCCATCGCTCAACTGAACTTTAATGACGGTGGCGTTATCCACCACGTGATTATTAGTCACTGCGTAACCTTTGGCGGCATCAATAATCACGCCGGAACCCAGCGCGGTGAATTTCTGCTGCTGGTTACCGCCAGGGCCGCCCTGACAGAAGGGAGAGCTCTGGAATGGCGAACCGTCCTGGCAGAACGGTGAATCGTCGCCAAAAAACTGCTGGAAGTTGCGCGGCATACGCGCGTTGCTATTAACCGTTGTGCTCCCTTCAACGTTAATACTAACCACTGATGGCATTACTTTTTCCAGCATCGGCGCCAGACTGGGCATCTGCTGGGATGTGGATGCAGAAGCAGTTTCCGCGGCAATGGCGGACATCGGACTCAACGCCAGCCCCAGACTCAGAGCAAGCGCACTCATTGCTAACGTGGTTTTTTTCATCTGTTCAATCTCAATTTACAGGTATTACTAAAAAATGCTGTGTAGGTGACCTATCAGAGTGGATTTATAGCGCGAAGTTCCGCCAATTAGTTTCTGGAAAAAGTAAAAATTTATTGTCCATCTTTACAAAACTCCTTTTAAGATTATTCCACCGCCATCAGACGCCGGTACTCGTCCCAGGCATAGAGATCGGTCATCCCGCTGATATAGTCCTGAATCAGCCGGCAGCGATAATAAAATTCGTGAATCGCAAAGTCTACCGCCTGCTCATCCAGGCGCCCTACGGCTTCTATATACGCCAGGCAGTGTTTACCAGACAGTTTATGATACAGGCGGGTTTCAATAGGGTAGCGTCGAATACGCCCCTCCTCCACCAGTTGCCGAAAATCCGCCAGCGGCATCAGCAATAGCGGGCTGTAAATATCCAGCAGACCGCCAATCACCCGATATCCCTGTAGTTCCAGTTGTTCCACTTCCGGGTGGCTAAAAACATGATTTATAGCAACTTGCTTATAAATATCCAGTAAACGGCTGTAAGAACTGTCGTCTTCGAGCAGCGCATGATTATATGAGCCGGGAAAAATATCGGCGATATTATCGATAAAGCGCTGAGCCGCGTAGGGCACCAGCTTATTGAGGGTGTTGACCCGTAAATACATGAAGAATTGATCTTCGGCAGTATGCTGCATCGGATTAGCGCGCGACTTTTCCCAGGCATTATTCACCACCACGCTGAATAAATCCCCGGCCCGGTGTTCTCCCCACGCCTGATAAAGGTGCTGATACAACCGCTCCACGCTAAAGATATTTTTTTCCACCGCATCTTCGAGATCGGCGACGCAATAAGAGATATCGTCCGCCGCCTCCATAATCCAGGTGAGCGGGAAACGACAATATTCCCCCAGCGCCAGCTCCTGACGTAAACGCGCAATATATTGCGCTTCGGAAAGATAGAAACCGGGCTTTTTCATCAGATAGCAATATTGCTGTGGAGGATCGCCGACCAGCCACGCCGGACGGGTGTATTTCAGGATACAGCCCACCTGCGCCCAGGTCAGGTTCATGCGCAGCAGGGTATGCACCAGACGCACCCCCTGAGCATTGCCTTCAAAGTGGCACAAATCCTGGCGCACATCGCGGCGCAGACAATTGAGCTCATCCTCCCCTTCCCGCAGACGCAGCGCCTCGATCACGCAGCGATCGTCGCTGCGCGGCTGGGAGCCGGCGTCGGAGGGAAACAGACGCTGGCGGAACCAGTCATTGATCGCTGATTCGCCGAAATGACCAAACGGCGGATTGCCAATGTCGTGCATCAGGCAGGCCATCTCGACAATGCTTTCAAACGGACCTGTGAGCTCCAGCAGGCCGTACTCTTCCAGCAGCGCCTGCTCTTTCAGTCGGGTCAGTACTTCTCTGGCGATATAACGCCCCACCTGCTGCACTTCCAGAGAGTGGGTCAACCGGGTACGCACCGCGGCGTTGCGCTCCAGCGGAAACACCTGCGTTTTCTGCTGCAGGCGCCGGATAGCCGGGGAATTAACGATTCGCCCGCGATCGCTTTCAAAAATGCGCAGAATTTCATGTTCGTTTTTCTCTCCTTCCGGAGAGCGAAAGCGACGGTGCCAGTTTATTTTCCTGCGAAAATCAATATCACTCATGGGCACTCCTGTGCGGGTGAATGCACGCGAATTATTTCCCGGCCTTTGTGCATGATAAACTATACCGAAAATAATTCGAGTTGCAGGACCAGGCGCCTGATGTTCGTGAAACCACGCAAAAACACGGTAGCCTGGCGGGATACCTGCAACCTGAAGTATGACGGGGATCGGCCCGGGAAACTGAATATCGTCTTAACACAATAGCGAGTAACTGGTTATGAAAGCAGGCATTATTGGTGCAATGGAAGAAGAAGTGACGCTACTGCGTGACAAAATCGCCAACCGTCAAACCCTCACAATCGCCGGGTGTGAAATCTATACCGGGACATTAAACGGCGTAGAAATAGCCCTGCTTAAATCCGGCATTGGCAAAGTCGCCGCCGCCATGGGCGCCACGCTGCTGCTGGAGCACTGTAAGCCTGATGTTATCATCAATACCGGCTCGGCTGGCGGTCTGGCGCCATCGCTAAAAGTCGGCGATATCGTGGTATCCAGCGAAGTGCGCTACCACGATGCCGACGTTACCGCCTTCGGCTATGAGTACGGCCAGTTGCCAGGCTGCCCGGCGGGTTTCGCCGCCGATGAAAAACTGATCGCCGCAGCCCAGGAGTGCATCACCCAGTTGAACCTCCACGCGGTGCGCGGTCTGGTGGTTAGCGGCGACGCTTTTATCAATGGCGCTGTCGGCCTGGAAAAAATTCGCCACAATTTCCCGGATGCGATTGCCGTTGAGATGGAAGCGACCGCCGTTGGCCACGTCTGCCACAACTTTGCGGTGCCGTTTGTGGTAGTGCGGGCGATTTCCGATGTCGCCGACCAGCAATCTCACATCAGCTTCGATGAATTTCTCGCCGTAGCGGCGAAACAGTCCACCCTGATGGTGGAAGCGCTGGTACAGAAACTGGCCCATGGCGCGTAACCTGTTACAGCGCGCGCTTTGCGCGCTGCTACTCCTGATCCCGGCCTGGCTGTGCGCCGCGCCGCGGGTCATCAGCCTCTCTCCCGGCAATACTGAACTGGCGTTCGCCGCCGGAATTACTCCGATAGCGGTCAGTAGCCGTTCCGACTACCCACCACAGGCGCAGCAGATTGAGCAGGTAGCGAACTGGCAGGGGCTGAACCTGGAGCGCATTATCGCCCTGAAGCCTGACGTTATCCTGGCGTGGCGCGGCGGCAATCCGGAACGACCGATTCGCCAGTTGGAAGCCATGGGCATCCAGGTCCTGTGGCTGGACCCGAACAGTATCGGGCAGGTGATCGCCACGATACGTCAACTGGCGGCCTGGAGCCCGGATCCACAGCAGGCGGAGCGTTCGGCCGCTCAACTGGAGCGGCAATATCTCGCCCTGAAAGCCCGCGCCCCCCACCAACCAGCGCGGCGCGTCTTTCTCCAGTTTGGTCAGAGTCCGATGTTCACCTCCAACGGGGCATCGCTGCAAAACGAGGTGCTGGCCCTGTGCGGCGGCCAGAATATTTTCGCTGACAGCACGGTACCCTGGCCTCAGGTAAGCCGCGAACAAGTGTTAAGTCGCAAACCTCAGGCGATCATCCTCCCCGGTGACGTGAGTAAAATACCTGCAGTGAAAAACTTCTGGCATAATCAGCTTGATATTCCGGTTATTGCGGTCAAGGACGACTGGTTTGAGCGCGCCAGCCCGCGTATTATTCTCGCCGCAAAACAGGTGTGTGAATCCCTTGCGGCTCTCCCTTAGCCCGTTGAGGTGGACTGATGCTGGTTTACTGGCTGGATATTCTTGGTACTGCGGTATTTGCCATTTCCGGCGTGTTGCTGGCGGGAAAGCTGCGGATGGATCCGTTCGGCGTTCTGGTGCTGGGCGTCGTTACCGCCATCGGCGGCGGTACAATACGTGACATGGCGCTGGCCAACGGTCCGGTATTCTGGGTGAAAGATCCGACAGACCTGGTGGTGGCCATGGTGACGTGCCTGCTGACCATTGTGCTGGTACGCCAGCCGCGGCGGCTGCCGAAGTGGATCCTGCCGGTACTGGATGCCGTCGGGCTGGCGGTCTTTGTCGGCATCGGGGTTAATAAAGCCTTTCTGGCTGGCACCGGCCCGCTGGTCGCGGTCTGCATGGGGGTCATCACCGGCGTTGGCGGCGGTATTATTCGCGATGTACTGGCCCGGGAAGTACCGATGATTCTGCGTACCGAAATTTACGCCACGGCCTGCATTGTCGGCGGCGCGATTCACGTCACTGCGTGGTGGGTCTTTCATATTCCGCTGGAACAGGCCAGCATGATGGGGATGCTCGTGACGCTGGGTATTCGCCTGGCGGCGATTCGCTGGCACCTGAAACTGCCGACTTTCGCCCTCGACGATCGTTCGCAGTAACCAACAAAAAAGCCGTACTGGCAGAGCACGGCTTTTCCCGCATAGCAAACAGACTCAAATACTGAACGACGAACCGCAGCCGCAAGTGCTTTTGGCGTTAGGGTTGTTGACCACAAAGCGCGATCCTTCCAGCCCTTCGGTGTAATCCACTGCGCCGCCCACCAGATACTGCAGGCTCATCGGATCGACTACCAGCGCGACGCCTTGCTTCTCAATGGTCATATCGCCTTCGTTAATCTGATCGTCAAAGGTAAAACCATACTGGAAGCCGCTGCAACCGCCCCCTGTGATGTAGACGCGCAGCTTCAGATCAGGGTTTTCTTCGTCAGCGATCAGGCTTTTTACTTTACTGGCCGCCGCATCGGTAAACTGCAACGGCAGCACGACATCATCACTCATTTTTTGCTCCCAACGATGAATCAGCGGGTCAACCGCAACTCAGGCTCCTTCAGGCTGCCCACAGGCAGACGAGAAGATGGAGAGTATAACCCGACATTTAGGGTCATTATCTAATACCCTGGTAAAACGTTCAAGTATTCTGCCCTTCCCCCGCCGGACGCCCCTGCGCCTCCTGCTGCGCCAGCGTGCGGGCAAGTATCGAAGCATAAAGCGGTTTTCCGCCCAAAAACTGGGCCAGTAGTGTCGCCCCCAGGCAAGTAATGATCATTGGCAAAATGAGCTGGTAATTGTCGGTCATCTCCAGCACCAGTACGATACCGGTCAGCGGCGCGCGAACTGAAGCGGCGAACAGCGCCCCCATACCGGCAATAGCAAACGTCCCGGCCTGTAGATGATACGCCGGAAACCAGACCGCGCAGGCCATGCCGAAGGCGGTGCCCAGCAGGGTGCCAAGCGCCAGCATCGGCGCAAAGATCCCCCCTGGCGCACCGGAGGAAAAACACAGTAGCGTGGTCACCACCCGGGCGATGAAAATAAACAGCAGCAGTCCGACCGTATAATTCCCGGCAGCGGCGATGGGGATCAGGTCAAAGCCGCCCCCGGCGGCGGCGGGCTCAATTAACGCCAGTATCCCGCACATCCCACCCAGCAACGCGCCGATCAACACCCATTTTTTGAGCGAGCCGCCGTGCAGGCGGGCGAACATATCCTGAGTACGCAGGACCAGAAAATTAAACAGCGGCCCGACAATGCCGAAAATCATGCCGAGCAGCAGATACAGCCACAGGGTTTCCAGCGGCGCATTCGCCAGTTTCCCCACCTCAATTACCGCACCTTCGCCATTGAAAATGCGAAATACCACGCTCGACATGATCACACCGGTAAAGACCGCTTTAATGGAGATCAGGTTGTAGCGAAACTGCGGACGCATCTCTTCAATAATGAATAAAATTCCCGCCAGCGGCGCATTAAACGCCGCCGACAGTCCCGCCGCCGCGCCGGTTGCCAGTAGAGTATGACGCGCCTCCGCGCCGCGCATCCGGAAAATATCAAGCATCATCCGGCCAATATTGCCACCCAGTTGTACCGTCGGACCTTCACGCCCCAGCACCATCCCGGCCCCGAGAGTGCCCATGCCGCCAATAAATTTCACCGGAATCACCCGCCACCAGCGCACCGGTCGTAGCTCCTCCAGCGCGCCTTCAATCTCCGGGATACCGGACCCACCAGCCTCAGGCGCAAAGCGGCGCACCAGAAAATATCCCAGCGCGGCCAGCACCGCGGAGAGCAGAAAGGCCAGCGGCCAGAGCAGCCAACCGTGACTGGCGACGCCGGCCAGCGCATCCATACGCAGATACTGGACCTGGTTTACCGCCTTTTCGAACGCCACGCCGACCAGACCGGCCACCGAACCCACCAGCGCCGCCATCAGCAGAATCGCTATCGGCGTTTTATCGCGGCGGATAATACGCCGAATCACATCGCCGCGACGCAAGCGGATAACCTGTCGGGCCTCAAATGAAGGAGAACCTGAATTCATCATCTCAACATTAATTAATCATACAAATAGTTCGGGCATTTTACCCGCCACGCCGCCATCCGTCGCGTGAAAAATCCGCCGCCTATTCATACCGCAACATCGCGAAGCGCGCGTCGGCGGGCAAAAGTTTCATAACCCGGAAGGAATAACTTAGAATAGTCCGCTGTGTTTCATTCCACGAATCAGGAGCCGATTCATGAGTAAGTCAGAAAATCTGTACGCGGCAGCCCGGGAACTGATCCCTGGCGGCGTTAATTCGCCGGTACGCGCTTTTACCGGCGTGGGCGGCGTCCCGCTGTTCATTGAGCGTGCCGATGGCGCTTACCTCTATGATGTGGATGGGAAAGCCTATATCGACTATGTCGGTTCCTGGGGTCCGATGGTACTTGGCCACAATAATCCCACCATTCGCAGCGCGGTGGTTGAAGCCGCGGAGCGCGGCCTGAGCTTCGGCGCGCCGACCGAAATGGAAGTCAAAATGGCCGAACTGGTCACCGAACTGGTGCCCACCATGGACATGGTACGAATGGTAAACTCCGGTACCGAAGCCACCATGAGCGCCATCCGCCTGGCGCGCGGCTTCACCGGCCGCGACAAAATCATTAAATTCGAAGGCTGCTACCACGGCCACGCCGACTGCCTGCTGGTTAAGGCCGGTTCCGGAGCGCTAACTCTTGGTCAGCCCAACTCTCCAGGGGTACCGGCGGATTTCGCCAGACATACTCTGACCTGTACCTATAACGATTTGGCTTCAGTGCGCGCGGCATTTGAACAATATCCCGCCGACATCGCCTGTATCATCGTCGAGCCGGTGGCTGGCAATATGAACTGCGTTCCACCGCAGCCGGACTTTCTGCCCGGCCTGCGCGCCCTGTGCGATGAGTTCGGCGCGCTGCTGATTATTGATGAGGTGATGACCGGTTTCCGGGTCGCGCTGGCTGGCGCCCAGTCCTGGTATGGCGTAACACCGGATCTCACCTGCCTGGGCAAAATCATTGGTGGCGGGATGCCGGTAGGTGCGTTTGGCGGCCGTCGCGATGTGATGGAAGCGCTGGCTCCCACCGGTCCGGTCTACCAGGCCGGTACGCTGTCCGGTAACCCGATAGCCATGGCCGCCGGCTACGCCTGCCTGACTCAGGTTGCGCAGCCCGGGGTCCATGAAACCCTGACGGAACTAACGGATAAACTGGCCAGCGGGCTACTGGAAGCCGCAGAACAGGCGGGGATTCCCCTGGTGGTCAACCATGTCGGCGGTATGTTTGGTCTGTTCTTTACCGCCGCCGCCAGCGTCACCTGTTATCAGGACGTGGTGGCCTGCGATGTGGAGCGCTTTAAGCGTTTCTTCCACCTGATGCTGAAAGAAGGCGTATACCTGGCGCCGTCCGCTTTTGAGGCCGGTTTTATGTCTATCGCTCACAGCGAAGAAGACATCGAGAACACCATCGCCGCCGCCCGCCGGGCCTTCGCACAGCTGTAATCCGTAACGCGCTCTCCGCCCGGAGAGCGCGATTCTCCACTCAGCGCCCCTGGCGTCGCAGTAAAAAGATGAAGTACGGCGCGCCGATAAAGGTCGCCAGCAGCCCTGCCGGGATCTGGAACGGAAACAGCACCATCCGACCACACCAGTCCGCGACCACCATCAACATACCGCCGATCAATGCCGCCATCACCAGTTGCGGCAGCGCGCGCCGGAAACCGAGCATCCGGGTGATATGTGGCGCCATTAGCCCCACAAAACTGAGCGGTCCTACCGTCAGGGTCGCCAGCGCAGTGAGTACCGATGCCAGCGCCAGCAGCGACAGCCGCGCCGTATTCAACGGAATGCCGATCGCCCGCGCGCTGGCGCCGCCCAACGGCAGAATCGCCAGCCAGCGCTGGAACAGCGGCGTTACCGCCAGCAACACCACCATTAACGCCAGCGTACGTACGGCCTGCTGAGCACTGACGTTATAGGTTGAACCGGAAATCCAGGTCAGCAATTTCGCCATCCGCGGATCGCCGCTGGCCATCAGCAACATCAACAACATTGTGAAGGCCGTGCTGAGCGCCATCCCGGCCAGCAGCATACGCTGGGGAGAAAATCCGCCACGACCGGCGGCCAGCATAATCATCAACAGCGTCAGCGCAGCGCCGAGACTGCCGGCGGGCAGCAGCCAGCCAAACGCGTCGCCCGGGACAATAAACAGCATAATCACCACGCCGAATGCCGCGCCAGAGCTGATCCCGAGAACTTCCGGGCTGGCCATCCCATTGCCGGTCAGACGCTGGATAATGCATCCCGCTACCGCCAGCATCATACCGGCGCTGAGGGCCGCCGCCACGCGCGGCCAGCGCAAGGGCCACAGCTCAGTGAGCATCGTCCCGCCGGCCCAGCGCCAGCCAGCGGCATCGCGCCCGAAGATCAGCGCCCCAGCCAGAATCAGCAGCAAAATACCCAGCCCGAGCAGCGCCCAGAGCAACACCCGCTGGCGCTCCGCGCGCACCATTTCACCGGCATTGAGTGACGGCGCGCTCAGGGTGCGCAAACGCGGCAGCAGCCAGAGCAGCAACGGCGCGCCAAGCAGCGCCGTGACCGTTCCGGTAGAAATCTCGCGCCATACCGCCGCCAGCCAGATAACCCACTGATCGGAAAACCACAGAATCAGCGCCCCGAGCAGGGCCGACAGCGCCATGCGCGCCGGTAGTCGACGCGCGCCAAGCATCCGCGCCAGCAGCGGCGCGAACAGGCCAATAAAGCCGATAATCCCTACCGCGTTCACCAGCACGGCGCTGATAAAAATCGCCAGCGCCAGCGAGGCCACGCGCGCCGCCGACAGCGCCAGCCCAAGATTGCGCGCCACGCCATCATCCAGCCCCATCAGCGTCAGCGGACGCAGCAACAACAGCGTCAACAGTACACCGCCGAGCAGGCGCGGCCAGACGCTCTCTACCACATTCCAGTCGCTCTGATTCAGACTCCCGGTGCTCCACAGGAACGTGGCCTGCAGTTGATCGTGATGAAAAATCGCCAGTAACTGGTTTACCGCTCCGCAGTACAGGCTGAGCACCAGACCGGCAAGGATCAGCGTCACCGGCGATAGCCGTTTCCCCCACGCCACGCCAAACACCAGCACCCCGACCATGGCCGCACCGGCCAGCGCGGCAAACTGCTGAGTAGCCCAGCCCCCCGGTAGCGCCCACAGAGTGGCGACGGTGATGCCGAGCTGAGCGCCGGTGGACACCCCCAGGGTGGTGGGTTCCGCCAGCGGATTGCGCAGCACCTGTTGAAACAGCACCCCGGCCAGCCCGAGGCCGGAGCCGACCAGCAGAGCGATCGCCAGACGCGGTAACGCGCTGTAGTGAAACAGCATCTGCTCCACCACATCAACATTCGGCTGCCGCCAGGCCATAAGCCAGTCGCCAGGCGGCAATACCATACGTAAGTTATACAGCGAAAGCGCCAACGCGCCGCAGAACAGGGTCAGCAGCAGGATAACCGGCAGGGCGATTTTTTTCAGCGTCATGCCGGATTCCCCAGCGTATTATCGAGGATGCGGCAGAAATGCATCGCGGACAGCGTCGCGCCGTAAAACCACACCGGCGGCGCCTGGCGCAGCCGCCCCTGACGCACAAAGGGCATCGCCTGCCACAGCGGGGTCGCCGCTACCTGCGCCATGGTCGATGCGTTGTGGTGATCGAAGCAGATGACATCGACATCGCGAAATGCCGCCAGCCGTTCAATCCCTACCACCGCGCTACCCCAGAAATTCACTTCGCCCTGCCAGGCGTTGACGATCCCCAATTGATCCAGCACCTGCTGGAACAGGCTGTTTTTACCGATCGCCAGGACGTGGCGGGTATCAAGTAGCGATATCAGCAACAGCGGACGTTTGCCGCGTCGGACAAAGCGCGGCTGCATCTGCGCCATAAACTGGTCGAATTCCAGCAGATGTTGGCGAGCGCGGGACTCCAGCCCAAGACGCTGGCCAAGATCCTGTAGCGTCTGGCGCGCCACCGTCAGAGGGTGGCCGCCGTCGCTGAAGTTCACCCCCATTCCCGGGGCGATACGGGTAATTTTTTCCGGCGCCGGACCGTAGCCGACAGAATAGAGGATCAGCGAGGGACGTAACTGGGTCAGCAGTTCCAGATTCGGTTCCGTACGTAACCCGACATCAATCACTGCTTCCGGCAGTTGCGGTTCACCGACCCACATCCGGTAGTTGGCGATATCGGCGACCGCCAACGGCGTCACGCCCAGCGCCATCAGCAGTTCCACCGGCAGCCACTCCAGCGCCACAATGCGCCGCGCATCCGGGGTGGCCGCCTGAGCCGTTGCGCCGTGCCATAGTAGCGGCGACAGCGCCATTGCCGCCAGTATCCGGCGACGGCTTAACGAGATTTGCCAGGGAGCGCCCATTACCAGACAAAGCTTACCGGCGCAGTACCGCCGGGGTGTGGCAGAATCCCCATCGGGATACCGTAAATACGCTCAAGGGTGGCGCTGGACATCAGTTCCTGCGGGCTACCCTCGGCAATCATTTCCCCGCCGCGCAGCGCCACCAGATGGTCGCAGTAGCGGGCCGCCATATTGATATCATGCAGGACGGCAATCACCGTCAGACCGCGCTGCTGGCTCAGACGATGCACCAGCGCCAGCACTTCAACCTGATGGGCGATATCCAGCGCCGAAGTGGGTTCATCCAGCAGCAGACAGCGGCTGTCCTGGGCGACCAGCATGGCTATCCACGCCCGCTGTCGCTCGCCGCCGGACAGACTGTCCACCAGGCGCCGGGCATAAGGCTTTAGCCCTACCAGCGCAATCGCCTCTGCCACTTTTTCACGATCCGCCGCGCCAAAACGCCCCAGCGCGCCGTGCCACGGGTAGCGGCCGATAGCCACCAGTTCACTAACCGTCATCCCTTCCGCAGCCGGAAGCTGCTGGGGGAGATAGGCCACCTGGCGGGCAAAGGCTTTACTGCTCCAGCGGCTCAGCGGCTGGTCGTTTAACAGAATCTGTCCCCCTGACGGCGCCTGATGACGGCCCAACATTTTCAACAGCGTGGATTTTCCGGAGCCATTATGGCCGATCAGTCCGGTCACTTTTCCGGCCGGAAAGGTCAGCGTCAGCGGGTGCAGTAGCGTACGGCCAGGCACGCGAAAGGTCACATCGGTAAGATGAAAGGTGGTTCCGGTTTGAGTTTGAGTATCCTGCATAAACCAGCCAACGTGTCAGACGGGCACGGCTGGCCGTGCCCGGTATTGATCAGAAACGACTTAGAAACGGAAAGTCGCGGTCGCCACCACCTGACGCTCGGCGCCCCAGTAGCACGCGTAATCACGGTAGCAACTGGCAACGTATTCGCGGTCAAACAGGTTGTTAACGTTCACCCCCACCGACGAACCGGGCAGGCCAAAGCGGGCCAGATCGTACTTGATAGTGGCATCCGCCACGGTATAACTCGCGACATTAAAGGCTTCGTTGTTCTTATCCCCGGTGGTGTAGAAGCTGGAGGTAGAGCCGACATAGCGCGCTCCGGCACCCACAGTCAGCCCGCTCAGCGCCGTTTCATGGAAAGTATAATCCGCCCACACAGAAGCCATATTGCGCGGAATTTCCGCCGGACGCTTGCCGCCATACACCGTGTCGTGAGTATATTCAGCATCGGTGAAAGTGTAAGACGCCGTGACGTCAATGTTAGCCGTCAGCGCCGCTTTCGCCTCCAGCTCAAAACCGCGGGAACGGATCTCGCCGCTCTGAATGCTGAACAACGAGTTAGACGGATCCGGAGTCAGGTTTTTGTTTTTGGTCAGTTGATATACTGCCGCGGTTACCGAGACTGGCATATCTTTCGGCAAGTATTTCACGCCCGCCTCATACTGCTTGCCGCGGGATGGATCGAACGGTTTGCCCTGGCTGGTAGAGCCGGATACCGGTTCGAAAGATTCGCTGTAGCTAAAGTACGGGGAAATGCCGTTGTCGAACAGATAGTTGATCCCGCCGCGCCAGGTGAACTGCTGATCGTTGACTTCCGCCGTCGTGGCACTCGCGCGGGTGAAGGTGGAGGTCTTCGCAAAGTCGTAGCGGCCGCCGAGGGTCAGCACCCAGCTATTCCACTCCGCCTGATCCTGCACGTACAGTCCGGTCTGTTCCTGGCGGTTAATCACCGCATACGGGAAGTAGACATTGACGTTCGGGTTACCGTACTGCGGATTCTGCATGCTAATACCATCCGCAGAGCCGTAGTCAGCGTCAATATCGTTACGCATCCGCAGATAATCGACCCCGGTGAGTAAGCTGTGATTGACGGCGCCAGTAGCAAAATCGGACTGCAATTGAGTATCGACGGTAAAGGTGTTCAGCGATTCATCTGAACGGACGTAGGCGCGATTAATCTGACCCGGCGCGATGTAACCATTGCCGTAAACGGAGCGGTACAGGGTGTGCACCTGGGCATAGCGCAGGTTCTGGCGCACGGTAAAGGTATCGTCAAAAGCGTGCGAGAAGCTGTAACCTACCATCTGCTGACGACGGGTCATTTTGTTATCGGCTTCGCCTTCATTGAAATCGGTCGGCAACTTATGCGCTTTACCGCTGGCGTCATAGTAAGGCACAACGGTACCTTCCCTCGGCAACCAGCCGTAATAGCCGGCATAGGGATCGCTCTGGAAGTTGCTCAGGAAGGTAAAATCGGTTTTGTCATCCGGGCGCCAGCTAAAAGACGGGGCGATGGCATAGCGGGACGATTTCACCATCTCCTGCTGGGCATTCTCGCTGCGGCCAAGACCGGTCAGACGATAAGACCACACGCCGCTGTCGTCGATGGCATCGCTGAAGTCGAAACCGGTCTGCCACAGGTTATTGGTCCCCATTTTGAACTGAATTTCACGCAGCGGCTCGGTGGTCGGGCGTTTGCTGACCATCGCAACAATACCGCCGGGGTTGCTTTTACCGTACAGCACCGATGTCGGGCCGCGCATCAACTCTACGCGCTCAAGGAAATACGGGTCGATTGACGCTTCAGAGTAGTTGTCGCCCTGTAGCTTGATGCCGTCGAGATACTGATTGGTGTTAACCGTCGTTGACGTGGTGAAGCCGCGAATGGAGACCACGTCATAGGTCGAGGAACTGCCGCGAGTGGAAAAAACCCCCGGGGTGTAGCTCAGCGCCTCTTTGACCGTGGCCGGCTGCTTCATGTCCATCTCATCACGCGTCACCACGGAAATAGACTGCGGGGTCTTTTCAATCGGCGTGTCGGTTTTGGTTGCCGTCGCGCTGCGCTTCGCGGCGATGGTCGGCGCCGGGCCCCATGCGCTTTCCTGCGCGGCGGAGGAAGCGGAAACAACCATCGTTTCTTCCTTGCCGGTACCGTCTGCGGCATAAGCGGAGGTGCCGCTTACCGCAGCCGCAATCAGTACTGCGAGTTTACGCAGCGAGGTGTTGACTGGACGCGCCATGATAATTTCTCTGAGTTAAAGGAATAATGATAAAGAAAACGATAATGATTATTATGAGCGTAAATTTTATGCGCATTCGCTACGCTATAGCAAGCGCCGTAAAACCCCGGAAAACCTGATGGCTTAGTTCTTCACCAGTTCAGATTGCCGGAGTTATTCAGAGGTTAAAAAGACGCTACGTTCATTTTGCCGGTGGGTAATTCAGACTCTTCGTGGCAACAAATAACCACAAAAAATAACCCCCGCCATAGCGAGGGTTATTAAGAAAGGAAAAAGACACCGGGGATAAATTCTGATTTATTCACCAGATTTCCTACCCCGGAAAATCACCAGGGAAATCAACCTGGTGATTTTCTGCTTCCCAATGACAGACGCAATGGATTAATCGCCGAACATATCTCTGATCCAGCCCGGCACGCTGCTCTCTTTATCCTGCGGCGGCTGTTGTTGCTGAGCCGGCTGCTGCTGCCGGGACTGATCGAACGGATTTTGCGGCTGCGAAATCGGCTGGCTCTGCTGACACAGGGTATCCGGATCGCGGGTCCACACCGGCAGCGAACGGGAACCGCCGCCGCACACGAAGTTACCGCCATCATCCACGCCCATGGTGACGATATCTTCCGGCGGCGTCAGGTCCAGCGGCGTTGATGGCTGGTTCTGCAGATAGCGCTGGTAAATCGACATCGCCCCGCTGGAGCCGTAAAGCTTCGTCGGCTGGTTGTTATCGCGCCCTACCCAGGTGATCACTACCTCTTTGCCATCGATGCCGGCAAACCAGGTATCCACCTGGTTATTGGTGGTACCGGTCTTCCCGGCCAGATGCAATTTCGGGAAGCGGGCGCCGAGCGCGCGCCCGGTACCGCGCTGCATAACCTGCTGCATGGTATACAGGGTCAGATAAGCCGCCTGCGCCGGCACCGCGCGTTCCGACTGTGGGAAGCTCTGATACAGCACTTTGCCGTCTTCGGAAATCACCGAGCGTAACACTGACAGCGGCGCCCGATTCCCGCCGCTGGCAATGGTCTGGAACGCCTGGGCGACCTCAACCGGCGTCAGGTTCAACGCGCCGAGCAACATCGACGGCACCGCGTTAAGCTGGTCCTTCGGCGCCCCCAGTTTTTGCCAGGTATCCACCACCGCCGGCAGCCCCAGCGACATCCCCAGGTTTACAGTCGGTACGTTCATCGAACGGGTCAGGGCATCCACCAGCATCACCTGGCCGCTGAAACGGCGGTCATCGTTCTGCGGCGACCACACCTGGCCATTACTCAGGCGCAAGGATAACGGCGCATCGGCAATCCAGGTATTCAGGCGATAGATATTCGGCTGGCTCAGGGCTGTCAGATAGGTGGCCGGTTTAGCCAGCGAACCGATGGAGCGCCGGGCCTGCATGGCGCGGTTGTAGCCGGCAAACTGCGGATTCGCGCCGCCGACCATCGCCCTGACTTCGCCGGTAAAGCGATCGACCACCACCATCGCGGTTTCCAGATCGCTCAGCTTACGCTGCTTAATCAGCGCCGGAATCCCTTCAGTGGCCGCTTTTTCGGCGGCGTCCTGGGAAACCGGATCAAAGGTAGTGAAGATCTTCACGCCGGAGAGATCTTTTACCTTATCCCCCAGCTTCGCCTGGAGCTCCTGGCGCACCATCTGCATAAAGGCCGGCTGAGGCGAAATCACCCCGCCGCGCGGCTGCACGCCCAGCGGGCGGGCGCTGAGCATATCGTATAGCTCCTGGTCGATAATCTTCTGCTGTTGCAACAACCTGAGCACCAGATTACGCCGCTCCAGCGCCAGTTTCGGATTACGCCATGGGTTGTAAACAGAAGCCCCTTTGACCATCCCCACCAGCAGCGCCTGCTGATCGAGGCTCAGCTCTTCCACCGGGCGACCAAAGTAATACAGGCTCGCCAATGGGAAGCCGCGGATCTCGTTATCGCCGCTCTGGCCGAGGTACACCTCGTTCATATACAGCTCAAGAATGCGGTCTTTACTGTAGCGGGCGTCAACAATCAGCGCCATATAGGCTTCGTTGGCTTTACGCCAGTAAGAACGCTCGCTGGACAGGAACAGGTTTTTCACCAGTTGTTGAGTCAGCGTACTGGCGCCCTGTACCGTGCGACCGGCAGTCAGGTTAGCCAGCACGGCGCGACCAATAGAATACAGGCTGATGCCGTCATGCTCGTAGAAATGACGGTCTTCAGTAGCCAGCAGCGTATCCACCAGCAGGTCAGGGAAACCGGAACGCTGGACGAACAAACGCTGTTCGCCATTCGGCGACGACAGCATGGTGATCAGCCGCGGATCGAGGCGGAAGAAGCCAAAGTCACGGCCGGTGGCCATATTTTTAATCGATTCCAGGCGATCGCCATCAAAGGTCAGCAGGGCATGAATCTGCCCCTCTTTGCTGTCCGGAAAATCGAACGGCCGCCGCTGCATTTCGATGGTATTGCCTTTTACCGAAAACTCGCCGGGACGGGTGATTTTCGTCACCTGACGATACTGGGTGGCTTCCAGCAGACGCACCATCTCATCCTTGCTGGTCGGCATATCCGGCTCAAGGCTGGCCATGCGTCCGTATACCGCGGCCGGCAGTTCCCAGACTTTGCCGTCAATACGACTGCGGATTTTCTGGTCAAGGTAAATACCGTAAACGGCGATTACCGCCACCACGACAATCAGCAGTTTCACCAGTAGCCACAGCAGGCGACGTTTTTTACGCGGCGGCTTGCCTTTCCTTTTTACCTTGCGCGGCATAGGTTCCTCGTCGTCATACTCATCATCATATTCATCGTCATACTCCTCCTCCCTGAGGCGACGACGGCTCACCTTGTCTTTTCCCGGACGCCCTTTGCGCCCGATCGGTTCGCGGTCATTCCCCGCCATGCTTACTCTCCACAAAAATTCAGGCGCCGTGGCCCGATTGTGCTGTCTTTCGCGCAATGCGAAACAAGAAATCTCTCAAATCCTCCGCGCTGCCGAAACGCAGCGGCGGACCGGATTACTGGTACTTTTTCGTGCGCCGGGTCGGCTGCGCGCTGGCCGGATCGTCAGGCCAGACGTGCTTTGGATAACGCCCTTTCATCTCTTTTTGTACTTCGCGATAAGCCCCCTGCCAGAACGCCGACAAATCGCGGGTAATTTGCAGCGGGCGCATGGCCGGCGAAAGCAGTTCCAGGGTTAGCGGTATCCGCCCGTCAGCGATACAGGGGGTTTGCGCTTCGCCAAACATCTCCTGCATCCGCACCGCCAGCGCCGGCGGATTATCCGCATCATAGCGGATCGCAATCCGGCTGCCGGTGGGCACAGTGTAATGAGTTGGCAGAGCACTATCCAGCCGTTGACGCTGCGGCCACGCCAGCAGGTTCATCAATGCCGCCGCCAGATCGATATTTTTCAGCGCCTGCAGCGAATGGACGCCGCCCATCTGCGGCAGCAGCCAGCGCTCCAGCGTCGCCAGCAATCCCTCATCGCTGACGTCCGGCCAGGATTCCTCTGAAATCCAGCGCGCGGCGCAGGACAAACGCAGGCGCAACTGCTGCGCCGCTTCCGACCAGTTCAATACTCCCAGCCCCTGCTCCCTGATGCCGTTGAGCATCGCCTGGTGTAGCTCTTCTTCAGACGGTTTCGCCAGCGGCTGGCTTTTCACGACCAGCAGCCCTATCTGCCAGCGGCGCCGCGCCTGGAGAGTACCCTGAGCCATATCCCACTCCACCACATCCCGCTGCGTCAGCAGCGCCGGACAGCGCTTGAGCAGCGCCTCAATATCCAGCGGCAGGGCCTGCAAAATACGCGCATCCGGGCTGTTATTGCCCTGTAGCAGTAGCGGAGCCAGCAGCCATTGATAGCGGGTCAGCGCATCATCATCTTCCAGCAATGCCCCCATACCGTTGGCCAACTGGTAGCGGCCGCTCTGTCCGCGCCGACGAGCGATACGATCGGCGAACCCGGCCGCCAGCAACTCCGCCGCCCGCTGCGGATCCACGGCGCCGCCGCCTGATCCTCCCCGCTTTAACAACTGCCTGGCGCGCTGCTGCCAGTGCCCCTGCGCTCGCGCCAGGGCATCGCGCAAATCGTGATTGTCGCCGCGCGGCGGCTCTTCCAGAATCGCCGTCAGCAGCGCCGCGGTGGCCTGCGTATCGCTATCCTGCGCCGCCGCCAACAGCGCGGCCAGCCGCGGCTCAACGCCGCGTTGCGCCATCTGCTGCCCGGCCGGCGTTAGCCGCCCCTGTTCATCCAGCGCCCCCAGTTGGGTCAGCAGCGCCTGCGCAGCCTGCAGGTTCACCGGCGGCGGCGTATCCAGCCAGCACAACTGTTCTGCATTCCGGCATCCCCACTGGCGTAGTTCCATGACCAGCCCGGAAAGATCGCTATGAAGAATCTCCGCATCGCTCTGGGCGGCGGCGCGTTCGGCTTGTTCCCAGGCCAACAGATGTAAACAAATTCCCGGCTCCAGACGTCCGGCGCGACCGGCGCGCTGAATCATTGACGCCTGGCTGATGCGCTGGGTGACCAGCCGGGTCAGCCCGCTGCGCGCATCAAAGCGCGCTACCCGCTCCTGGGCGCTATCCACCACCAGCCGAATGCCTTCAATGGTGAGGCTGGTTTCGGCAATATTGGTCGCCAGCACCACCTTGCGCAAGCCCGGCGGCGCCGGGAGGATCGCTTTACGCTGCTCGCTCAGCGGCAGCGCGCCGTATAACGGACAGAGAAGCACATCCGCGGCGACATTTTCCGCCAGCAGCGCCATCACCCGCTGGATCTCCCCAACGCCGGGCAAAAACAGCAACAGCGAGCCGCTCTCCTCGCGCAGTAATGCCGCCGCGGCCTGCGCTACGCTCTCGTCGAAGCGCCGGTGAGCCGGCAACGCCTGCCAGCGCCGCTCGACCGGGTAGCTGCGTCCCTCAGAGATAATCGCCGGCGCCTCCGGCAGGCACTGCTGCAGGCGGGTATTGTCCAGGGTCGCCGACATAATCAGCAGCCGCAGATCGTCGCGCAGCCCCTGCTGAACGTCCAGCAACAGCGCCAGCGCTAAATCCGCCTGCAGACTACGCTCGTGAAATTCATCAAGGATCACCAGCGAAACGCCGCTCAGTTCCGGGTCGCGCTGTAGCATACGAGTGAGGATCCCTTCGGTGACCACCTCCAGACGGGTTTGCGGCCCGATGCAGCTTTGCGAACGCATCCGGTAACCTACCGTCTCGCCGGGTTTCTCGCCGAGGGTTTCCGCCAGCCGCTGGGCGACGTTGCGCGCCGCCAGACGCCGCGGCTCCAGCAACACAATGCGCCCCGGGAAAAGCCCGGACTGGAGCAATTGCAGCGGTAGCCAGGTGGACTTCCCCGCCCCGGTGGGGGCGCAGAGCAATACTTGCGGGGCATCCGCCAGCGCGGCGAGGAGTTCGGGGAGGACAACGGCGACCGGAAGTGACGACACAAACAGCTCCAGAGGGTTAACATCTGCAAGCCGCCATTGTAGCATCCCCTGCTACCTTTACCGAGAGAGAACCATGTCCGCGACCCGTCGTCTGTTTTTTGGCCTCGCCCTGCCGACCCGTTTGCAGCGCCAGTTGGTACGCTGGCGCGCCGACCATTTTGCCGAATACACCGGGCGCCCGGTAGCCGCCGCGAATCTACACATGACCCTCGCCTTTCTCGGCGACGTCAGTCCGGAAAAACAGCAGGCGCTCAGCGTCCTGGCTGGCCGCATTCGCCAGCCGCGTTTTGCATTACAACTGGATGACGCCGGGCACTGGCTACGCTCGCGGGTCATCTGGCTGGGAACCCGCCAGCCGCCGCGCGGCCTGTTACAACTTGCCGATCTGCTGCGCTCTCAGGCGGCGCGTAGCGGCTGCCATCAGAGTCCGCAGCCGTTTCATCCCCATATCACGCTCTGGCGCCAGGCGGTCTCGCACGCCGCGCTGCCGGCGCCTGGCTTCAACTGGCAATGCGAAATCACTGAATTCACGTTATTTGAATCCTGCTTTGACCAGGGACGCACCCGCTACCAGACGCTGGAAAGCTGGCCGCTAACATAAGGAAACTTCATGGAATTTACCCCAGCCCTGTGGCATGCCGTGCTGATCAAACGCTATAAGCGCTTTCTGGCGGATGCTGTCACCCCTCAGGGGGAAACCATTACGCTCCACTGTCCGAATACCGGAGCCATGACCGGCTGCGCCACCCCCGGCGATACCGTCTGGTATTCCACCTCCGACAATCCAAAGCGCAAACTACCCTACACCTGGGAACTAACGGAAACCGCGCAGGGGGCGCTGATTTGCGTAAACACGCTGCGCGCTAACACGGTAGTGCGCGAAGCGCTGGACGCGGGGCGACTTTCAGAACTGTCCGGTTATCCCCGACTGCGTAGCGAGGTCAAATACGGCGCCGAACGCAGCCGCATTGACTTTATGTTACAGGCAGATGACCGGGTTAACTGCTATATTGAAGTCAAATCCGTCACCCTGTCAGAAGCAGGACAGGGCTTCTTTCCGGATGCCGTCACCGAGCGCGGGCAAAAGCATTTGCGTGAACTGATGAGCGTTGTGGAAGGCGGAGAGCGGGCAGTGCTGTTGTTCGCAGTATTGCATTCCGCGATCGGGCAGGTTTCCCCTGCCCGGCACATTGACGCCAGATATGCGCAATTATTGAGCGAAGCGCAGCAAAAAGGGGTGGAAGTGCTGGCATATGGCGCAGAACTTTCCTCCCGCGGTATCACTCTTAATGCGCCGCTGCCGGTTTTTTTGTAAGCGGTTGTAAGCACATTGTATGTTTGATACGCGGGTCGCGGGCGTAAATACGCTTTTCCTCACAGGCTTGTCAAGAGGTGAACTTATATAATTGCCATCCGGAAAAGCATCTGTTATTTATAGCGGCCTGATTTTCCCCCGACATGGGGACCGATAGTGCGTGTTAAGGAGAAGCAACATGCAAGAAGGGCAAAACCGTAAAACATCGTCCCTGAGTATTCTCGCCATCGCTGGGGTGGAGCCGTATCAGGAGAAACCGGGCGAAGAGTATATGAACGAAGCCCAGCTGGCGCACTTCAGACAAATCCTTGAAGCCTGGCGTAACCAGCTGCGGGATGAGGTCGATCGCACAGTAACGCATATGCAGGACGAAGCTGCCAACTTCCCGGATCCAGTGGACCGTGCGGCCCAGGAAGAAGAGTTCAGCCTTGAACTGCGTAACCGCGATCGGGAACGTAAACTGATCAAAAAGATCGAAAAAACGCTGAAAAAAGTGGAAGAAGAAGATTTCGGCTACTGCGAATCCTGCGGTGTGGAAATCGGTATTCGCCGCCTCGAAGCGCGTCCTACCGCCGATCTGTGCATCGACTGTAAGACACTGGCCGAAATCCGCGAAAAACAGATGGCTGGCTAACGGCGGGCAGCGCACCAACAGTGAAACGGCGGGACCTGTTCCCGCCGTATTAATTTATCCCTCAACATTTTCCGCATGGCCGGGGTGAACGACCAACGACCGGTACACCCGTAGCCTGAAGTGTGACACGCAGACATGTCCGATCGACCCTATACTGGCCGCTTTGCCCCCTCCCCTTCCGGCGAACTCCATTTCGGCTCCCTGGTAGCCGCCCTCGGCAGCTACCTGCAGGCGCGCGCTCAGCGCGGTATCTGGCGGGTACGCATCGAGGACATCGATCCTCCCCGGGAAATTGCCGGCGCGGCGGATACCATTCTGCGCCAGCTCGAACATTATGGTCTTGGCTGGGATGGCGAGGTTCTCTGGCAGTCGCAGCGTCACGATGCTTACCGGGCGGCGCTGGAGTGGCTTCATCAACAGGGACTGAGTTATTACTGCACCTGTACCCGGGCGCGCATTCAACAGGCTGGGGGGATCTACGACGGCCACTGCCGCACACTGGGGTTGGGTTCGCAAAATGCCGCGCTGCGCCTGATACAGCGCCATCCGGTATTGCAGTTTGCCGATCGCCTGCGCGGTACGCTGGTCGCCAATGAGGCGCTGGCCCGGGAAGATTTCATTATTCACCGCCGCGACGGGCTGTTTGCCTACAATCTGGCGGTGGTGGTAGACGACCACTATCAAGGGGTGACGGAAATTGTCCGCGGCGCCGATTTGGTTGAACCCACTGTCCGGCAAATTTCCCTGTATCAGCAATTCGGCTGGCCGACGCCCGACTATATTCACCTGCCGCTGGCCCTTAACGAACAGGGGAATAAACTTTCCAAGCAAAACCACGCGCCGGCGCTTCCCGGCGGCGATCCGCGTCCGGCGCTTGCCGCCGCGCTGAGTTTTCTCGGCCAGCAAAGCGGCGCTGAGTGGCGTGATTTAACCCGCGACGCGTTACTGGCGCGGGCGGTTGACCAGTGGAACCTGGAAAAGGTACCACTGACGGCGCGCATCAATCCGTCATTCTCAAACGCGCCACTCTGAGCTATGATTACCCGCTGTTTTTTTCTGGCCACTGACTACTACACAACCGAGGTGCACTATTTTTACCCGAGTCGCTAATTTTTGCCGCAAGGTGTTAAACCGCGAGGAGAGCGGAGCTACGCAACAGGATGCGCAGCGCGCTATGACCGTTATTCCACGCGAACAGCACACCATTTCCCGCAAAGATATCAGTGAAAATGCCCTCAAAGTGCTCTATCGCCTGAATAAAGCCGGTTATGAAGCCTATCTGGTCGGCGGCGGCGTGCGCGATCTGCTGTTGGGGAAAAAGCCCAAAGATTTCGACGTCACCACCAATGCCACGCCGGATCAGGTACGTAAGTTATTCCGCAACTGCCGTCTGGTGGGGCGCCGTTTCCGTCTGGCGCACATTATGTTTGGTCCGGAAATTATCGAAGTCGCTACCTTCCGCGGGCACCACGAAGAGCAGGCCGCCGATCGCCAGCAATCCCAGCGCGGGCAAAACGGTATGTTGCTGCGCGACAATATTTTTGGCTCCATTGAAGAAGACGCTCAGCGGCGCGATTTCACCATTAACAGCCTGTATTACAGCGTGGCGGACTTTACGGTACGCGACTACGTTGGCGGCCTGCGCGATCTCCAGGAAGGGATAATTCGCCTGATTGGCGAGCCGGAACAGCGCTACCGGGAAGATCCGGTACGCATGCTGCGCGCCGTGCGTTTCGCCGCCAAACTGGGCATGACCATCAGCCCGGAAACCGCCGAACCGATTCCGCGCCTGTCGGTGCTGATTAACGATGTGCCGCCGGCGCGTCTGTATGAAGAATCCCTGAAACTGCTGCAGGCCGGTTACGGCTACGACACCTGGCGCCTGCTGCATGAATACCAGTTACTTCAGCCGCTGTTTCCCACCATCACGCGCTATTTCACCGACAAGGGCGACAGCCCGATGGAGCGCATGGTGGCCCAGGTGCTGAAAAATACCGACAACCGTATCCATAACGATATGCGCGTCAATCCGGCGTTTTTATTCGCCGCGATGCTCTGGTACCCGGCGCTGGAGACCGCGCAGAAAATTGCCCAGGAGAGCGGGCTGACCTGGCATGACGCCTTCGCCCTGTCGATGAACGATGTGCTGGATGAAGCCTGCCGCTCGCTGGCCATTCCGAAACGTATCACCACTCTGGTTCGCGATATCTGGCAGTTGCAACTGCGCCTGTCGCGCCGCCAGGGTAAACGCGCCTGGAAGCTGATGGAACATCCTAAATTCCGCGCCGCGTGGGATTTACTGGCGCTGCGCGCCGAGGTGGAGCGCAATGCCGAGCTGCAGCGCCTGACCCAGTGGTGGGGCGAATTCCAGGTGGCGCCGCCGCCGTTGCAAAAAGAGATGGTCGGCAAACTGGGGGACGATCCCGCCGCGCGTCGCAATCGCCGGCGTCCGCGTAAACGCGCGCCGCGCCGCGAGGGTAGCGCATGACGCGCTGCTACATCGCTATCGGTAGTAATCTGGCGTCGCCCCTCGATCAGGTCCACGCCGCCCTTGATGCACTGGCGGCTATTCCGCACAGCACACTTGCCGCCGTCTCCTCTTTTTACCGCACCCCGCCGCTGGGGCCGCAGGACCAGCCGGACTACCTGAACGCCGTTGTGGCGCTGGACACCGCGCTGGCGCCCGAGGCGCTACTGGATCACACCCAGCGTATCGAACTGGAACAAGGGCGAGTACGCAAGGAGCAACGCTGGGGACCACGAACCCTGGATCTGGATATCCTGCTGTTCGGCAATGAGGTGATTACCACCCCGCGCCTGACGATTCCCCATTACGATATGCGCAATCGCATGTTTATGCTGTGGCCGCTGCATGAAATCGCCGCCGACCTGGTACTGCCCGGAGGGCCATCCCTGAAGGCGCAACTGGCGAATCTTCGCGATGAGATACCGCCATTATGGTAATTATCAGCATTTAGTATTAATAAATTCCATAAAATCAGCAAATATCGCCAGAATTAAAATAAACCAAGAAATAACATCAAAACATTAGCATTCTGAACCGACATCTTCCAGAATGCGCTATTCATTCAATCATCCACCTACGCTGCCTGGGGAGATTATGAAACCGACAACTGTCACCCAACTGCGCCAGCTGAAACAACAGCATAAGAAATTCGCAACCATTACCGCTTACGATTACAGTTTCGCCAAACTCTTCGCCGATGAAGGCATTGGCGTTTTGCTGGTCGGCGACTCTCTCGGCATGACGGTCCAGGGCCACGATTCAACCCTGCCGGTAACCGTGGAAGAGATTGCCTACCACACCCGGGCAGTGCGCCGCGGCGCTCCCGCCAGCCTGCTACTCGCCGACCTGCCTTTTATGGCCTATGCCACCCCACAGCAAGCCTTTGAGAATGCCGCTATCGTGATGCGCGCCGGAGCCAATATGGTCAAAATCGAAGGCGGTCGCTGGCTGGCGGAAACGGTACGTATGCTGACCGAACGCGCCGTTCCGGTTTGCGGCCATCTCGGTCTGACGCCGCAGTCGGTCAACATTTTCGGCGGCTACAAAGTCCAGGGCCGCGACGAAGACGCCGCTCAGGCCTTATTCGACGACGCGCTGGCGCTGGAAGCCGCCGGCGCCCAGTTGCTGGTGCTGGAGTGCGTTCCGGTCGCGCTGGCGCAGCGTATCACCGATGCGCTGACCATCCCGGTTATCGGTATCGGCGCAGGCAATGTAACGGACGGCCAGATCCTGGTAATGCACGATGCTTTTGGGATTACCGGCGGCCATATTCCTAAGTTCGCCAAAAACTTTCTTGCCGCGACGGGCGATATGCGCGCCGCGGTGCGCCAGTATATCGCTGAGGTAGAATCCGCGGCATATCCGGCGGAAGAACACAGTTTCCACTGACAGGAGAAAGGTTGTGCTGATTATTGAAACCCTGCCGCTATTGCGTCAGCAAATCCGTCGCTGGCGTCTTGAGGGCAAACGCGTTGCGCTGGTGCCGACCATGGGCAACCTGCACGACGGGCATATGAAGCTGGTGGATGAGGCGAAAGCCCGGGCCGACGTGGTGGTAGTGAGTATTTTCGTCAACCCGATGCAGTTTGACCGCCCTGACGATCTGGAGCGCTATCCGCGCACGCTGCAGGAAGACTGTGAGAAACTCAATCGCCGCGGCGTGGACCTGGTCTTCGCCCCTTCGGCGACGGAGATCTACCCGAAAGGGCTGGATGTGCAGACCTTCGTTGAAGTGCCGGTGCTGTCGACCATTCTGGAAGGCGCCAGCCGCCCCGGCCATTTCCGCGGCGTCGCTACCGTTGTCAGCAAGCTGTTCAACCTTATCCAGCCGGACCTGGCCTGCTTTGGCGAAAAAGATTTTCAGCAACTGGCCCTGATTCGCAAAATGGTCGCCGACCTGGGCTATGACATCGACATTGTCGGGGTGCCGATTATGCGCGCCAAAGACGGCCTGGCCCTCAGTTCGCGCAATGGTTACCTGACCAGCGAACAGCGCAAAATCGCCCCCGGGCTGAGTAAGGTGATGTTCAGCGTGGCGGACAAGCTGCGCGCCGGCGAGCGCGACAGCGATGAGCTGCTGACCATCGCTTCCATGGAGCTTAATGAGAAAGGATTCCGCGCCGACGATCTGCAAATCCGCGATGCCGACACGTTACAGGCCCTGACCGACGAGAGCCGTCGCGCCGTCGTACTGGTCGCGGCCTGGCTCGGAGAAGCGCGCCTGATCGATAACGCGCTGGTAGAACTCAATTCGTAGACATTGGTTATAAAACAGGCAATACTGCCCGACATCCTTTCCCGGGCGGGTCAACTCCCGCCCTGTTAGTAGCTCAGGTGATAAAGGTTTAAGTTTATGATTCGCACAATGCTGCAAGGCAAACTGCACCGCGTTAAAGTCACTCAGGCGGACCTGCATTATGAAGGCTCCTGCGCCATCGATCAGGATTTCCTTGAAGCGGCTGGTATTCTGGAATATGAAGCGATTGATATTTATAACGTGACCAACGGTAAGCGTTTCTCCACCTACGCCATCGCTGGCGAGCGTGGTTCACGCATTATCTCGGTTAACGGCGCGGCGGCCCACTGCGCCGACGTTGGCGATATTCTGATCATCGCCAGTTATGTTACCGTGCCAGACGCCGAGGCGCGCACCTGGCAGCCGAAAGTGGCCTATTTTGACGGCGACAATGAGATGAAGCGTAAAGCGAAGGCGGTACCGGTTCAGGTAGCCTGATTATCTTCCCCGGGCGCCGTCTGGCGTCCGGAGATATCCCCTTTCTGCCAGCCAGCGGCATCTACCTGCACGGCTAATGGCTTACCAGACCGGCCATGGTCTCCAGTGAATCGGTACGCAGAATATACAGCCGCTTCAGTAAAAACGGGTTATCTCCCGGCTTCACCTTACCGCGCACGGTGGTCACCGCCATCCGAAAGCCAGCGTCGCGGGCCGCCCGTAGCGCCTTGTCGTCATAACCGCCAAAGGGGTAGGAAAGATACCACACATGCGGGTTGAACTGGGCCAACGCCCGCCGCGAGCGCTCGAAATCAAACAGGATATTGTGATAACTGCGACTCAGCAGCACCGGATGCCGTCCGGCGCCCAGGCGGTGTAAAAAATGGGTGTGCGACTGGATATCAAACACGTCCTGAATCGCTTTCAGTTCCGCAATGCTCATAAACTGCAGCGAGGTCGGATCCCACTTCTGCGGATGGCGTTTAATGCGTGAGGAAATAATGAATGCCGTCGCGTTAAAACCGTAATCCCTGAGGATCGGATACGCATAGCGACTGACCGATTTCAGGCCATCATCAAAAGTAATCACCACCGCCCGGGCGGGTAAATTCATCTGGTTACGCAGGTAGCCTTCCAGTTGGTACAGGGTCAGCGTAGCGTAGCCCTGGTCGCGCAGCCAGGTCATCTGATTGCTGAAAGCGCGCACCGAGGTAGTGGTGGAAGTCTGGCGAAAACGGCTGTTTTCCTCATCGCGCAAAATATGGTGGTAGGTGAGTACCGGGATCCCCTGGTCCTCCCGGGCGTCCAGGCTACTGATCCACGCCAGACGGCCGCCTATCCGCACCTGAAACCAGGTCTGGTTCAAACGATCCCTGAGAGTGCTTAAGACCGGATAACGCAGGTTGCCGGCCAGGGTGCCGAAACGATTGCTGCGGGCATCCGGCGCCTCGTACAGCGGCACATCACGAAACGTCACCAGATTACGGTTACTGAACGGTTTATTAAGATCCCCGAGCCGATCCTCCACCCGCAGTTTGCCCTGTACCGCCTGCAGGTGGTTTTTCTCAATAAACCCGGTACCAAAGCCAAAACTAAACTCGCTATAGTCTGAGGCGACGGATGTCACCGCCAGAATTTGCCCTTCGTTGATGGTACCAACCGTTATTACCCGGTTTCCCACCTGGGCCAGCAGCACAGACGTCTGCGTGGTTTGCATATAGCGAGGCGCCTCGCGCTGTTCACGGAGCAGGCTGGCGTGAACGCTGGCGGCGAAAAAAAGCAACAGACAGACAATCAGGCGTATACCCATTATTCAGGCGCCACAGATCGGGAAACGAAGCGGAACAGGGTTATGATTTTAGCAAAACCACCGGCGAATTCACGGCTCAGTAGTGATGATGCAACACAAATGGCGGATTCTTTTGCTGCTGATGCCACAGACTGGTGACCTCCGCGCCGCCCAGCCGTATCGCCTGGTCGCGAAACCTCTCGCTGGTGAGCGCCTCGCGCTGCGGATACAACGCCTCCAGCAACGGCAGCGAGACGCCGGCAATCACTTCGCAATGGGGATGTTTATGACTCAACAGCGCTGCGACCCGGTACGGCGGCGCACCAGCGACATCGGTCAGGAAGATAACCCCTTCCCCGCTGTCGGTTTCATGCAGCGCGTCGCACATCATACGGCTGAGCATATTGGAGCTAAGCCCGCTCCAGAAACTCACAGCCCGGCACTGAATCAGCGGACCGCACGCCGTTTCCAGTTGCGCCAGCAGCACCTGAGAATCGCTATTATGACAGGCTATCACCCACCCCAGCATATGCCCCTCCTGTTAACCGACACATAGTTTGCCAGAGTGACAAAAGTAAAGTGTGATATCCATCAATTGAAAACAGAAAAGCGGCCCGCAGGCCGCCAGATAAGTGTCGATACGGGTCACCCGAAACAGAAGGCCACGACATATCAATCCATTGATATTTATGATTTAACTGCGCAGTCCTCTACCGCGCTGGATCAAATACCAGCACAACAGATAAAACGCCAGAATAAAAATCACCAGTACCGCCACCGAAAACAGCAGCGGCACATCAGAAATCCCCAGAAAGCCGAAGCGGAAGCCGCTGATCATATACACAATCGGGTTCAACTGCGACAGCGCCTGCCAGAACGGCGGCAGCAGCGTCAGGGAGTAGAACACGCCCCCCAGATAGGTTAACGGCGTCAGCACAAAAGTCGGGATCAGACTGATATCGTCAAACGTTTTGGCAAACACCGCATTCAGCAGCCCGGCCAGTGAAAACAGCACCGCGGTCAACACCAGCGTCAGGCCGACAAACAGCCACGAATGGACCTGAAACGGCACGAAAAACAGCGATATCGCAGTCACCAGTACGCCAACGCACAGCCCGCGCGCCACACCGCCGCCCACATAACCGGCAATAATAATATGGGTCGGAACCGGGGCCACCAGCAGTTCTTCAATATTGCGCTGAAATTTGGCGCTGAAGAACGACGAAGCCACGTTGGCGTACGAGTTGGTAATGACCGCCATCATGATCAGACCCGGTACAATAAACTGCATATAGGTAAAGCCATGCATCTCGCCAATGCGCGAACCGATCAGATTACCGAAAATAATAAAATAGAGCGTCATGGTAATGACCGGCGGCACCAGGGTCTGCACCCAGATACGCATAAAGCGGTGTATCTCTTTGGTCCAGATACTTTTCAGCGCCACCCAGTAAAGCTGCATCATGCGGATTCCCCTTTCTTCTCATGCACCAGCGTGACAAACAGCTCTTCAAGGCGGTTGGCTTTGTTACGCATACTTAATACCTGGATCCCCTGGGCGCTGAGCTGGGTGAACACGCTGTTGATCCCCTGCTCGCGCAGCACCTCAACTTCCAGCGTCGAAGTGTCCACCAGCCGATACTCATAACCTTCCAGTTTCGGTAGCGGGCTTTTCGACGCCAGATCGAGAATGAAGGTTTCGGACTTCAGCTTTGACAGCAGGTTCTTCATCGAGGTATTTTCCACCAGCTCGCCACGCTGAATGATGCCGATATTGCGGCACAGCATCTCCGCCTCTTCCAGATAGTGGGTAGTCAGGATAATGGTGGTGCCGCCGTCGTTGAGATCCTTCAGGAAACCCCACATTGAGCGGCGCAGTTCAATATCCACCCCGGCGGTAGGTTCGTCGAGAATCAACAGCTTCGGCTCATGCATCAGCGCCCGGGCGATCATCAAGCGCCGTTTCATCCCCCCGGACAACATCCGCGCCCGCTCGTTGCGTTTTTCCCATAAATCCAGTTGGGTGAGGTATTTTTCACTGCGCGTAACGGCCTCATTACGCGCTACGCCGTAATAACCGGCCTGATTAACCACAATCTGCTGAACGGTTTCGAACGGGTTAAAATTAAATTCCTGCGGCACCAGCCCAAGCTGGCGCTTGGCGTTCACCACATCCCGCTCCAGATCGTAGCCAAACACGCGCACCCGGCCCGAGGTTTTATTCACCAGAGAACTGATGATACCGATGGTGGTCGATTTCCCGGCGCCGTTGGGGCCAAGAAGCGCATAAAAATCACCGGCTTCGACCTGTAAATCGATGCCGCGCAGGGCCTGAACCCCACCGGCATAGGTCTTGGTCAGTTGCTCCAGTTCCAGTGCAATGGTCATAAATTTGTTGTCACCTTGTTTTGTCGCACAAGTTAAGTGGTTTAAAAAAAAGTTGAGTTGCCCTATATTACCTCAACGCACTAATCTGGTTACAGGTCGTTAACCTACCATGAAAGACATTGATACACTCATCAGCAACAACCGTCTGTGGTCAAAGATGCTGGTGGAAGAGGACCCCGGATTTTTTGAAAGTCTGGCGCAGGCGCAAAAACCGCGCTTTCTATGGATTGGTTGCTCCGACAGTCGTGTCCCCGCCGAACGGCTGACCGGCCTTGAACCTGGCGAACTGTTTGTTCACCGTAATGTGGCCAACCTGGTGATCCACACCGATCTGAACTGCCTTTCGGTGGTGCAGTACGCGGTGGATGTTCTGGAAGTAGAGCATATCATCATTTGCGGTCACTATGGTTGCGGCGGCGTGCAGGCGGCGGTGGAAAACCCGGAACTGGGGCTTATCGACAACTGGCTGCTGCACATCCGCGACATCTGGTTCAAACATAGCTCTCTGCTCGGCGAACTGCCGCCGGAGCGCCGTATGGACACGCTGTGCGAGCTGAATGTGATGGAGCAGGTCTATAACCTGGGGCACTCCACCATCATGCAGTCGGCGTGGAAGCGCGGTCAGAAAGTGACGATCCACGGCTGGGCCTACGGCATTCACGACGGCCTGCTGCGCGATCTGGAGGTAACGGCCACCAGCCGTGAAATTCTTGAGCAGCGCTACCGCAACGGGATTTCCAACCTCAAGCTCACCCATCACAGCCACAAGTGATCAATAACGGCGCCTTCGCGGGCGCCGTATCACTCTCCCGTTCCGCCGTTAAACGGACGATCGATGGTGCTTAAGAACCCGGTCGCCAGCGTTTCCTGTTGTTTAAACAGCGCAACGATTTCGCTCACCACTTTCCCGCTGCTGTCCGCCTTCCAGGCGATAGAAAGCGGCGAGGGCTGGCGTGCATTCACCACATCCCTGACCACCAGTTCGCCGGAATCGATATAAGGCCGGCACAACCGTTCCGGCAAAAAACCGACCCCCAGACCGCTCAGATGACAGGCCAGTTTGGTTCCCATATCCGGCACTTTAATCTCTTTCTGACCATTGAGCAGCCACGCCACGCGACGGGTTAAATTACGCGAAGTATCATCGATATTGATGGCCGGATAACGCCGCAACTGTTCGTCTGACAGTACCCCTGGCGGATGGCTGGCCAGCGGATGGCCCGGGGCTATCACAAACCGCCAGCTCACCTCACCGAGCGGCAGTAGCGAAATACTGTTCGACAACGATTCGGATCCCGTCACGCCAATCGCCATCTGGAAATCGTCATACAACAGGGAGTCCCAGACCCCCATATAGACCTGGCGAGAAATTTGAAAACGGGTGAACGGAAAGCGCTGATGCAGCCACGTCAATAATGAGGCCGCGCTGTGAGGATGATACAACAAATTGTTAATGACAATATTCACCTGCCTCTCCACGCCGGCGTTAATTTGCTGCAATTCATCGGGCATCCCGTCCAGCCAGTTGAGCCACGAACGGCAATGCTCCAGCAGGTGGCTTCCGGCCAGAGTCAGGCTCACCGAACGGGTAGTGCGCAAAAATAACTGAGTGCCGACCTGTTCCTCAAGGGTTTTAATACGGTAGCTAATCGCCGCGGGCGTTTTGTGCAATGTCCCGGCGGCGCGGGAAAAACTCCCGGTTTCCGCCACCATAATGAAGGTCCGAATCGTCTCCTGATCGAGCATAATGTGTTCATCCTCAGCCGCGCTCTGTTAACCAGTATAGTGCCGTCACAATGCCGGCCAGCAGATCTGCGCCGGAAGTATGCCCGAAAGACGTCAGCCGCGAAATCGCCGGCGTCGCCTGGCGTCCGCGCTGTAAATCACGCATCAAACGCAGTACGGGAAGGGAGAAACAGCCGTTTCGGGCACTGTTCAGGTAACTACAGCTTACTGAAGTCGTCAGGCGGGCGAGTTGATCCGGCGGGGGCAAGAGATCGCGCCGGCGCATCAGGTCGCGAAAGTGTGAGGTGTATAACACCGCCAGCGCGCCGACCAACATATCGTCGCCGCTCGGCGTCAACCCGGGACCGAGCCCGACCAGACCACACCAGTCCGGCGTTTCACCGCTCGCCCAGCGAGTCAGACCGGCTTTCAGGAGATGAACCGCCACGGCGTCTGTTTGCCGTTGATTCAGCGGCCCGCACAGCCCGGTTGGCACGGCGTAAGGCGCCAGATCGGGAAAACACGGCATTCCCGGCGCCATGGTCAGTAGCAGCTCACGCCGGGCCGCAATCTGCAATCGCGCGCCGCGCAACTGATTTCCCCGCTTCAGCAGTTGAAAATCGCTGTCCGGCAACGCCAGTAGCCGATCGAAATCGCCCCGGGCGAAGAGAAATCCCCCGGGGCCGATGCCTTTTCCGGCGCGGTAAAAGCTTAGCAGCGCGCCCTCCTGATTCGCAAGGTTAATGGCATGTCTGAAGCGACTGTGCATCCGCCAGACGCCATCACTCAGTTGCGTCATACCGCAGCAGGCCAGCGCCAGAAATACCGTCATTACGCTCCTCCGGGCGGCATCACGCCGCCCTTATCTGTCACGCCGTTATACCCTGAGCCTCCGCCAGCGCTTCCAGCGCCTGCTCGAAACACGGCAATGGCGCTCGTACGGTGCCGGCCCCAACCTGGCCAATACCCGCTTCCCGGTGGGCAATTCCGGTATTGATCAGCGGGGTAATCCCGGTCTCCACCACCCGGCGAATATCCAGTCCCAGACAAGCGCCCTTAAAGTCCCAGGAGGGGATTTGCAGCAACGGATTGTGATCGAGGTAAATTTCCTCCATCTCTTCCGATGTTTCCAGCGCCGCCCCCATACCGCCAGCCCCGACAAAGCGCGTAACGCCTGGAGCGGCAATCATCGCCGCGCCGCCGATCCCCAGCGTTTCGGTAATAGCGCTGTCGCCAATATCCGGGTTGGCGTCGGCCTGGCTGTAGCCGGTAAAGAATAGCCCCTGAGGCGTGTTGACCGGCGCGGTAAACCAGCGATCTCCGAGACCGCTGACCCGGATACCGAACTCGCGGCCATTACGGGTCATCGCGGTGACAATCGACCCGGCTTTAATTTCCGCCGCCGCATCCATCACCGCTTTACTGTAAGCCATCGCCAGATTGAGGAAGAACTGATCGGTGACGCTCAGGAAACGCAGCACCGCGGCCAGTTCGGTTTTCGGTCGGTCGAGGGCGGTAATCGCCGGCGCCAGTACCCGCAGCAGCAGCGCCGATGCGGCGATATTACGCTGGTGGAATTCATCGCCCATGGTGATGGCCTGGGCCATCAGGGCGGTCAGATCCACGCCGCCATCGAGGGTTTCCAGCGCCGCCTGTAGCACCGGCGCCAGAGTGTCGCGCATCCAGCACAGACGCTGCTGTACATCATCGCCGTAGGCGCCAAAGCGCATTACCTTACCAATCCCTTCGTTCAGGTTACAGCATGCCTGGTTACCGTGAACCGTGTCGCGTACCACCAGCACCGGCATATTCGCCGAAGTGATACCGCCCATCGGTCCCACGGCGCCCACGTGATGGCAGGGAATAAACTCCACTTCGCCCGCTTCCAGTAGCCGCAGCGCATCGGCTTGCGTCGCCGCCCATCCCTCAAACAGCGATGCCCCGATACAGGCGCCGCGCATCGGCCCGGTCATCTGCGCCCAGGCAATCGGCGGCCCGGCATGCAGTAACTTGCGCCCCTGAGCCAGTACGGGAACCGCTTCGGCGGCCGGACGCACCGCTATCCAGTGAGGACGCGCCGCTTTGATGCGTTCAATGATGGCCTCGTTGGCCTGTGCAATTGATGAATACATATCGCTACCCCTGAATCTTAATGTAACTGTTTAAGTAAACCGGCGAGATGCGCATTGCCGCCGGCAATCGGCGCCCACTGGTAGTGCACCACCGGCGTACCGCTGCTCTGCAAATCCAGCGCGAAACTGCGCAACCCGGCATTAATCACCTGAACGCCGTCCAGCAGCGCCGGATGCGTAACCGACGCCCCGCCAGGCTGCGGCGTAATCAGCTCGACGGCTAGCTGGATGGCCTCCTCCAGCGTTTCCGCCACCGCAATACCCGCAGCACGAAGAATGTCGGCCTGAGCGGCGCGTCCCTGAGGATCGGCATCGGTACCGGTCAGGGTGGCGATTGCCGCCAGCGGCGACTGCGCGCCGCGCGCCTGCTGTACCAGGCGAACAGCTTCTGCCACCGCGCCGGCAGGATCGGCGCAGGCGCCGTAGCCGAGAACCACGTCGAGCAGCAGTACGCCGCTCTCCGGCTGCTGCGCCAGTTTTGCGATTTCAATACTGCGGGTGGTGGGATCGATCATCGGGTGCGGACGCCCGAGGGTGTAGCTGTCGTCCCCCAGATCGACAACCCGATGGCCGCCGCTCTCCAGCATTACACCGTCCGGATGATGGGGGTTAAGCGTTAGCGACAGCCTGTCGGTCAGCAGCATGGCGGCTTCCGCTGCCAGCGTTCCGCCGGCATACAGGCCGCAAATCGTTTTCCCCGCCACCGCAGGCAGCGTGCGTTTCTGTTCGGCGACTCGCGCCAGCAGGACCGCGAGACCGGCGGCGTCGGACAGCGAATGGGCCAGCCAGACGTTACCTTCCCTTCGGTGCTCTGGTCGGCTGCCAAGAAACAGCGCCACTACCGGCTTATCAATCTGCTGCATAGCGCCAATAATACGCTCGCGTACCAGCGGCGATGGCGGTTTGGAGACAAAGGCAATCGCCCGGGTTTGCTCGTCCGCCGCCAGCATTTCCAGCGCGGATAAAGCGCTGATACCGCCGACCTCGGCGCTTAAGTCCCGGCCCCCGAGGCCGATAGCGTGGCTGATGCCCTGGCCGTGCAGGGCGATCTGCGACGTCACTTCCTGAATCCCGGTCCCCGAGGCGCCTATCACGCCAATATCCCCGGACGGCAACACGTTGGCGAACGCCAGCGGCGCTCCGGCAATCATCGCCGTACCACAGTCCGGTCCCATCACCAGCAGGCCTCGTTCCCGGGCGAAAGTTTTCAGCGCCACTTCCTGTTCCAGCGGCACGTTATCGGAAAACATCATTACGTTTTTCCCCGCTTCAAGCCCCTGGCGCGCCACATCGGCGGCATACTCGCCGGCCACCGACACCAGCAGCAGGTTAGCCTGCGGCAGTTTCTGGCAGGCGCTCTCCCAGCGCCGCGCTTTTGGTAACTGATGGCTGTTGCCGGATGCGCTGGCAATGGCGTTCAGCTCTTTCTCAAGTTGCTCGCAGATCAGCTCGACAATCGCTGGATCGGCGTGATCGGTACGTACCGCAACGCAAATATCATTTGGCGTCGCACCGGTAAAATCGTCGTGCCAGAAACCGGTGGATTCGAGCATCGATTTATTCGCCGGGGTTCCCATCATCACCGAAACCTGCTCGACCTGAGGGTGTTCACTTAATTTGCGGGAAATAATCATCAGGCTCACGGAGTCCTGAAAACTTCCCTTTTTAATAAAGGCATAAATCATTGCCGCGACCTCTTTATTTATGAGCGATTTTCTTTCAGGAACAGCATGCTAAATAGCCCTACCGCTAATAGCGCCGCCGAAACGTAGAAACTCGATGCCAGGCTACCGGTAATATCGCGAGCCGCACCGGCAATAATCGGTGCCAGAATAGAAGAACTCATACCGATAAAATTAAATAAACCAAACGCGGTGCTGTAATTATTTTCATCAACGCTATCAGCCACCAGCGCCACCAGCACCGGGTCCAGCGCCAGTTTGCCAACCAGACCGTAGACGCACAGCGCCACGATAACCCCTGTCATACTGGGCATCCAGACAATCGACAGCATGCTGATCATGGCAATCGGCACCAGGAACATAATCAGGGGTTTACGCTTACCCAACCGATCGGACAGGCTGGAAAACAGCAGCGCGCCGGGAATAGAGATCCACGCCACCAGAGAAGAGATAAAACCGGTTTCACTGCCCGGAATACCGCGTTCGCTCTGCAGGTAATAAGGCAACCAGGTAAGAATAACGAAAAAACCGAACAGACTGCAGAACACCATAATATAGGTAATGATCAGGTTACGGTTTTTCAGCAGGTCGCTGAATTTCCCTTTCTTAACCGGCTGGCCGCCCTCTTCCAGCGCGCTACGTTTCTTCTCTTTCACGAACAGCCAGATAGCGATCCCAACCAGTACCGACGGCACCGCCATGGCATAAAACGGCATCCGCCATGAATAACCTTTATCAAATACCAGCCAACTGGAGGTCATCAGCCCGAGCGCAATACCAAACGCCATCCCGCTGTTAATAATCGCGCTGCCCAGCGAACGATATTTTTTCGGAATCTGCTCAGACGACAGCCCATATTGCGGGCCATAATATGTGCCTTCGCCGGCGCCGGTTACCACGCGGGCAAACAGCAGCGTATACCAGTTTTTCGCCCACCCGGTCACTGCGGTGAAAACGCCGAACAGAATAAAGCCCGGTACCAGCACCTTCTTCTTACCGATTTTATCCCCCAGCACCCCGGCTGGCACCTGCAACAGCGCATAAGCAAAATAGAAAACCGAGTTGAGAATACCCAGTTGCGTGCCGGTTAAACCAAATTCCTGTTCCAGCTCCCCCATTACCGGGTTGAGCACCGTGCGGTCGGCATACATAAAAATCCAGCCTAACCAAAACAAAAATATGGTTACCCACCAGGCTGGTATTCCGCGCTTTTTAGCGGCGGGGGTAATTTCACATGAATCAGACATAAGCAACCTCCCGGTTGTGTTCACCGTTTACGTCCCCTGAAAATGAGGATGGATGTTTTAACTGTCTTCACCTTATCGGTACCCGGGGCCATTTCATTTGAACAAAATCACACTAAATAGATTGTTATAAATTTCTGGAAATTCAGCCATGGATTATTAAAAAAACTCTAATAATCAATATTCAATTTAATTTTAAAAATACCCGATAATTCCGGAATCATTGACAAGTTATTTTTTCAGGTCATTGAGCTGCTGACGTCATCACATATTTAAAAATAAAAAAATTTATCGTTAGCGGGTAAATATATCTGGTGGAGAGACGTTCAAATGAAAAAGAAACTGGTTATTGCCCTGGGGGGTAATGCATTATTACAGCGTGGAGAAACACTGTGTGCGGAAAATCAGCAACGGAATATTCGCCTGTTTTCCGAAATGATTCCGCAACTGGCCCGGGATTATCAGTTGGTTATTGTTCACGGTAATGGTCCACAGGTCGGACTGTTGGCGCTACAGAATGCGGCTTATCAGGAATCCCCGTCCTGGCCATTAGATATTCTGGTGGCGGAAAGCCAGGGGATGATCGGTTACACCCTGGTCCAGGAATTGACGCGCAGCATGGAGGCCACCCCGGTCACCACCCTGTTAACCCGGGTAGAGGTCAGCCCCGACGACGAGGCGTTTGCGGTTCCCGGTAAATTTATCGGCCCGGTCTACAGCCCGGAGCAGCAGCAAAGCCTCGAGCAACAGTTTGGCTGGGAGATGAAGCGCGACGGGCAGTATGTGCGTCGGGTGGTGCCGTCCCCTACGCCGCAGCGCATTGTCGACAGCGCCGCGATTACTACGCTGCTCGACGCCGGCCACCTGGTGATCTGTTGCGGAGGCGGCGGTGTTCCGGTTATCGCCGGTCAGCAGGGTTTCCAGGGAGTGGAAGCGGTGATTGATAAAGATTTAACCGCATCAGTGCTGGCCAGCGCGCTGAATGCCGATCACTTGTTGATTCTCACCGATGCCGACGCGGTATACCGCGACTGGGGCACACCGCAGGCGCAGGCCATCTCTCACACTACAGCACAGGAGCTCAAACCCTTTGCCGCCCCGGACGGCGCCATGGGTCCGAAAGCGGCCGCGGTGATCCGCTTCGTTGAACAGACCGGTAATACGGCCTACATCGGCGCACTGCAGGACGCGCCGCGCATTCTGGCTGGGGAAAAAGGCACCCGGATTGCCGCCTGATATGCGATTGCCCATCCGCCTGGCGCCCTGAAAAACAAAACCCCATGCCGGACATGGGGTTTTGTCATCTCAGTGAGAATACAAGGCGTTATTCGTCCAGCAGCGTCACTTTGCCAATGTACGGCAAATGGCGGTAGCGCTGGGCATAGTCAATGCCGTATCCCACCACAAACTCATCGGGGATCGAAAAACCCACATACTCCACGTTAACATTGACTTCGCGGCGCGACGGTTTATCCAGCAGCGTGCAAATAGCCAGCGACTTCGGTTCACGCAGGCTGAGGATTTCGCGCACTTTCGACAGGGTATTTCCGGAATCAATAATATCTTCGACGATCAATACATCTTTTCCGCGAATGTCTTCATCCAGATCTTTGAGGATTTTCACATCACGGGTGGTGGACATGCCGCTACCGTAACTGGACGCGGTCATAAAATCGACCTCATGACTCACCTGCACTTCACGGCACAGATCGGCCATAAAGATAAAAGAACCGCGCAGCAGCCCCACCAGCACCATTTCACTGCCGCTATCGCGATAGTGCTCGGTAATCTGCTGCCCCAGTTGCGCAATCCGGGCTTTGATCTCCGCTTCCGGGATCATCACTTCAACAATATGTTTCATTCCGTCAACCATATGATTTATATATAAATCATCATCAAACCGGCGAAATATTCGCCTGATGCATCTCTTAAGCCGTGCAGTATAGCAGTAAAACCGGGCCTCGTACCGATGCAGATAAATAGCTCGTTTTGTGATTACGATCACACTTGTTAATAACTATAATTAATTGCTATCAAAACTTTACAAGTGTGGCTCCCGTGAATACAAAACAAAAACAGTCACGGCTTTTCGTGACACTATCGGCAATCTTTGCCGTACTGACAGGGCTTTACCTGCTATTCGGCGGTATCTGGCTGGTCGCTATCGGCGGCTCCTGGTATTACCCCATTGCCGGGGTTGTAATGCTGGCCGTCGCCTGGCTGCTGTGGCGCCGCAGTGCTTCCGCCCTGTGGCTTTACGCCCTGCTGTTACTGGGCACAATGATCTGGGCAGTCTGGGAAGTCGGCTTTGACTTCTGGGCGCTGACTCCACGCTGCGATGTGCTGGTGTTCTTTGGTATCTGGCTGCTACTGCCTGTGGTACGACGCCGTCTTACCACGGCTTCCGCTGTTGCCGCGCCGACGCTGTCCGTAGTGCTGCTGATCGCCGCCGGTATCCTCGGCTGGGCAATATTCAACGATCCCCAGGAAATCAACGGTACCCTGCGCAGCGATGCCAGCGTCGCTGCCAGTAATAGCGCACCGGCGATCGCCGACGGCGACTGGCCGGCCTATGGACGCACTCAGGAAGGTCAGCGCTACTCGCCGCTGAAACAGATTAACGATAAAAACGTTCATCAATTGCAAGAGGCCTGGACCTTCCGTACCGGCGATTTGAAACGCCCCACGGATCCGGGCGAAATCACCGATGAAGTCACGCCGATTAAAATTGGCAACATGCTTTATCTGTGTACGCCACACCAGCAGGTTTTTGCGCTGGATGCTGCCACCGGTAAAGAAAAATGGCATTTTGATCCACAGTTGAACACCGACCCCAGTTTCCAGCACGTCACCTGTCGCGGTGTCTCCTATCATGAAGCGACAGCGAATAACGCCAGCCCGGACGTCATCGCCGATTGTCCGCGGCGGATTATCCTGCCGGTCAACGATGGTCGCCTGTTCGCCCTGAATGCCGAAACCGGCAAACTGTGCGAAACCTTCGCCAATAAAGGGATCCTCAACCTACAGACCAATATGCCGGTCACCACCCCGGGTATGTACGAACCCACCTCGCCGCCGATTGTCACCGATAAAGTGATCGTCATTGCCGGGGCGGTTACCGACAACTTCTCCACTCGCGAGCCGTCCGGCGTGATTCGCGGCTTTGACGTCAATACCGGTAAGCTGGTGTGGGCCTTTGATCCGGGCGCAGTCGATCCGAATGCAATTCCGGGCGATGAGCACCATTTCAGCTTCAATTCACCGAACTCCTGGGCGCCGGCCGCCTACGATGCGCAGCTCGACCTGGTCTATCTGCCGATGGGCGTCTCGACGCCGGATATCTGGGGCGGCAATCGCACGCCGGAACAGGAACGCTTTGCCAGCAGTATCGTGGCGCTCAACGCCTCCACCGGTAAACTGGCGTGGTCCTATCAGACCGTGCATCACGACCTGTGGGATATGGATATGCCCGCTCAGCCGACGCTGGCGAACATTACCAACCAGAACGGCCAGACGATCCCGGTAGTGTATGCCCCGGCAAAAACCGGCAATATCTTTGTACTCGATCGCCGTAACGGCGAGCTGGTGGTGCCGGCACCGGAAAAACCAGTACCGCAGGGCGCCGCAAAAGGCGATCATCTTTCCCCGACTCAGCCTTTCTCTGAGCTAAGCTTCCGACCGAAGAAAGATCTGAGCGGCGCCGATATGTGGGGGGCAACCATGTATGACCAACTGGTCTGCCGGGTAATGTTCCACAGTCTGCGTTACGAAGGCATTTTCACACCGCCTTCCGAACAGGGTACGCTGGTGTTCCCGGGTAACCTGGGCATGTTTGAATGGGGCGGCCTGTCCGTGGATCCTCTGCGCCAGGTAGCCATCGCCAACCCGATGGCGTTACCTTTCGTCTCGAAACTGATTCCACGCGGCCCCGGCAATCCGATGGAACCGCCGAAAGACGCTAAAGGCACCGGCTCCGAATCCGGTATTCAGCCCCAGTATGGTGTGCCTTACGGTGTGACGCTGAATCCGTTCCTGTCGCCGTTCGGGCTACCGTGCAAACAGCCGGCCTGGGGATATATTTCCGCGCTGGATCTGAAAACCAATCAAGTGGTCTGGAAGAAACGTATCGGTACCGTTCGCGACAGCGCGCCGGTTCCCCTGCCGTTCCGTATGGGTATGCCGATGCTCGGTGGCCCTATCTCCACGGCGGGTAACGTCCTGTTCATCGGCGCGACGGCAGATAACTATCTGCGTGCCTATAACATGACGAACGGCGATAAACTGTGGGAAGCGCGTCTGCCGGCTGGCGGCCAGGCAACCCCAATGACCTATGAAGTGAACGGCAAACAGTATGTGCTGATTGCCGCTGGCGGTCACGGCTCGTTTGGCACCAAAATGGGGGACTATATTGTCGCTTACGCGTTGCCGGATGAGGCCAACCAGGCGCAATAATCTCCTTTCGTTACGGGATGTTAATCGCTCCCGGTAAACTCAGGATAAAAAATCGGGCCACCATGTGGCCCGATGTACATTTCAGCGACCTGAGTCCGAATTAAACGTTAAAAGTACCCCGGCTCGCTTTTTCCCATCCAGCGGTGATCCCGGAAGAAATCCCCTCAACGAATGCACCGAGCGTAGAACCCAGTACATTGCCAATTTCCGCGCCAATATCACCGCCGAGCGCTCTGCCGCCGCTGGCTCCTAACAGAGATCCGATCAGAGTACCCAGTACTGGCACAGCCGTTCCCAGTAACCCGGTTAACGCACCGCCCAGCATGCCGCCGGCAGAACTACCGATATTACGACCAAACTGGGTAAAACTGCTGATCAGTTGATTCTGGATATCACCCGCGCCGCTAACCAGCGCCTGTTCCTGAATAGTTAATACTTTCATCTTTATTCTCCTTCCATGAGCACTGTCTTTTTACTCAGCCAGATTCGCCGTATTAACGAAACAGACCGGAGAAAAAGGTGGTCAACTGGCGAATTCCGCTTTCAATTTTGCTCGTAACGTCAGTCAGCGTCTGGAACGCGAAGCGGCCCAGATTTTCGCCAAATTGAGTTCCGAAATCCCGCGCTGGCGCGTCTAAACGTTGATTAATAAAATCCGCAACAAAACCACTACCGCTGACAGTAGCAATTTCATGTTTGGTTAATTCCCGCATGATATATCTCCTTATAATAAATTCCAGAGAAAATATTCACCAATCTTATATCATCCAAAACCCTGTACAACGCATACTGATGATAAAATTTGATATGTACAGAACAGGTAAAGTACTAACCGGAAACTACCCAAAAGCATAATCTTTAGTATCCTGGCATCATACATGAATTAAGAGCGATGATATTTTCAGTTACACTTATATCTAATTTTTTCAACGACCACAACCAGAGGACAAAAACAAATAGAGAGACTCATAATAAATATAGAAATAATATATTTAATCCACAAATTCATTCATTGGAAAAATATTAATAGTCATTCGACATGTCATCAATAAAAAGCCTGTTTTTAACCAAACCATTACCGGACAGAACAGATTAATTCTGCACAGCAGTCTTTCTCAATCCACGCTGCCAGACCGTTTTCATCTGGCAACGTAGTTACCTCACCTATTGCTTTAGGCTTCCTGGTATTAACCCACCGTAAACCCAAGCATCATACCGGTATCCTCATGTTCCAGCAGATGGCAGTGAGCCATATAGGCATATTCGGCCGGGGCGACGTAATCGAATTTCACCAGCACTTCGCTGCGCCCGCCCTCGACGCGCACCGTGTCCTTCCAGCCTGCGCGATGCGGCGCCACCGGCTGGCCGTTTTCAGTCAAAATACGGAACTGGGTACCGTGAATATGGAACGGATGCAGCATCATGTCCCCTTCGCCGGAGATGGTCCAGCGCTCGTATTTCCCCAACGGAACGGCAAAGGCTGGCGTAGTCATATCAAAAGCTTTCCCGTTGATCTTATTGGCATTAAAAAGATCGAGCTGCCCATCGCCATGGGACATGCCGTGGCCCATATGACCTGCTCCCCCCATGGCCATTTTCCCATGGTCCATGGCTGACCCCATATTCATCTGACCATGGTCGATACCCGCCATCGCCTGCTGACCATATTTATCCACCAGCAACTGCATGCCCTGCATATCCAGCATCGGATCCATCATCAGTTGCAGCCAGCGGGTTGTCAGCCCTTCCAGCGACGGTAGCGCCGGCATGTTAACCAGCGTATCCGGTAGCTGGCCGGAGGCAGGAATCAGGATCGGCTGGATACGCGCCACCGGTACCGGTTCATTAAACGGCGCCACGGTCATCCCCATTTGCCTGACGGGGAGCGTGACAATGTCAAACGGTTTGCCGTCGCTGGTATCCACCAGTACGTCGAAGCGTTCACCCATCAGCAGCGGCAGGGTATCCACTTTCACCGGCTCCGCCAGCAGACCGCCATCACTGGCGACCACATACAGCGGGCGTTTATCGCTGGTGGCAATATTCAGTGAGCGGGCGTTGCAGCCATTAAGCAGACGCAGGCGTAGCCAGCCGCGCGGCGCCGCGTGTTGCGGCCAGGAAACGCCGTTGCACAGTAAGGTATCGCCAAACCAGCCGACGGCGGCGCTCATCACATCAAGCTGATAATCAATCTGCCCGTCCGCCGTGAAACGCTTATCCTGAATGATCAGCGGAACGTCATCCACGCCCCACTGCTTTGGCAGCATCAGTTGCAGGCTTTCATTGTCTTCCAGCAGCACCAGTCCCGACAGCCCCTGCGCCACCTGATGGCCGGTTTTACCGTGCTGGTGAGGATGGAACCAGCAGGTCGCCGCCCGCTGTTCAGGAGTAAAGGTTACCGTGCGAGTCTCCCCCGGTTTGATAATCCCCTGCGGGCCGCCATCCACGGCTCCCGGCACTTCCAGACCATGCCAGTGCACCGTGGTCTCTTCAGCGAGGGTATTGTGAATATCAACGGTAACCGGCTTTCCCTGATGCAGCTTCAGCGCCGGCCCTAATACATTGCCGTTATAACCCCAGGTCCGCGCCGCTTTACCGTTAAATACGCTCTGCCCGGCCTGCACCGCCAGACTGATACGCTGGCGGGAATCCGGCGCCAGCAGTTGCGGAATTGGCAGACTCGGCCGCTCCGCGGCCAGCAGAGATCGGCTCCAGAGCGGTAGCGCGCTGAGCGCCCCCAGCGCGGCGGACATTTTGATGAATTCGCGACGTTGCATATCAAAGATTCCTTTAGTCAGTCGGCAAACGCAGTCGCCAGCATAAACCCTCCCCTAAGCGGAAGGTCAAGATCAAACCCATCGTGGAAAACGGGATCCCGCATCGCGTCGGAAAAAATACAACCCCGTAGCAATTAATGCCCGGCAATTCACAGGCAGGTAATTTATCGATAGCGAAAAAGCCGACATTGATCGCCAATGACTAATGATATATCCCGGTGAATCGTTCTGCTAAAGAGAGCGACGGCAGAACGCTAATATTCAACGGCTGGAGATTCACCAAAGCTATCACCATAAATAGTCTTTTTATTGCCGTGATATCGGGTTTTACTCACCGTTACGGACAGCGCTTTTGCCATATGTTAATGATGGTTATCAGGTGTGGTCCCAGGGAGGCATCATGAAAGTCAGAACAAGCGTGTTACTGTCAGCATTACTGATGCTTCCCTGCGCGCACGGCGAGACGTTGCGCTACAGCACGCCAGGGCCTGGCGGCAGTCTGGGTGGCGGTTTATCAGCCCCGGTCGTCCCCGACGGTTATTGCCGAACCTCGCTGGAAACCCGGGTTCGACATCTGTTTGACTATGGTCCGCAGATGTTTATGCTGTCGGCGCTGTTCTGCCCAACGATTGAAAAAATACAGGTCAACGGTGAGCGCTGGCTGGTGCAATCCGGACGCTGGTATCCCGCCTCAAGCCTGTGGTTCGCCAGTCCGCACGGTCGCTGGTGAAAACGCCCTGTTCCTGGCCTGTCGCGCCGCGAAAATCAAGGGGCTGGCGCAATAATAAATCTCAGCCAAACGCCAGGAATTATGCTAACGTCTATTCCTCAATAATCAGTGGTAATTGTGATGAAGAAGTTTGTCAGGGCGATCGGACTGGCAGGGCTATTAAGTTTTTCCGCAAACAGTCTGGCGTTAAGTGAATCTGAAGCTGAGGATATGGCCGATCTCACTGCGGTATTTGTTTTTCTTAAAAATGATTGTGGCTATCAGAATCTCCCTAACGGGCAAATTCGCCGGGCACTGGTTTTCTTTGCCCAGCAAAATCGTTGGGACCTCAGCAATTACGACAGTTTTAATATGAAAGCGCTGGGTGAAGACAGCTATCGCGATCTGAGCGGCATCGCCATTCCCACCAATACGAAATGTAAAGCGCTGGCCCGCGATTCGCTGAGCCTGCTTGCCTATGTAAAATAACCCCTCCGCGTCGCCATTGGTGAAATAATGACCGTGCATCTGCGGTCATTGTTAGATATCATGTTGCGCCCTTTTTTTACGGGTGTTAACGAAGGAGGTATCAGCCAATGGCCGATAACACAGTGTGGCAAGAAACGCTACACGACCAGTTTGGTCAGTACTTTACCGTTGAACGCGTGCTTTACCATGAGAAAACCGATCATCAGGATTTGATCATTTTCGAAAACGCCGCATTTGGCCGGGTAATGGCGCTGGATGGCGTGGTGCAAACCACCGAGCGCGACGAATTTATCTACCATGAAATGATGACTCACGTGCCGCTGCTGGCCCACGGCCACGCGAAGCGGGTGTTGATCATCGGCGGCGGCGATGGCGCGATGCTGCGCGAAGTGTCCCGCCATCGTAATGTCGAATCCATTACCATGGTGGAAATCGATGCCGGCGTCGTGGCTTTCTGCCGCCAGTATCTGCCCAACCACAGCGCCGGCGCTTATGACGATCCGCGCTTTACGCTGGTGATTGATGACGGCGTCAATTTTGTAAATCAAACCACGCAAACGTTTGACATCATTATTTCCGACTGTACCGATCCCATCGGCCCCGGAGAAAATCTTTTCACTTCCGCGTTTTACCAGGGCTGCAAACGTTGCCTGACCCCGGGCGGGATTTTTGTCGCCCAGAACGGCGTCTGTTTCCTGCAGCAGGACGAAGCGATCGACAGCCACCGTAAGCTGAGCCACTATTTCGCCGATGTCAGTTTCTACCAGGCTGCGGTTCCGACCTATTACGGCGGGATGATGACTTTTGCCTGGGCATCGGATAACGAAGCGCTGCGCCATCTCTCGACCGAGATTATTCAGGCCCGTTTCCACAGCGCCGGCATTCGCTGTCGTTACTACAACCCGGCCATTCATACGGCAGCATTCGCTCTGCCGCAGTATTTACATGATGCCCTGCCGCACCAGGCAACCTAAGGGGGTGAACCAAATTGAAGAAACTCAAACTGCATGGCTTTAATAACCTGACCAAAAGCCTGAGTTTTTGTATTTACGATATTTGCTACGCCAAAACGGCTGCAGAGCGCGATGGTTACATCGCTTATATCGATGAACTCTATAACGCCAACCGGTTAACCGAAATCCTGACCGAAACCTGTTCCATCATCGGCGCCAACATCCTCAATATCGCCCGCCAGGACTATGAACCACAGGGCGCCAGCGTCACCATTCTGGTCAGCGAAGAACCTGTCGATCCACAGCTTATCGACAACACCGAGCACCCAGGTCCGCTACCGGAAGCCGTAGTGGCGCACCTCGATAAAAGCCACATTTGCGTGCATACCTATCCGGAAAGCCATCCGGAGGGGGGATTATGCACCTTTCGCGCCGACATCGAGGTTTCAACCTGCGGCGTGATTTCTCCCCTGAAGGCGCTGAATTACCTTATTCACCAACTGGAATCGGATATTGTTACCATTGACTACCGGGTCAGAGGTTTTACCCGCGATGTGAACGGTCTGAAGCACTTTATCGATCATGAGATCAATTCGATCCAGAACTTCATGTCGGAAGATATGAAAGCGCTGTATGACATGGTGGATGTTAACGTCTATCAGGAAAATATCTTCCACACCAAAATGCTGCTCAAAGAGTTTGACCTTAAACATTACATGTTCCATACCCGGCCGGAGGATTTAACGGCCCAGGAGCGCAAGGTCATCACCGATCAGTTGTGGAAAGAAATGCGCGAGATTTATTACGGCCGTAATATACCGAGCGTTTAACCCCCTGCGGCGCTTCGCCCGCGGGGCGCCATTTACCCGGGCTGCACCAGCGTCAACTGAAAGTGCTGGTTTTTTAGTTGCGACTGCACCTCCGCCGACAGATGAATGTCGGTTACCACATCGTTAAAACCGCCCAGCGGCGCCACATTAAAAAGCGAGCGCGCGCCATATTTACTACTGTCCGCCAGCAATACTTTACGTCGCGCAGTGGCGATAATATCCTGCTTCAGGCCGGCCTTCTCTTCCGTAGGGGTCGTCACCCCAGTTTCCGCGCTCCAGGAATTACAACTCATAAAAGCGATATCCGGGTAGATGCCGCGCAGCATCCGACGGCCATACTCGCCAATACAGGACTGGCTACTGTCGTCAATACGCCCGCCAACAATCGTGACCTCAATCTGGCGAAACTCGGAGAGAAACAGCGCGATGTGCAGATCGACGGTGATGACCCGCAGCGGAAGGTGCGTCAGACAGCGCGCCAGCTCCAGCGTGGTAGTCCCGGCATCCAGCACTACGGCGTCTCCCGGGCGCACCAGTGAAGCGGCGAAGCGGGCTATCGCCTGTTTCTCCGCCGGGTGACGCAGTTGCTTTTCATTGGTGGTCGGCTGAGCCGGTTCAAAACGGCGCAGGGCTACGCCGCCATGGCTACGGCTAATCACCCCCTGGTCGTCCAGCTTGATAAGATCGCGGCGGATCGTCGCCGGCGAGGCGTCCACGGCCTCCACCAGTTGTTCCACGGTCACCAGCGTATGGTTCTTCAGATACGCCACGATACTGTCCAGGCGGTGTTGTCCTTTCATAACAGGAAATTAAGCCAGTTGCATTGCCAGTTTGATCGATACGGCCATGCTCTCAGATTTCGCTTTTCCCGTCCAGGCGATATCAAACGCGGTGCCATGATCCGCTGAGGTGCGGATAAACGGCAGACCGGCGGTGATATTCACCCCGTCATAAAATCCCAGCAATTTTAACGGGATATGCCCCTGATCGTGATACATCGCCACCACCATGTCATACATCCCCTCATGGGCCTGCAGAAACACAGTATCCGGCGGGCACGGGCCGGTAACCCGGATCCCCTGCTCGCGCATCGTGGCGATCGCCGGCGCGACAATATGCTGCTCCTCATCGCCAAACAGACCGTTTTCTCCGGCGTGGGGATTGACCCCCGCCACCGCGATGCGCGGCGCGGCGAAACCTACGCGTTTCAGGAAGTTGTCCGCCAGGCCAATCACGGTCTCAATCCGCGTCTGGTTGAGGGTATCGAGGAATTTGCGCAGCGCGATATGGGTCGAGACATGAATGACTTTCAGCTTATCGGTGTAGAGCACCATCGCGTAATCGCGGCTCTCGGTCAAGGTCGCCAGCAGTTCAGTGTGACCGGGAAAGTTGTGGCCGGCCAAATGCAGCGCCTCTTTGTTAAGCGGGGCCGTCGCAATGGCGTGGACTTCCCCTTTCATTGCCAGTTCAGTGGCGCGTTTCACGCAGCGGTAAGCCAGATCGCCGGCCTGGGCCTGCACTTTACCCGGCTCCAGCGCCTGCGGGTCCGCCAGCGGTTCGTCGATAACATGGATAACCCCGGGCGCAAAACGCGCATCGGCGACCTGGCGAATGGCGCGTAGTTCAACCTGCGGCGCCAGTCCTTTTTCCAGCAGGCGCCGCAGAGTGCTCAGACAGCCCACCACCACCACCGGTGCGCCATTCAGCTCATCCTCGCACAGCGACTTCACAATAATTTCCGGCCCGATTCCCGCCGGATCGCCCATCGTAATGGCTACAGTCTTAATGGCCACGGTACATCTCCTCAATAAAATAAAGCGCGTCACATAAGGTGCTGTCGCTGCCGAAACCGCCGGCCTTGGTGATCACCGGCAGGTCATCAATATCACTGTTGATAAATGTCCCGCAGGGGATACAGGGCGCGACTTCACTATGAATCCGGTAACCTTCGGCGCCCAGCGCGCCGGCAACAGCAGTGGCGATATCGCCGCCGGTCAGAAACAGACCGCCGATACGCGCCCGCTCAATAATGCCCAGCGTCACCTGACCAATACGCTGGCTCAGCAATTCGCCGGTCTGCTGGCGGCTGAGACCAGCCTGCTGACATAATGCGTCGATCTGATGGCGGTCGTCGGCGCTGCGGCTGGTACGCAGAATGCAGTGCCGCTGGTGCGCCAACTGGCCACACGCCTGCTCCACGACGGCGGCCTGTTCCTGCGCCGCGCTATCCGCCAGCAGCCGGACGACATCAATATCCACCACGCCGGCGCGTCCCTGGCGTAGCGCCTGCTCCACCTGGCGTCGGGTGGCTTCACTCATCGAGCCCGCCACCACCAGCACCGGCAGTTGCTGCTGTTCGGTCAGGTAGCTGTGTACCGGCAGAGCATTCGCCAGACCGGCGGCGCCTACCAGCAGAGGCATGGTCGGCTGCTCGCAGGCGGCCTGGGCAATCAGCGCCAGATCGCGATCCTGGAGCGCATCGACAACCACCATCGCCGGGCCGAGACTGGCATAGTGGCGCAGCAGAGCCGCCAGCTCGTTATGCCGCACCTGCTCCAGGGACACCTCATACACCGGGAGCTGGCTCTGCAGACCAATCAGCGTAGCGATACGCGATGAGACAATCGGCGTTTTCGGATCGCTGGCGAACTCGGTGTCCAGCAGCGGAACATCATTAACCCGACATTCGCCATGCTGCGTGGTACGTCCGGCGGCGGGGATCGCCGCGGCAATCAGCGCCAGTGAGCGACTGCTGACGCGCATGGCGGCTTCCACCTCGGCGCCAACGTTGCCGCGAAAAGTCGAATCAATCTTTTTATAAATCAGCGGCGCATCGTCAGCCTCACACCACGGGGCCAATGCGGAAGCGACAGCGTCTGCGGCCTGTTGCGCCGCCATCGCCCGGCTTTCGGTATTAATCACCAGAACATCAGCGCGTCGGGATGGCTTCTGCGCCGGCGTCAACATCACTTCAGTGCGGGCGCCTTTTTTCGCCAGTTGCACGCCGGTATCGTTGGCGCCGGTAAAATCATCCGCGATAACAATCATTTTCATGCTTTGGTCTCCGCCGTAGTCTGACGCGCCTGTCTTTTCGCTACCCAGGAGGTAAGGATCGGGGTCAGAATCGCCGTGGTAATCACCGAGGCGGCAATCAGCGGCGCGGCGGCAGCGGCGACGTCGGCGAGCGCCGGGTCAGCCTGGCCAATCGCCAGCGGCGTCGCGACGGCGTTACCCGCGGTACTGGAGGCCGCGGCGCCAGCAATACCGCTCCCCCCGACCAGACGATCGGCGCGAATATTGAAGAATCCGCCGATAAAAGTGGTCAGAACCCCCAGCAGGATCCCGGCAATACCACCCTGCAACAGCATCTCCAGGTTAATCCCCGCCCCCAGCGCAAAGGCAAAGAAGGGGATCAGCAGCGGCCCGCCTTTGGTCAGAAAGTCACGCATCTGTGGATCGAGGTTGCCGAGGATCATCCCCACCACTAGCGGTACCAGTACCGCCACCAGCGCCATAATCGGGATATTGGCCATTCCCGCCGCGCCAAGAGCGATCATGGTGAAGAAAGGACCGTCGTTGAGAGAAAGAATCGAAATCGCCCCGACATCGCGTTCGTTACCAAACTCCCCGACCAGCGCCGCATACAGGCCGCCGTTGGAGTTACTCATGGCCGCGATAATCGCCAGCCCGCTCAGCCCGAAGATACCTTCGGCGCCGAAGAGTTGCTCCACGCCCAGACCAATCGCCACGGCCACCAACAACTTGGTCAGGGTGATAGTGCCACCCTGCAGCAGCGCCTGGGGAGCGGCTTTAACGCTGATGCCGGCGCCCATACATAACAGAAACGCGCCAATCAGCGGCGCGGCGCCGTTTTTGAACAGTGCAGTGGTAAAACCGCCGATTTCCAGAGCCTGGGGCGCAAAAGTATTGATGACAGCGCCGATGACCAGAGGTACTACCATCATGCCGCCGGGTATCTTCTCTATCGCTTTTTTAATGTTCATGGATTCCCGCCTGTGGATTGTCAAATTGATTAAATAAAATCATAAAGATTATATTCAATCAAATTTAAAACAATATCTGCCCCGATCACAGTTTCAAAATGACTAATAAAAATCAACCGATCATTTTTAGTCAATAAAAAAGCCGGAGGAATCCTCCGGCCCGATGCCCGCCGGGCGCCACAGGGGCAGCCCGGGAAAAACGCCATGACTGTTCGCCGCCGTTCACCGCAGGCGCTGGAAAACTACACTAACGCTCCCGCACCGGGTTCCATCCCTGAGAGTCGCGCCGCAGATTACTGCTCCGCCAGAAAGCGCCGATAAGCCGCGGCGACCTGTAAAAAATCCTCCAGCCCACACAGCGAAAGACTCTCTTCGTCGTAGTAACTCATTCCCTCTTCCATTTCATCGCCGGAAAACTCAAGTTGATTGGCCCGAACCATCACTTCTTCACCATCCAGCCACAGCGTGTATTCATGGCCGCTCTGTTGCCACTGACGCTCGCTGCCCCTGACCTCCCTGGCCGCCAGCTCTACCCGATCCAGTAATGCGAGGTCGCCTTTCACCTCTTCATTGAACCAGTGGCCCAGCGCCTCATGGCCCATTGACATGCGTACCTTTACCGTACCGGTAATATCGCGCAGAAATTCGTAATCCATGGTGTTATCCTCCGCCTTACGCCGGGTACACAGCTCCCCGTGCGTCTCGCTATCATTATCGCAGCATAATGTCAGAAAAAAAGCGTCGGCCACCGCAGGCAATGCATCATTGAGCAAAAAAAGGGGGAGACCCATGGTCTCCCCCTTTTCTGACAACCAAAACCATTATACCGCGGTCTGGAAAATGACCTCTTGCGCCTTTTCCGTGTACTGGTTCAACTGGTCGAAGTTCAGGTAGCGATAGGTATCCGCCGCCGTCTCGTCCACTTTAGCAATAAACTGCTGGTACTCGTCCGGGGTCGGCAATTTACCCAACAGGGACGCCACCGCCGCCAGCTCCGCAGACGCCAGGTAAACGTTAGCGCCGGTGCCCAGGCGGTTCGGGAAGTTACGGGTTGAGGTGGATACCACCGTCGCGCCATCCGCGACCCGCGCCTGGTTGCCCATGCACAGCGAACAGCCCGGAATTTCAATCCGCGCGCCGCTCTTACCAAAGACGCTGTAATAGCCCTCTTCCGTTAGCTGAGCCGCGTCCATTTTGGTCGGCGGCGCAACCCACAGACGAGTCGGCAACTGGCCTTTATGGCTGTCCAGCAGCTTGCCTGCGGCGCGGAAGTGGCCGATGTTGGTCATACAGGAACCGATAAACACTTCATCGATCTTATCGCCCTGCACATCAGACAACAGGCGCGCATCGTCCGGATCGTTCGGCGCACACAGAATCGGCTCTTTGATCTCATCCAGGTTGATGTCGATAACCGCAGCGTACTCCGCATCGGCATCGCCTTCCAGCAGTTGCGGATCCGCCAGCCATTTTTCCATACCCTGAATGCGACGCTCCAGAGTACGACGGTCGCCGTAACCTTCGGCAATCATCCACTTCAGCAGCACGATATTGGAGGTCAGGTACTCAATGATCGGCTCTTTGTTGAGCTTGATAGTACAGCCGGCAGCGGAACGCTCCGCGGAGGCATCCGTCAGTTCAAACGCCTGCTCGACTTTCAGATCCGGCAGACCTTCGATCTCCAGAATGCGGCCCGAGAAGATGTTCTTCTTGCCTTTCTTCTCAACGGTCAACAAGCCCTGCTGGATCGCATAGTATGGAATCGCATGCACCAGGTCGCGCAGCGTGATACCCGGCTGCATTTTCCCGGAGAAACGCACCAGCACCGACTCCGGCATATCCAGCGGCATCACCCCGGTCGCAGCGGCGAACGCCACCAGGCCCGAGCCCGCGGGGAAAGAGATACCGATCGGGAAGCGAGTATGAGAATCACCGCCAGTACCGACGGTATCCGGCAACAGCATGCGGTTCAGCCACGAGTGGATAACCCCGTCGCCCGGACGCAGGGAAACCCCGCCGCGGTTCATAATGAAGTCCGGCAGCGTGTGGTGTGTGGTGACGTCTACCGGCTTCGGATAGGCCGCAGTGTGGCAGAAGGACTGCATCACCAGATCAGATGAGAAGCCCAGACAGGCGAGATCTTTGAGTTCATCGCGAGTCATCGGCCCGGTGGTGTCCTGAGAGCCGACCGAGGTCATTTTCGGTTCGCAGTAGGCGCCCGGACGGATACCGGCAACGCCGCAGGCACGACCGACCATCTTCTGCGCCAGCGAGAAGCCGCGGCTGCTTTCAGCGACATCTTTGGCTTTGCGGAACACTTCGCTGTGCGGCAGGTTCAGCGCTTCACGGGCTTTGGACGTCAGACCGCGACCGATAATCAGCGGAATACGGCCGCCGGCGCGCACTTCATCAATCAGCACGTCGGTTTTGAGTTCGAAAGTCGCCAGCAGTTCGTTGGTGTCGTGATTACGCACTTCGCCTTTATACGGATAAACGTCAATCACGTCGCCCATGTTCAGGTTTGATACGTCCACTTCCACCGGCAGTGCGCCGGCATCTTCCATAGTGTTAAAGAAGATTGGCGCGATTTTACCGCCCAGCACCAGGCCGCCGCCGCGTTTGTTCGGCACGTAAGGGATGTCTTCGCCCATAAACCACAGCACCGAGTTGGTGGCGGATTTACGCGAAGAGCCGGTACCGACTACATCGCCTACGTAAGCCAGCGGGAAACCTTTCTGTTGCAGGGCTTCGATCTGTTTGATCGGGCCGACAACGCCAGGCTGATCCGGATCGATGCCTTCACGAGCGTTTTTCAGCATTGCCAGAGCGTGCAGCGGGATATCCGGACGCGACCAGGCATCCGGTGCCGGAGAGAGATCGTCCGTGTTGGTTTCGCCGGTGACTTTAAACACCGTCACGGTGATTTTTTCCGCCAGCGGTGGGCGGGAGAGGAACCATTCGGCATCAGCCCAGGATTTGATGACCTGCTGCGCGTAGCTATTGCCGGCTTTGGCCTTCTCTTCCACATCGTAGAAATTATCGAACATCAACAGGGTGTGAGACAGCGCCTTTGCGGCAATCGGCGCCAGTTTTTGGTTATCCAGCGCGTCGATCAGCGGGTGGATGTTGTATCCTCCCTGCATAGTGCCCAGCAGTTCGATGGCTTTTTCAGGAGAGACCAGCGGGGAGGTTGTTTCACCTTTCGCGACGGCGGCCAGGAAACCGGCTTTAACATAGGCGGCTTCATCAACGCCCGGCGGGACACGGTTGGTCAGTAGGTCAATCAGGAATTCTTCTTCGCCAGCAGGCGGGTTTTTCAGCAGCTCCACCAGAGCGGCCATTTGGGATGCATCTAAAGGTTTCGGTACAATCCCCTCGGCGGCACGTTCGGCTACGTGCTTACGGTATTGTTCTGGCACGACGGTTCTCCTCGCTCTCATTGTCAATACAGTGCCCGGTGACTTTCTTCACGCTCCTGTGCAATAAGCAGTTAGTAGGGTAAATGGCCGGGACCGCGACGGGCAGCATAGCAGGATTTTGGGGGAGTGTTAATCTGTTTACAAAAAAGCAACATTAAAACTTTGCTGAATCGTTAAGAACAAAATATTGCGTCAGAACAGGGGCATCCGGACCACGGCGAGGGCTATTTTTCGCTTCCCCAGTCCTGCGAACATCCCCTCCTGTAGATAACCGGCGGCTAACCGGGTAACTGGCGATATCACTGCGCGCCAGCGGATCAGCGTTTGCTACTCCCCATAGTTATCCTGCCCGCTTCAGTTAATGACAATCCACGCGTTTCCGGGGCAAACAGCAGGGAAACGACCAGTCCGCCAAAAGAGATAAGCGCCCCAACCAGCATCAGCGTATTTATGCCGTAACGGGTAATAAATACCGGCAATACCAGCGTAGAAATGACCGTGCCAATCCTGCTGATCGACATAATCACCCCTACCGCCGAGGCACGAATTTCCGTGGGAAAGAGTTCATTCGGATACAGCCACTGCAAAATCCCCGGGCCGCCGGAAAAAAAGGCGTATACGGCAAACGCCACGACCACCAGACCGATCCCCGGAGCGGCAACCACGCCCAGCAGCGCCAGCGCTAGCGTCATCATCGCAAAGCTACCGATCAATAGCGGACGCCGCCCCATCTTATTCAACCAGTACATAGCCGGAATACAGCCCAGCATAAAGAACAGACTGATAACTACATTCCCCAGCACGGCGTTTTTGCCCTGATCCCAGCCGAGCAATCCGACAATTTGTGGGCCAAATGTGTAGATGGCGAACATCGGGATCACCTGGCAGGTCCATATAGCGGCAATAAATAGCACAAACGAAAAGTGGCGTTTACTGAATAACTGTACGAAGCGCGTTTCCTGCTGCGGACCTTCATCAAAAATCACCGGCTCACCAAACAGTTTGAGCATCATCGCATCGCACTCCCGTAACCGCCCTTTACGCAACAGCCAACGCGGCGATTCTGGCAGATCAAAACGCCCGATGAGTATCAACACACAGGGAATAAACGCACTGCCCAACATCCAGCGCCAGCCGCCTTCAACATCGTAGAGCCAGAATCCCACCAGGTTGGCGCAGGTCGCGCCGACGTACCACATCACGGCAATGAAACCAACGGCAAAAGCACGCTGCCGGGTGTTGGAAAACTCAGTGATCATGGATGTGGCGATCGGATAATCCGCGCCGATAACAATCCCCATCAGCACCCGCATCACCAGCAACTCCACGGGTGTTGACACAAACATCGTTCCCAGCGAGATAATGCCGATAGCAACAATATCAATCAGGAACATCTTGCGCCGCCCGACGCGATCCGAAATATAACCAAAGAGCGACGTGCCAATGAATAACCCCACCAGCGTGGCCGCGCCAAGCAGGCCAATCCATTCGGCGCTGAGCTGTAATATGGGCGCCAGTTGTTCCAGCGCCACGCCAATCATGACCAGCACATAACCGTCGAGGAACGGCCCGCCGCTTCCCCACAACATGATCCGCCGGTGTACCGACGTAAAATGGATGTCATCAAAATTCCTGGGCTGCATATGCCGCTCCTGTCTCCCGGAACAACGTCTCCCGGGTCAGCATGACGACAGGAACCGGTAGGGCGTGGTTAGCCGTAACGATATTCCACGCCAAATGTGCCGCGCGGGTATTGCCACTTTTCCAGCACACTATCCAGACCGAGGATCCGACAAGTGCCGCACTCCAGGCAGCCGGCGTAATCAAAACGCACCGAACCATCATCCTGCTTTTTATACAGTCCCGCCGGACAGGCCCGGATTAATACCTCCATAACCTGTATATCCGGCTGTGATTTCACGACAATGTGCGGGTTTTCTTCATCGACATTAAATTTGTTGATGCCCAGTTTGACATCCACATTGACAGGGGTACTCATAGCGCTGTCGCTCCTTTTATGCCGTCCTTCACCAGGTTGAGCAGCCCCACGCCTTTAACGTGACGCAGGATTGTCTTACGCAAAGGAATCGGCGCTTCGCCGGTGATGGTGAATAAATCTCTGGCAATACCAACCGCCATTTCCGGGTATTGCGAGAACATGCGCGGGTTATCAAGAAACGCCGGCATGCGCCGATACATTTTTATATCCCGCAGCGGGCCGCTCTCAAGAAGGCGCAGATAATCGCTCAGTCCCTGTCGGCTGAAATCATTGCTCTGCATCGCCGAAAGGACGGTTTTTGCCGCCGCCTCGCCGGATGCGATAGCCAGGTCCATACCGCGGATAGTAAAACCAAGATTCATACACATACCGGCAGCATCCCCGGCAATAACCACGCCATCACGAATCAGCTCGGACTGCATTCGCATACCGGCTTCCGGTACCACATGTGCGGCATATTCAATCATCCGCCCCCCTTCAATCAGCGGCGCGACGGCAGGGTGTTGTTTAAAATCCTCCAGCATCTGTGGAACGGATTTTCGCGCCTCTTTGATATGGTGCAGACCGCAGACCAGCCCGAGAGATAACGTCGATTTATTGGTATACAGGAAACCGCCGCCCATCAGACCGTCGGTGGGGGAACCGGCGAACAGCCATGCCACCCCCTCATCGCCCTGCAGGTTAAAACGGTTTTTCAGGATCTCTTCGGGGAGCGCGATCAACTCCTTGACGCCAACCGCCACATTTTCTGCCGCTACCCGTTTTGTCATGCCCAGTTGTTCCGCCAGCAGTGAATTGACGCCATCCGCCAGAATGACGACCCGGGACTCCAGAACATCGCCGTCCGCTTCAACGCCAACGACTTTGCCGTCCTCTACCACCAGTCGGTCAACCCGAATGCCGGTAATACACTGGGCTCCGGCATTTTCTGCCTGTTCCATTAACCAGGCATCAAGCTTGCCGCGTAAAACCGACCACGAGACTTGCCCCGGGACTGGCTTATCACCGTTGAGGTAATCAACAGTGACCGCGCCGGTTTCAGTGAGAAACGACAGCTTTTCCCGGGCAATGACACGTTCAACCGGCGCCTGCTCTGCGAATCCCGGAATAATCCGTTCCAGGCTGTGTGCATACATCCGCCCGCCGGTGACATTTTTCCCACCGGCATTATTTCCGCGTTCGATCAGCAGAACCTGAGCTCCTTCTCTGGCGAGCACCAGCGCCGCAACGGTGCCAGCCAGCCCTGCGCCCACAATAATGGCGTCGAAGATATCATCAGACATAACTACTCCAGTCTTTACCGTAAAACGGCAGCGCAGTTTCGCCGCTGCCGTAACCAATCAATTCGCCAGTTGGCGGGTTAACGCCGGGAGGATCCGCAGCAGATCGCCGACAATGCCGTAATCCGCATACTGGAAGATCGGCGCATTTTTATCTTTATTGATGGCGACAATGGTCTGCGCGCCGTTGGCGCCCACCATATGCTGAATCTGGCCGGAAATCCCCACCGCCAGATAAAGATCAGGGCTGAGGATAAGATTGGAAATACCGACATAGCGCTCATGGGCCATCCATTTTTCGTTTTCCGCGACCGGACGCGAACATGCCAACTCTGCGCCAATCGCAGCGCACAGATCACCGGCCAGAGCAATGTTCTCTTTACTGCCAATACCGCGCCCTACGCTAACCACCAGACGCGCTTTGTCGAGATCCACAGCGTTACTTTCCCGCGCCTGAACCGCATTACGCACCACCGTTTGTTGCGGCATGACCCACGGCGCCGCTTGCGCCGTACCGCTCAGCGCAGCATCCGGCTGGGCGGGTTCAAATGCTCCGCAGCTCAACGTCGCCACGCAGAAAGGCGAGCGCAGCGTTTCGTCGCCAAATGCCAGGCCGCCGTAGACCATATGGCTGGCAATAACTGTTTTTCCTTCCATGCGCAAGGTAGCTGCGTCATTGGCGACAGCGGCGCCAAGACGCGCCCCCAGCCGGGCAGCCATCAGTTTGCCGCGCCGATTATTGGGTAGCAGAATTAATCCGCCGTCCCCTGCGCGTTTCAGGATCCCCACCAGCGTATCCGCATAATCTTCAACGATGCGGTCATCCGGTTTTCCTTCCAGTTGCCAGACCTGACTGGCGCCCATCCGGAAAGCGGCGGCGCTCTGTTGATCATTGAGGGAAAAGACCTGCACGCTTTCCCCCAGTACGCGCGCGCCTCCCATCAATTCCGCCATACGGGTAAGTGAATCACTAAATACCCAGACAGATGAAAACTTACTCATAATCCCTTCTCCCTGTTATTTAATGATTTTGCGTAGATATTCAGCAAACGCAGCAATCTGCTCATCGCCATCGCCTTCGATAATGACGCGCTGGCGAACTTTCTGTTGCGGCGCAGTAACCCGCTGCTCAGAGAGAGCCTCAATTTGATCAAGGCCGATATCTGTCATATTCCAGACCTGCACGGGTTTCTTCGCCGCGCCAAGAATGGATTTCATCGAGGGAATGGGTGGGATATTGATATCGGTAGAGACGGCAATCACCACCGGGAGCGGGATGGTTAGCGTTTCTGTTTCATCTTCCAGTTCACGCTCAACCCGTACCGTATCATCAGTCAGCGACACAATTTTACTAATGCCATTAAGCGCCGGAATATGCAGAACTTCGCCGAGCAGCAACCCCACCTGCTGAGCATACAGATCGGCAGATCCATCGCCGCAAATGATCAGATCAAAGCCCAGTTTTTCCACCGCGGCGCTCAGCGCCATCGCCGTCTGGTGCGGCAGGGCCTGTTCAAACCGATCGTCCATCACCACAACGAGTTCATCCGGCCCACGGGATAAAACATCCTTACGCCCTTTGGCATGGTTAAGCGCCTTACCGCCAACGCTCAGCGCAGTGATATGTACATCTTCCCTCTGCTGCCTGAGCTGATTAGCCGCTTCTATCGCATTCAGATCATACTGGCTAATTTTGGTGTCCGCCCGCGACAAATCCAGCGAGCCGTCCGCACTGTTAACCGTAATATCCTGTTCATCCGGAACGCACTTGTAGCATGTAATAATCTTCATTACATCTCCTGAGACATTAATTAGACGACGCTCATTGCGATGATGGAATATATACCCTCAACATTTCATGATGCCGACAATCGTCAACCGGCCTGCAACTTTAACAATGATGGGCATAAAAATATCACGCATTAAAACAGATAAATAAAAACTCACCCGACGTCGCTGAACAAGCCATATTCCTGAAAAACGTTCAATATTGTTATCCGACTCACCAATATTGAAAAACGGACAGCACACACCAGTCAAAAATAAAAATATAAATCAATACATTACACGCAATAATTAAGAGAAATAAAAATATTCCAGACACCTAAAAACCACTGCACATAATAATGTGACGCTCATAACGGAATTAGCCATTGTGAATACCCATTATTACCACCTGTTTTATGTGGATAAGATAAGCGCATCACCAACATTCCGTTATCCCAGAATTAACATCGACACAACAGGATGTTGCTTTACGCATTATTCATATCATCCGCCAGAATAAAACCAGGATTTATCTATGAGCAAAGAAAAGAAGCAAACAGGAATCGAAGCCAGGGTATTTTACCCACCACTCATTATTGTTTGCATATTATGCTGGCTGACAGTTCGCGATCTGGATGCGGCAAATAAAGTGATTAACGCGGTATTCAGCTATGTCACAAATGTCTGGGGCTGGGCGTTTGAATGGTACATGGTCGTAATGTTTGGCGGATGGTTCTGGCTTATCTTCGGCCCCTACGCTAAAAGGCGCCTCGGCGACGAAGCGCCTGAGTTCAGCACCGCCAGCTGGATTTTCATGATGTTCGCTTCCTGCACCTCCGCCGCCGTCTTATTCTGGGGGTCGATTGAGATTTATTACTACATCTCCAGCCCGCCCTTCGGCCTCGCGCCTTACTCTACTCAGGCCAAAGAACTGGGTCTGGCTTACAGCCTATTACACTGGGGCCCACTGCCGTGGGCCACTTACAGTTTTCTCTCAGTGGCATTCGCCTATTTCTTTTTTGTCCGCAAAATGGAGGTGATTCGCCCCAGCAGTACGCTCACACCGCTGGTAGGCGAAAAGCACGCCAGCGGCCTGCTCGGTACCATCATCGATAACTTCTATCTTGTGGCGCTGATTTTCGCGATGGGTACCAGTCTGGGACTGGCAACCCCACTGGTGACCGAATGCATTCAATTCCTGTTTGGCATTCCGCACACCCTCGAACTTGACGCCATTATTATCTCCTGCTGGATCGTGCTTAACGCCATTTGTGTCGCCTGCGGGCTGCAAAAAGGGGTGAAAATCGCCAGCGATGTACGCAGCTATTTAAGTTTTCTGATCCTGGGCTGGGTATTCCTCGTCGGCGGCGCCAGTTTCATCATGAACTACTTTACCGATTCTATCGGTAGCCTGTTGATGTACCTGCCGCGCATGTTGTTCTACACCGACCCTATCGGCAAAAGTGGTTTCCCGCAGGCCTGGACGGTTTTCTATTGGGCATGGTGGGTTATCTACGCCATCCAGATGAGTATCTTTCTGGCGCGGATCTCCAAAGGCCGTACGGTCCGGGAACTGTGCCTTGGCATGGTGGCCGGTCTGACGGCCGCCACCTGGCTGCTATGGACCATTCTCGGCAGCCACACCCTACAGTTAATCGACCAGAACGTTCTCAATATCCCACAGCTTATCGACCAGTACGGCGTACCGCGCGCCATTATCGAAACCTGGGCCGCGCTGCCTCTGCGCACCGCCACCATCTGGGGATTCTTTATTCTCTGCTTTATCGCCACCGTTACCCTGATTAACGCCTGCTCCTATACCCTGGCGATGTCCACCTGCCGGGCAGTTAAAGAAGGAGATGAACCACCGCTACTGGTGCGGATCGGCTGGTCCATTCTGGTGGGGATCATTGGCATCATTCTGCTGGCGCTCGGTGGCCTGAAACCGATTCAGACCGCCATCATCGCCGGAGGGTGCCCCCTTTTCTTCGTCAACATTCTGGTCACGCTCTCCTTTATCAAGGATGCCAGAACGCACTGGAAAGACTGATTATTTTACGTAACAAACCTACCGATAAGAGGTTATTGAGATGGATTTTAAACTGAACGACGAACAGGAACTGTTTGTTGCCGGCATCCGTGAATTGATGGCCAGTGAAAACTGGGAAGCTTATTTCGCACAGTGCGATCGCGACAGCATCTATCCGCAACGTTTTGTTAAGGCGCTGGCGGATATGGGCATTGACAGCCTGCTGATTCCTGAAGAGCACGGCGGGTTGGCGGCGGGTTTCGTCACCGTCGCCGCGGTATGGATGGAGCTTGGCCGTCTGGGCGCGCCAACCTATGTGCTCTATCAGTTACCGGGGGGATTTAATACTTTCCTGCGCGAAGGCACCGGGGAACAGATAGACAAAATCATGGCATTCCGCGGCACGGGCAAGCAGATGTGGAATTCCGCGATCACCGAACCCGGCGCGGGTTCTGACGTCGGCAGCCTGCAAAGCACCTATACCCGCAAGAATGGAAAGGTTTATCTTAATGGCAGTAAGTGTTTTATCACCAGCAGCGCCTATACCCCCTGGCTGGTCGTGATGGCGCGCGACGCCGCCTCACCGGACAAAGCAGTCTTCACCGAATGGTTTGTTGATATGAGTAAGCCCGGCATCAAAGTGAACAAGCTGGAAAAACTGGGCCTGCGTATGGACAGCTGTTGTGAAATCGTTTTCGACAATGTGGAACTGGACGAAAAAGATCGTTTTGGCCGCGAAGGCAACGGATTTAACCGGGTGAAAGAAGAGTTTGACCACGAGCGTTTCCTCGTCGCGCTCACGAACTACGGCACCGCGATGTGCGCTTTTGAAGACGCGGCCCGCTATGCCAACCAGCGCGTGCAATTTGGCGAAGCCATTGGCCGCTTTCAGCTGATTCAGGAGAAATTCGCCCATATGGCTATCAAGCTCAACGCGATGAAAAACATGCTCTATGAAGCGGCCTGGAAAAGCGACAACGGCCTCATCACTTCCGGCGATGCGGCAATGTGTAAATACTTCTGCGCCAATGCGGCATTCGAAGTCGTCGATACCGCGATGCAGGTTCTGGGTGGCGTGGGTATTGCAGGCAACCATCGTATTACCCGCTTCTGGCGCGACTTGCGCGTGGATCGCGTCTCGGGAGGGTCTGACGAAATGCAGATCCTGACGCTGGGGCGCTCAGTACTAAAACAATATCGCTGAACATTGATGATTCGCCCGACAGCCTCCCGTTACGTTACGGGAAGCAGTCGGGACAGCACTGACGAGGTGAAGTATGACAGCGCATTTATCCATGCCAACATTTGGCCCCCTTGCGGGGCTACGCGTGGTTTTTTCCGGGATTGAGATTGCCGGTCCATTTGCCGGGCAGATGTTCGCCGAATGGGGGGCTGAAGTCATCTGGATCGAGAATGTCGCCTGGGCCGACACGATCCGCGTCCAGCCCCATTATCCCCAACTTTCGCGCCGCAACCTGCGCGCCCTTTCACTCAATATTTTCAAAGAGGAAGGCCGTGAGGCATTTCTCAAACTGATGGAAACCACCGATATTTTTATCGAAGCCAGCAAAGGTCCGGCGTTCGCCCGCAGAGGAATTACCGACGAGGTTTTGTGGCAACGCAATCCACAACTGGTTATCGCCCATTTATCCGGTTTCGGGCAATACGGCGATGCGCAATACACCAACCTGCCGGCTTACAACACGATAGCTCAGGCCTTCAGCGGTTATCTGATACAGAACGGCGACCAGAGCCAGCCGATGCCTGCTTTTCCCTACACCGCCGACTATTTCTCCGGCATGACGGCAACGACCTCTGCGCTGGCGGCACTGTATAAAGCACGCGAAACCGGCAAAGGCGAAAGCATTGATATCGCGATGTACGAAGTGATGCTGCGCATGGGCCAGTACTTCATGATGGATTACTTCAACGGCGGCGAAATATGCCCACGGATGCTGAAGGGGAAAGATCCCTACTACGCCGGTTGTGGTCTGTATACCTGTAAAGATGGTTATATCGTCATGGAACTTGTCGGTATCACCCAGATTCAGGAGATGCTTAAGGACATTGGTCTGGAACATTTGCCTGGTACCCCGGAAATACCACAAGGCACGCAATTAATTCACCGCGTCGAGTGCCCCTGGGGACCGCTGATTGAAGAGAAGCTGGATGAATGGCTTGCCGCGCACACCATCGAACAGGTACTGCAACGTTTCGCGCAACTCAATATTGCCAGCGCTAAAGTGCTGACCATTCCTGAACTGGAAAACAACCCGCAGTATATTGCCCGCGAATCCATTACCCGGTGGCAAACCCTGGATGGGCGAACCTGCAAGGGTCCTAATGTGATGCCGAAATTCAGGAATAATCCAGGCCAGATATGGCGCGGAATGCCGTCTCACGGCATGGATACCGCCGCTATTCTGCAAAACATTGGCTATAGCGACACTGAAATCCGTGCGTTAGTCGCCAAAGGTCTGGCCAAAACCGCGGAGTAATCTCACACACATTCACACCGCTCCCGGGAGTGGTGTGAATATTCGGCGAAAGCGCAGTGGATATAGGTTTTATGGATGCTATTGGTGGACAAAGTTTGCGCCAGATGTGGGATGAACTGGCCGACGTTTACGGCGATAAAACGGCGCTGATTTTTGAGTCTTCTCTGGGCGAAGTCAGGCGATTCAGTTACGCCGGACTGAATGATGAAATTAATCGCGCCGCAAATCTCTTTCACACCCTTGGAATCAACAAGGGAGATAAAGTTGCCCTGCATCTGGACAACTGCCCGGAATTTATTTTCTGCTGGTTTGGGCTGGCAAAAATCGGCGCGATTATGGTGCCCATCAACGCGCGTTTTTTAGGCGATGAGTGCCGCTGGCTGATTCACAACTGCCAGGCGCGAATCGTGGTGACGACCGAACATTTTTATCCTATTTATCAGGAGATGATTCAGGAAAAAACCACCTCGCTTGAGCATATTCTGCTCATCACTGAACAGGAGATGACCCCTTCCTGCCACACGCTTAATTTTCTGGCATTACAAACCCAGCAGCCTGCGCAACTCCTTCATGCGCCGGCGCTCAGCGCCGATGACACTGCGGAAATTCTGTTCACCTCCGGCACCACATCACAGCCCAAAGGGGTGGTCATTACCCATTACAATTTGCGCTTTGCCGGCTACTACTCATCCTGGCAATGCGCCCTGCGCAAAGACGATACTTACCTTACCGTCATGCCGGCATTCCATATCGACTGCCAGTGTACAGCGGCGATGGCGGCCTTTTCCGCCGGCGCCGCCTTTGTTTTACTTGAAAAATACAGCGCCCGCGCCTTCTGGGGACAAATTATCAAATACCAGGCGACCGTCACCGAATGTATCCCGATGATGGTAAGAACGCTGATGGCGCAGCCCCCGTCCCCCTACGAAAAACGGCACCGATTACGCGAGGTACTCTTTTATCTCAATCTTTCCGTGGCAGAGAAAGACGCGTTTATCGCCCGCTTTGGCGTCAGGCTATTAACCTCTTATGGTATGACAGAAACTATTGTCGGCCTGATTGGCGACCGTCCCGGAGACAAACGGCGCTGGCCCTCGATTGGTCGCCCCGGTTTTTGTTATCAGGCGCAAATCAGAGACAGCCAGGACCGCACGCTGGCGTGTGGTCAGATTGGCGAGATTTGCGTGAAAGGCGAGCCGGGCAAGACGTTGTTTAAAGAGTATTACAACCTGCCGGACGCCACCGCCAGCGCCTATAAAAACGGCTGGCTACATACCGGTGACTACGGCTACCAGGATCAGGACGGCTTTTTTTATTTTGTCGATCGCAATTGCAACATGATCAAACGCGGCGGTGAAAACGTCTCCTGCAGTGAAATTGAAAATATTATCGCGGCGCATCCCAAAATTCAGGACGTTGCCGTTATTGGTATTCCCGATGCTATTCGCGATCAGGCTATTAAGGCCTTCATTGTCTTAAATGAAGGGGAAACCCTGAGCGAAAGCGCCTTCTTCCACTACTGCGAAAAGAATATGGCGAAATTCAAAGTCCCTGCGCGGATGGAGGTTTGCCAGGATTTACCGCGTAATTGCTCGGGGAAAGTCATCAAAAAACACCTGAAATAAATGTACAGGAGCCAGCCTGGCGCAGCGCCTGTATCTGCTGTTGCAACGGAGATGGCCAGCCAAATTTTCCGCCTACGAAAGGAATGAAACGATGAGCGAATCATTACATCTGACCCGCAATGGCGCGATTCTGGAAATTGTTCTCGATCGCCCGAAAGCCAATGCCATTGACGCCGCTACCAGCCATGAAATGGGAGAAATTTTCCTGCAATTTCGCGATGATCCGGCGCTGCGCGTCGCCATTATTACCGGAGCAGGCGAACGTTTTTTCTCTGCCGGCTGGGATCTGAAATCCGCTGCGCAAGGGGAAGCGCCGGACGCCGATTTTGGTCCTGGCGGATTTGCCGGACTCACCGAAATGTTCACTCTGGATAAACCGGTTATTGCCGCTGTCAACGGCTATGCCTTTGGCGGCGGTTTCGAACTGGCGCTGGCGGCTGATATGGTGATTTGCGCTGAAAATGCCAGCTTCGCGCTTCCCGAAGCCCGACTGGGCATTGTCCCCGACAGCGGCGGCGTTTTACGTTTACCCAAACGCTTACCGCCCGCGATCGCCAGCGAAATGCTGATGACCGGGCGGCGTATGGACGCCAGGGAAGCGCTACGCTGGGGGATAGTTAACGATATTGTCAGCCCCGACACACTCATGGAGAAAGCCCGGGAACTGGCAACACAAATTATCACTAGCGCGCCATTAGCCGTGGCAGCCTTAAAAGAGATAGTGCGCGCCACCGCGGAACTGTCTATCGAAGAGGGCTACCGGCTGATGCGTAGCGGCGTACTGCGGCACTATCCGGGCGTCCTGCACTCAGAAGATGCGACAGAAGGGCCGCTGGCATTCGCCGGTAAACGCGAGCCGCAATGGAAGAGCCGATAACCACCGTCAGCTCCGGCATGCCCGGAGTGTTATGACTGGCAGGAGTATGTAGTGAGTTACTATTCATTTGAAGGTTTAAGGCCGGTAGTGCATCCGGATGCCTGGGTGCATCCGTGCGCGGTAATAACGGGGGATGTCATTATTGGCCCCGGTGTTTACATTGGCCCCCATGCGTCGCTGCGCGGCGATTATGGCCGGCTGATTATCGAGGCCGGCGCAAATATTCAGGACGGCTGCATTATGCACGGTTACTGCGATATCGATACCATCGTGCGTGAATCCGGACATATCGGACATGGCGCAATTTTGCACGGCTGCATCATCGGGCGCGACGCGCTCATCGGTATGAACAGTGTCATAATGGATGGCGCCGTTATTGGCGAGGAAAGTATTGTCGCGGCCATGAGTTTTATTAAAGCAGGATTTACCGGTACCCGCAGACAACTGTTGGTCGGCTCTCCGGCCAGATATATACGGGATGTTTCTGACGAAGAATTAGGCTGGAAACAACTGAATACCCGGGAATATCAGGATCTGGCGATTCGCTGCCAGCGCTCACTGCGCGAGACAACGCCGCTCGCGGAGCCTGAAGATAACCGCCCCCGCTTGCGCGGAACCACCGATGTCAGGCCGAAGAATCAACGCAATAAAGACCCGTAATACGCCAGGCAGCCTCAGGGCAGTATGGCGGTGCGACTTATCAGAACATGAGCTGGAACATCAACGCATTAATTTTCCCCGTGACCGGCAAAGCCTGAAAACCTCGCCTGGCAACCTCAGAGACAAGGAGCGCATTAGCGCCGCTGGGTTTTAGATAACATCCACTGCCATTTTTGTTGCGGATCCAGTTCAACCGGCGGCACCGTCGCCAGACGCGAAGTGTGCCCACGCAGGTTTTCTTTATCCTTGCTACTGGCTTTTAGCCGGGAATAGAGCTGCTTATCGATATGCTTCACCTGCACCAGACGCTGGCACTGACACCCTCTCCCTGCCAGTTGGTTCGGAATCGTTTGAGTTTCACACTCGATTTCATCCACCTCAGAGAGAATATAAGAGACCGTATTAATGGCCTTACAGTGGGGAATATCGAATTGCCCGGCGATCTCTTTTGCGCTCACCTGGCGATTCTGCGCCAGAATCCACTCCGCTATTAACAAATACTGTGGTTTATCAATATCGTTGTCGCTCATAGCTACCTCTTTTTGACCCGTCAGCCGCTGTTTAGCCGTGTTGTTGACGTCAATCCCTGTGGCCTGATAAATGATGAACGTCCCCAATACCTCGCTCATACTATGACAGGCAAGGTTTCAGATATCTCGATCTGGTCAAGGGAACAGAACTTTATCCGGGATAACTGGCGGGCAGCCAGATGTCACGGGCGCCGCTGTAGCGGGCTGGCGGGGTAGTTTGCGGACAGTGATAAAAAAACGCCTCCACAGCGGGAGGCGTTCAGTATGCAGAGAAAAATTACTTCTTCTTCGCTTTCGGGTTCGGCAGGTCGGTGATGCTGCCTTCGAACACTTCCGCCGCCAGGCCCACGGACTCGTGCAGGGTCGGGTGAGCGTGGATGGTCAGCGCGATGTCTTCAGCGTCGCAACCCATTTCGATAGCCAGACCGATTTCACCCAGCAGCTCGCCGCCGTTGGTACCGACAATCGCACCACCGATTACGCGGTGAGTCTCTTTGTCGAAAATCAGTTTGGTCATACCGTCTGCGCAGTCGGAAGCGATAGCGCGGCCGGAAGCCGCCCACGGGAAGGTGGCGGTCTCAAAACTAATGCCTTTCTCTTTCGCTTCTTTCTCAGTCAGACCTACCCATGCCACTTCCGGCTCGGTGTAGGCGATAGACGGGATCACTTTCGGGTCGAAGTAGTGTTTCATACCGGCGATAACTTCGGCGGCAACGTGACCTTCGTGCACGCCTTTGTGCGCCAGCATCGGCTGACCGACGATATCGCCGATAGCAAAGATGTGCGGCACGTTGGTGCGCAGCTGTTTGTCTACACGGATGAAGCCACGGTCATCAACTTCTACGCCCGCTTTACCTGCGTCGAGGTTTTTACCGTTCGGCACACGGCCGATAGCCACCAGCACGGCGTCGTAACGCTGTGCTTCAGCAGGCGCCTTCTTGCCTTCCATGGAAACATAGATACCGTCTTCTTTGGCTTCAACGGCGGTCACTTTAGTTTCCAGCATCAGGTTGAATTTCTTGCTGATGCGCTTGGTAAAGACTTTCACAACATCTTTATCGGCAGCCGGGATCACCTGGTCGAACATTTCCACCACATCGATCTCTGAACCCAGCGCGTGGTATACGGTACCCATTTCCAGACCGATGATCCCGCCGCCCATCACCAGCATGCGTTTCGGAACCGATTTCAGCTCCAGCGCATCGGTAGAATCCCAGACGCGCGGATCTTCGTGCGGAATAAACGGCAACTGGATCGGACGGGAACCCGCCGCGATGATCGCGTTATCAAAGTTGATCACGGTTTTGCCGTTTTCGCCTTCCACTTCAATGGTGTTAGCGCCGGTAAATTTGCCGTAGCCGTTAACAACTTTCACTTTACGGCCTTTCGCCATCCCCGCCAGACCGCCGGTCAGTTGCGTGATGACTTTCTCTTTCCAGGTACGAATCTTATCGATGTCGGTTTTCGGCTCGCCGAACACGATACCGTGCTCTGCCAGCGCTTTGGCTTCTTCGATAACTTTCGCAACGTGCAATAATGCTTTTGAAGGGATACAGCCGACGTTCAGACAAACGCCGCCGAGGGTGTTGTAACGCTCTACCAGGACGGTTTCCAGACCTAAATCAGCGCAACGGAAGGCAGCAGAATAACCTGCCGGGCCTGCCCCAAGTACCACGACCTGAGTTTTAATTTCAGTACTCATCATGACCTCTTAATTTTTTTCCGGCGGCCATACCCGTCGTCTTTCAGACCGCAGCAGCGTTGGCTTCACGCCTTCTCCCCGGTTGCTTACTTCAGTAAGCGAGGAGGTTCCTGCGTTTGCCGCCTTGCTGCACCCAGAAATCCATAGGGTATTATTTTCATTAATACCCCTCATCCACCGGGTCGTTTTATCCGCCCGTATTTTACAAAATTGTTAACAATTTTGAAACAACAAAACGGCAACGATTTCTCTTTGGCGCCCGCAACCTCACCGACCGCATGAGATTACCAGAAAAAAGCCGGCCGTCAGGCCGGCTTTTTCACTTACATCACCAGGCGGCGAATGTCGCTCAGTGTGTTGTTGATAATGGTGATAAAGCGCGCACCATCAGCACCGTCAATCACGCGGTGGTCAAAGGACAGCGAGATAGGCATCATCAGACGCGGCATGAACTCTTTGCCATTCCACACCGGCTCCATAGAGGATTTGGAGACCCCGAGAATCGCCACTTCCGGCGCATTCACAATCGGCGCAAAGTGGGTAGTGCCCAGACCGCCGATGCTGGAGATGGTGAAACAGCCACCCTGCATTTCGCCGGCAGTCAGCTTGCCATCACGCGCTTTTTTGGAGATGGTCATCAGCTCACGGGACAGTTCAATGATGCCTTTCTTGTTCACATCTTTGAATACCGGAACCACCAGACCATTCGGGGTATCCACCGCCACACCGATATTGATGTATTTTTTCAGCGTCAGACGCTGGCCGTCTTCGGACAGCGAACTGTTGAAGCGCGGCATCTGCTCCAGAGCCGCGGCAACGGCTTTCATAATGAAGACCACTGGCGTGATTTTCACATCCAGCTTACGTTTCTCGGCTTCGGCGTTCTGCTGTTTGCGGAACGCTTCCAGATCGGTGATATCGGTTTTGTCGAAGTGGGTAACGTGCGGGATCATCACCCAGTTACGGCTCAGGTTAGCGCCAGAGATTTTCTGGATACGCCCCAGTTCCACTTCTTCGATTTCGCCGAACTTGCTGAAGTCCACTTTCGGCCACGGCAGCAGACCCGGCAGAGAACCGCCGGTCGCTCCTGCGGCAGGTGCGGATTCGGCGCGCTTAACGGCGTCTTTCACGTACGCCTGAACGTCTTCGCGCAGGATACGACCTTTACGGCCGCTGCCTTTCACTTTCGCCAGGTTAACGCCGAACTCGCGCGCCAGGCGGCGGATCAGCGGGGTGGCGTGAACATAAGCGTCGTTTTCCGCGAACTCCGATTTGCCTTCCGCTTTAGTGGCAGGGGCGGCAGCCGGTTTCTCGGCTTTCGCAGCCGGTGCTGCCGCTTCCTGCTTAGCGGGAGCCGCGGCAGGCGCTGCGCCTTCAACTTCGAAGACCATGATCAGCGACCCGGTTTTCACTTTGTCGCCAGTGCTGATTTTGATCTCTTTCACGGTACCCGCGAACGGCGCCGGCACTTCCATAGAGGCTTTGTCGCCTTCCACGGTGATCAGCGACTGCTCCGCAGCAACGTTGTCACCCACTTTGACCATCACTTCGGTCACTTCAACTTCATCGCCGCCGATGTCCGGTACGTTAACGTCTTTCGCGCCGGATGCTGCCGGAGCCGCTGCTGCCGGATCCGCTTCCGCTTTGGCCGGAGCCGCAGCGCCTGCTTCACCCGCCACTTCGAAGACCATGATCAGCGAGCCGGTAGACACTTTATCGCCGGTGTTCACTTTGATCTCTTTCACGGTGCCGGCGAACGGCGCCGGCACTTCCATAGAGGCTTTGTCGCCCTCTACGGTAATCAGCGACTGTTCAGCCGCCACGGTGTCGCCCACTTTGACCATGACTTCGGTAACTTCAACTTCGTCGCCGCCGATATCCGGTACGTGAACGTCTTTCGCTGCTGCAGCCGCAGGAGCCGCTGCTTTCTTCTCTTCTGCCTTAGCAGGCGCAGCATCAGCTGCGCCATCGGCAGAATCGAAAATCATGATCAGTTTGCCTGTCTCGGTTTTATCGCCAACAGAGACTTTGATCTCTTTAACGATGCCAGCCTGAGGAGACGGGACTTCCATAGAGGCTTTATCGCCTTCTACGGTGATCAGCGACTGTTCAGCTTCAACTTTGTCGCCTGGTTTGACCAGGATCTCGGTGATTTCAACTTCATCAGCCCCGATGTCCGGTACTTTGATTTCGATAGCCATTATTCTTTTACCTCTTACGCCAGACGCGGGTTAACTTTTTCTGCATCGATGTTGAATTTGGTAATTGCATCCGCAACCACTTTCTTATCGATTTCACCACGTTTAGCCAGTTCGCCCAGCGCCGCTACCACCACATAGGAAGCATCAACTTCGAAGTGGTGACGCAGGTTTTCACGGCTGTCGGAACGACCGAAGCCATCAGTACCCAGTACGCGGTAGTCATCAGCCGGTACGTAAGTACGAACCTGCTCAGCGAACAGTTTCATATAGTCAGTAGATGCAACTGCCGGAGCGTCGTTCATCACCTGGGCGATGTACGGCACGCGCGGGGTTTCCAGCGGGTGCAGCATGTTCCAGCGTTCGCAATCCTGGCCATCACGCGCCAGCTCGGTGAAGGAAGTCACGCTATACACGTCAGAACCTACGCCGTAGTCTTTCGCTAGGATATCTGCCGCTTCACGGACGTGACGCAGGATAGAACCGGAGCCCAGCAGCTGAACTTTACCTTTGCTACCTTCAATGGTTTCGAGTTTGTAGATACCTTTACGGATACCTTCCTCGGCACCTTCCGGCATTGCCGGCATGTGGTAGTTTTCGTTCAGGGTGGTGATGTAGTAGTAAACGTTCTCTTGTTTCTCACCGTACATGCGCTCCAGACCATCATGCATGATGACCGCCACTTCGTACGCATAAGACGGATCGTAAGAGATGCAGTTCGGGATAGTCAGCGACTGAATATGGCTGTGACCATCTTCGTGCTGCAGACCTTCGCCGTTCAGGGTAGTACGACCTGAAGTACCGCCAATCAGGAAGCCGCGCGCCTGCTGGTCGCCAGCCTGCCAGCACAGATCGCCAATACGCTGGAACCCGAACATCGAGTAGTAGATGTAGAACGGGATCATCGGCAGGTCGTTGGTGCTGTAAGAGGTCGCCGCAGCCAGCCAGGACGCGCCGGCGCCCAGTTCGTTGATCCCTTCCTGCAGAATCTGGCCTTTCTCGTCTTCTTTGTAGTAGGCAACCTGCTCACGGTCCTGCGGGGTGTACTGCTGGCCGTTCGGGCTGTAGATACCAATCTGACGGAACAGACCTTCCATACCGAAGGTACGCGCTTCGTCGGCGATGATCGGCACCAGCCTGTCTTTGATCGACTTGTTCTTCAGCATCACGTTCAGGGCACGAACGAAAGCGATGGTGGTAGAAATCTCTTTGTTCTGCTCTTCCAGCAGCGGTGCGAAATCTTCCAGGGTCGGCAGTTCCAGCTTCTCAGAGAAGTGGGTCTGACGGCTCGGCAGGTAACCGTGCAGTTTCTGACGCTGTGCGTGCAGATACGTATGCTCTGGAGAACCTTCCGGGAAGGTCAGGTAAGAGAGGTTTTCAACCTGCTCGTCGCTGACCGGAACATTGAAGCGGTCGCGGATATAGCGCACGCCGTCCATGTTCATTTTCTTCACCTGGTGAGCGATGTTTTTACCTTCAGCGGTATCGCCCATGCCATAACCTTTAATGGTATGGGCCAGGATAACGGTCGCTTTACCTTTGGTTTCCTGCGCTTTTTTCAGGGCCGCGTAGACTTTCTTCGGATCGTGACCACCGCGGTTCAGCGCCCAGATCTGATCGTCGCTCCAGTCGGCAACCAGGGCCGCGGTTTCCGGATATTTACCGAAGAAGTGCTCACGCACGTAAGCGCCGTCTTTGGATTTGAAGGTCTGATAGTCGCCGTCGACGGTTTCGTTCATCAACTGGATCAGCTTACCGCTGGTGTCTTTACGCAGCAGCTCGTCCCAACGGGAACCCCACATGACCTTGATAACGTTCCAGCCAGCCCCGGCAAAGATGCCTTCCAGTTCGTTAACGATCTTGCCGTTACCAGTGACCGGGCCATCCAGACGCTGCAGGTTACAGTTGATAATAAAGACCAGGTTGTCCAGTTTCTCACGGGCGGCGATGGTAATCGCGCCTTTGGATTCCGGCTCATCCATCTCGCCGTCGCCGAGGAACGCGTACACGGTCTGCTCAGAGGTATCTTTCAGGCCACGGTGTTCCAGATATTTCAGGAATTTAGCCTGGTAGATAGCGCCAATCGGGCCAAGACCCATAGAAACGGTCGGGAACTGCCAGAACTCCGGCATCAGTTTCGGGTGCGGATAAGAAGACAGACCTTTACCGTGAACTTCCTGACGGAAATTGTTCATCTGTTCTTCGGTCAGACGGCCTTCAAGGAACGCGCGCGCGTAGATGCCCGGGGAGATATGGCCCTGGAAATACACCAGATCGCCGCCGTCTTTGTCGTTGCGCGCACGGAAGAAATGGTTAAAGCACACGTCGTAGATGGTGGCGGAAGACTGGAAGGAAGCCATGTGGCCGCCGAGCTCGAGGTCTTTTTTAGACGCCCGCAGCACGGTCATGATGGCGTTCCAGCGAATAGCAGAGCGAATTCGACGTTCGAGGTCCAGGTTACCCGGGTATTCCGGTTCATCTTCAACGGCAATCGTGTTGATGTAGTTACTGCTGCCTGCGCCGGCAGCGACTTTTACGCCACCTTTACGGGCTTCGCTCAGTAACTGATCGATCAGGAACTGGGCGCGTTCAACACCTTCTTCACGGATGACCGATTCGATCGCCTGGAGCCAGTCGCGAGTTTCGATCGGATCCACGTCATTCTGGAAACGTTCTGACATGGGGGTATTCCTTATCTATCTAATTCGTTGATTTATCTGGAACCTGTCCCATTGTACTTTTTGCCCCTGGTGTGGAACCCAAAGCACAATAAGACAGGTTCTACGTTTAGTTGCCGCGCTCTGAAATGGGCGCTTCATTTAGCGCATGATTCCGGCATTATCATTACCAGAAAACGCGCTTAGTCCTTGCGTTGCTGTAGGCGCCGTAACGAGCGCTCACGACGGCTCTGCTCACGGCTGCGGTCCAGCAATATTTCCTCTATAAAAGCCAGGTGACGGTGAGACGCCTGACGCGCCTTTTCCGGTTCCCCGGCAATAATCGCCTCAAAAATTCTGGAGCGATGGCTGCTCACAAGCGGGAGCATTTCCCGGCGTGCGTACAGCAATTCAAAATTCTGACGAACGTTCTGGGCCAGCATCGGCTCCATGCAGCGCAACAGATGCAACAGCACAACGTTGTGGGCCGCTTCTGTCACGGCGATTTGGTATTGCAGTACCGCGTTCGATTCGGCATCCAGATCGCCGGACTGTTGGGCGACTTCAATGGCCTGATGGAGTTCACGAATACGCTCGCGATCTTCTTCATTGCCGCGCAACGCGGCGTAATAAGCGGCGATACCCTCCAGCGCATGGCGGGTTTCCAGCAGATCAAACTGGGATTCGGGGTGGTCTGCCAGCAGTTCCACCAGCGGATCGCTGAGACTCTGCCATAAGTTGTTCTGGACGAAGGTGCCGCCGCCCTGACGACGTAATAATAGACCTTTGGCCTCAAGACGCTGGATAGCTTCTCTTAATGAGGGACGCGAAACGTCAAACTGTTTTGCCAGTTCACGCTCCGGCGGCAATTTTTCACCAGGGTGGAGAGTCCCTTCCAGGATAAGAAACTCCAGCTGCTGCTCAATCGCATCGGATAGTTTTGGTTGGCGGATTTTGCTGTAGGCCATGGATTCCTGTCTCTGCCATTCATCCGGAGTCAATTGGTCATACCAATTTCATGTTCGTGACGCTAAAGTAACAAAGTATTCACCTCCTGTCCATATTGGTTTTGACGGAAATCATTAAAGCGGGCACTTTTTAACAACATTACAGAAATAACATTTCAAAAATGTAACTTTGCACAAATGCTGTATTTACCTGCTCAATTCCCGATTTAACGTTTATTAAACCATCGCTATTGCAATATGAACCGATTCACCACCCGACAAAGTGAATATAAATTCAGAATAAAAGAATAAAAAACAAAAGAGGATTAAATCAGGACACAGAGAAAATGTTGACGGGTGACGACTTTTTACTCAGGTGTGCTGTTCACACCAAGAAATGTGGTGCATTGCAGGCCACATACCACTATTCTCTTCCCAGCGGTAGTACACACTGCCAATTTTACCATAATAAATCGTAAACATAATTATACAGATTACGGAATAACCATCTTACACACACCTGTACAGGGTAAGTGTCTGCCACATACGAGGTTTGAGAATGGAAGGTCAACAGCACGGTGAGATGCTGAAGCGCGGCCTTAAAAACCGCCATATTCAGTTGATTGCCCTGGGTGGAGCAATAGGTACGGGCCTGTTTCTGGGAAGCGCATCCGTGATTCAGTCCGCGGGGCCGGGGATCCTTCTCGGTTACGCTGTCGCCGGCTTTATCGCTTTTATGATCATGCGCCAGTTGGGCGAAATGGTGGTCGAAGAGCCGGTTGCCGGTTCATTCAGCCACTTCGCTTATAAATACTGGAACGGCTTTGCTGGTTTTGCTTCCGGTTGGAACTATTGGGTGCTGTACGTGCTGGTGGCGATGGCGGAACTCACCGCAGTGGGGAAATATATCCAGTTCTGGTATCCGGAGATCCCGACATGGCTTTCTGCGGCAGCCTTCTTCGTCATCATCAACGCCATTAACCTCACCAACGTTAAAGTGTTTGGCGAGATGGAGTTCTGGTTCGCTATTATCAAAGTTATCGCGGTGGTGGCGATGATCCTGTTCGGCGGCTGGCTGCTTTTCAGCGGTAACGGCGGCCCGCAGGCGACCGTTCGTAACCTGTGGGAACAGGGCGGGTTCCTGCCCCACGGAATCACCGGACTGGTAATGATGATGGCGATCATTATGTTCTCGTTCGGCGGCCTTGAGCTGGTAGGGATCACCGCCGCCGAAGCCGATAACCCGGAAAAAAGCATCCCGAAAGCCACCAATCAGGTTATCTACCGTATCCTGATTTTCTATATCGGTTCGCTGGCCGTTCTGCTCTCCCTGCTGCCCTGGACGCGCGTGACCCCTGATACCAGTCCGTTTGTGTTGATCTTCCACGAACTGGGCGATACTTTCGTGGCCAATGCCCTGAATATCGTGGTACTGACGGCGGCGCTGTCGGTGTATAACAGCTGTGTTTACTGTAACAGCCGTATGCTGTTCGGCCTCGCCCAGCAGGGCAACGCGCCGAAAGCGCTGTTGTCTGTCGATAAGCGCGGCGTACCGGTAAATACCATTCTGGTTTCCGCGCTGGTGACCGCTCTGTGCGTTTTGATCAACTATATGGCGCCGCAGTCGGCGTTTGGCCTGTTGATGGCGCTGGTGGTCTCCGCGCTGGTGATTAACTGGGCGATGATTAGCCTTGCGCATATCAAGTTCCGCCGCGCCAAACAGCAGCAGGGGGTTACCACGCGCTTCCCGGCGCTGTTCTACCCGATTGGCAACTGGATCTGCCTGGTGTTTATGGCTGCGGTACTGGTGATCATGCTGATGACGCCTGGTATGGCGATCTCCGTCTGGCTGATCCCGGTCTGGCTGGTGATCCTCGGTATTGGTTACCTGGTGAAAGAGAAAAACGCCAAAGCCGCCAGCGCCTCTTAATACTTGCGCTCTGTGTCCATATTCGCGGACACAGAGCGATGTTATCTGTCTCACATTTTCCCGCCAACAGCCATTTTATCCATATCAGAGACTTTATATTGCAACGCATATATTGTCTGAACAGCCAATAATTCTCTCCATACCGTAACGCGGAGAGCTGTCGATGGAAAACCATAAACTATCGGTAAAAGAGAAGATTGGCTATGGGTTGGGTGACGCCGGATGTAATATCATTTTCGGCGCCATCATGTTGTTTGTTAACTATTTTTATACAGATATTTTTGGACTGGCCCCGGCGCTGGTCGGGGTTTTATTGCTTTCGGTGCGCGTTATTGACGCCGTTACCGACCCGATAATGGGCGCTATTGCCGATCGCACCCAAACCCGCTGGGGGCGATTTCGTCCATGGTTGTTGTGGATAGCCTTCCCGTTTGCCCTGTTCAGTGTGCTGATGTTTACCACCCCGAACTGGAGCTACGACAGCAAAGTTATCTATGCCTTCGTCACCTACTTTTTACTCTCCATCACCTATACCGCCATCAACATTCCCTACTGTTCGCTGGGGAGCGTTATCACCAACGATCCCAAAGAGCGGGTCGCCTGCCAGTCTTACCGCTTTGTAATGGTAGGCATCGCCACTCTGATCCTCTCCCTGACCCTGCTGCCGATGGCCGAATGGTTTGGCGGTGAAGACAAAGCGAAGGGCTACCAGATGGCAATGATGGTGCTGGCGTTTCTCGGCATGTGCATGTTCCTGGTCTGCTTCGCCACGGTGCGTGAGCGCGTCCGCCCGGCGGTACCGAGCCACGACGATCTGAAGGCCGACCTGCGCGATGTCTGGAAAAACGACCAGTGGGTGCGCATCCTGCTGCTGACCTTGTGTAACGTGTGCCCCGGGTTTATCCGCATGGCGGCCACCATGTACTACGTCACCTGGGTGATGCAACAGAGCACCAGCTTCGCCACGCTGTTTATCAGCCTTGGCGTCGTCGGTATGATGATTGGCAGCACGCTGGCGAAAGTCCTGACCGATCGCTGGTGCAAGCTGAAAGTCTTTTTCTGGACCAACATCGCACTGGCGATCTTCTCCTGCGCCTTTTATTTCTTCGACCCGCACGCCACGGTGATGATCGTGACGCTCTATTTCCTGCTCAACATTCTGCATCAGATCCCCTCGCCGCTGCACTGGTCGCTGATGGCGGACGTGGACGACTATGGCGAGTGGAAGACCGGCAAACGGATTACCGGCATCAGCTTTTCCGGCAATCTGTTTTTCCTCAAAGTCGGGCTGGCGGTTGCTGGCGCGATGGTCGGTTTCCTGCTCTCCTGGTACGGCTACGACGCCAGCGCCCCACAACAAAGCGCCAGCGCGATTAACGGCATCATGCTGCTGTTTACCGTCATTCCCGGCATTGGCTATTTAATTACCGCCGGCGTAGTGCGCCTGTTGAAAGTGGACCGCGAACTGATGACGCAAATCCAGGCCGACCTGGAAAAACGGCGCAGCAATTACCAGGAACTGAACGACTATCAGGAACAAAAAACCGCAGACGCGAAATCATAAGGAGCGCCCCATGCAGCAACCCGAATGGCCAAACCCGTTAATCGAACAGCGCGCTGATCCCTTCATTCTGCGCCACGGCGACCAGTACTACTTTATCGCCTCCGTGCCGGAATATGACCGGCTGGAAATCCGCCGGGCGCCGACAATCGCGGAGCTGCCACGGGCAACGCCAGTGGTCGTGTGGCGTAAACCAGACAGCGGCCCGCAGAGCCAGCTTATCTGGGCGCCGGAGCTGCACCATATCGACGGCAAGTGGTATATCTACTATGCGGCGACACACACCAAAGAGCTGAAAGAGAATATGTTTCAGCACCGGATGTTCGTGCTGGAGTGCGCCGACGCCGACCCGCTGACCGGTGTCTGGCGCGACAGGGGGAGGATTACCAGCCAGTTTGATACCTTCTCGCTGGACGCCACCACGTTCTCTCATCAGGGCAAACGCTGGTATCTGTGGGCCCAGAAAGCGCCGGATATTCCCGGAAACTCCAATCTGTACCTGGCGGAAATGGAAAATCCGTGGACCCTGAAAGGGGAACCAGTGATGCTGAGTAAACCAGAGTTTGACTGGGAATGTCGGGGATTTCTGGTAAATGAAGGCCCGGCGGTTATCCGCCACGGAAACCGCCTGTTTGTCAGCTACTCCGCCAGCGCCACCGACGAGAACTACTGCCTCGGGCTGCTGTGGATCGATCTGGATAAAGACCCGCGGGTGGCCGAAAACTGGCACAAATCACCGCATCCGGTATTTACCACCAGCTATGAAAACCAGCAGTTTGGCCCCGGCCATAATAGCTTTACCACCACCCCGGACGGCCAGGACGTGCTGGTCTACCATGCCCGTCCTTATACCGAAATCACCGGCGATCCGCTCTACGATCCTAACCGCCATACCCGGGTGAAAACTCTCGCCTGGAATGGCGACGGTATGCCGGATTTTGGTATACCGCCCGCCGATCGCTCCTGATGTCGCGGCGCCCGTTTACAGCAGGGCGCCGTAAATCGTCAGTACAGCGACCACCGCCACCATCACCATGGACACTTTCTTCGCCAGCGCCACGGCGATTTTTGGGGTCTCCAGCTTGTCGTCATGCACATCCCGCTCCAGCGAAAATTGCGCCAGGCCGGTCAACACCTGATACTGGCCGGTGTGACGATCTCCCAGCGAGGCAAACCACGCCGGCAGGGCTTTTTCGCCGTGGCCGAGCAGCGCATAGACCACCCCAGCCAGACGCACCGGGATCCAGTCCAGGAGATGTAAAATCGCATCCACCCCGGCGTGCAGCCGCTGTTGCGGCGTCCCATGACGAGCCAGCCAGCTCTGCCAGCCGCGCAGAAACGCATACCCCACCAGAGTCACCGGTCCCCAGCTTCCGCCGACGATAAACCAGAACAGCGGTGCCAGGTAAAAGCGGAAGTTAATCCACAGCAGCGCATTCTGCAGCTCGCGCAGAAATGCCCGCTGGTTGCAGTCCGGCGGTACGCCGTGAATCAACGTCAGCTCGCCAGACATCGCGTCACAAGCGTGAATATCATCCTGGGCCGCCGCTTTCAGGTACGCATGATAGTGCAGGCGCACTTCGCCGGCGCCAATACACAGCACGCCGACCAGAATCCAGAACACCAGCAGCGGGAGATTAAAAAACAACCCCTCCAGGGCCCGCTGGCACAGGTAAACCACCGCCATGGCGAGCACGGCCATCACCAGAGTGCGCAACAGGGAAAAACGGCTGGCGCGCTGGTAAATCCCCTCCAGGCGGTGATCCATCTGCCAGTGTTCACCGAGCTTAAACAGCCGCTCACAAGCCAAAACCAGCAATAGCGTAAATAGCGTCATGTTTTCTCCTTGTCGGACGGGCCCGCCACCAGCGCGCGGAACCGCGGCCAGTCAAACGCCGGCCCGGGATCGGTTTTCCGCTCGGGCGCAATATCGCAGTGGCCCGTCATATGGCTGGCTATCGCGGGATAAAAAGAGATAAGCAACCGGGTAATCCTCGCCAGTTGCTGATACTGAGCGTCGGTGTAGGCCAGCGTATCCGTGCCTTCCAGCTCAATACCGATTGAGAAATCATTACAGCGCTCACGCCCCTGATAACGGGAGATTCCGGCGTGCCAGGCGCGCTGATTAAAGGGGACATACTGCACAATCTCACCATCGCGGCGAATCAAACAGTGGGCGGAAACCCGCAGATGCGCTATACCAGCAAAAAAAGGATGCGCCTGTGGATCCAGCGTACCGTTGAACAGGGCATCAATCCACGGGCCGCCGAACTGGCCGGGAGGCAGGCTGATGTTATGCACCACCAGCAGCGACGGTGTTTCTCCCGGCGGACGTTCATCACAATGAGGCGAGGGCTGCCGACGAACGCCCGTCAGCCAACCATCTTCGAGCTGCATCTGGTCATCTCCTTTCTGTGGAACCTGGGGCTGCTTCAGAGTAGCATGTTTCAACCCTATACTTATCAGTCATTTCGGAGTTTTATTATGCAACCCCGCCGTTATAACCCCGACAGCAGACGCGATGCATTACTGGAACGCATTAGCCTGGACATTCCACTCATCGTATCCCAGGCGCTACGGGAAGACCTGGGCGGCGACATCAATCCGAAGCAGGACATTACCGCGCAGCTTCTCCCCGAAGACAGCGCGTCGCACGCCGTTATCATCACCCGCGAAGACGGCGTCTTTTGTGGCAAACGCTGGGTCGAGGAGGTCTTCATCCAGCTTGGCGGCGATGTGGCCATTGAATGGCTGGTTGACGACGGCGACGCCATCAAAGCGAACCAGCCCCTGTTCGAGCTGCGCGGCCCGTCGCGTATCCTGCTCACCGGCGAGCGCACTGCCCTGAACTTTGTGCAAACCCTCTCCGGCGTGGCCAGCGAAGTGCGCACCTATGTGGATCTTCTCAGTGGCACTAAAACGCGGCTGCTGGACACCCGCAAAACCCTGCCTGGACTGCGTAGCGCATTAAAATATGCGGTGCTGTGCGGCGGCGGCAGTAATCACCGCCTCGGCCTGTCGGACGCCTATCTGATTAAAGAGAATCACATCATTGCTTCCGGGTCGGTCAAACAGGCGGTGGAAAAAGCCTTCTGGTTACATCCGGAGGTGCCGGTTGAGGTGGAAGTCGAATCGCTTGACGAGCTGCAAGAAGCGCTGAGCGCCGGCGCCGACATCATCATGCTGGATAATTTCGATGTCGATCAGATGCGTGAAGCCGTGCGCGTTACCGATGGCAAAGCGCGCCTGGAAGTGTCCGGCAATGTCACTAAAGAAACGATCCGTGAGTATGCGCAAACCGGCGTGGACTATATTTCGGTCGGCGCCCTGACTAAACACATTCGCGCCCTCGACCTGTCGATGCGCTTTCGTTAATAGCTTACCGGGCAGCGCATCCGCTGCCCTTTCTCTTTGCGATCGCCGTCGCATCGCTCCCCTGACCGTCATGTAAACCGGTAAATATCCCGGAAGATGCCTTTCACGTTCTCTTTTTGCCTGTCGTTATCGGGGTATTTCTTTGCCAGAGTACCGCCACCAACCACAAGGAGAGCGTTATGAATAAACAACAGGGATTTACTTTAATCGAACTGATGATCGTCATTGGCATTGTTGCGATCCTCAGCGCCACCGGTATACCGGCCTACCAGAATTACCTGCGCAAAGCTGCGCTGACCGACGTTCTGCAAACGTTTGTACCTTACCGTACCGCCGTAGAGCTGTGCGCGCTGGAGCGCGGCGGGCTGGATAACTGCGATGCCGGTAGTAACGGGATCCCGGCGGTACAAACCACCCGCTACCTGTCTGCTATGACGGTCGCCAGAGGCGTGGTCACCCTCACCGGGCAGGAAAACCTCGCCGGGCTCACCATCACGCTAACCCCGCAGTGGAGTAATGCCGACGGGATTCAGGGCTGGAAACGCGAGTGCGCGATCGGCAGCGATGGCGCGCTGAAACAGGCCTGTGAAGACGTCTTCCGCTTCGCGCAATAAGGAGCCATGATGGATATCCCTGCCCTGAACCAGCTTTGCCGCCACTACCACGCTCTGCTGATCCACAGCGATGAGGAAAGTATCAGTATTGCGGTCGTCGGTGCGCCGCAGGAGGCATTGCTGGACGCCCTGCGCTTTACGGTTAACAAGCGTATCCACATTGAGTGCTGGTCTGAAGAGCGTCTGGAAAAAGCCTTCAACCAGCACAGCGCGCAGACCGCCGGGGATGATGCTCCGGTCACCGGGCAGGTGGATAACATTCTGACCCAGGCCGTTCAACGGCGGGCCTCGGATATCCATATTGAACCCGGCGCCGAAAACCTGAGCGTACGCCTGAGAATTGACGGTGTACTGCAACCCCTGCTGTCCCTGCCCGCCGAGCTGGCGGCAGGGATCGCCACCCGCCTTAAGGTCGCCGCCGAGCTGGATATCGCCGAGCGGCGCCTTCCCCAGGACGGGCAGTTCAGCCGCGAACTGGCGGAAAAATCCGTCACGTTTCGCATCTCCACGCTGCCCTGCTGTTATGGCGAGAAAATCGTACTGCGTCTTCAGGAGCAGGAGGCCAGGCCGCTGTCTCTCGCGGCGCTGGGTATGCCTCCGCATGCTCTGGAGGCTTATCGTCGGGCATTAGCCTGCCCGCAGGGGCTAATTCTGGTCACCGGCCCGACGGGCAGTGGCAAAACCATCACCCTTTACAGCGGGCTGAACGCCCTTAATACCCCGCAGGTCAACATTAGCAGTGTGGAAGACCCGGTTGAGATTGCGCTGCCCGGCATTAATCAAACCCGGGTCAATCCGCGGGCCGGTCTGGATTACCAGACAATATTGCGCGCCCTGCTGCGCCAGGATCCCGATGTGATCATGATCGGCGAGATCCGCGATCGTGAAACGGCTGAGATTGCCGTTAAAGCGGCGCAAACCGGGCATCTGGTACTGGCCACCCTGCATACCAACTCCACCACCGAAACCCTGATCCGCCTGCAACAGATGGGGATTTCCGGCTGGATGATTGCCTCCGCTCTGCGGCTTATCGTGGCGCAGCGCCTGGCGCGCCGGCTGTGCCCCCGCTGCCGCCGGCAATGCCCGGCGCAGGAAGACAATACAAGCAGCAGCGAAGGCGCACACCTGAACCACTGGCAGGCTGGAGGGTGCGAACATTGCTACTCCGGCTTTTATGGCCGTATTGCGCTGTTTGAAACCCTGATTATCGACGGTCCGTTAAAGCGCGCCATCGCCAGCGATGCCGGCGTGGCGGCTATCGAGTTGTTAGCTCAGGAACAGGGAATGGAAACGCTCCACCAGTGCGGGACACACGCTGTCGGGGAGGGGCTGACAACCCAGGAAGAATTGCTCAGGGTACTGGGGTACGGCGGCGGATACTAGCGCCTGCCAGCTCTTTCACCACCCGCTACGGAGAAGCAGCATGTCAGATATTTCGCTCTGGCGCTGGAGCGCTATCGATAATCTTGGGCAGTACCAGAAAGGCACTCTGCTGGCCAAAAACAAAGCCAGCGCCAGAGAAAAGATCGCTAATAGCAGCCTGCACCTTCTCTCTCTGAAACAGCAGCGCCGGCCTTTTCAGCATCCCTGGCATCCGCTACAGATTATCCAGTTTATTCGCCAACTGGCGGCGTTATTACAGGCCGGTATTCCCCTACCGGAAGGGCTGCAATTGCTTGCCCGTCAGCATCCTGTCGCCCCGTGGCAGGCGTTACTGCAGGATATTACGCACCAGATAACCCACGGCGCCAGCTTTTCCGGGGCATTAAACAACAGCCACGGTATCTTTCCCCCGCTGTTTATCGCTCTGATTCATACCGGCGAGCTGACTGGTCAGCTGGAATTTTGCTGTCAGCATCTGGCCAGCCAACAGGAACAGCAGTACCAGTTATATCGCAAGGTGAAGAAAGCCCTGCGCTATCCGCTATTTATTATGGCGGTGGCGCTGCTGGTGACAACAGGTATGGTCGGCTTTGTCCTGCCGGAATTCGCCGCCATCTACCGCACTTTTAACGCCCCGCTGCCAACCCTGACCCGCAGCGTTATCGCCCTGTCTGAATGGTGTATCGCGGCAGGACCGTATCTGGCCTTACTTCCTGGATTGCTCGCAGGCGGCTACAGTCACCTGCGGCGCGGACAACCACACTGGCGGGAAAAAGAGCAGCGCCTGCTACTCCGACTCCCTCTGCTGGCTCCGCTCATCCGCGGCCAGCGGCTTAACCAGATCTTCACCACCCTGGCGTTAACCCAGTCCTCAGGACTGCCGCTGTTAAAAGGTCTGGAGGCCGTGGAACAAACGCTGAATCACCCGTGGTGGCAGGCCGCGATACGCCGGGTCAAGGAGCGTATCACCGCCGGCGCCCCTCTTTCCGATGCCATCACGGCGGAAACCATTTTTACACCGCTCTGTATACAGCTGATTCGGGTCGGAGAAACCACCGGGGCGATGGATACCATGCTCAACCGGCTCGCCCACTGGCATGGAGAAAAAGCCAATGAACTGGCAGATAACCTTGCCGCAACGCTGGAACCGTTGATGATGGTAACGATCGGCGCAATCATTGGTGTGCTGGTTATCGCTATGTACCTGCCGGTTTTCCAGTTAGGCAACGCGATTGGCTAGTCAGGAAGTCAGGTGCGGCAACCGCCGCACCCTCGGGGAGTATTACAGACTATTAAAAATACGGTTTTCCTGCTCCTGCACCCGGATAAACGTTGTACGCTTGGTCAGCTCTTTCAGACGCGATGCGCCAACGTAAGTACAGGCTGAGCGTAAACCGCCAAGAATATCACGCGCGGTATTCTCCACCGGCCCGCGCAGGGGGAGCTTCACGGTTTTCCCTTCGGCGGCACGGTAACCGGCGACCCCGCCGACATGGCGCGTCATGGCGGATTCCGAGCTCATACCGTAGAACAGCATAAATTTCTCGCCATTCTGCTCCACAATGGTACCGCCGCTCTCATCATGACCGGCCAGCATCCCGCCCAGCATGACAAAATCCGCGCCGCCGCCGAAGGCTTTCGCCACATCGCCCGGTACGGTACATCCACCATCGCTGACAATCTGCCCTCCCAGTCCATGAGCCGCATCGGCGCACTCAATCACCGCGGAAAGCTGCGGATAGCCAACCCCGGTTTTCACGCGCGTGGTACACACTGAGCCCGGACCAATGCCAACTTTGACAATATCGGCCCCGGAGAGGATCAGTTCCTCACACATTTCACCGGTGACGACGTTACCGGCGCAAATGACCTTGTTCGGCCACGCTTCGCGGGCCTTACTGACAAACCGGACAAAATGTTCCGAGTAGCCGTTGGCCACATCAATGCAGATAAAATTGAGCGCCGGGGAGAGCGCCAGAATCTGTTTGGTTTTTTCAAAGTCGGCATCGGACGTGCCGGTAGACACCATCACATGCTGCAATACCTGAGCCGGCGCCGAAACAATAAATGTCTGCCACTGTTCCACGCTGTAATGTTTATGCACTGCGGTTAGAATATCAAAAGCAGCCAGCGCCGTAGCCATGTTGAAAGTACCTACGGAATCCATGTTCGCGGCAATCACCGGAACGCCGGACCAGTTAATACCTGAGTGTTTAAAGGTGAACTGCCGGTCTAACTCAACATCAGAGCGACTTTTAAGGGTGGAGCGTTTCGGGCGAATAAGGACATCTTTGAAACCGAGCTTCAGATCTTCTTCAATACGCATGAGCGAATTCCTGGTCGAATGGCGATGGACACGTAAACGTTATCGGCGGTACAACTGCCAACTCCAGTGAAGCTATCATACGCACTAATAATGGCGCCGCAAGACTGCGAAACTCTCCTTTTTTACGCTACAATCCTATAAATTTACCTGGAAATCAGGAAACAGGCTTGATCGCCACGCCGGGTTATACGGCAGGCGAAGCCATTTATTTTATTATTAATAGCGTTTTCAGCTATTCTGTAGATAAAACATAGATTCAGGATCAATAGGTTATGGTTTATACAGTCGCTTTGACTGGCGGAATCGGCAGTGGCAAAACTACAGTTGCCAACGCATTTTCCCGGTCAGGCATAACCGTGGTTGATGCTGATGTCATTGCGCGCCAGGTTGTCGAGCCCGGGCAGCCGGCCCTCGACGCCATCGTCCAGCACTTTGGGCAGCAGATACTGCATGAGGATGGCACGCTTGACCGCCGGGCGTTGCGCGATCTTATCTTCTCCAGCCCTCAAGAAAAAAACTGGCTAAATCAACTGCTTCACCCTCTGATTCAACAGCAAACCCGCCATGAACTGGAAAGCGCCAGCTCTCCCTATGCACTGTGGGTCGTGCCGTTATTAGTGGAAAATCAGCTCCAGGAACGAGCCAATCGCATTCTGGTGGTGGATGTTTCTCTCCAGACGCAAATCCAGCGCACCATGGCTCGCGATAATGTCAGTCGCGAGCAGGTCTTAAATATCCTTGCTGCGCAGGCAACCAGGGAAGCGCGCCTGTCCATAGCGGATGATGTCATTAATAATGATGGCGCGCCGGAATCAATTATTCCGGATGTCGCCCGCCTGCATCAGCACTACCTGCTACTGGCCTCGCAGGCTGTATTACAGGAAAAAGCGTAATGAGTTCCGGTATCCTTTTCGAACATCCTCTTAATGAAAAAATGCGCACCTGGCTGCGCATTGAATTTCTGCTTCAGCAGCTTGAAGCGCTGCAACCGATACACGATCACGCGACAGCGTTGCACTTTTTTCACAATGTCGGGGAATTGCTGGATGTTTTTGAACGTGGCGAAGTGCGTACCGAGATTCTGAAAGAGCTGGAGCGCCAGCAGCGCAAATTAAAAAGCTGGTCAGATGTCCCCGGGGTGGACGTCAGCCGCATTGAAGATCTTGGTCATCAGTTGAAAACTCGCAGTAGCGTGCTGTTTTCCGCTCCGCGCCTCGGCCAGACGCTGCGGGAAGACAAACTCATCAGCCTGGTGCGCCAGCGCCTGAGTATCCCCGGCGGCTGTTGCAGTTTCGATTTACCGACCCTGCATATCTGGCTGTATTTACCCCAGGCGCAGCGTAATGAGACGGTTAATCAGTGGATGAGCAGCCTTGACCCTCTGCGCCAGGCGTTGTCACAAATCCTTGAGTTGATTCGTAATTCTGCTCAATTTCGCAAACAAACCAGCCTGAATGGTTTTTATCAGGATAACGGCGAAGATGCCGACCTGCTGCGTCTGAAGCTGGATCTGAGCGAGCAACTCTACCCGCAAGTCTCCGGCCATAAAAGCCGCTTCGCCATTCGTTTTATGCCGGTTGACAGTGAACAGGGTATGGTGCCGGAACGTCTCGACTTTGAACTGGCCTGTTGTTAAGGAGTAATTATGACGGAACTCACTCAGGTAAACTGCCCAACCTGCGGTAAAGCGGTGGTGTGGGGCGAAGAAAGTCCCTTCAGGCCCTTCTGTAGTAAGCGCTGCCAGTTGATTGATCTCGGCGAGTGGGCGACCGAAGAGAAACGCATCCCCAGCCAGGGCGACCTGACCGACAGCGACGGCTGGAGCGAAGAACAGTCCTGATCCCCCGGTGCGCCGCCGGCGCACTTATTTTACATCATTCAGCAGGCGCTCAATGACTGCGACATTGGCCGGCGGAAAAGCATCGGCCCGCAATTGGTGCTGTTCAACCCAATGGCCCGGCTGCCCTTCTTTTCCCCAGGGTTGCCCCTGCCATTCCTCAACCAGAAAAAACCACAGCGACACATGGCGATCGCTGAAGCGATGCTCCAGATGGTCATATAGCGTAAAGCGAGTGGCCCGAATGCCTGTCTCTTCTTCAAGCTCGCGCACCAGCGCCTGCTCAGGCGTTTCGCCGGCTTCAATCTTGCCGCCGGGAAATTCCCATTTATTCGCCATGTGAGCATCCGCAGCGCGGCGCGTAATAAAGATCTCGCCCTGCTGATTACGAATGATCCCAACGGCGATATTCAGCGTTTTCATTACACGTTTTTCCTCGTCAAAATTCGCCGTTATGGCCGTACGGCAGGCAGTACCTGACATCCGCCCGGCGATTGCGCAGGTTAAGGCTATCTCTGTGCAGAAGGCAATAAAAAAGGCGCAGTAACCTGCGCCTTTTTACCAGACAGGGTCAATCAGCTCAAACGGCCATGACACTGCTTATATTTCTTCCCGGAACCGCAAGGGCACGGGTCGTTACGCCCCACTTTACGCTCCCCGGTCTGAGCGGCAATCGCCGCCGCCGCTTCCGCGTCATCAGTCTGATGACTCAGCTGTTGCATCTGCGCCAGACGCTCTGCTTCCTGACGGCGCTGCTGCTCCATGGCTTCCACCTCTTCCGGCTGGCGGACCTGCACCTTACTCAGCGTGCTGATCACTTCATATTTCAGCGACTCCAGCATCGAGGCGAACATTGAGAATGACTCACGCTTGTACTCCTGCTTCGGATCTTTTTGCGCATAACCGCGCAGATGGATCCCCTGACGCAGGTAGTCCATCGCCGCCAGATGCTCTTTCCACAGTGAATCCAGAGTCTGGAGCATGACGCCTTTCTCAAAATGGCGCATCATTTCAGCGCCGACAATCTCTTCTTTACGCTGATACACTTCAATTGCGTTGTGCAGAATACGCTCGCGCAGCGTCTCTTCATGCAGCTCAGGCTCTTTATCCAGCCATTCGGTGAGCGGCAGATCGAGGTCGAAGTCATTCTTCAGGCGCTCCTGCAACCCGGGCACGTCCCACATCTCTTCCAGAGACTGCGGCGGGATATGGGCGTCGATAGTCACTTTGAAGACATCTTCACGAATGCTATTGATGGTTTCACTGACATCGCTGACATCCAGCAATTCATTACGCTGAGTGTAGATCGCCCGGCGCTGATCGTTAGCCACATCATCATATTCCAGCAGTTGCTTACGAATATCGAAGTTGCGGCTTTCCACTTTACGCTGCGCGTTGGCAATCGCTTTGGTTACCCACGGATGCTCAATCGCCTCGCCCGGCTTCATACCCAGTTTACGCATCATCCCGGAGACGCGATCGGAGGCGAAAATACGCATCAGAGCATCTTCCATAGAAAGGTAGAAGCGGGAAGACCCCGGATCCCCCTGGCGACCGGAACGACCGCGCAGCTGATTGTCGATACGCCGCGATTCATGACGCTCAGTACCAATGATATGCAGACCGCCAGACGCCAGCACCGCATCATGACGCACCTGCCAGTCGGCTTTAATCTGATCGATTTGCTCCTGAGTCGGGTTTTCCAGCTCGGCGATTTCTGTTTGCCAACTGCCCCCCAGCACAATATCGGTACCACGACCTGCCATGTTGGTCGCGATAGTCACCGCCGCCGGGTAGCCTGCCTGGGCGACAATATCCGCCTCTTTGGCGTGGAACTTAGCGTTCAGTACGTTATGCTTAATGCCGGCTTTAGTCAGCTCATTAGACACTACTTCTGATTTTTCGATGGAGATTGTCCCCACCAGCACCGGCTGACCATTCTCGGTACGCTCTTTAATGTCTTCGATGATCGCGGTAATTTTTTCCGCTTCCGTCATATACACCAGATCCGGCAGATCCTTACGAATCATCGGGCGGTTGGTCGGCACCACAATGGTATCCAGCTTGTAAATTGAGCTGAATTCAAACGCTTCGGTGTCCGCGGTACCGGTCATCCCGGCCAGCTTCTCATAAAGACGGAAATAGTTCTGGAAGGTGATGGAGGCCAGCGTCTGGTTCTCGTTCTGGATATCCACGCCTTCTTTGGCTTCCACCGCCTGGTGCAGACCATCCGACCAGCGACGTCCCTGCATGGTACGGCCGGTATGTTCATCGACGATGATAACCTCGCCATCTTTGACGATGTAGTCGACATCGCGGGTAAACAGCGCGTGAGCGCGCAGCGCTGCGGTGACATGGTGCATCAGCATGATATTGCCCGGCGAGTAGAGCGACTCCCCTTCGTCCATCATGCCCTCTTTGACCAGTAGCTCTTCCACCAGCACCAGACCGCGTTCAGTCAGGTTAACCTGACGCGCCTTTTCATCTACCGAGAAATGCCCTTCACCGTGGAAGGTATCAGAGTCTTCTTTCTCCTGGCGTACCAGGTTAGGGATGATCTTATCCACACGGCGATAAAGATCGGAGCTGTCTTCCGCCGGGCCAGAAATAATCAGCGGAGTACGAGCTTCGTCGATCAGAATGGAGTCGACTTCATCCACTAATGCGTAGTGCAGCTTACGCTGAACGCGCTCTTCCGGGCTGAACGCCATATTGTCGCGCAGGTAATCAAAACCATATTCGTTGTTGGTGCCATAGGTGATATCAGCCGCATAGGCTTCACGTTTGGCCGGCGCCGGCATTCCCGGCAGGTTGATTCCCACCGTCAGGCCAAGGAACTCAAATAGCGGACGGTTGTTTTCCGCATCGCGCTGCGCCAGATAGTCGTTCACGGTGACCACGTGAACTCCTTTGCCGGTAAGGGCATTGACGTACGCTGGCAGCGTGGCGGTCAGGGTTTTACCTTCACCGGTACGCATTTCCGCGATGCAACGATCGTTAAGCACCATCCCACCCAGCAACTGCACATCGAAATGACGCATGCCGAATACACGCTTACTGGCCTCACGCACCACGGCGAAGGCTTCCGGAATCAGACTTTCCAGGCTTTCGCCTTTTTCCAGACGGCCGCGGAATTCAACGGTTTTCGCTTTCAGTTCATCGTCTGAAAGCTTCTCCATCGCAGGTTCCATGCTGTTGATCAGATTGACGGCTTTGCGCATGCGACGCAAAGTACGATCGTTACGACTACCAAAAACTTTCGTTAATAATTTGACTAGCATAATAAAATCTCAGACGCCCTCAGAGGCGGAATTAAAAGGTTTGTACTTAAGACCGAAGTATTAACTGAGGCGCTGAGGACCGGCGCGAATGCCCTGGACCTGACGGATCCAGTCGGCGACGCCGAATACGGAAAGGGGCTGAGCCGGCAAGGCGTTGAGAGAACGCACAATAACCGGCGGTTTGGTTTCCTGCGTCAACAGCGCGCTCAGCGTATCGAGCAACGCAACTTGTTGAGCCTGCAGGGGAGCACCGGCGTCCGCCGTCGGCAGAGCCTGCGGCGCCAGCACAAAAGAGAGATGACGGATAACCGTGCGGATCGCATGCTGGTGCCAGTAATCGACACTAAACGACGTCCGGCGAGCGGAATCCTGAAGCAGCGCCAGACTATCAAAGTTAACCGCGTTACCACGACTGGCGGTAGTTGCCGAGGTTTCCGCCGCTGCGAGTGGCGTCTCAGCGTTAGCATTGAGCACGGGCAGCCCTAAACTGGCTGCAACCATCCCCAGCAGGAGATGCGGCCAGAAGTACCGTCTACCCAGTTGTCGCCAACGCCCTAAAATACCGATCACTTACGCTACCCGATAATTAAAATTCGCGGAGCCTGATTACCACGCTCCATTTCGCCACAGAATATTATCACTATTCGCTTTTTCCCACACCAGGAAAGCATACATGCAAAGGTATAACTGGATAATAAACCAGCAGCGAAAAATCTCAGACTGACACAGGAGAATGTTAACCAGAGAGAAAATAAAAACGACTGGCAACCTGGCAGGAGAGAGGCGCCAGATTAACCAGTCGTCATGATTAGCAGAAAACGATCAGGCCAGAACCATCGACGGCGCTTTGAATGCCAGCGGCATTTCCGCTTCGTCTTCGAAGGTTACATATTCCCACGCTTCCTGTTTTGCCAGTACCGCCTGCAACAGCTTGTTGTTCAGGGCATGGCCGGACTTATAAGCCGTGAATGCGCCAATGATATTGTGACCACACATGAACAGGTCACCGATAGCATCCAGCATTTTGTGGCGTACAAATTCGTCTTCAAAGCGTAAACCGTCTTCGTTCAGTACGCGATAATCGTCAACAACGATGGCACAATCGAAGCTGCCGCCCAGGCACAGACCACGGGACTGCAGATATTCGATATCGCGCATAAAACCGAAGGTACGCGCCCGGCTGATCTGACGCATAAACGCGTCCGCCGAGAAGTTCATGCGATAGCGCTGGCTGCTGGCATCAATCGCCGGATGGTTGAAGTCGATAGTAAAATCGAGCGTAAAACCATTGTACGGTTTGAATTCAGCCCACTTGTCGCCATCTTCGACGCGTACGGTCTCTTTGATACGAACAAATTTCTTCGCGGCGTTCAGTTCGTCAATACCCGCATCCATCAGCAGATAAACGAAAGGCGCTGCGCTGCCGTCCATAATTGGGATTTCCGGCGCGTCGACTTCAATAACAATGTTATCAATGCCGAGACCCGCCAGGGCTGCGTTCAGGTGCTCAACGGTCGAAATCCGCACGTCATGCTCGTTAACCAGGCAAGTACAGAGCATGGTATCACGCACAGATTTGGCATCTGCCGGAAAATCAACCGGTGGATTCAAGTCGGTGCGACGATAGATGACCCCGGTATTTGCCGGCGCAGGGCGCAACGTCAGCGAGACTTTCTTGCCGGTATGTAAACCGACGCCAGTCGCCTGAACGATACGTTTAAGTGTCCTTTGTTTGATCATCGTATTATCTCGCCATATTTCTCACGCAACCGAAAGTGTACATCACAATCGGCAGGGCAGTTTAGCACAAAGAGCGCACATTCCCAACTTCCAGCGTATTCTTAGTCCGCCTGTTTACGCAGGAACGCCGGAATATCCAGGTAATCAGGCTCTTTCGCCGTCTGCGGTGCGTTATCGTTGACCACTTTCGCCACGTTTTTCTGCTCCTGCTGCAGCGGCGCCATGCCGTGCTGCTGGTAGCGATCCATCATCGGCTGCTGGGTCTGCTTATTGGTCACCAGCGTGATTTCCGGACGTTTGTCCATACCGATACCGGTCGCCACCACAGTAACGCGCAGCTCGTCGTTCATATCCGGGTCCAGAGAAGTACCGATTACCACCGTAGCGTTATCGGACGCAAAAGCGCGGATAGTGTTACCGACGGTTTCGAACTCATCCAGACGCAGGTCGAAGCCAGCGGTGATGTTAACCAGCACGCCGCGCGCGCCAGACAGATCGATATCTTCCAGCAGCGGAGAAGAAATAGCCATTTCCGCCGCTTCTTCCGCACGGTCTTCACCGCTGGCGACGCCGGAGCCCATCATGGCATAGCCCATTTCAGACATCACGGTACGAACGTCCGCAAAGTCGACGTTCATCAGGCCCGGACGAGTGATCAGCTCAGCGATACCCTGTACTGCGCCTTTCAGCACATCATTCGCAGCGCCGAACGCATCGAGCAGTGAAATACCGCGGCCAAGGACTTTCAGCAATTTGTCATTAGGAATCGTAATCAGCGAGTCGACATGCTTGGACAGCTCGGCGATCCCCTGCTCCGCGAAGGCCATACGCTTCTTGCCTTCAAAATTAAACGGTTTGGTCACCACCGCAACGGTCAGGATACCGAGATCTTTAGCGACCTCAGCCACCACTGGCGCAGCCCCGGTTCCGGTACCGCCGCCCATTCCGGCTGCGATAAAGACCATATCGGCGCCATCCAGCGCGGCGCGCAGCGCTTCGCGGTCTTCGTCCGCCGCATTGCGGCCCACTTCCGGGTTAGCGCCGGCACCCAGACCTTTGGTAATACCGCTACCAATCTGGATGGTTTGCCCTACCGCGGTTTTACGCAGCGCCTGGGCGTCGGTGTTAACCGCGAAGAATTCAACGCCTTCGATGCGCTCGCGCACCATGTGTTCTACGGCATTACCGCCGCCGCCACCGACGCCGATGACTTTAATCACCGCGTCGTTGGTGAGTTCCATAGGTTCAAACATAGTTTCTCTCCGTTTAATACACTTCATCCTTCAGACTGCTTCGCTGTTGGCCTGCTGCGGTCCCCTCCGGTCGCTTATTCATGTAAGTTCCCGGTGATTCTCTCAGTTGCCGCCTCAACGCACCCTGAATGATTTGGTGTATGTGCCTGTCGCCTGAGGCCGTTAGCCTGCTTCGGCCTCTTTAAAAAATTAAAACTCTTTTCTCAGCCAACTGTTAATTCGTTTTATCCAGGAACCGACGGATGAGTGTTTTTCCACTTCCGCCTCACCGCTCAAATGTGACTCTTTGCCGTAGTGAAGCAGACCTACCGCCGTTGAATAATAAGGCTCCTGGGCATAATCCGTCAGTCCGGTAATATTCAGCGGTTGCCCGATGCGTACCTGGGTGTGGAACACCCGCTGCGCGCAGGCCGCCAGACCTTCGATTTGCGCCGCGCCGCCGGTCAACACGATCCCGGCCGCCAGGTGGTGCTTCACCCCCTGCTGACGCAGTTGTTCCTGCAACTGCAAAATTTCTTCATTCACCAGATTGAGCAACTCGGTGTAGCGCGGCTCAATCACTTCCGCCAGTGTCTGACGCTGCAGGCTGCGCGGAGGACGCCCGCCGACGCTCGGCACCTCCACACTCTCATCTTTTCCCACCAGCGATCCCAGCGCGCAACCGTGACGCACTTTAATGGCTTCGGCATCGCTGGGCGGCGTACCAAACGCGTAAGCGATATCGCTGGTCACCACGTTCCCGGCGTAGGGGATAACTTTGGTGTGGCGCAGGGCGCCGCCAGTATATACCGCAATATCCATAGTACCACCGCCGATGTCCACGACACAGACGCCCAGTTCACGTTCGTCTTCAGTGAGTACCGAATAGCTGGATGCCAGTCCGGCGAAAATAAGTTGGTCAACCTTCAGACCGCAACGTTCCACCGCTTTGACAATATTTTTTGCCATATCGTTGTGGCAGGTGATCAAATGCACCTTGGCCTGCATACGTACACCTGACAGACCTACCGGATTTTTTATACCTTCCTGGTAATCAATGGCATATTCCTGCGGAATAACGTGCAAAACGCGATGCTCATCGCGAACGCGTACCGACTTGGCGGTATGCACCACGTTTTCAACATCTTCCTGAGTGACCTCCTCCTCAGAGATAGGCACCATACCGATTTCATTCTGACAGCTGATATGCTTACCCGACAGCGCCAGATAGACTGACGAAATCTGGCAGTCCGCCATCAGTTCGGCCTGGTCGATGGCGCGCTGTACGCACTTCACCACCGACTCCAGATCGTTCACTCCGCCTTTATCCATACCGCGGGACGGGCAGCTGCCGACGCCAATGATATTCACCATACCGTCGGGCAGAATTTCCCCTACTAAAGCGGCTACCTTGGCGGTGCCAATCTCTAGTCCAACTACCAGTTTTCTGTCCGTCGCCTTGATCATTGTTGTTCTGCCTGTGCCTGATTCTGTTGCTGATTAACTGCTTCGACAGGGAGGGGAGCCCAGCCAACCGCTGCCCCCGAGTCATAGCGTAAATCGACGTAGCTGACCCGTTTATTGTCGGTTTGCGCCTGCTTTTGCAGAACCGGCCACAGTTCTACAAAGCGATTCAGCCGCTTTAACGTATCGCCGCGCCCAAGGTTAAGCCTGATATCGTCATTCAGGGTCAACACCCAGGAGCGCCGGGCGGTCATCGCTGCCTCTTTCAGCGTAAATTTGTCCTTCGCCAGCACATCCTTCATGGAGCGAAAACCTTGTAACACTTCGCTTTCGCTACCTTCCGGACCGGAAAGTAGCGGCAGAATCTGCCTGCTGGTCCGATCCGCCGGCGCGCTGAACGAATTGCCCTCGGCGTCCATCATGTGCTGATCATTCCAGCGCGCCACCGGGACATATTCAACCAGATGAATCTTCAATTCGTCCGGCCACTGTTTTCTGACACTCGCCTGCTTGATCCACGGCAGGCGCTCAATTTGCTGCTGGATGATGTTCACATCCTGGGTCATAAAGGTCCCCGGTGGCCCCAGAGCCATTATCGCCTGGCGAATATCGTCATTACGCGTGTAATGACGCTCCCCGGTCACCACCAGTTTCGATAGTGGAAGGCGCTGCGCATCTTCCATCCAACCCACCACCATCCAGCCGCTGACAAACACGGTCAGGAGCACCATCAGCAGAAACAGCATGCCGGCCAGGCGCGTTCCGTTACTGCGCCGGGAGATGCGTTCCTCGTCCTGACGCGTCCGTGTATTCAGTGCCGCCTGCGACATATCAGTTCGCCAGCTCCAGAATCCGTACTACCAGTTGTGAAAAGCTCATCCCCGCCTGACGGGCCGCCATCGGCACCAGGCTATGGCTGGTCATTCCCGGCGAAGTGTTCACCTCCAGTAGATAAAACTGCCCGTCGGCATCGAGCATCACATCCACCCGTCCCCAGCCGCGACAATCCAGTACCTGCCACGCCTGGCGCACCAGTTCATTCAGAGCCTGCTCCCGTTCAGCCTCCAGACCGGAAGGGCAAAAATACTGTGTCTCATCAGAGAGATATTTCGCCTCGTAGTCATAGAAGATCCCCGCAGGCTGAATGCGGATCGACGGCAGGATCTCGTCGCCCAACAGCGCGACGGTAAATTCCGGGCCGCTGAGCCATTTTTCCACCAGGACTTCATCATCGTGACGAAACGCCAGCTCAAGGGCGGCAGGCAGAGCGGCAAGATCGTCGACCTTCGACATGCCAACGCTCGATCCCTCACGGCTCGGCTTAACAATCACCGGCATCCCCAGCGCGGCGACCCGCTCGCCCATTGCCGCCGGCAGCGGCATATCGCTGCGCCGCAGCGTCACCCAGGGGGCGACAGGCAAACCTGCGCCCTGCCAGAGCAGTTTGGTGCGCAGCTTGTCCATCGTGATCGCGGAAGCCATCACGCCACTACCGGTATACGGCAACCCGAGAAACTCCAGCATCCCTTGCAGGGTGCCATCCTCGCCGCCGCGGCCGTGCAGGGCGATAAACACTTTATTAAACCCTTGTTCTTTCAGCGCGGTAACCGGCACATCCCGGGTATCCACGCCCTGAACATTCAGCCCGGCCTCCTGCAGCCCCTTAAGCACTGCCGCGCCAGACTGTAAAGACACCTCACGCTCCGCGGAAGTTCCGCCCAGCAGGACCGCAATCTTATCAACCATGATGCGCTTCCTCTTGAGTTTGAGGCTGTAATTTGATTTCAGCCAGTTTTTTTGCAATTTTGCCGATGTTCCCTGCACCTTGCACCAGGATCAGGTCATTTCCCGTCAAAACCGGTGCCAGAAGTTCGGCGACGCGGCCATGATCGGAAACGAGGATCGGATCCACTTTGCCGCGCCCGCGAATGGTCCGGCACAGCGAGCGACTGTCTGCGCCGGGAATCGGCGCTTCCCCGGCCGGGTAGACGTCCAGCATCAACAGCGAGTCTACCTGTGATAGCACATCGGCAAAGTCGTCATACAAATCCCGGGTACGGGTAAAGCGGTGCGGCTGAAAAATCATCACCAGATGCTTATCCGGCCAGCCGGCGCGCGCGGCTTTAATCGTCGCGTCCACCTCCGTAGGGTGGTGGCCGTAATCATCCACCAGCATCGCGGTGCCGCTTCTGCCGTTTACCGGCTCCAGTGGGTATTCCCCCTGGAAATCAAAGCGCCGCCCGGTTCCCTGGAAATTTTCCAGCGCGCGCAGTATCGCCGCGTCTTCAATCCCCTCTTCCGTCGCCACCGCCGCGGCCGCCGCCGCATTTAGCGCGTTATGGCGCCCCGGCGCATTGAGAACCACCGACAGGGCCGGCTTATCCTGGCGCAACAGCGTGAAACGCCCCTGCGCGCCCACCTGCTGATACGACTCCACGCGGACATCGGCGTCGTCGCTGAAACCGTAAGTCGTGGTATGCCGCCCCACCTGCGGCAACAGCTCGCGAATGACCGGGTCGTCCACGCACATCACCGCACGGCCATAAAACGGCAGGTTGTGCAGGAAGTTAATAAACGTCTGCTTCAGGTTTTCGAAGTCGCCCTGGTAAGTATCCATATGGTCAGCTTCAATGTTTGTCACAATCGCCACCATCGGCTGCAGATGGAGGAATGACGCATCGCTCTCGTCCGCTTCGGCGATTAAGTAGCGACTATTGCCCAGCCGGGCATGGGTCCCCGCCGATTTAACCAGACCGCCGTTGACAAAGGTCGGATCCAGCCCGGCCTCGGCGTAAATACTGGCTACCATCGCGGTGGTGGTGGTTTTCCCGTGGGTACCGGCAATAGCGATACCATGGCGAAAACGCATCAGCTCCGCCAGCATCTCCGCGCGGCGGATCACCGGAATACGCAGCTCATGCGCCGCGACGATCTCCGGGTTATCCGCCGCGATCGCGGTAGAGACCACCACCACGCTGGCGTCACGCACATTCTCCGGGCGATGGTTGAAATAGATAGTCGCCCCCAGCTCTGACAACTGCTGCGTGACCGCGTTTGGCGCCAGATCGGACCCGCTGATCTGATAGCCTTCATTGGCCAATACTTCCGCAATGCCGCCCATACCGGCACCGCCAATGCCAACAAAGTGAATGTGCCGAACGCGACGCATCTCGGGCACAATAGAACGCAGTTTCGCCAGTTGTTGTGTATTCATTCTCTAAACCTGCGGCGCAAAGGCCATAACATCTTCAAAATCAAAGGGTGTGCCACAGCGCACATCCACAAAAAGCCGATCAGGGCAGCGCGGCGGCGCTGACTTCGCCAGCGACCCGCTCGGTGGCATCGGGAATCGACGCCGCCCGGGCGCGCACGGCCATCGCCAGTAGCGTCGCTCTGTCCCACCCGGCCAGCACTTCTGCAACGGCAGCCGCCGTAAACTGCGGCTGCTCCAGTATTTTCGCCGCGCCGGCTTTCTCAAGCGGCAGCGCATTCCAGTATTGCTGCCTGTCTTTATGCTGGAACGGCACAAACAGCGCTGGCAATCCGGCAGCGGCGACCTCACTGACTGTCAGCGCTCCGGAGCGGCAAACGATCACATCCGCCCAGGCATAGGCTGCCGCCATATCGTCAATAAACTCGGTGACCTTATGACCCGCCTGTCCGGCAGCCGCATAGGCCTGGCGCACTGTTTCCTGCGCCCCTTTACCGCTCTGATGCCAGACAGTAATGCGATCGCCCAGCAGACCTGCCACCTCGGGCATCGTCTGGTTCAGCACCCTGGCGCCCTGCGAACCGCCAACCACCAGCACCCGCACCGGACCGCTCCGGTCAGCATAGCGCGCCTGCGGCGCCGGCAGCGCCAGCACGTCGGTGCGCACCGGATTGCCGACCACATCGGCATCGGGAAACGCGCCAGGGAACGCCTGCATCACTTTGCTGGCAATTTTCGCCAGCCATTTGTTAGTTAACCCGGCAATCCCATTCTGTTCGTGCAGCACCACCGGAATGCCCAGCGACCAGGCCGCCAGGCCGCCAGGGCCGGAAACATAGCCGCCCATGCCCAGCACCACATCGGGTTTAAAACGCTTCATGATCGCCCGGGCCTGACGCCAGGCGTTAAAAATACGCACCGGCGCCAGCAGTAGCGCTTTCAGCCCTTTACCGCGCAGACCAGAAATACGAATAAAATCGATCTCAATACCGTGCTTTGGCACCAGGTCGGCTTCCATGCGATCGGCGGTTCCCAGCCAGCGCACCTGCCAGCCCTGTTCCATCAGATGATGGGCAACGGCCAACCCCGGAAACACATGACCTCCGGTTCCCCCCGCCATCACCATCAACCGACGCGTTTTGCCGCTCATCAGGCACCTCGTGTAAACGCCTGGGCCTTCGCCAGACGCGTTTCATAATCAATACGTAACAACAGCATGATGGCCGTCGACATAATCAACAGACTGGAACCGCCATAACTGATCAGCGGCAGCGTCAGCCCTTTGGTGGGCAGCATCCCCGCCGCCGCGCCGACGTTCACCAGCGCCTGGAAGCTGAACCAGATACCGATCGAACAAGCCAGGAAGCCGGAAAAACGCTGATCCATCTCCAGCGCGCGCCGCCCAATCGACATAGCACGAAAAGCGACGAAGAATACCATCAAAAGTGCCAGCACCACACCGATATATCCGAGTTCCTCCCCAATAATGGAGAAGATAAAGTCGGTGTGCGCTTCCGGCAGATACTCCAGTTTCTGAACCGAGTTGCCGAGCCCCTGGCCCCACAGTTCCCCGCGGCCAAACGCCATCAGCGACTGGGTCAGCTGGTAGCCGCTGCCGAAGGGATCTTCCCACGGGTTCCAGAACGAGGTCACACGCCGGATACGATAAGGCTCCGCCAGAATCAGCAGCACTACCGCCGAAATCCCCATACCGATGATAGCGATGAACTGCCAGAGCTTGGCACCGGCCAGAAACAGCATCGCCAGGGTAGTCACAAACAGTACCACTACCGTCCCGAGATCCGGCTGCGCCAGCAGCAATACGGCCATCACCAGAATCACGCCCATCGGTTTCAGGAAGCCGCGCAGGTTGTTACGCACCTCATCGACCTTGCGCACCAGGTAGTTGGAGAGGAAACAGAACAACGACAGCTTGGAAAACTCTGCTGGCTGAATACGCAGCGGCCCGAGCGAGATCCAGCGCGACGCCCCGTTCACCGAGCTCCCCACCACCAGAACAATCAACAGCATAACAATCGAGGCGATGAGCATTGCGGCGCTGTAGCGCTGCCAGAACTCCATTGGCAGACGCAGCGTGATCATCGCCAGCAGGAAGGCGAGGATCAGATACACACCATCGCGCTTGGCAAACAAAAACGGATCGTTGGCCAGCCGCTGACCCACCGGCATGGATGCCGAGGTCACCATAACAAAACCGATCGCCGCCAGGCCCAGCGTCAACCATAACAGCGTGCGGTCATAAAGCACCATGCTGTTGGATTCGGCTTCTTTTGAGCCCATCACCCAGCCTTTCAGCGCGTTAAACAGCCACGCCAGGATACCAAACCCTGGAATTCGCGGCATACGCAGGCGTGGGAGAGAAAAATGCATTACCCCAACTCCTTCGCAAGGCGGGCAAAACAGTCGCCCCGCTGTTCAAAATTTTTAAACTGGTCGAGACTGGCGCAGGCCGGAGACAACAGAACCATATCCCCCGGCGCTACCCGCGCCGCAATCAGCTTCATTGCCTCGTCCATTGTCCCGGTCCGGGTGGCGACATCCGGGCGCAGTTCCGCCAGTTGCGCGCCATCCCGACCAAAGCAGTACAGGCGGACCTTATCCCCCTGCAGATAGCGCCCCAGCGGCGAGAAATCCGCCGACTTACCGTCCCCGCCCAGCAGCAGATGCAGCGTACCCTCAACCTGCAGGCCGTTCAGCGCCGCTTCCGTGCTGCCGACATTGGTCGCCTTGGAGTCGTTAATCCAGCGCACTCCATTGCGTTCATGCACCAGTTGGAAACGGTGCGCCAGGCCAGTAAAGGTGGTCAGCGCTTTCAGACTACTGGCGCGCGGCAAACCAACCGCATCCGCCAGCGCCAGCGCCGCCAGCGCGTTGGTATAGTTATGCTGCCCGCCGAGTACCATCTCTTTAACGTTGAGAACCTTTTCGCCTTTAACCCGCAGCCAGATATCGCCCTGCTGGCGATTAAGGTGATAATCCCCGACATCAACGCCAAAACTGACGCAGCGTTCATCGGCGCCGCGCACCGGCATGGTCAGCGCATCATCCGCATTTACCACGCAGACTCTGGCGTTTTCATAAATTCGCAGTTTCGCCGCGCGATATTGCTGCAGACCCAGCGGATAACGGTCCATATGATCTTCGGTGACATTCAGGATGGTGGCCGCCGCCGCATGCAGGCTGCTGGTCGTTTCCAGTTGGAAGCTGGAAAGCTCCAGAACATACAGCTCACAGTGTTGCTCCAGCAGCATCAGCGCCGGCACGCCAATATTACCGCCGACGCCAACATTGATTCCCGCCGCCTTTGCCATCTCCCCGACCAGTGTAGTAACGGTGCTTTTACCGTTAGATCCGGTGATCGCTACAATCGGCGCCTGAGCCTCACGACAGAACAGTTCGACATCGCCGACAATTTCCACCCCGGCGTCCGCCGCGGCGCGCAGCGCGGGATTCGCCAGAGCAATCCCCGGGCTGGCGACGATCAGATCGGATCCCAGCAGCCATTCATCATTCAGGTCGCCAAGCCAGCGATCGACTTCCGGCGGCAATTTATCCAGACCAGGGGGCGCCACGCGGGTATCCATCACGCGCGGCGTAACGCCCCGCGCCAGAAAGAAGTTCACGCAGGAAAGGCCCGTCAGCCCAAGCCCGATAATGACAACCTTTTTGCCCTGGTAATCCGCCATAATTAACGCACCTTCAGCGTGGCCAGGCCGATCAGGACCAGCATCAGCGAAATAATCCAGAAGCGCACAATGACGCGCGGTTCCGGCCAGCCTTTCAGTTCATAGTGGTGATGGATCGGCGCCATGCGGAAAATACGCTGGCCGCGTAGCTTGAACGATCCCACCTGCAAAATCACCGACAGGGTTTCCACCACGAAAACACCGCCCATGATCACTAACAGAAACTCCTGACGCAGCAGCACGGCGATGGTGCCCAGCGCCCCGCCCAGCGCCAGCGAGCCGACATCCCCCATAAACACCTGGGCCGGGTAAGTGTTGAACCACAAGAACCCTAACCCCGCGCCGACAATCGCGGTACAGACAATCACCAGTTCCCCGGCGTGGCGCAGATACGGAATATGCAGGTAACTGGCGAAATTCATGTTGCCGGTTGCCCAGGCCACCAGCGCGAAACCCGCCGCGACAAATACCGTCGGCATAATTGCCAGGCCATCAAGACCATCGGTCAGGTTCACCGCGTTGCCGGTACCGACAATCACAAAATAGGCGAGAATGATGTAGAAAATGCCCAATTGCGGCACGACATCTTTAAAGAACGGCACCACCAGCTCGGTAGCCGGCGTGTCTTTACCAGCGATATACAGCGCAAAAGCCACTGCCAGCGCAATCGCCGACATCCAGAAATATTTCCAGCGCGCAATCAATCCCTTAGTATCTTTGCGCACCACTTTACGGTAGTCGTCGACAAAACCGACGATGCCGTAGCCCACCAGCACAAACAGCACGCACCAGACGTAAGGGTTGGACGGGTAAGCCCACATCAGCACCGAAATAACGATCGAGGTGAGGATCATGATCCCCCCCATGGTCGGAGTACCGCGCTTGCTGAAGTGCGATTCCGGGCCGTCGTTACGCACCACCTGACCGAACGAGAGCTGTTGCAGGCGGGCGATCATGCGCGGTCCCATCCACAGAGAGATCACCAGCGCAGTCAGCAGGCTGACAATGGCGCGAAACGTCAGATACGAAAAGACGTTAAAGCCAGAATAATATTTGACCAAATGCTCAGCCAGCCACACTAACATGTTCCCATCTCCTGTATCGCATGCACGACCTCTTCCATGGCGGCACTACGTGAACCTTTCACCAATAGCGTCATGACCTCGTGTTCCGCCATCAGGGCTTTCACGTACTCAATAAGCGACAATTTATTCTCAAAATGCTGGCCAACGCCGCTGGCCTGACTGATAGCCGCGCTCCGGGCGCCGACGCTCAGAACTTGATCAATGCCCGCCGCCCGGGCGGCTTCTCCCACCTGGCGGTGGCAGGCATCGGACTCGGCGCCCAGTTCCGCCATATCGCCAACGATCATCACGCGAAACCCGGGCATTTCCGACAACACCTGCGCGGCGGCGGTCATTGAGCCAACATTGGCGTTATAGCTATCGTCGAGCAACAGTTTGCCCTGCCCCAGCGCAATCGGATACAGACGTCCCGGAACCGCCTTCAGTTCCGCCAGACCGGTTTTAATGGCGCTGAGCGGCGCGCCGGCGGCCAACGCCAGAGCCGAAGCGGCCAGCGCATTAGCGATGTTGTGACGCCCCGGCAGCGGCAGCAGTACATCCTGGCGCCCCTGCGGCGTTACAAGAGTAAACGCCGTTCCCTGTGCGGTGATGGCAACGTTCTCGGCGAAGAAATCGCAGTGCGCATCGCCGGGCGAAAAGCGCCACGTGGTGCGATCGCCGATAGTGCTTCGCCAGCGCGGCCAGTCATTACTGTCGGCGTTAATAATGGCGACGCCACTGGCGGACAGCCCGGTAAAGATCTCCCCTTTGGCCTTCGCAACCCCTTCCAGAGAACCGAAGCCTTCCAGATGCGCCGCCGCCAGATTATTGACCAGCGCCGCCTGCGGTTGCGTCAGACTGACCGTCCAGGCGATCTCCCCCTGGTGGTTGGCGCCGAGTTCAATGACCGCAAAGTCATGCTCCCGGGTCAATCGCAGCAGCGTCATCGGTACGCCAATATCGTTATTCAAATTGCCGGCGGTATAGAGGGTATTGCCGCACTGACGCAGAATGGCTGCCGTCATCTCTTTCACCGAGGTTTTGCCCGACGAGCCGGTCAGCGCCACCACCCGGGCCGGCGCCTGCTGACGAACCCATGCCGCCAGTTGACCAAACGCCAGACGTGTATCTGCCACGACCACCTGCGGGACAGCGATATCCAGTTCGCGACTGACCAGCAGCGCCCCGGCGCCGCCCGCGACCGCCTGATCGGCGAAATCATGCGCATCAAAACGCTCGCCGCGCAACGCAACAAACAGGCAGCCGGGCGTCAGGTTACGGGTATCAGTAGTCACGGCGCTGATTTCAGCATCGGCGCCGACGTGGCGCCCGCCGAGCAGGGTCGCCATCTGTGAGAGCGTAAGGCTAATCATGCCACGACTCCCAGCAGGCGCGCTGCCGTTACCCGGTCGGAGTAATCCAGACGACGCGTGCCAACAATTTGATAATCTTCATGCCCTTTACCGGCTACCAGCACCAGATCGGCGGCCGCGGCCTGCATAATGGCGTTAGTAACCGCCTGCGCGCGACCGGCAACGGCGTGAACACGCCCGGCATCCACCATGCCAGCGAGAATATCCGCCACGATCGCCCCGGGTTCTTCGGTACGCGGATTGTCGTCGGTCACCACCACCACATCGGCGTACTGTTCCGCAATAGCCCCCATAAGTGGGCGCTTACCTTTATCGCGATCGCCGCCGCAGCCAAACACACACCACAGCTTACCGGAACAGTGCAAACGCGCGGCTTCCAGCGCTTTTTCCAGCGCATCCGGAGTATGGGCATAATCCACCACCACCGTCGGTTTTCCGGGAGCGCTGAAAACTTCCATACGCCCACACACCGGCTGCAGCCGCGATGCACTCTCCAGCAGACGCGCCAGCGGATAGCCCAGCGCCAGCAGAGTCGCCAGCGCCAGTAACAGGTTACTGACGTTAAACGCTCCCATCAGACGGCTTTCAATTTCGCCCCCGCCCCAGGAGGAAGTGAAGCGCACTGTTGCGCCCCGATCGTGGTAGCTGATGGCGGTGGTTTTCAGCCAGCGGCCATGGCAGTCAGGGTTAATACGATCGTCCATGGACACCGCGACGGCATCCGGCAAGTTCGCCAGCCAGCGCTGCCCGACATCGTCGTCGGCGTTGATGATCGCCTGACCATAGACATGGCTGGAAAACAACTGCCACTTCGCGGCTTCGTAATGTTCCATATCACCATGGTAATCAAGGTGATCGCGGCTCAGGTTAGTAAACACCGAGGCGGCGAATTTCAGGGCGGCTACCCGGTGCTGCACCAGGCCATGGGAAGAGACTTCCATCGCGGCAAAGGTTGCCCCCTGGTCGACCAGCCCCGCCAGCACCTGCTGAACGTCAACCGCCGAACCGGTGGTGTTCTCCGTCGGGCTGACTTTGCCCAACAGACCGTTGCCGACCGTCCCCATCACCGCGCTGGTTTCGCCCAGCAATTGGCTCCACTGGGCCAGCAGCTGGGTGGTGGTGGTTTTACCGTTAGTCCCGGTAACCGCCACCAGACGTAATGCTTCTGAAGGCTGATGGTAAAATCGCCCGGCCAGCGCGGATAAACGCTGATTAAGCTGGCTGAGATAAATGACCGGCACACCGTGAATCTCGCGGATTTCTCCGTCACGGGCTTCACCTTCCGCCTCAGCCACTATGGCAGCTACGCCTTGCGCTATCGCCTGCGGGATATAACGACGCCCGTCCGCCTGATGACCGACCACTGCGACAAAAAGATCCCCCGACGCTGCGACACGGCTGTCGAGCGTCATCTCTCGCAGTGCTCGCCCGGGCGCCGAAGGCACCCATGGGGCGAGTAGGTCGCGCAAATTACGATCTGCCACCTTTACCCTCTTCCTGGTTAATTACAAATTCACTTTTTTCGCCCGTCGCCAGCGCGTCAGGCTCAATATTCATGGTGCGTAGTACACCGCCCATGATGGCGCCGAATACCGGCGCCGAAACCGCACCGCCGTAGTATTTACCAGCCTGCGGATCGTTAATCACCACCACCAGCGCAAAACGCGGCTGGCTGGCGGGCGCAACGCCGGCGGTATAGGCAATGTATTTATTGATGTAGCGCCCGTCCGGCCCGACCTTCTTGGCGGTACCGGTCTTAATCGCGATACGGTAACCTTTGATCGCCGCCTTCACGCCGCCGCCGCCCGGCAGCGCCACGCTTTCCATCATATGCACCACGGTACGCACGATGGCCTCAGGGAAAATGCGCTCCCCGGGTACTGGCGGATCGACTTTGGTGATCGACAGCGGACGATACACGCCGTAACTGCCGATGGTTGCGTAGACTCGCGCTAACTGTAACGGCGTTACCATTAGCCCGTAGCCGAAAGAAAAGGTGGCCCTCTCTATGTCAGACCACCGTTGTTTTTTTGGATATAAGCCACTGCGTTCTCCGACCAACCCCAAATTGGTCGATTTTCCCAGTCCAAAACGTGAGTAAGTATCTACTAACGCTGAGGAGGGCATCGCTAACGCCAGTTTTGAAACCCCGACGTTACTCGACTTCTGAAGCACCCCGGTAAGGGTCAATTCGCTGTACCGCGCTACGTCTTTGATCTCATGACCATTGATTAAGTACGGAACGGTATTCAGAACACTGTTTTCACGCACCACGCCGCGTTGCAGCGCCGACATAACAACCATCGGCTTAACCGTTGAACCCGGTTCAAACACGTCGGTGATGGTACGGTTACGCATCACCTCTTTCGGCGTGCCGGTGAGATTGTTCGGGTTGTAGGAAGGGCTATTGGCCATGGCCAACACTTCGCCGGTGTTGACATCCACCAGCACCGCGCTGCCGGATTCCGCTTTGTTGAACGCCACGGCGTTGTTGAGTTCGCGGTAAACCAGCGCCTGCAGGCGCTCATCAATACTCAGCGCCAGGTTGTGCGCCGCCTGGCTGTCGGTGGAGGAGATATCCTCAATCACCCGGCCATAGCGGTCTTTACGGACAATACGTTCGCCAGGCTGACCAGTCAGCCATTTATCAAAGCTTTTCTCGACCCCTTCGATCCCCTGGCTGTCGACGTTGGTAAAGCCGATGAGGTGAGCGGTCACTTCGCCGGATGGATAGTAACGACGGGACTCTTCACGCAGATGAATCCCCGGCAGTTTCAGCTTTTTAATGTATTCGCCGATATCCGGGTTCACCTGACGCGCCAGGTAGATAAAACGCCCTTTCGGGTTAGCGTTTACCCGCGCCGCCAACTGGTCGAGGGGAATTTTCAGCGCGTCGGAAAGGGCCTTCCAGCGGTTATCCAGAGTAATACCGCCGGCATCGTGCAGTTCTTTCGGATCGGCCCAAATAGCTTTCACCGGCACCGATACGGCCAGCGGACGGCCGGAGCGGTCGGTAATCATGCCGCGGGAGGTGGACACCTCCTGCACCCGCAGGGAACGCATGTCGCCCTGACGCACCAGCATGTCCGGATTGATAATCTGCAACCAGGCGACGCGCCCGAGTAAAAACACCAGCGCCAGCAAAATACAGCCGCAAAGCAACGCAAAACGCCAACCTATAAAGTTGGCCTGTTCTTCCTGTTTTCTTGACTTAAGCGATTTTGTCGCTGCTCTCATCGGTTGCGTTATTCCTTATTGCTGCACCTGTTTTTACTGCTGTACGACGATATTTTCCTGTGCCGGATCGACGTGCTGCATTTGCAGCTTTTCGGTGGCGATCCGCTCTACCCGGCTGTGATCGCCAAGGGCGTTTTCTTCAAGGATCAGGTTGCGCCACTCAATATCCAGCGCATCCCGCTCCAGCACTAACTGTTCGCGCTGAGCGGTTAATAACCGCGTCTTGTGCGCTGTGGTCACCACCAGAATGGCGGTAACGATAATGGCAATGAAAAGACAGAGTGGCAGTTTCCCGTGACGCAACAGATCGCCGCCGATCACGCCAGGCAATGCGTGGCGCTCGCTGCTTCCCAACGATCCTGTAACTTTGCTCAGGGTCTCCGACACTCTGCCCATCATGCGTTCGTCCTCTCTGCAATACGCAGCACTGAACTCCGGGCACGTGAATTCTCAGCCACTTCTTCTTCACCCGGCATCAACTTTCCTAATGCCTTCAATTGACGACCACCCAGCTTCCTGAGTTGCTCTTCGGTCATCGGGATTCCCGCCGGCACCTGCGGACCGCGACTGTATTCACGCATAAAGCGCTTCACCAGACGATCTTCAAGCGAGTGGAAACTGATAATCGAGAGCCGCCCTCCCGGGGCAAGTACGCCAATCGAGCCTTTTAGCGCCAGCTCGATCTCCTCCAGTTCACTGTTAACCCAGATACGCACCGCCTGGAAGGTACGGGTAGCAGGGTGTTTAAATTTGTCTTTTACCGGCGTCGCCGCCGCGACCACGTCCGCCAGTTCTTTAGTGCGGGTCATGGGTTGTTCGCGATTGCGCGTGACAATGGCGCGAGCAATCCGTTTAGCAAAACGCTCTTCGCCATAGGTTTTCAGCACCCAGGCGATATCAGCTTCCCCGGCATTCAGCAGCCACTCCGCCGCCGACTGCCCGCGGCTGGGATCCATGCGCATATCCAGCGGACCATCGCGCATGAAGGAAAACCCGCGCTCAGGATCGTCAAGCTGAGGAGAAGAGACGCCAAGATCGAGCAGGATACCGTCGATCCTGCCCTGAAGATCGCGCTCGCCGACATATTCAGCCAGCGCGGAGAAAGGGCCGTGTACGATGGAAAAACGAGGATCATCAATCGCCTGCGCCGCCGCGATCGCCTGCGGATCGCGATCGATCGCCAGCAGACGGCCTTCCGGCCCCAGCCGGGACAGAATAAGCCGTGAGTGACCACCCCGACCAAAGGTGCCATCAATGTAGATACCGTCCTGACGAATGTTCAGGCCATTAACAGCCTCATCAAGCAGCACCGTGGTGTGTTTAAAATTTTCCATCATTAATTAGAGTGACAAGTCCTGCAACCGCTCTGACAGGGCTCCTGCCGAGGATTGCTCAGCGTCAATATCTTCCCTGACCTGTCGATACCACGTCGTTTCATCCCACAGTTCAAATTTGTTGAACTGCCCGACCAGCATCACTTCTTTTGTTAACCCGGCATGCTGTCTGAGTACCGGCGCCAGCAGTAAACGCCCGGCGTTGTCCATCTGGCACTCACTGGCATGCCCGAGCAGTAATCGCTGAACGCGCCGCTCCGCCGGGTTCATGCTCGACAGCCGCGACAGCTTTTGTTCAATGATTTCCCACTCCGGGAGGGTGTAAAGCAACAGGCACGGGTGATGGATGTCAATGGTACAGACCATTTGACCCGAAGAGACCTCGAGCAGTTTTTCCCGGTAACGGGTAGGTACGGCGAGCCGTCCCTTACTGTCGAGGTTGACTAACGTTGCCCCACGGAACATGCCAGCCTCACTCTTTTGCCCCTTTACACCACTTTATCCCACAAAATCCCACTAAAAGAGTTTACGGAGCACAGGAAAAGCTTGTCAAGCCAACTACCACCTGAAACGGAATAAAACTCTGCCCACAACCACCAAAAAAGTGAGCGGAAAAATAGAATCGCTACGGCGAGGCATAATTAACGCTATGAATATTTGCAAGAAAAATGACGAATACGCACAGGAAACGTTAAAAAAGCTGAAAACGGTGTAAATAAAAACAACATGCTCAGTTTGCGACGCGGGCGGCATTTTAAGGCAATTCTGTCGCAGATAACAGGGCTGTGACGCGCTCCAGCCCGGGCCGGGCGCCGTCAGGGCGGATAAGCCGATGAGATTCACAGAATTTTCAGGAAGAAAGAGTGTAACAAATAAAGACAGGAGTATTCACAGCAGGGATATAATAAACAAACACGTATTTCCAGTGTATATAATTAAATGCAGAGCGCGTTAAAAACGAATCTGATAAACAAGACTTTTCCTAACAGGATAAAGGCAGCGAATGCTGCCTTTATGTTCAACGCCGGCTTAAATTACCGCGCCGGTATAGATTACGGCGAATACGGGTCAACCCGGGTTTCGGCTTCCTGGGTTCATCGAGGCTGGCCAACACCAGCTCCAGCACCCGCTCCGCCACATCGCGGTGGCGCTGCGCCACGGCTAAAACCGGACACTGGAGAAAATCCAGCAGTTCATGATCGCCGAAGGTCGCGATGGCCAGATCGGCAGGCAAACGGCCTTCCCGGCGCAGCGTCACATCCATCACCCCCTGCAGTAGCGCGAATGAGGTGGTAAACAGCGCCTGTGGCATCGGATGGGTTTCCAGCCATTTGCCGAACAACTGCGCCGCCACTTCCCGCTCGTAACTGTCGGCATACAGGTAATCTACCTGGCGCGGATCGTCCTTCCATGCACTGCGAAATCCCTGTTCACGCAGAAAGCTGACCGAAAGTTCCGGCAACGCCCCAAGGTACAAAACCCGCTCGGCAGGAAATTTACGCAGTTCTTCCGCCAGCATCTCCGAATCTTCCTGATCGGCGCCGACCACGCTGGTAAAATGCTCCCGATCCAGCGCCCGGTCCAGAGCGATAATCGGGAAGCTATCCTTCGCCCAGCGCTGGTAAAACGGGTGCTCCGGCGGCAGCGAGGTGGAGACAATAATCGCATCCACCTGGCGCTGCAGCAGATGCTCAATACAGCGCATTTCGTTATCCGGCTGATCCTCTGAACAGGCGATCAGCAGTTGATAGCCGCGCTGACGCGCCTGGCGTTCCAGATAGTTAGCAATACGGGTATAACTGGTATTTTCCAGATCCGGAATCACCAGACCAATCGAACGGGTACGCCCGGCGCGCAGCCCCGCCGCCACCGCGTTTGGATGGTAGTTATGCTCCCGTACCACCGCCATGACTTTTTCAACGGTTTTATCGCTGACCCGGTACTGGCGCGCTTTACCGTTGATGACATAGCTTGCCGTGGTACGCGATACGCCAGCTAACCGCGCAATTTCGTCCAGTTTCACTGTGACCCCTTAATGAATGAGTTACTCCGTAACCTTGCTATGGTTAATAGGTTACAACTTTTCATTGCGACGCGCAGGAGAATATCCGCAAAGCGCGTAGCGGAGTGGCGAATTCCAAAAAAAAGCCCGGCGCATTCTGCCAGGCTTGTGAAGCGGCTCACACCACGCGCGGTCAGCGCATGACCTTCTCGCCCCGCGACAGCCCGACAATACCGGAACGGGCCACTTCGACGATTTTCGCCACTTCGCGAATGGTGGCGAGAAACGCATCCAGTTTTTCGCTGGTGCCAGCCAGTTGTACGGTATAAATCGCCGGCGTGACATCAATAATCTGACCGCGGAAAATTTCGGTACTGCGTTTCACCTCTTCGCGACCGTAGCCGCTGGCCTGCACCTTCACCAGCATGATTTCGCGCTCCACATGGGCGCCCTGACCGAGTTCGGAAACCCGCAGGACATCCACCAGCTTGTGAAGCTGCTTCTCAATTTGCTCGATCACTTTCTCATCGCCGACGGTCTGGATAGTCATCCGCGACAGCGTGGGGTCGTCAGTCGGCGCGACCGTCAGACTCTCGATATTGTATCCGCGCTGAGAGAACAACCCGATCACCCGGGACAGCGCGCCCGATTCGTTTTCCAGTAATACAGATAATATCCGGCGCATAATCAGGTTCTCTCCGTTTTGCTTAACCACATTTCGTCCATACCCCCACCGCGAATTTGCATCGGGTAAACGTGCTCGCTGCCGTCAACGTCAATATCGACAAAGACCAGGCGCTGCTGCCGGACGTGTTCCAGCGCTTCCTGCAACTTGCTTTCCAGCTCCTGGGGGTGGGAAATACCAATACCGACATGGCCATACGCTTGCGCAAGGCGCACAAAGTCAGGTAACGACTGCATATAAGACTGAGAGTGGCGGCCTGAGTAGATCATATCCTGCCACTGCTTCACCATACCGAGGTAACGGTTGTTGAGGTTCAGCACCAGCACCGGCAGGTTATATTGCAGAGCGGTGGACAGTTCCTGAATGTTCATCTGGATACTCCCATCGCCAGTGACGCAAACCACGGTTTCCTCCGGCAGCGCCATTTTCACCCCCAGCGCCGCCGGCAGGCCGAAGCCCATCGTCCCCAACCCGCCGGAGTTGATCCAGCGCCGCGGCTTATCGAAGGCATAATACAGGGCCGCAAACATCTGGTGCTGACCAACGTCAGACGTCACATAAGCGTCACCGTTGGTAAGACGATAGATGGTCTCGATCACCGCCTGCGGTTTGATTTTCCCGGAGTTGCGGTCGTAATCCAGGCTCTTACGGGCGCGCCAGTGTTCAATCTGCTGCCACCAGTCGCGAATATCATCCCCGGAGCGCTGTCCTTCTTCCTGCGCAAGCAACTCCAGCATTTGCTGCAGTACCAGACGCGCGTCGCCGACAATCGGGATATCCGCCGCAACGGTTTTGGAAATCGAGGTCGGGTCGATATCAATATGCAATACGGTGGCATCCGGGCAGTACTTCGCCAGATTATTGGTGGTGCGATCGTCAAAACGCACCCCAACGGCAAAAATCACATCGGCATTATGCATCGCCATATTGGCTTCATAGGTACCGTGCATCCCCAGCATTCCCAGCGCCTGGCGATGGGTGCCGGGAAACGCGCCCAGCCCCATTAATGAAGAAGCCACCGGAATATTGAGCGCCTGTGCTATCTGGCGCAGTTCATCATGACATTCAGCGGCAATCGCCCCACCGCCGCTGTAGATTATCGGTCTGCGGGCCGCCAGCAGCGTCTGTAGCGCACGCTTAATCTGCCCCTTATGGCCGTGGGTCGTCGGGTTATAGGAGCGCATGCTTACGGAATCCGGCCACGCATAAGGCAACTTGTGCGCCGGGTTAAGAATGTCTTTTGGCAGGTCTACCACCACCGGTCCAGGACGACCGCTGGCCGCCAGCCAGAAGGCTTTCTTCAGGACGCCGGGAATATCTTCGGTCTGTTTTACCAGAAAACTGTGCTTCACGACTGGTCGGGAAATCCCCACCATGTCGCATTCCTGAAAGGCGTCATAACCAATCAGCGACGTCGCCACCTGGCCGGAAAGTACCACCAGCGGGATAGAATCCATATAGGCTGTGGCGATACCGGTGACGGCATTGGTTGCCCCCGGCCCTGAGGTCACCAGCACGACTCCGACCTCTCCGGTAGCTCTGGCCAGACCATCCGCCATATGAACCGCCGCCTGCTCGTGGCGCACCAGTACGTGCTCAATGCCGCCAATGGTATGAAGCGCATCATAAATATCGAGAACCGCGCCCCCGGGATAACCGAATACTTGCTTCACGCCCTGATCGATAAGCGATCGGACGACCATCTCGGCTCCTGACAACATCTCCATGGTTTGCCTCCAGGCTTTCATTTTTATGTTCGACGAAGGAATCCGGTTGCCATTCGTCAATGGTACAGGCGTGTCCGCCCTGTCTGTGGATTGTCGGATCGTAGTAGAATAATCGCACTAACATAACCGCTGCAAAACAGGCAGGCAATCGAGTGCCTCACTGCGACAAATCCTTGTGAACCAGTGAGTCCCTGTAAAAATTGTTTTTTTACGTGAGAAATACTGAACGGAAGGCAGGATATTGAATAAATATCCCGAAAAATAATGTTATTGCAGTAATTTATCTAAATTTACGCTTCTGAATATTGTTGACACTGGCGACAAAGAAAATCAATACAGCATAATATACTGCAAAAGCGTGGATATATAGAAAAACAGGACATCCGTCGATGCCCTGTAATCGTGCGGCGCAAATACGCTTAGCGGTGACAAACCTGTGTCAGTAACTCTTCCATCCACTGATGGCCTTTATCACGCGCGGCAGCCTCATGCCAGGAGAGATAGCACGTCCGGCTATTCAGTTTCAGCGGTAAGGAGGTTATCTGCAGGTTCAAACTATCGGAGAATTCTTCCGCCAGCCAGCGCGGCGCAATCGCTACCAGTTGGGTCTGCGATACCACATTCAGAACGCTGGTTAATGCCGTTCCCTGATAAGCAATACAGGCCTGTTTTTCCACAGAGTCATACCACGGGGCGCTAAATGACGCGAAACGCTCCAGAGAGACCACCGCATGATGTTCGCGATACACGTCGCCTTCGCGCAATAAATTATTTACCCGCGGATGTTCACTGCTGGCGACTAATACCATTTCATCGCGAAACAGGGGAATACAGTTAAATTCAGGACGGCGAAATTCATCATAACCGATTACAAACTCGGTTTCCTGATAACGTAGTTGATGTTCAATATTCTGATTCAGCGATGATTTAAAAAGTAATTGTATATTCGGCGCCGCCTGTTTCACTTGATTATAAATAAGTGAAGTCAGCTGATTATCCAGCGGACTACAGACACACAGATTAAATGTTCTGTCGCTGGTCAGAGGATCAAAACCGGCCCCCGGCAGTTCGTTCTGGATTAACTGCAGCGCCTGACGCACTGAGCCAAATAGCTGATAGGCCCGGGCCGTTGGCTGAATACCACGTCCATAACGCACAAATAGCTCGTCATTAAACATTATCTTTAAACGCGCCACGGCATTACTGACCGCGGGTTGCGACATACCCAGCATTTGCGCTGCGCGGGTAATGTTTTGTACCTGCATTACAGCATCAAATACCGTTAATAAATTGAGATCGACCATCCTTAGCTGTGGCTTAATGGTATCGCCCACTGAGAGATTCTCAATATGCTCTTCAGACATAATTAACCCCACTGAAAATCATCATTCCTTTATTGAACGGATAGTATAAAATGCCGCTATGAAGGTGACATGCTAAATAAAAGGTAATGATGCATAATTAAGAAAACACCACGGCTAAATCGGGTGAATTCTGTTTATGGCAGTTCAATAGCCAGTCAGGGCGCCAAAGCCCCCAGGGAGTGACGGATGACAGATCAACACGCGTCCTTCTGACAACACCATCAAAACATAAAAAACGCTGGCTAACAACAATTCATATAATGAATATTAAATTAAGCACCATTTAAACATGTAACTAAAATAATGATTTAAGAGCCTTTTCCAAATGTCCATAAATAGACACCTGTCTATTCTTCAATCCTGAAACAAGAGGTATCACCGACAAATCATTACGATAATGAATATCATCAACTCTAATGTATATGTTTATAAATATTAATAAGTATTCCTGAAGTTGAACATCGGTGAAAAGTCTCTTTCTGGACAGCCATAAAAAAAACCTTATATCAGGAAATTTTCAGCACAATTCGCTAAAGCATTCCGCAAAGAATACGCCAGCATGGTCCGACGCCATAAAACAAAGGTTGACACCGCGAGCGGTATCAAGTACCACTAAAAGCACGTTCGCACGATTACCCGGAGCCCGATTTATGTTTCACGCTCAGCGCCTACTCGGTCTACTACTAAACGCATCCATTGTGCGCGGTAGACTGGTGGACGACACTCAGCGTTGAGTCGGACCCCAGAGAATAAAAACCCGCGCCATTGCGCGGGTTTTTTTATGCTCGCAGCAGAGGCGCCAGATACAGAACAAGGACCCAACCCATGAGCCAACAAGTCGTTATTTTTGATACCACATTACGTGATGGCGAGCAGGCGCTGCAGGCCAGTCTGAGCGTTAAAGAGAAACTGCAGATAGCACTGGCGCTGGAGCGCATGGGCATTGATGTCATGGAAGTCGGGTTTCCGGTCTCCTCGCCGGGTGATTTCGAGTCGGTGCAAACCATCGCCCGTAACGTCAAAAATAGCCGTGTATGCGCGCTGGCGCGCTGCGTCGAGAAAGATATCGATGTCGCCGCAGAGTCGCTGCGCGTCGCAGAAGCCTTCCGTATCCATACCTTTATCGCCACCTCGCCAATGCATATCGCCACCAAGCTGCGTAGCACCCTTGATGAGGTCATTGAGCGCGCTATTTATATGGTGAAGCGCGCGCGCAACTACACGGACGATGTCGAGTTTTCCTGTGAAGATGCCGGGCGCACGCCGATTGACGATCTGGCCCGGGTGGTGGAAGCCGCCATCAAAGCCGGCGCCAAAACCATCAATATTCCGGATACCGTGGGTTATACCCTGCCTTATGAATACGGCAGCATTATCTCTGGTTTATTTGAGCGCGTACCGAACATCGATCAGGCGATTATCTCGGTACACACTCATGACGATCTGGGAATGGCGGTCGGTAACGCAATGGCCGCAGTCCAGGCCGGCGCCCGTCAGGTGGAAGGCACGCTGAACGGGATTGGCGAGCGCGCCGGCAACTGCGCGCTGGAAGAGGTCATCATGGGCATTAAAGTGCGCGGTCAGATGATGAATGTCCACACCAACATCAATCACACTGAAATTTACCGCACCAGCCAGATAGTCAGCCAAATCTGCAATATGCCGATTCCCGCCAACAAAGCCGTTGTCGGCGCCAACGCCTTCGCTCACTCTTCCGGCATCCACCAGGATGGCGTGCTGAAGAATCGCGAAAACTACGAAATCATGACCCCGGAATCCATCGGTCTGAATCAGATCCAGTTGAACCTGACCTCCCGCTCAGGCCGCGCGGCGGTGAAACACCGCATGGAAGAGATGGGCTACCAGGAGTCGGATTACAGCCTGGATAACCTGTACGACGCCTTCCTGAAACTGGCGGATAAAAAAGGCCAGGTGTTTGATTACGATCTGGAAGCGCTGGCGTTCATCAATAAACAACAGGAAGAGCCGGAGCACTACGGTCTGGAATACTTCAGCGTCCAGTCCGGTTCCAGCGTGATGGCTACGGCATCGGTCCAGTTGGCCTGCGGCGGCGAGATCAAAGCCGAAGCCGCCACCGGCAACGGCCCGGTCGACGCGGTTTACCAGGCGATTAATCGCATTACCCGTTACGACATCGAGCTGGTGAAATACCAGTTAAGCGCCAAAGGGCACGGTAAAGACGCTTTGGGTCAGGTCGACATTGTCGCGAATTACAATGGCCGTCGTTTCCACGGCGTTGGCCTGGCGACTGATATCGTTGAATCGTCCGCAAAAGCAATGGTACATGTATTGAATAACATCTGGCGGGCCGGCGAAGTCGAGAAAGAATTACAGCGTAAAGCTCAGGTCAAAGAATATAATAAACAGGAAGCTATGTAACATGTCGAAGAACTACCATATCGCAGTCCTGCCGGGAGACGGCATCGGGCCGGAAGTCATGGCGCAGGCAATGAAAGTACTGGAGTCGGTGCGCCAGCGTTTTGATATCCGTATTACCACCAGCCAGTATGATGTCGGCGGCGCGGCAATTGATATCCACGGTACCCCGCTGCCGACGGCGACGGTGGAAGGCTGCGAACAGGCGGACGCCATTCTGTTCGGCTCGGTGGGCGGCCCGAAATGGGAACATCTGCCGCCGGCGGAACAGCCGGAACGCGGCGCGCTGCTGCCGTTGCGTAAACACTTCAAATTATTCAGCAACCTGCGCCCGGCGCGGCTGTACCAGGGACTGGAATCCTTCTGCCCGCTGCGCGCCGATATCGCCGCCAACGGCTTTGATATTCTGTGCGTGCGCGAATTAACCGGCGGTATCTATTTCGGCCAGCCGAAAGGCCGCGAAGGTAGCGGTATGTATGAAAAAGCCTACGATACCGAAGTGTACCACCGCTTTGAAATCGAACGCATTGCGCGCATTGCCTTCGAGTCCGCCCGCAAGCGGCGCAGAAAAGTGACCTCTATCGATAAAGCCAACGTTCTGCAAACCTCCCTGCTGTGGCGCGAGATCGTCAATGAAATCGCCAAAGAGTATCCGGATGTTGAACTGGGCCATATGTATATCGATAACGCCACCATGCAACTGGTGAAAGATCCCTCACAGTTCGATGTACTGCTGTGCTCCAACCTGTTCGGCGACATTCTCTCCGATGAGTGCGCCATGATCACCGGTTCTATGGGGATGTTGCCTTCCGCCAGCCTCAATGAGCAGGGTTTTGGCCTGTATGAACCGGCTGGCGGTTCGGCGCCGGATATCGCCGGTAAGAACATCGCCAACCCAATCGCCCAGATCCTGTCGCTGGCGCTGCTGCTGCGTTACAGCCTGAACGCCGACGATGCGGCGCAGGCCATTGAGCGCGCCATCAACCAGGCGCTGGAGCATGGTTTCCGCACCGGAGATCTGGCCAACGGCGGCGAGGCGATCAGTACATCGGAAATGGGCGATATTATTGCCCGCTATGTGGCGCAAGGGGTGTAATCATGGCTAAGACGCTGTATCAAAAATTGTATGACGCCCATATCGTCTATGAAGCCGCGGAGGAGACCCCGCTGTTGTATATCGATCGTCATCTGGTGCATGAAGTCACCTCGCCGCAGGCCTTTGATGGTCTGCGGGCGCACGGTCGTCAGGTACGCCAGCCGGGCAAAACCTTCGCCACCATGGATCATAACGTCTCCACCCAGACCAAAGACATCAATGCCAGCGGCGAAATGGCGCGCATTCAGATGCAGGAATTGATGAAAAACTGCCAGGAATTCGGTGTTGAGCTGTATGACCTGAACCATCCGTTCCAGGGCATCGTCCATGTGATGGGCCCTGAACAAGGCGTTACCCTGCCGGGGATGACTATCGTCTGCGGTGACTCCCATACCGCCACTCACGGCGCCTTCGGCGCGCTGGCGTTTGGTATCGGCACGTCTGAAGTGGAACACGTACTGGCAACCCAGACCCTGAAACAGGGACGCGCCAGGACCATGAAAATTGAGGTGCTCGGCGTAGCGGCGCCGGGCATCACCGCGAAAGATATCGTGCTGGCTGTGATTGGTAAAACCGGCAGCGCCGGCGGTACCGGCCACGTTGTTGAGTTCTGCGGTCCGGCCATTGAGGCCCTGAGCATGGAGGGTCGCATGACCCTGTGCAATATGGCCATCGAAATGGGCGCTAAGGCCGGCCTGGTTGCGCCGGACGAAACCACCTTTAATTACGTGAAAGGTCGCCGTCACGCGCCGCAGGGCGCAGATTTCGACGCCGCGGTCGCCTACTGGAAGACCCTGAAAACCGACGATGACGCCATCTTCGACACGGTTGTCACCCTGAATGCCGCAGATATCGCTCCGCAGGTCACCTGGGGCACCAACCCCGGCCAGGTCATCGCCATCAACGACAATATCCCTGACCCGGCATCCTTTACCGATCCGGTGGAACGCGCCTCCGCAGAGAAAGCGCTGGCCTATATGGGCCTTAAACCAGGCGTGCCGTTAACCGAAGTGGCGATCGACAAAGTGTTTATCGGTTCCTGCACCAACTCGCGGATCGAAGATCTGCGCGCCGCAGCGGCGATTGCCAAAGGCCGTAAAGTGGCTCCTGGCGTACAGGCTATGGTGGTTCCGGGTTCTGGTCCGGTAAAAGCGCAGGCGGAAGAGGAAGGTCTGGATAAGATCTTCATTGAAGCCGGTTTTGAATGGCGTCTGCCGGGCTGCTCAATGTGCCTGGCCATGAACAACGATCGTCTGAATCCGGGCGAACGCTGCGCCTCTACCAGCAACCGTAACTTTGAAGGCCGCCAGGGGCGCGGGGGACGCACTCATCTGGTCAGCCCGGCAATGGCCGCCGCCGCGGCTGTATCCGGCCATTTTGCCGATATCCGTTCGTTGAAATAAGGGAAAGACCATGGCAGAAAAATTTATCCAACACACTGGTCTGGTCGTTCCACTGGACGCCGCGAATGTCGATACCGATGCGATCATTCCCAAGCAGTTTTTGCAGAAAGTGACCCGCACCGGCTTTGGCGCCCATCTGTTCAACGACTGGCGCTTTCTTGATGACAAAGGCCAGCAGCCGAATCCGGATTTTGTCCTCAATTTCCCGCAATACAAAGGGGCCTCCATCCTGCTGGCCCGGGAAAACTTCGGCTGCGGCTCTTCACGCGAGCACGCCCCCTGGGCGCTGACCGACTACGGCTTTAAGGTGGTGATTGCCCCGAGCTTTGCCGATATTTTCTACGGCAATGCCTTCAATAACCAGCTGCTGCCGGTCATCCTGAGCGATCAGGACGTGGATACGCTGTTTAAACTGGTTCAGGCGACGCCGGGGATCACCTTCACCGTCGATTTGCAGGCCCAGGAAGTGAAAGCGGGCGGTAAAACTTACCCCTTCACGCTGGATGCGTTCCGCCGCCACTGTATGCTCAACGGCCTGGACAGCATTGGCCTGACGCTGCAGCATGAGGACGCTATCTCGGCCTACGAAAAACAACAGCCGGCCTTTATGCGTTAAGCGATATAACAAGGGCGCCAGTCGGCGCCCTTGAGATTACTTACCCGGCTTTTTTAGCCCGGCGAGGATTCGTCACCCTTCCCGCACCCGGCTGGTTAATACCAGCGCCGCCAGCGCAATCCCGGAAATCACCCAGTAAACCGACCCGTGACCAAAACTCTCGGCCAGCGCCCCCTGAATCACCCCCGCCAGAATCACCCCGGTTGAAATACTGTTAGTGAACAGCGTGGTCGCCGAACCGGCCCGTCCGGGCATCAGATCCTGGAACCACAGCATACCGATCCCGGCGACAATACCGATAAAAATGGCATTAAACAGTTGCAGGATCAGCAGCGCGGTACGGCTATGGAACAACACCAGCCCTACATAGAACACCACCCCGGCCCCGACAGCGAACACCATCATCGGCCGTTTGCCAAAGCGCTTCACATAGTAGCCCGCCAGCAGCATCGCCGGAATTTCCAGCCCGGCGGCGGTACCCATCAGCACCCCGGCCAGCTTGTCCGGCAACCCCAGATCCTGGCTAATCCACAGCGGCATATCGATGATATACATGGTATTGCAGGTCCACATCAGCATTGAGGCGATAAACAAGTAGCGCACATTGCGATCCTGCCAGCCGCTGACCTGGGTAATATCTTTGTCCGCCGCCTGTTCAATACGCGGCACCGAGGGCAGCGCGAAGAAAATAATCAGCAGGCTCAGCGCGAATATGCCGGCGGCGCTCAGAAACATGGTGGTGAAACCATAATTCAGCGCCAGCATAAACGACAGCGGCGGCCCGATCACCCACGCCAGCGACAGTTGAGCGCGCATCACCGAACTGAACATCACGACCTCGCGCGCCGAGCGGTCGGCGTATTCGCGAGCCAGCGCGAAAATCTGCGGCATGGAGGTATTAGCCAACGCAGCGAGGAATACCCCGGCGGTAATCAGCGTCAGATAGTGGCGATTAAAGGCAAACAGGATACAGTTCGCCACCGCCATAGCGCAGCAGAACATAATGAGCTTACGGCGATCGCCGCGACTGTCGGAACGCCTGGCCAGCAGCAGGCTAATCACAATACCGGCTACCGCATTGACGGTATAAAACAGGCCGACCCAGAACGGGCGTACCTCAACTTCACGGGTAAGAAACAGACTCAGCGTCGGCGCCTGTAGCGCGCCGGCCACGCCCATCATAAATGCGACCGTCATGAAGGCCACATACACCAGGTTAAGACGTCGTCCTTTAGTCAGAAACCACAACATACAGCGTTTCCTTTGTCACAGAGGCAAGCGTTGCTGAACAGTCACCGCGTAACAGCGCGGGCACAAGGGTGGGAAAACAGCTAACCGCGCAGATCATAAACTAAAAAAGCCAGCAGTAAAAAAACTGCTGGCGGGTGATAAGCACCAATACTCAGTCACACTTGATGTCTGCTACGTCTGCGCCAGCCATAACCCACACCGCGCCAGTCTTCGAGCCGCCGTCACCGCCCGTCTCCTGGCAGGCCAGCCGGGAAACAGGCGCTACGACGTCAACCTCGGCAGTCAGTATCATGCCGGTCACATCCTCGCTTTCATCGCCCATGATTATTGGCTTAATATAGGGAGAAATAAATTGATGACTTTTCACCGCGGAGTTCCCCTTTTATGTCCTCTGGCCGTTTGCAACAACAATTCATCCGCCTCTGGCAATGCTGCGAGGGAAAAACCCAGGACACCACGCTGAACGAGCTGGCGGAACTCCTCAACTGCTCCCGACGGCATATGCGCACCCTGCTCAATAGTATGCAAGCGCAGGGCTGGCTGACCTGGGAAGCGGAAGCAGGACGCGGAAAACGGTCGCGGCTGACTTTTCTGTATACCGGCCTGGCATTGCAGCAACAGCGCGCCGAAGACCTGCTGGAGCAGGACCGAATCGATCAACTGGTGCAAATCGTCGGCGACAAAGACGCCGTCCGGCAGATGCTGATTTCCCATCTCGGCCGTACCTTTCGCCAGGGGAAACACATTTTGCGGGTGCTGTATTATCGTCCCCTGATGAATCTGCTGCCGGGCAGCGCGCTGCGCCGCTCGGAAACCCACGTCGCCCGGCAAATTTTCAGCGGTCTGACGCGCATAAATGAGGAAAACGGGGAACTCGAAGCCGATATTGCTCACCACTGGCAGCAAATTTCGCCGTTGCACTGGCGCTTCTTTTTACGACCCGGGATCCACTTCCACCATGGGCGGGAGCTGGATATGCTGGACGTGATCGCCTCTCTGCGTCGCGTGACCGCGCTACCGCTGTACAACCATATTACCACTATCCATTCGCCCACCCCCTGGACGCTGGATGTCCACCTTGAGCAGTCGGATACCTGGCTGCCGTGGCTGATGGCCAACACCAGCGCGATGATCTTACCCCGCGAATGGCCTTCGATGCCCGACTTCGCCAGTAAACCGGTGGGCACCGGCCCTTACGCAGTGGCGCGCAACAACCAGAACCAGCTAAAAATCCACGCTTTCGACGACTATTTCGGCTACCGGGCCTTGATCGATGAGGTGAATTTCTGGGTGTTGCCGGAAATCGGCGACGAGTTGAGCTGCGGCGTCCACCTCGAAGATACCAGCGCTGAACAGAGCGAAACCGCGCTGGAAAGCCGCCTCGAAGAGGGCTGTTACTACCTGCTGTTCGACTCCCGTTCGCGGCTCGGCGCTAATCTCCAGTTACGCCACTGGCTCAGCCATCTGTTCTCCCCCATGAGCCTGATCTGGCACGCCGGTGAACAATATCAGCATTACTGGTTTCCGGCCTGGGGCCTGCTGCCGCGCTGGCACCATGTTCGCCAGCAAGGGGCTGTCGCCAGGCCCGCCGGGCTGGAAACCCTGACCCTGAGTTTTTATCGCGAGCATCCGGAATATCGGGTGTTAAGCCGCATCATGCACAAATTGCTGGCGCAGCACGGCGTCAAACTTATCGTTCAGGAAATGAGTTATGAAGAGTGGCACCAGGGTAACGCTGTCAGCGATATCTGGCTCAACAGCGCTAACTTTACGCTGCCGCTGGAATTTTCCCTGTTTGCCCATCTCTACGAAACGCCGATGATCCAGCACTGTATTGACCGCGACTGGCAGGAAGACGCCCGCCGCTGGCGCAACGGCGAACTGTCGCTGCCCGGCTGGTGCCAGTCGCTACAGGAAGAATTGCACGTTGTGCCGCTGATCCACCACTGGCTGCGCATCCAGGGCCAGCGCAGTATGCGCGGCGTCAGGATGAATACCCTCGGCTGGTTTGATTTTAAATCCGCCTGGTTTGCTCCGCCGGAGCCGTAATTACATTGCGTCGCCGGGCGGAATCATTAGAATACAGCCCGTTCTCATCGGGGTGCCGTCATTATCTGACGCGCTGAGAGATACCCGTCGAACCTGATCCGGATAATGCCGGCGAAGGGATTTGAGGCTCACCGCTCAAAATCCTTTGCCACCCTTAACAGGAGTGCAAAGCGTTGAAAAAGATCCTCCCGCTACTGATGCTGCTTGCCGCCCCGGTCGCGCTGGCAAAGCCGCTACTGACCGTCTACACCTATGACTCTTTCGCCGCAGACTGGGGACCGGGTCCGGCGGTCAAAAAAGCCTTTGAAGCCCGCTGTGACTGCGAGCTGAAATTCGTCGCCCTTGAAGACGGCGTATCGCTGCTCAATCGCCTGCGGATGGAAGGTAAAAACAGCCAGGCCGATGTGGTGCTGGGCCTCGACAATAACCTGCTGGAGGCGGCCACCCGCACCGGGCTGTTCGCGCCGGGCGGCGTCGACACCAGCAAACTGACCATCCCCGGCGGCTGGCATAACGACACTTTCGTTCCCTATGATTACGGCTGGTTCGCCTTTGTTTACGACAAGAATCGCCTGAAAAATCCCCCCACCAGCCTGAAAGAGCTGGTGGAAAGTAACCACGGCTGGAAGGTCATCTATCAGGATCCGCGCACCAGCACCCCCGGCCTGGGGCTGCTGCTGTGGATGCAAAAAGTTTATGGCGATGCGGCGCCGCAGGCATGGCAAAAGCTGGCGCAAAAAACCGTCACCGTCACCAAAGGATGGAGCGAGGCTTATGGCCTGTTTCTGAAAGGGGAAAGCGATCTGGTGTTGAGCTATACCACTTCGCCGGCCTACCATCTGATTGAAGAGCAGAAAAATAACTACGCGGCGGCAAATTTCAGCGAAGGTCACTATCTGCAGGTCGAGGTCGCCGGGCGTCTTGCCGCCGCTAAACAGCCGGCGCTGGCGGAAAAATTTATGCAGTTTATTGTTTCGCCCGATTTCCAGCAGACTATCGCCACCGGCAACTGGATGTATCCGGTCAGCGATGTCGCCCTACCACCGGGCTTCAGCGACCTGACCCGACCGCAAACCACCCTTGAATACACCTCCCGGGAGGTCGACCAACAGCGGGCGGGCTGGATTAGCGCATGGCAACACGCCGTCAGCCGCTGATCCCCGGCTGGCTGTGGCCCGGCGCTATCGCCGCCCTGGTGGTGCTGGCGGTGGCGGTGGCGGCCTTCGCCGCCCTGTGGCTGAACGCGCCGGAGGGCGGCAGTGACGCCTTCTGGCAGGACAGTTACCTGTGGCACGTGGTGGGTTTCTCTTTCTGGCAGGCGTTTCTGTCGGCGCTGTTTTCCATGCTGCCGGCTATTCCGCTGGCCCGTTCGCTGTGGCGCCGCCAGTTTCCCGGGCGCGAACTGGTGCTGCGCCTGTGCGCTATGACCCTGGTACTGCCGGTACTGGTGGCGGTATTCGGTATTCTGACAGTGTATGGCCGTCAGGGATGGCTGGCCCATCTTTGCCAGTGGCTGGGCATCGAATGGCGCTTCTCGCCTTACGGCCTGCAGGGAATTCTGCTGGCGCACATCTTTTTTAATCTGCCGCTGGCGACCCGTATGCTGCTGCAGGCGCTGGAGCAGATCCCGGTCGAGCAACGCCAGCTCGCCGCCCAGTTAGGCATCCGCGGCTGGGCTCTGTTCCGGTTGATTGAATGGCCCTGGATCCGCCGCCAGCTCCTGCCTGGCGGCGCGCTGATTTTCATGCTCTGTTTCGCCAGTTTCGCCACTGTGCTCTCCCTGGGCGGCGGACCAAAGGCGACCACCATTGAGCTGGCCATCTATCAGGCGCTGAGCTTTGATTACGATCCGCAGCAGGCGGCGCTGCTGGCGCTGGTACAACTCACCTGCTGTCTGGGGCTGATGCTGCTCAGCCAGCGTTTCAGTAAGGTGATCCCTGCCGCCCACAGCCTCGGCAATCGCTGGCGCAACCCGCAAGATAGCCTGCGCAGCCGGGTAGCGGATACGCTGCTGATCGGCGCCATGTTGCTGTTGGTGCTGCCTCCGCTGCTGGCGGTGGTGGTGGATGGACTGCGCGGCGAACTGCTCAGCGCGCTGCGTCAGCCCGCCCTGTGGCAGGCGCTGGGCACGTCGTTGCGTATCGCGCTGGGCGCCGGAGCGCTGTGCGTGATACTGACCCTGATGTTACTGTGGAGCTCCCGGGAACTGCGTCTGCGCCAGCGGATACTGGCGGGACAAGCGCTGGAACTGAGCGGCATGGTGATTCTGGCGATGCCGGGAATTGTGCTGGCCACCGGGTTCTTTCTGCTGCTCAATAACACCGTCGGCCTGCCGCGCTCCGCCGACGGGATCGTTATCTTCACCAATGCCCTGATGGCCATTCCCTATGCCCTGAAGGTGCTGGAAAACCCGATGCGTGACTGCGCCGAACGTTACGGCGCGCTCTGCCAGTCCCTGTCGCTGAGCGGCTTCAATCGCCTGCGTTGGGTGGAAGGCCGCGCCCTCGCCAGACCCATCGCCCAGGCGCTGGCCTTTGCCTGCGTTCTGTCGATCGGCGATTTCGGGGTGGTGGCCCTGTTCGGCAATGAAGACTTCCGTACTCTGCCGTTTTATCTTTACCAGCAGATTGGCTCGTACCGCGGACAAGAGGGTGCGGTTACCGCACTGCTTCTGCTGGCGGTCTGCCTGCTACTGTTTACCGTGATTGAAAAACTCCCGGAGCGCCATGCTAACCCTGACTGATGTCACCTGGCTGTATCACCATCTGCCGATGCGTTTCTCACTGGATATCAGCGCCGGCGAAAAGGTCGCGGTACTCGGCCCAAGCGGCGCCGGAAAAAGCACCCTGCTGAGCCTGATTGCCGGTTTTCTCACCCCGGCCAGCGGGACTATTTTTCTCAACGGCGCCGATCACACCCTGACGCCGCCCTCCCGGCGACCGCTGTCGATGCTGTTTCAGGAAAACAATCTGTTCACTCACCTGACTGTGCGGCAAAACATCGGACTCGGGCTGAACCCGACGCTGAAACTGGACGCCGCGCAACAGCAACAGTTGCAGCAGCTCGCCCGGCAGATGGGGATTGTCGACCTGCTGGATCGCCGACCGGGGCAACTCTCCGGCGGCCAGCGCCAGCGTGCGGCGCTGGCGCGCTGTTTGATCCGCCAGCAGCCTATCCTGTTACTGGACGAACCCTTCTCGGCGCTGGACCCGGCGCTGCGCCAGGAGATGCTGATACTGCTTGACGAGCAGTGCCGCCAGCGCCATCTGACGCTACTGATGGTCTCCCACAGTCTGGAAGACGCCCGGCGGATCGCCGATCGCTGTCTGGTGGTCGGGGAAGGAAGGGTAGTCTGGAGTGGAACGACCGAACGGCTATTACAGGGAGGCAGCGACGCCGCCGCCCTGTTGGGGATCCGCCCGCGCTAAATGCTCAGTACGTCGCCGAGAAGGCGCAGATAGACCGGCATCAGCGGATGACGCAGCAGAACAACCAGTAGACCCGCCGCCGCCAGCGCGCTGACCGGCGCCAGCCAGTGCAGACGACCACGCGGCAACAGGCGCGTCAGGCGATCGACGGTTTTAGCGCTACGCCACCAGCGCCAGCACAACCAGCCCGCCAGCCACACCAGCAGCGCCGTCCCCAGCAACAGCCATTTAAAGTTAGCGCTCTGTAAATCGGCGGGAATGTCGATGGCGGCGCCGGCCAGAATCCCCGGCAGGAAGTAAAACGGCGGCCAGAGTACACAGCCAATAACATTAGGGGTGATGAATTTGCGCACCGGCAGCGCGAGCATCCCGGCCACCATCGGTACCAGAGGACGCGTTGGGCCGACAAAGCGGCCAACCAGCACGGTAAAGACACTGTGTTTATGTAGCGCCATCTCAGTCTTATCCAGCAGCGCTTTGTTTTTCTTAAGGAATGACCAGCGGTGCAACGGTTCTTTAAAACGCCAGCCCAGCCAGAACGAAATCCAGTCCGCCAGAAAGCAGCCGATAACGCCGACGCCCCAGGCCTGATAAAAATCCACCTGGCCGCTGCCGATCAATGCCCCGAGCGCCGCCATCACCACTGTGCCGGGAACAATCAGCCCCACCAGCGCCAGCGATTCGAAAAAAGCCACCAGGAAAACGGCCAGCAGCGAGTAAGTCGTGGATTGGGTAATAAAATGTTCCAGCAAGGCTTCCATAAACTGTCCGTCAGAAAGGCGAAGAAGGATTCTCCCGTCCGGCGCCGCGGGCGTCAAGCCGCGAGCTGTATGAAAACATTGCTGCCCGGCGCCCGGCGCTAAGCGCCAGGCTCTAAGTGTAGCGGTTATTCACAACCGGCGCGGAATTCGCTGGGGCTGGCGCCGGTACATTTTTTAAAGACCCGCGAAAAGTACAACTGGTCTTCGAATCCGACGTTACGCCCGACGCTGGCAATCGGCATTCGGGTTGTGCTGAGCAACAATTTAGCCTGGCTGATACGCTGATCCTCACGCCAGCTCAGCACGCTGACCCCCAACTGTTGGCGAAACAGATGCGACAGCCGCGACGGCGACAGGCAGACGTGCTGCGCCACGCTGGCGATATCGAAATGGCTGTCCGCCAGATGGTCGCTGATGTACTGACAGGCGTCGCGAACCCGGCTATCCAGCGGCGGATTCATTGACTCGCTAATCGCTTCCATGCGCCGCAGCAGCAACTGTTCCAGCAGATTAATCGCCAGTAGCTCCGCATAGCGCCCCTCCCCTTGCCCGGCGTCGATCACCTGCTGAAACAACGACGAAAAATGGGCCATATGTTCATCATCCGGGCGATAGAAACCGGTCTGAGCGAAAATCGCCGGCCAGTTGAGCCACTCCTGCCAGTAGGCCCGCGGACGGAAATAGACCCACTGGTGATACCACTGGCTGCTGTCCGGATGGCGGCCGTAGTGATGAATTTCCCCCGGCGGAAACAGCAGCATATCCCCCGGACGGCAGACAAACTGCTTACCCTGATTATTGATCACCCCTTCACCGCGCACCGTGAGGTTGAGGATATAGCCCTTCATCCCCAGCGGTCGGTCGATGAAAAAGTCCAGCGGCTCATCGGCTTCAATAGGCGTCAGCCCGGCCACCAGGTGGGCATTGAAAGAGTATCCGGGCAATAAAGGATCGTTCTGGGGTTCCGCCATACGCTGTCTCTCCGGCAAGTCTGTGATGACACAATTTGTCCATATCCATTTTACTGGTATCCCGCCAGGTCCGCGCCGCGCCGCGCGATAGTATCGTGGCGCCAGGAAGCCGCGCGCCAACTGAAAATGCCTTGTTAATACCGGCTAACGGGAGATATCCGGACACAAGCGAAGTGTCTATAACTGCGGCAGAAATGTCCACATCGAATATTTGCGGGCCGTCACAATTTTTTATTGAACAGCTCATTTGTCCATAAGATCAGCCTTTATGGCCTGACCGATTTTTGCCGCGCCCTCTACTGTTCAGTGATGTTTGATTGATGCACTGGAGCAGAAAAATGGCGATTGCACTGGGCCTGGATTTTGGCAGTGATTCTGTTCGCGCACTGGCGGTGGATTGTACCAGCGGCAGCGAGCTGGCGAGCAGCGTGGAGTGGTATCCGCGCTGGCAGGAGGGGCGCTACTGCGACGCCGCCCACAATCAGTTTCGCCACCATCCCCGCGACTATATCGAATCGATGGAAAAAGCGCTGAAAACCACCCTGGCGGCACTGACGCCGGCACAGCGGGAAAGCGTGGTCGGCATCGGCGTCGACAGCACCGGTTCAACCCCGGCGCCCATCGACAGCGACGGCAATGTGCTGGCGCTGCGCCCCGAATTCGCCGATAACCCGAACGCCATGTTTGTGCTGTGGAAGGACCACACCGCGGTGGAAGAAGCGGAAGAGATCACCCGGCTCTGCCACCAGCCGGGGAAAAACGACTATTCACGCTATATTGGCGGCATCTACTCCAGTGAGTGGTTCTGGGCCAAGATCCTCCACGTTACCCGTCGCGACGCCCGGGTTGCCGAAGCGGCGGAGTCATGGATTGAGCTGTGCGACTGGGTTCCGGCCCTGCTCTCCGATACGGTGCGGCCGCAGGACATTCGCCGCGGCCGCTGCAGCGCCGGGCATAAATCCCTGTGGCATGAGGGCTGGGGCGGTCTGCCGCCGGCCAGCTTCTTCGACGAACTGGATCCTATTCTCAACCGCCACCTGCCATACCCGATGTTCACCGATACCTGGACCGCCGAAGCGCCGGTGGGCACCCTGTGCCCGGAGTGGGCGCAGCGCCTCGGGCTACCGGAAAGCGTAGTGATCTCCGGCGGCGCTTTCGACTGCCATATGGGCGCCGTCGGCGCCGGCGCCCAGCCGAATACCCTGGTGAAAGTAATAGGCACCTCCACCTGCGACATTCTGATTGCCGATAAACCCAGCGTCGGCGATCGGGCGGTGAAAGGCATCTGCGGCCAGGTAGACGGCAGCGTGGTTCCGGGCTTTATCGGTCTCGAAGCCGGCCAGTCCGCCTTTGGCGATATTTACGCCTGGTTCAGCCGGGTGCTCTCCTGGCCGCTGGAGCGGCTGGCGGAACAGCAGCCCGAACTGCGCGACGCCATCCGGGACAGTAAAAAACAGTTGCTGCCGACGCTGACCCAGGCGTGGGCCGACAACCCCGGTCTTGACCACCTGCCGGTAGTACTTGACTGGTTTAACGGCCGCCGCACCCCGTTCGCGAATCAGCGCCTGAAAGGGGTGATAACCGACCTGAATCTGGCCACCGACGCCCCGGCGCTGTTTGGCGGCCTGATCGCCGCCACCGCCTTCGGCGCCCGGGCTATCATGGAATGTTTCACCACCCAGGGGATCCCGGTCCACCACGTGATGGCGCTCGGCGGCATCGCCCGGAAAAACCCGGTGATTATGCAGGCCTGCTGCGATGTCCTGAACCGGCCGCTGCAAATTGTCGCCTCCGATCAGTGTTGCGCCCTCGGCGCCGCTATTTTCGCCGCTGTCGCCGCCGGCGTTTATCAAGATATTCCTCAGGCCCAGCAGGCGATGGCCAGCGATATCGAACGCACTCTCCAGCCGGGCGAGCAGAGCGCCGCCCGTTTTGAACAGCTTTACCGCCGCTATCAACAATGGTGTGAGAGCGCAGAACACCACTATCTCCCGGACGTAACAACGTCCCGGTCTGACGCTACGGCAGACCAGACCGTTCTGACACATTAAGGACACGAAGATGAGTATTTTCTCCCAGTATGAAGTGTGGTTTGTCATTGGCAGCCAGCATCTGTATGGCGCGGAAACCCTGCGCCAGGTAAACCAGAACGCGGAAAAAGTGGTCAACGCCCTGAACGCTGAAGGCCATCTGCCCTGCAGGCTGGTGCTAAAGCCGCTGGGCACCACGCCGGATGAAATTACCGCAATCTGTCGTGACGCCAACTACGACGATAAGTGCGCCGGACTGGTGGTCTGGCTGCATACCTTCTCGCCGGCCAAAATGTGGATTAACGGCCTGACCATGCTTAACAAGCCGCTGCTGCAGTTCCACACCCAGTTCAATGCGCAGATCCCCTGGGACAGCATTGATATGGATTTCATGAACCTGAACCAGACCGCCCACGGCGGCCGCGAATTCGGCTTTATCGGCGCGCGCATGCGCCTGCAGCACAGCGTAATCACCGGCCACTGGCAGGACCAACAATCCCGGCAGCGCATCGGCGCCTGGATGCGCCACGCGGTATCGAAGCAGGATACCCGTCACCTGAAAGTCGCGCGCTTCGGGGATAACATGCGTGAAGTGGCGGTCACCGACGGCGACAAAGTTGCCGCGCAGATGAAGTTTGGTTTCTCGGTGAATACCTGGGCGGTCGGCGATCTGGTGGCGGTAGTCAATGAGGTCAGCAACGGCGATATCAATGCGCTGGTCGACGAGTACGAAAGCCTCTACCGCCTGACCCCTGCGGCACAGGTGAATGGCGACCGACGCCAGAATGTGCTGGACGCGGCGCGCATTGAACTTGGCATGAAGCGTTTCCTGGAACAGGGCGGCTTCCATGCTTTCACCACCACCTTTGAAGACCTGCACGGCCTGAAGCAGCTCCCTGGCCTGGCGGTACAGCGTTTAATGCAGCAGGGCTACGGTTTTGCCGGCGAGGGCGACTGGAAAACCGCCGCTCTGTTGCGCATCATGAAAGTCATGGCCACCGGTCTGCAGGGCGGCACCTCCTTTATGGAGGACTACACCTATAACTTCGAATCCGGCAACGATATGGTCCTCGGCTCCCACATGCTGGAAGTCTGCCCGACCATCGCCACCGATGAAAAACCGATCCTCGACGTACAGTATCTGGGTATCGGCGGGAAAGAAGATCCGGCGCGGCTGATCTTCAACACCCGGCCCGGCCCGGCCATCGTCGCCAGTCTGATCGATCTCGGCGATCGCTTCCGCCTGCTGGTCAACACCATTGATACCGTCGCCACGCCGCACGCGCTGCCGAAGCTCCCGGTAGCTAACGCCCTGTGGCACGCCCATCCGGATCTGCCCACGGCGTCCGAAGCCTGGATCCTCGCCGGCGGCGCGCATCACACGGTGTTCAGCCACGCGCTGACCCTCGACGATATGCGCCAGTTTGCCGAAATGCACGGTATTGAGCTGGCGGTAATCGACAACGACACCCGCCTGCCGGCGTTTAAAGACGCGCTGCGCTGGAACGAAGTGTATTACAGCTTTAAGCGGTAACAGGGGAACCTTTGGCCGGCTCCAGGGCCGGCTTTTTTTCGAGGAAATACCGATGTTAGAAGATCTCAAACGCCAGGTGCTCGAAGCCAACCTGGCGCTTCCCCGACACCATCTGGTGACCCTGACCTGGGGTAACGTCAGCGCTGTGGATCGCGAGCGCGGCGTACTGGTTATCAAGCCCTCCGGCGTCGATTACAGCGTAATGAAAGCTGAAGATATGGTGGTGGTCAGCCTGGAAAACGGTGATGTCGTGGAAGGCAATAAAAAACCCTCCTCCGATACCGCCACTCACCGCCTGCTGTACCGCAGTTTCCCAGACCTGGGCGGCATCGTCCATACCCATTCGCGCCACGCCACCATCTGGGCCCAGGCTGGCCTCGGGATCCCGGCGACCGGCACCACCCACGCCGATTATTTCTACGGCACCATCCCCTGCACCCGCAAAATGACCGATGCCGAGATTAACGGCGAGTATGAGTGGCAGACCGGGGAGGTGATTGTCGAAACCTTCCGGGAACAGGGTATCGATCCGGCGCAAATACCCGGGGTGCTGGTGCACTCCCACGGGCCGTTCGCCTGGGGTAAAAATGCCGAAGACGCGGTGCATAACGCTATCGTGCTGGAAGAAGTGGCCTATATGGGGATTTTTTGTCGCCAGTTGGCCCCGGCGCTACCGGATATGCAGCAAACGCTGCTCGATAAGCACTACCTGCGCAAACACGGCGCCAAAGCCTACTACGGCCAGTAAACCAACGTGGAGAGCGGCAAACGCTCTCCACCACATACGATCCCGATCCCGGCGTTATGCGGCAAATCGCGCTATCATCCCCGGCAACTTTCCCTACCGGACAGCGATGTGAAACGCAGAGGTCTGATTTACGGCGCAGCGCTGGTCTTTACACTGGCGCTGGGCGCCATGCTGGTGAACGCCTGCGCCATTTATCGCTATGGCCAACAGGATGAAACCCGTCCGGCGGACTGCGCCATTGTCCCCGGGGCTGGCGTTAACGGCAATATCCCCTCCCCGGTTTTTCAGGGGCGACTCGACCACGCGGTGCGACTCTACCGCGCAGGCTACGTTCCACGGCTGATTTTGACCGGCGGCTACAGCCCCGGCCAGGCGGTGTCGGATGCGCAGGTAGCCCGCCGCTACGTGCTGGCGCAGGGCGTTCCGGCACAGGCGATACTTATTGAGCAGCGCTCGCGCATCACCCGGGAAAATCTGCATTATGCCCGTCAGTTAATGCAGGCGCAGCGCCTCAACAGCGCGCTGATCGTCAGCGATCCGCTCCATATGAAGCGCACCATGCTGATCGCTGCTGATAGCGGGATACGCGCCTTCTCTTCTCCAACGCCGGATACCCGCTATCGCAGCCGCGCCGCCCGGGCGCGTTTCCTCGCCAGAGAGAGCTTTTTTTACAGCGGCTATCTGGGTTATCGTCTGCTTGCGCAGGCGTTACCCGGACAACCGGCAGAATAACGCATCAACCACTGTACAAATATCAGTAATCCCCCTTCGTCCAGGCTATAATGGCCTCTGAAATGCAACCTGTACGTGGGAAACAGCAATGCCGCAGGCGCGTGAAGGCTTCATCTTAACCCGACACTGGCGGGATACCCCGCAGGGGACGCAGGTGGAATTCTGGCTGGCGACAGACGACGGCCCGCTCAGCGTAAAACTGGCCCCCCAGGAGTCGGTCGCTTTCATCCCGCTGGCGCAAAAAAGCCGCGCTGAACAGCTGCTGGCCGGCGAAAAGGGTTGGCGCGCCGCGCCGCTCGCCCTGCAGGATTTCCACCGCCAGCCGGTATTCGGTCTTTACTGCCAACAGCACCGCCAGTTGATACGACTGGAAAAACGTCTCAGGGAAGCGGGGATCACGGTATATGAGGGCGATATTCGCCCCCCCGAGCGCTATCTGATGGAACGCTTCATCACCGCCCCGGTGCTGGTCAGCGGAGAAGCGCAGGGAAATGCCCTGGTCAACGCCCGCCTCAAACCTTCTCCTCACTATCGGCCGCCGCTTAAATGGGTCTCGCTGGACATTGAAACCAGCCGCCACGGAGAGCTGTACTGCATCGGCCTTGAGGGCTGCGGGCAGCGCCAGGTGTATATGCTGGGAGCGGAAAGCGCACAGCGGCAACCGGTCGATTTTCAGCTTGAGTATGTCGCCAGCCGTCCGCTGCTCCTGGAAAAACTCAATCAGTGGTTTGCACAGCACGATCCCGACGTGGTGATCGGCTGGAACCTGGTGCAGTTCGATCTTAAAGTGCTGCAGAATCATGCGGAACGCTATCAGATCCCCCTGCGCCTGGGGCGCGATGGCAGCGCCATCGAATGGCGCGAACACGGCTTTAAGCCTGGGGTATTTTTCGCGCAGATTACCGGTCGGCTGATCGTCGACGGTATCGAATCCCTGAAATCAGCGTTCTGGAATTTCTCCTCGTTTGCCCTCGAAACCGTGGCCCGGGAACTGCTGGGCGAAGGCAAAGCCATCGATAATCCCTGGCAGCGCCTTGACGAGATCGAACGGCGCTTCCAGGAAGATAAACCGGCGCTGGCCACCTACAACCTGCAGGACTGCGAGCTGGTCACGCGTATTTTTCACAAAACCGAGCTGATGCCGTTTCTGCTTGAACGAGCCTCGGTCAATGGCCTGCCCGCCGATCGTCACGGCGGCTCAGTGGCCGCTTTCTGCCATCTCTATTTTCCGCGTATGCACAGGGCCGGCTATGTCGCTCCGAATCTCGGCGAGGTACCGCCGCAGGCCAGTCCCGGCGGCTATGTGATGGATTCCCGTCCCGGTCTTTATGACTCGGTACTGGTGCTGGACTATAAAAGTCTGTATCCCTCGATTATTCGTACCTTCCTCATCGATCCGGTCGGGCTGGTAGAAGGGATGGCGCAGCCGGATGACGAGCACAGCGTCGCAGGTTTTCTGGGCGCGCGCTTCTCCCGCACCCGCCACTGCCTGCCGGAGATTGTCGCCGGTATCTGGCACGGCCGCGATGACGCCAAACGCCATGGCAATAAGCCCCTTTCCCAGGCGCTGAAGATCCTGATGAACGCCTTTTATGGCGTGCTGGGCACCAGCGCCTGCCGCTTTTTCGATCCGCGCCTTGCCTCATCGATCACCATGCGCGGTCATGAGATCATGCGCCAGACCCGGGAACTGATTGAGTCGCAGGGTTATGACGTGATTTATGGCAACACCGATTCGACGTTTGTGTGGCTGAAAAGCGCCCACGACGAGCAGCAGGCCAACGCCATTGGCCGGCAACTGGTGGATTTTGTCAATCAGTGGTGGCGCGAACGCCTGCAGACCACCCTCGGGCTGACTTGCGCCATGGAGCTGGAGTATGAAACCCATTTCTGCCGTTTTCTGATGCCCACGATACGCGGCGCGGAAACTGGCAGTAAAAAGCGCTACGCCGGGTTGATTCAGGAAGGCGACCGGCAGCGTATGGTGTTTAAGGGGCTGGAGACAGTGCGCACCGACTGGACGCCGCTGGCCCAGCAGTTTCAGCAGGAGCTGTATCTGCGCATCTTCCGCGGCCAGCCGTGGCAGGGCTACATCCGCGAAACGATTCGCCAGTTGATGGCCGGAGAGCTGGACGACAAGCTGGTCTATCAAAAGCGCCTGCGCCGTCCGCTGAGTGAGTATCAGCGCAATGTACCGCCCCATGTGCGCGCCGCGCGTCTGGCGGACGAACACAACGCCCGGCTCGGACGCCCTGCGCAATATCAGAACCGGGGGGCGATTAAATATTTATGGACCACCTCCGGGCCGGAACCGCTTGATTATCGGACTTCGCCCCTGGACTACGATCATTACCTGACGCGCCAGCTCCAGCCGGTGGCGGAGGGGATTCTGCCTTTTATCGGCGAAGACTTTGCTACACTGATGACGGGACAACTGGGGCTATTTTGACAGGTGACGAATGCTTTGCCATCCAGTACCATAGCGCCCTTCCTGAATATCCGTCATCTTTCATACTGCTGTCCTGTCAGCGGGTTCGTCTTGCGCAACCCGGCGGTAGCGTTGAATCTTACGGATAGACACCTAATTTCTGAACAGCCGCCCGCCTCCGGGAGGCGGTTGTGCTTTTGCCTGCAAAATAAGTAACTGGAACAGAGCCGAATATATGCCTTTTACACTTGGTCAACGTTGGATAAGCGATACTGAAAGCGAGCTGGGACTGGGAACCGTAGTGTCCATTGATACACGCATGGTGACGCTGCTTTTCCCGGCTACCGGAGAAAACCGCCTGTATGCGCGTAATGACTCGCCGATCACCCGCGTGATGTTCAACCCGGGCGATACCATCACCAGCCATGAAGGCTGGCAGCTCAGAGTCGAAGACGTTAGCGAAGAAAACGGCCTGTTAACTTATACCGGCACCCGCCTGGACACTGACGAAACCAACGTCACGCTGCGTGAAGTTCTGCTCGACAGCAAACTGGTATTCAGCAAACCGCAGGATCGCCTGTTCGCCGGCCAGTTGGATCGTATGGACCGCTTCGCCCTGCGTTTTCGGGCGCGTAAATACCAGAGCGAACAGTATCGCCAGCCGTGGAGCGGCCTGCGCGGTATGCGCACCAGCCTGATCCCTCACCAGCTTCATATCGCCCACGATGTCGGCCGTCGCCATGCGCCGCGCGTACTGCTGGCGGATGAAGTGGGGCTGGGGAAAACCATCGAAGCCGGCATGATTATCCACCAGCAACTCCTTGCCGGCGCCGCCGGACGGGTACTTATCGTGGTGCCGGAGACGCTCCAGCACCAGTGGCTGGTAGAGATGCTGCGCCGCTTCAACCTGCGTTTCGCCCTGTTCGACGACGAACGCTTTACCGAAGCACGCCACGATAGCGATAACCCCTTTGATACCGAGCAACTGGTGATCTGCTCGCTGGATTTCGTGCGCCGCAGCAAAGCGCATCTCGAAAGCCTGTGCGAAGCCGAATGGGATCTGCTGGTAGTAGACGAAGCGCACCACCTGGTGTGGAGCGAAGCGGCGCCGAGCCGTGAATATCTGGCGATTGAACAACTGGCCAGCCGCATCCCCGGCGTGTTGCTGCTGACCGCCACGCCGGAACAACTGGGGATGGAGAGCCATTTCGCCCGCCTGCGATTGCTGGATCCGAGCCGCTTTCACGACTTTGCGCGCTTCGTGGCGGAGCAACAGCACTATCGCCCGGTGGCGGACGCGGTCGCCATGCTGCTGGCCGGCCATCATCTCAGCGACGCGCAGCTCAACACCCTTGGCGACTTGATCGGCGAACAGGATATCGAGCCGCTGCTGCAAACCGCCAATAGCGACCGCGTCGAAGCCGCCGCTGCGCGCCAGGAGCTGATCGCCATGCTGATGGATCGCCACGGTACCAGCCGGGTGCTATTCCGCAATACCCGTAACGGCGTAAAAGGCTTCCCCAGGCGCGAGCTGCACACCATTCGCCTGCCGCTGCCCACCCAGTACCAGACCGCAATTAAAGTTTCCGGGATCATGGGCACCCGCAAATCCGACGAGGAGCGCGCCCGGGATATGCTCTACCCGGAGCAGATTTATCAGGAATTTGAGGGCGATAGCGGCACCTGGTGGAACTTCGATCCGCGCGTCGAATGGCTGATGGGCTATCTGACCAGCCACCGTTCGCAGAAGGTGCTGGTGATTTGCGCCAAGGCCACCACCGCGCTTCAGCTTGAACAGGTGCTGCGCGAGCGGGAAGGCATTCGCGCCGCAGTATTCCATGAAGGGATGTCGATTGTCGAACGCGACCGGGCCGCCGCCTGGTTTGGCGAAGAAGATACCGGCGCGCAGGTACTGCTGTGTTCGGAAATCGGCTCTGAAGGCCGCAACTTCCAGTTCGCCAGTAATCTGGTGATGTTTGACCTGCCGTTTAACCCGGATCTGCTGGAGCAGCGAATTGGCCGTCTTGACCGTATCGGCCAGGCCCACGATATTCAGATCCACGTTCCTTATCTGGAAAAAACTGCCCAGTCGGTGCTGGTGCGCTGGTATCACGAAGGGCTGGACGCTTTCGAACATACCTGTCCGACCGGACGCGCCATTTATGACAGCGTGTATCACAAGCTGATCGGCTATCTCGCCAACCCGGAAAACAGTGAAGGCTTCGACGCGCTGATCAAATCCTGCCGCGAGCAGCACGACGCCCTGAAAGAGCAGCTTGAGAAAGGCCGCGACCGCCTGCTGGAGATTCACTCCAACGGCGGCGAAAAGGCCCAGGCGCTGGCGCAGGAGATTGCCGAACAGGATAACGATATCGCGCTGGTGAGTTTTGCCATGAACCTGTTCGATATCATCGGCATCAACCAGGATGATAAAGGGGATAACATGATAGTCCTGACCCCCTCCGATCATATGCTGGTGCCGGACTTCCCGGGGCTGCCGGAAGACGGCTGCACCATCACCTTCGATCGCGACGTGGCGCTGTCCCGGGAAGATGCTCAGTTCCTGACCTGGGAACATCCGATTATCCGTAACGGCCTCGATCTTATCCTCTCCGGCGATACCGGCAGCAGCGCCCTGTCCCTGCTGAAAAACAAAGCGTTGCCGGTGGGAACCCTGCTGGTGGAGCTAATGTATGTGGTAGAGGCCAAAGCGCCGAAGCAGTTGCAGCTCAACCGCTTCCTGCCGCCGACGCCAGTGCGTATGCTGCTCGATAAGAACGGCACCGACCTCGCCTCGCAGGTGGAATTCGAAAGTTTTAACCGCCAGCTCAGCGCCGTCAATCGCCATACCGGCAGCAAGCTGGTGAATGCGGTACAGCAGGATGTACACGCTATTCTGCAACTGGCGGAAAACCAGGTGGAAAATGCCGCCCGGGCGCTGATCGACGCAGCGCACGGCGAAGCGGATGAAAAGCTGTCCGCGGAATTGTCGCGTCTCGAAGCGCTGCGCGCCGTGAATCCGAATATTCGCGACGACGAACTCAGCGCCATCGAAAATAACCGCCAGCAGGTGCTGGAAAGTCTCGACCAGGCCAGTTGGCGCCTCGACGCGCTGCGCCTGATCGTGGTGACCCACCAATAAGCAAAGCGACCCTGTAATGGTAATGGAAACCTACAACCCACCTACTGATCCCTGGCTGGTCATTCTGTATCAGGATGACCACATCATGGTGGTGAACAAGCCCAGCGGCCTGCTGTCAGTACCCGGGCGTCTGGAAGAGCACCGGGACAGTATCATGGCGCGCATTCAGCGCGATTACCCGGCGGCGGAGTCGGTGCATCGTCTGGATATGGCCACCAGCGGGGTGATTGTCGTGGCGCTGACCAAAGCGGCGGAGCGCGAGCTGAAACGCCAGTTTCGCGAACGGGAGCCGCAGAAGCACTATCTGGCGCGCGTCTGGGGTCATCCCGCCCGGGAACAAGGTCTGGTGGATCTGCCGTTAATCTGCGACTGGCCGAACCGGCCAAAGCAGAAAGTCTGCCACGAAACCGGTAAAGCGGCGCAAACCGAATATCAGGTACTGGAATACGCGGCGGATAATACCGCCCGGGTATTGCTCAAGCCGATTACCGGGCGTTCGCACCAGTTGCGGGTGCACATGCAGGCGCTGGGGCACCCAATTCTCGGGGACAAATTTTACGCCACTGCGCAGGCGCTGGCCATGGCGCCGCGCCTGCTGCTGCACGCGGAATCCCTGACCATCACCCACCCGGCTTACGGCAACCGCATGACGTTTCGCGCGGCGGCGGATTTCTGATACTGGCCTGGCAGGCTGGCCGCTAGCGGTAGTAATGAATATTAACCCGCTGCTCGCCGATCAACACATCCCGCCAGGCTTTTGGCTGCGACGTGATGGTGTTCTCCGCCAGCATTTGCGGTAGCCGATCTGAGGCCGGGTAATTGCCGGAACCCCGGGGTTGCCAGTGGCCGCCCGTCTCCCGTGACAGCACAATCACCGTATGCTGCTCCTGGTCGAACAGCAGGTATTCGCTGTGCCCGTCGCCGTTCATATCCTGGCTGGCCAGCAGGCAGCGCCCTTTGGTTTTCAGGCAGGTTGACATTTTATAGTCGATCTCTTTCTCCAGGCTGCGGAAAAACGCTCTGTCCGGTGCGGCAACGCCTTGCGCTATGGCGATCGCCTCAAGATACTCCACCAGGGTGGTTTCCTTCACTATTGATTTATTATCCAGCAAACGCGATTGCGCATCGTGACCGCGGCGGCCCGCCGACCAGAACATGCTACGCACTTCTTCAGCGCTGGCCTGGCCGCTATGGTAACGGGCTAACTGGTGATTAACGCTGATACGATAAGGGTCGACCAGCGGTGAATGGCTGGCAAACAGCCCTGCCAGCAGCAATAACAGTACCGCCAGATTAATCCGCGCCGGGTTGAATACCACGCAGCCGCGTCCGCGCCACAGGGCCCAGACCATCCCCAGCGACCAGACTGCACTTATCGCCGTCACCAGTGCGGCGTTGACCCGATCCGGCGTCCAGCCGTACTGAGCCACACGTAGCGCCAGCGCATACAGTGCCGCCGCCGCGCAGAACGGTGTCAGACCCAGCGCCAGTTGTATCGGCCCCCCCAGCCAGCGCGGATAAGGCGCGGCGTCGCGCTGCGGATACCAGACCACGGAGGCCATCAGCATCAGACACAGGGTTAAGGTATTCAACAGCCCGTTGGAAGAGACGCGCTGCGAGAGGGTATCCAGACCGACGAACGGCAGCGCCGCCATAAACAGCAGTGAGATCAGCGCCATCATCGGCAGCAGACCGCTAATAATCTGAGTAAAAATATGCTGCACCGCGCGCAGCATAGCGGGTTGAGTACGCGCCAGCACCACGCCGCTGACGCTCAATGCGCCAGTCAGCGCGCTGAGCAGTAATTGCCAGAACCGGGTCAGATCATAAGGTAATGTCAGATCCAGCATATGGAACAAGGCCAGCGCCAGAACCACCAGCCCGCCAGACAGACCGTTGATCAACAGAATAATCAGTACGGTAATGCCGTTATGCCACAGTTGCTCGTAAAGCGACGTATAGTCGCCGCGCCATGCGCCAGTGTGAATCCAGCACTGCAGCCAGGGAACGGCGATAAACAGCAGCAGCGCCAGGCACAAGGCGAAGCGCAGAGCGATTGCCTGACCCCCTCCGATACCATCCTCACTGAAGGCATTCCAGTTCAGCCAGCCCGCCATCAGGCCGACAATCACCATCAACAGCGCAATGCCGCACCACAGCCGCCGGTCGCTAAAGCGCCGCGCGGCGCACACCAGCGCCACGAAAAAGGTGGTCGTCAGCGCCAGAGCGTAGCAGAGCTGTGTGGAGGTGAAGACATGGTCATAACGGCTCAATAGCCAGAGAAACGCGCCGAACAGCGCGCCGGCGAGGATCAGCCCCGCCGAGGTTTTACGGGATAAAACAGTCACATCCGGGGGCATTGCGGCATTCCTTTGTTGGTGAAATACCCGCGGATGTTAGGGCGGCGATGTGAAGTCAGCGTGAAGCGCAGACCTGTCTATTTAAAACCTTTCTGTTCCTTGATCAGTTCATAGGCTTTCTGAATCTCCTGAGCCTTCTGCTTGGCCATTTCCATCATCTCCGGCGGTAATCCTTTCGCCACCAGTTTATCGGGATGGTGTTCGCTCATCAGCTTACGGTAGGCGCGCTTGATGGTTTGCGCATCGTCGCTGCTTTTCACTCCCAACACATTACAGGCATCCTCCAGCGTCGGCCCACGCTGCGCCTGCTGATAGCCGCCCTGCCGGGAGTGCTGGTAGCCGCCGCCAAATTGCGCGCCACCCTGCATCATGCGCAGAAACTGTTCGAACTGACGGCGCGAAATACCCAGCTCTTCGGCGATGACGTACAGCACTTCCTGTTCATTGGGATGCAGAGAACCATCGGCGAATGCTGCCTGAATCTGGATTTCCAGAAACATCCGAATCAAATCCGAGCGGCCAAAGCAGACGCCGCGCAGCTGGCGCATCTTCTCCCGCAGCGGGTAGCCGGAAGATTTCCCGACCCGAAAAGCGTGCTGGGCCGCCGTTCGCGCCTCGCCGCGCAGCTGCATGCGATCCATCAACAGGATCGCTATCTGAATATCCGCCTCGGTCACCCGGCCTTTCGATTTCGTCAGATGGCCCATAACCTCAAAGGTCGTGGAAAAGAACAGCGACTGGCGCTGCTGCTGGTTAGCAAACCAGACGGTTTTGCGGCTACGCGCTCTGTCAAACAGGTGGCCAATCAACAGCCCGAGTACCATGCCCCAGAAGCCGCCGCCCATCATCAGCGCCATGGCGACACCCACTACTTTTCCCCAATACTGCATATACTCCCCAAATCGTCATGCCGTCGGCTAAAATTTGCATTATCATACCTGTCATTCTGAGTAGTGACTAACAGGCGTTGAGAAAACGGTCAGGATAACACTGGCGCGATGAGAATGAGTACGTTAGTCTCTGACGGTTTGTCAGCGCTACCCGCCTGGCCGACCAGACTCTAAGCTATTGATGATGGAACAACGAATAACACGCATGAAAAAACGTATTCCCACCTTGCTGGCCACCATGATTGGCTCAGCCATTTATAGCCAACACGGTCTGGCAGCAGATCTCGCCTCGCAGTGTCTGCTCGGCGTACCGAGCTATAATCGCCCTCTGGTCGAAGGCAAAACTAACGAATTGCCGGTCACTATTGATGCCGACAGCGCAAAGGGGAATTATCCGCAAAGCGCGGTGTTCGCCGGCAATGTCGATATCCGCCAGGGTAACAGCCGCCTGCAGGCCGATGAGGTCCAGCTTCACCAGAAAGAGCTGGAGGGCCAGGCCGATCCGGTACGCACCGTGGACGCGTTGGGTAACGTGCACTATGACGATAATCAGGTGATCCTCAAAGGACCGAAAGCCTGGTCGAATCTCAACACCAAAGACACTAACGTCTGGGACGGTAATTACCAGATGGTCGGCCGCCAGGGCCGCGGCACCGCGGATGTCATGAAACAGCGCGGCGAAAATCGCTATACCATTCTGGAAAACGGCACCTTTACCTCCTGCCTGCCCGGCTCCGACACCTGGAGCGTGGTGGGGAGCGAAGTGATCCACGATCGCGAAGAGCAGGTCGCGGAAATCTGGAACGCGCGCTTTAAGCTTGGCCCGGTGCCCATCTTCTACAGCCCTTATTTACAACTCCCGGTGGGCGACAAGCGCCGCTCCGGCTTCCTGATCCCGAATGCCAAATACGGGTCGAAGAACGGCTTTGAATTTACCCTGCCCTACTACTGGAATATTGCGCCGAACTTCGACGCCACCATCACGCCGCACTACATCGATAAACGCGGTAATGTGCAGTGGCAAAACGAATTCCGCTATCTGACCCAGGTGGGCACCGGCCTGATGGAGTTCGATTATCTGCCGTCTGACGACAGATACTCCAGAAGCAACGATCGCGACAACCGCTGGTTGTTCTACTGGCGGCACTTCGGGGTGATGGATCAAGTCTGGCGTTTCAGCGCCGACTACACCAAAGTCAGCGACTCCGATTACTTTAACGATTTCACTTCGGAGTATGGCTCCAGTACTGACGGCTATGCCACGCAAAAATTCAGCGTCGGCTATGCTATCGAGAATTTCGACGCCACGGTATCAACCCGCCAGTTCCAGGTTTTCGATCGGGCCAATAGCAACTCCTACAGTTCGCTGCCGCAGGTCGATCTTAACTTCTGGCAGAACGATCTCGGGCCGTTCGACGCCCATATTTACGGTCAGGTAGCGCGTTTTTCCAATACCAACAGCAACCTGCCGGAGGCCACCCGTCTGCATATCGAGCCGACGCTGGATCTGCCGCTGGCGAACTCCAGGGGTAGTCTGAATACCGAAGCCAAACTGCTGGCCACTCACTACGATCAGAACAATCTGGACGAATATCGCCGCTATCTCGCCAACAATGGCAATGACACCGCGGCGGCTAATCGTCTGAAAGACTCCGTGAACCGGTTTATGCCGCAGTTCAAAGTCGACGGAAAAATGGTCTTCCAGCGCGATATGAGCTGGGAGCAGGGCTATACCCAGACGCTGGAGCCGCGCGCCCAGTATCTGTACATCCCGTACCGCGACCAGAGCAGCATCAATATGTACGACTCGACGCTGCTGCAATCAGACTACACCGGCCTGTTCCGCGACCGCAGCTACAGCGGCCTCGATCGCATCGCTTCGGCCAACCAGGTGACGACCGGTATCACATCGCGCGTTTATGATGACGCATCCATTGAACGTTTTAATGTTTCCGTCGGTCAAATCTACTATTTCACCGAGCCTCGCACCGGTGACGACAATATTCGTTATGAAAATAACAAGCGCACCGGTTCTGTCGTCTGGGCCGGAGATACTTACTGGCGGATCAGCGACCGCTGGGGTCTGCGCGGCGGCGTGCAGTACGATACCCGCCTGGATAATGTCGCCAACGGTAACGCGGTGATTGAATACCGTCACGATCAGGATCGGATGGTACAGTTGAACTACCGCTACGCCAGCCCGGAATACATTCAGGCCACGCTGCCGAGCTATTCCACCGCGGAGCAGTATAAAGACGGTATCTCTCAGGTCGGCGTGACCGCCAGCTATCCGTTGGCCGATCGTTGGTCGGTGGTGGGCGCGTATTATTACGACACCAACGCTAACCAGTCCGCGGATCAAATGCTGGCGGTGCAGTACAGCTCCTGCTGTTATGCGATTCGCGTCGGCTACGAACGCAAGATCAACGGCTGGGAGAACAACAATAGCAAATATGACAATGTGTTCGGCTTTAACATCGAACTACGAGGTCTGAGTTCGAACTATGGGCTGGGGACTCCGCAGATGTTGCGTTCCAACATCCTGCCGTACCAGAGTTCGCTGTAATTAAGATGGTTTTATCTCTCTTCCGCACTGCGGTTAAACAGAATGGAAAACGTATGAAGAACTGGAGAACGCTGCTTCTCAGCATCGCTTTAGTGGCCAATAGCGCTTTCGCCGCCCCTCAGATGGTCGATAAGGTGGCTGCTGTAGTCAATAATGGCGTAGTACTGGAGAGCGACGTCGACGGGCTGATGCAATCCGTTAAACTCAACTCCCAGCAGGCCGGGCAGCAGTTGCCGGACGACAACACATTGCGCCACCAGATTCTGGAACGTCTGATTATGGACCAGATTGTCCTGCAGATGGGCCAGAAAATGGGGGTGAACATCAGCGATCAGGAGCTTAACCAGGCGATTGCCAATATCGCTCAGCAGAACAACATGTCCCTGGACCAGATGCGCAGCCGTCTGGCCTACGATGGCATCAATTACAACACCTATCGCAGCCAGATCCGTAAAGAGATGATCATTGCGGAAGTGCGTAATAACGAAGTGCGTCGCCGTATTACCATCCTGCCTCAGGAAGTGGAGTCGCTGGCCCAGCAGGTCGGTAATCAGAATGACGCCAGCACCGAGCTGAACCTCAGTCATATTTTGATTCCGCTGCCGGAAAACCCCACCTCCGCGCAGGTGGGCGAGGCGGAAACCCAGGCGCGCTCCATTGTCGACCAGGCGCGTAACGGTACCGATTTCGGGAAACTGGCGATCACGTATTCTGCCGATCAGCAGGCCCTGAAAGGCGGTCAGATGGGTTGGGGGCGCATTCAGGAACTGCCGTCCATCTTTGCCCAGGCGCTGAGCAGCTCGAAAAAAGGCGATGTAGTCGGTCCTGTCCGCTCCGGCGTGGGTTTCCATATTTTGAAAGTGAACGATATTCGCGGCCAGACCCAGAATATCTCGGTGACTGAGGTTCACGCCCGCCATATCCTGCTGCGGCCGTCGCCAATCATGACTGATGCCCAGGCGCGTTCCAAACTGCTGGAGATCGCCGCTGACATTAAGAGCGGTAAAACCACCTTCGCCGAAGCCGCGAAAGAGTTTTCTCAGGATCCGGGTTCCGCCAACCAGGGCGGCGACATGGGCTGGAATGTGCCGAGCGTCTTCGATCCGGCCTTCCGCGATGCGCTGTTAAAACTCAATAAGGGCCAGATGAGTGACCCGGTTCACTCCTCTTTCGGCTGGCACCTGATTGAGCTGCTGGATACCCGTAATGTGGACAGAACCGACGAAGCGCAGAAAGACCGGGCGTATCGTATGCTGTTCAACCGTAAGTTCTCCGAAGAAGTGGCTACCTGGATGCAGGAACAGCGCGCCAGCGCCTACGTGAAAATTATTGATGGCAATGGCTAAAACCTGGCGCGTCGCAATCACTCCCGGCGAACCCGCCGGGATTGGTCCCGACCTGGTCGTCGCGCTGGCGCAGCGCGACTGGCCTGTAGAGCTGGTAGTCTGCGCCTCTCCCGAACTGCTGCAGCAGCGCGCCGCGCTGCTCGGCCTTCCGCTGCGTCTGCTGCCCTATAACCCCGATACCCCCGCTGCGGCGCAACGAGCCGGAACCCTGACGTTCCTCCCCTGCGCCCTGCGCGCGCCGGTTATCCCCGGGCAGTTGGCGGTAGAGAATGGCGGCTATGTAGTGGAGACACTGGCCAGGGCCTGTGACGGCTGTCTGAACGGAGAATTTGCGGCGCTGGTCACCGGTCCGGTGCACAAGGGCATCATCAACGATGCCGGCCTGCCGTTTACCGGCCATACCGAATTTTTCGAGGAGCGTGCCGGCAGCGAAAAAGTGGTGATGATGCTGGCGACGCAGGAGCTGCGCGTGGCGCTGGCCACCACGCACCTGCCGCTGAGAACCGTCGCCGACGCCATCACCCCGCCGCTGCTGCGCCAGATCATCACCATTCTGCACCACGATCTACGGACCAAATTCGGTATTGCCGATCCCCATGTCCTGGTGTGTGGGCTTAACCCTCACGCCGGCGAAGGCGGCCATATGGGCCACGAAGAGATTGATACCATTATCCCGGTGCTGGAAGAGATGCGCGCCCGCGGTATGCGTTTGAGCGGGCCGCTGCCCGCCGATACGCTGTTTCAACCGAAATATCTCAATAATGCCGACGCGGTACTGGCGATGTACCACGATCAGGGGTTGCCCGTGTTAAAGTACCAGGGCTTTGGCCGGGCGGTGAATATCACCCTCGGGTTACCCTTTATTCGTACGTCGGTCGACCACGGCACGGCGCTGGAGCTGGCAGGCCAGGGAACAGCCGACGTCGGCAGTTTTATCACGGCGCTTAATCTCGCCATCAAGATGATTGTTAACAGTAATGAATAATCGAGTCCATCAGGGCCATTTAGCCCGTAAACGCTTCGGGCAAAACTTTCTCAACGACCAGTTTGTTATCGACAGCATTGTCGCCGCCATTAACCCGCAGAAAAACCAGGCGATGGTTGAAATCGGCCCGGGGCTGGGGGCATTGACCGAACCCGTCGGTGAACGGCTTGACAAGCTGACAGTGATTGAACTGGATCGCGATCTGGCGGCCCGCCTGCAGACTCACCCGTTTCTGGCGCCAAAGCTGACTATTTACCAGCAGGACGCCATGACCATGGATTTTGGCGAGCTGTCAGCCACGCTGGGCCAGCCGCTGCGGGTGTTCGGCAACTTGCCGTATAACATTTCCACCCCGCTGATGTTCCACCTGTTTAGCTATACTGATGCCATTGCCGATATGCACTTTATGCTGCAGAAAGAGGTGGTCAATCGTCTGGTTGCCGGGCCAAACAGTAAGGCGTATGGTCGTTTAAGCGTCATGGCGCAATATTACTGCCAGGTGATCCCGGTACTCGAAGTGCCGCCGGGCGCATTCACGCCGCCGCCGAAAGTAAACTCCGCCGTGGTCAGGCTGGTGCCGCACGCAACGCTGCCGCACCCGGTTAAGGATCTGCGCATCCTCAGCCGCATCACCACCGAGGCCTTTAACCAGCGGCGCAAAACGGTCCGCAACAGTCTTGGTAACCTGTTCAGCGCTGAACAGCTCAGCGCTCTGGGCATTGACCCGGCAATGCGGGCTGAAAATGTTTCCGTGGCACAGTATTGTCAACTGGCGAACTTCATCGCCGACAATCCGCCGCAGAAGGAGAGTTAAATCATGCTAGATTCGCCCCGCGTCTGTGTTCAGGTACAAAGCGTTTATATCGAATCACAGTCATCCCCGGACGAGGAACGGTTCGTATTTGCCTATACCGTGACCATCCGCAATCTGGGGCGAACGCCGGTACAACTACTGGGCCGCTACTGGCTTATCACCAACGGCAATGGCCGGCAAACCGAAGTCCAGGGCGCCGGCGTGGTTGGCGTACAGCCGCATATCGCGCCGGGGAGCGAGTACCAGTATACCAGCGGCGCGGTGCTGGAAACGCCGCTGGGCACCATGCAGGGCCACTATGAAATGGTGGATGAACAGGGAGATATTTTTCATGTGGCTATCCCCGTTTTCCGCCTCGCGATTCCAACTTTTATTCACTAAAACGCATGTCAACATACCTGATAGGCGATGTTCACGGCTGTTATGATGAACTGATCGCGTTACTGAAACAGGTGGAGTTCTCGCCTGAAACAGACACCCTGTGGCTGACCGGCGATCTGGTCGCCCGCGGGCCGGCGTCGCTGGAAGTATTGCGCTACGTTCGTTCGCTGGGCGATGCGGTGCGTCTGGTGCTGGGCAATCACGATTTGCATCTGCTGGCGGTATTTGCCGGCATCAGCCGCAACAAACCCAAAGATCGCCTCGCGCCGCTGCTGGAAGCGCCGGATGCCGACCTGCTGCTCAACTGGCTACGCCGCCAGCCGCTGTTGCAGGTCGACGAAGAGAAAAAGCTGGTGATGGCCCATGCCGGGATCACGCCCCAGTGGGATCTGGCCACGGCCCGGGCCTGCGCCAGCGACGTTGAAGCGGTGCTCAGCAGCGACAGTTACCCCTATTTTCTCGACGCCATGTACGGCGATATGCCCAATAACTGGTCCGGGGAACTCAGTGGTCTGGCGCGTCTGCGCTTTATTACCAACTCTCTGACCCGCATGCGCTATTGCTTCCCCGGCGGTCAACTGGATATGTACTGTAAAGACACCCCGGACAGCGCCCCGGCGCCGCTGAAGCCGTGGTTTGACCTGCCCGGCCCGGTACCGGCGCAATACAGTATTGTGTTTGGTCACTGGGCGTCGCTGGAAGGAAAAGGCACGCCGCCCGGCATTTACGCGCTGGATACCGGATGCTGTTGGGGAGGAGAATTAACCTGCCTGCGCTGGGAAGATAAAGCTTTCTTTACTCAACCGTCTAACCGCCGGCAAGAAGCCGGCGGCAGTCCGCTGACGGCGGCTTCCTGAGTCATTGACTGGGTTTGCCGCCCGCCAGCGGTGCGGCAGCCCAGTTGCCGGCAATACTACAGGCGCTCAATCACCATAGCGATCCCCTGACCGCCGCCGATACACAACGTCGCCAGCCCCAGCTGTTTGTCATAATGACGTAAGGCATGCACCAGCGTCACCAGAATACGCGCGCCGCTGGCGCCGATAGGGTGCCCCAGCGCAATCGCGCCGCCGTTGACATTGACCCTGCGCGCATCAAGTCCCAGTTTCCGCTCTACGGCCAGATATTGGGCGGCAAACGCCTCATTCGCCTCAATCAGATCGATATCCGCCAGCTCAACGCCCGCCGCCGCCAGCGCCCGGCGGGAAGCCTGAACCGGGCCAATGCCCATAATCTCCGGCGCCACTCCCGATGATGCCCAGCCGCGAATACGCGCCAGCGGCGTAATGCCGCGGATATGGGCCTCGGTTTCTGACATCAGTACCAGCGCCGCCGCCGCATCATTGATGCCGGAAGCATTACCGGCCGTGACGCTGCCCGCCGGGGTAAACGCCGGGCGCAGCGCCGCCAGAGAGTCCATAGTGGCGTCTTCGCGCGGGAATTCATCCACCGCGAAAAGCCGTTTCTCTTTTTTGATGGTCACCTCTACCGGCACGATCTCGTCGGCGAAGCGCCCTTCGCGGATTGCCGCCACGGCTTTACGCTGTGAGGCCAGCGCCATCGCGTCCTGCTCTTCACGGCTAATAGCGTATCGGGTCGCCAGATTTTCCGCGGTTATCCCCATCGGCTGGTGATTAATCGCACACCACAGGCCGTCCCTGAGCATGGCGTCTACCATCACGCCATCTCCCATTCGGTAGCCCTGGCGAGCCTTATCCAGCACATACGGCGCGAGGCTCATATTTTCCATGCCGCCGGCGACAATCGCCGCCGCATCGCCGCACTGAATCGCCTGCGCCCCCAGTACCACCGCCTTCATTGCCGAACCACACACTTTATTGACCGTAAAGGCCGGCGTATGCAGGGAAATCCCCGCCAGCAGCGCCGCCTGGCGCGCCGGGTTTTGCCCACTGCCCGCCTGCAGAACATTACCGAGGATCACTTCATCAAACACGCATTCTTCGGGCAGGGTCTCCAGACAGGCGCCAATCGCTAAAGCGCCCAGTTTCACCGCCGGTACACCGGACAACATCCCGCCAAACTTGCCGATCGCGGTTCTCTGCGCCCGGACAATCACCACTGAATCCATCATCTCTCTCCCTTTAGTCGAAGCGCAGCGCGGTCAGGTCAGCGGCGACCTCAAACCGGGCGAGTGTCATTTCACGCAGTTGCGCCACCGTCAATTGCGGATTTATCTCCGTCAGCAGCATTCTGCCGTCGGTAAAGCGGAATACCGCATGCTCCGTCACCACCATGGCGACCTTGCCCTGCGCCGTCAGCGGAAAAGTGCAGCGGCGCAGCAGCTTGGCGCTGCCGTCCTTTGCGCAGTGTTCAGTCGCGATAATGACTTTTCTGGCGCCCACCACCAGATCCATGGCGCCCCCCATGCCGGGCACCATTTTCCCGGGGATCACCCAGTTGGCGAGATTGCCCAGTTCGTCGACCTGTAGCGCCCCGAGCACACATACATCAATATGGCCGCCGCGGATCAGCGCGAACGAAAAGGCGCTGTCAAACATCGCCGCACCGGGCGTCAAACCGCAGGGCTGACCGCCGGCATTCACCAGGCTGGCATTCTCCTCCGTCACCGGCCCCAGACCGAGAAACCCATTCTCCGATTGCAGAGTGACCTGAATCCCCGGTGGCAGGTAGTCGGCCACCCGGGTGGGTAAACCGATGCCCAGATTCACCACATCGCCATCCTGCAACTCCCTGGCCACGCGCCGGGCAATGATCGCTTTCGCCGTCATGCCGCCTCCTCCACATATAAGTAATCAACCAGCGCGGCGGGCGTGATGATAACTTCAGGATTCAGCATCCCTGTGGGCACCACACGCTCCACCTGGGCCACCACGACCTCCGCCGCCAGCGCCATCAGCGGGTTAAAGTTGCGCGCCGTCAGGGCATAGATCAGGTTGCCGGTTTCATCGGCCACCGCGGCGCCAAGAATCGCCAGCTCGGCGCGCAGCGGCAGTTCCAGCAGCCAGGGCGTATTGTTAACCACGATTTGTTGCTTATGTTCTTCAACCACGGTCCCGAGCCCGGTCGGCGTCAGTACGCCCCCCAGTCCGGCGCCGCCGCAGCGAATCCGCTCCGCCAGCGTCCCCTGAGGAACCAGTTCAACCTCGATTTCGCCGGCAATCATCCGCCGCCCGGTTTCCGGGTTGGTGCCGATATGAGAAGCGATCACCCGCTTCACCTGCCCGCTGGCGATCAGCGGACCAATGCCTTTATCAACAAATCCGGTGTCATTACAAATCAGCGTTAAATCCGTCACCCCGGACAACAGAATTTGTTTCACCAAATAAGCTGGCGTGCCGACCGCCATAAAACCGCCGCACATGATGGTCATGCCATCGTGTAATAAATGGCGAAACGCTTCATCGCCGATGATTTTGTTATTCATACTGATTTCCCTGATGCGACTACGGCGCAAGACGGCTCCTCCCGGTTATTTCCCCGGGAGGTCATTGTTATTTTCCACCGTCAGGTGGAATTAAATGTCCATATTCAGAATTGCCGAACTTAACCCCTTACCGTGCATGTCCAGCGCCAGAGACCGGGTGACGCCACCCCCCAGCGCGCCTTTCATCACAAAGTTGAGCGCCGCAATTTCCGGGAGTTCATAGCGAATTACCTCGCCCTGAACAATATCGCTGAAATACGCTTTTACGCGTTCGGCGGTGACCGCGAATTTAAGGGTCTCAAAATCCTCTGCGGAATAAGCAATAAGCGAGAGATTGGAAATATTTCCTTTATCTCCGCTACGGGAGTGAGCAATTTCACGCAATTTCATTCGGCAACCTCCAGATAATCTACCCGCGGGCTGACCCATACGCGGGGAATTAACGTTGAGTCCATGGCAATAATTTCTTTGATATTTTTAGTCGCACCGCCGCCGCCGGCAGGCCCATTGGTATACAGTGTCTCGACTTCATTACCGATTCGCGCCGCCTCCTGTCGGGTGGCGCAGCGAGCGGCTACCCTGGCGCGCACTTCATAGGGATCCCCTCCGTACGACAGGCGATCGCCGTGTAACGCATTAACGCCAATCAGGTCATAGCGGGCTTCCGGCAGGGTCACGCCGCACAGGGCAAAACGTTGTTTGACGATGGCCAGCGCCAGTTCGCCGCGCGCTACGGCTCCGGGACCGGCATAAGAGATTTCGCCTTCGCCGATAAATCCATCCTGATAGCCGACCGACACCTTCAGGGTGGCGGTACGCGCCACGCCGCTGGCCCCCTGTACCGCGACGCTGTCCGGTCCGGCCTGGTAAAAGGTCACCCGGGAAAAATCAGCCACCACGTCCGGCGTCACATAGCGGCAGGGATCGTGAATTTCATACAGCATCTGCTCTTTACAGGTCTGTACCGTCACGCGGCCGCCGGCGTCCGCCACTTTGGTGATCAGCGCATCCCCGTCCTCGCTCACCTCGGCAATCGGGAACCCCAGCCGCGCCAGTTCCGACACATCTTTGTAACCCGGATCGGCAAAGTAACCGCCCGTCACCTGACCGGCGCACTCCAGCAGGTGCCCGACCAGGGTTCCTTTGCCGAGTTTCTCCCAGTCATCTTCCCGCCAGCCAAATTCATGGATCATCGGAGCCAGAAACAGAGAAGGATCGGCGACCCGCCCGGCAATAATGATATCGGCGCCCGCCGCCAGCGCTTCAACCAGCGGTTCCGCGCCGAGGTAGGCGTTAGCGGAAATGATGGTTTTGCCGCACAGTGAAACCGGCCTGGCCGCCTCATCAAGCTGAAGATCGTGTTCTGTTACCTGCTCAAGGACATCGTCGCCGCCAACAATGGCGATCTTCAGATTCCGGGCCCCCATCTGGCGCGCCAGCGCTTCAACGGCCCTGGCGGCATATGTCGGGTTAGCGGAGCCCATATTGGTAATAATTTTAATCTTTTTCGCCAGGCAAACCGGCAATACCGCCGCCATACGCTCTACCAGTAATTCGTTATAGCCGCGAGTAGGGTCGGCCGCTTTCTGGCGCTGGCCGATAGCAATGGTCCGTTCCGCCAGACACTCAAAAACTAAATAGTGAATATCGCCTTTTTCCGCCAGTTCCACCGCAGGCTCAATTCGATCGCCGGCATAACCGGCGCCACCGCCAATTCTGATCGTTTTCATCACTGTTTATCCTTCATCCTGACCCCGTTCAGAGGGGGAAGATGCCGATTAACACCGCCACCAGCGTCATCACGATGGATGCGGCCCATAAAAATAAGAAACTGAACTTCTGGTGTTCACCTAAATCAATACCCGCCAGCCCCACCAGCAAGAACGTCGCCGGCGTCAGTGGACTGACCGGAAAACCGGTGGTCATTTGCCCGAAAATAGCCGCCTGCCCCATCTGAAGCGGATCGACGCCAAGCTGCTGCCCTGCGGTTGATAGCACCGGAAGAATCCCGAAGTAGAAAGAGTCCGGGTCGAATATCATGCTGAGCGGCATGGCGATCAGCCCGATAATAAAAGGGAAGTGGCTCGCCATATCGCGGGGAATATGCGTCGCCATATAGCCGGCCATCTCTTTAAGCATGCCGGATTCTTTCATCACGCCGGTAAAAATTCCCGCGGCGAAAAGAATACCGGCCATCATCAGCGCTGATTTCGCGTGGGCGTCAATACGCGCCTTCTGCTGATCCGGCCGGCGGTAATTAATTAATAACGCGGCGATAGTACCCAGCATAAAACAGATAATCGGATCGACTTTTCCGCTGATCATGCTGCCTATCACCACCAGCACCAGCAGCACATTCACCGGGAAGAGATGCGGGCGCCGCATCGCCTGCTCCTCCGGGGTCAGCGTTTTCGCCGTCAGTACGCTATTGTCCATGCCCGTCGGTACGCTATGGCGGCTGTAGCCAAGGCGTTTTTCTTCACGCTTGCCCAGCAGCCAGGCACACAGGTAGACAAACGCCAGCCCGGACAGCATGGCCGGTAATACCGGCAGGAACAGCTCCATCACCGGGACCTGTAATGACGAGGCCGCCCGCAGAGTAGGGCCGCCCCACGGCAGCATATTACATACCCCTGCCGCCATCGCCACGGCGCAGGCGAGGATACGCGGGTCCATGTTCAGACGCTTATAGAGCGGCAGCATGGCCGGTACGGTAACCAGAAACGTCACCGCCCCGGAACCGTCGAGATGTACCACCGACGCGAGGATTGCGCTTCCCAGCACAATACGCGCCGGGCGGTTTCCCACCACTTTTAGCACCCGGTCGATAATCGGATCGAGCATTCCGGCATCAGTCAGAATGCCAAAAAACAGAATGGCGAAAACAAACATGCCGATCACCGGCGCGATATTTTTCACCCCGCCAACCGCAAACTTATTCACTTCGGTAAGATCGAAACCCGCCAGTAACGCCATTATGATCGGAACAGCAATTAGCGCCGCCATCGGCGACATCTTTTTAGTCATAATTGTCGCCAGGACGACAATTATGGTTAACAGACCAAATAACGCAATCATCGTTTAGTTCTCCTGAACCATAAAATAAAGTCTGTAGTTAATTTATAATTATGTAGAGGCAGGATATCTTTATTAATTTGTCGGCGAAAATTCAATAATTAAATAGTACCATTTGAAACTCCAATAATTCCGGGAGCATTCTGTGGCATTCCTCACAGCATAAAGCTCAGGATGATGTTATATCATTAAAAATAATCAGGGGATGATGATGAATCTAACCATAAAACAGTGCAAAGCCTTTATGGCGTTGTGCAAGTACCGTAATTTCACCCGAGCGGCGGAGTCGGTTTATCTGTCACAGCCGGCATTTAGTCAGCTTATCTACACCCTTGAATGCTCCGCCGGCGTAAAATTATTTACCCGTAGTTCTAAAAAAGTCGATCTCACGGCGGATGGCGAGATATTTCAACGTATTGCCAGTAATATTATTCATGAATTTAATCGCGGCGTCAGGGAATGGCGCGACTATCTGCACCAGGCGCAGAGCCAGATCTCTATCGTTACCCTGCCTTCAATAATGGCTAAACTGCTGCCGGAATATATCCAGCGTTTTACCTTACAGCATGCCGGTAGCCGTTTCGATATCAAAGACTTGCCCTCTGAACACTGTCTGGCGGCAGTGATTAATGAACATTTTGATATGGGAATTGTTGGTTACCTCCCCAGGGACAGCGCCCTTGAGCACCATAAACTGCTCAGCGAAAAGTTTTATCTGGTCCTCAACAAACATCATCCACTGGCGCAAAAAAAACAGGTTGAGTTAAAAGATATCAGCCACCATACGGTGATTCGCTTTGCCCCCTCGACCAGTATTTATCAGTCACTGCAAATGATGGAATGGCCAAATCAGGACATTAAATATATCGAAGTCGAACAGCTCAGTACGCTGTTTGGGTTACTGCTTTCCGACGCCGGTATTACCTTTCTGCCGGAACTGACATTATATATGTTTCAGCATCCGGATATTATTGTACGCCCGCTGCGCGGCAGTCCATTGACCAGAGATCTGTACCTGATTAAAAAGCCGGGGAAAATACTCCCCGGCCAGAGCCAACAGTTTTACGATTTTATGCTGGAGCAATCCCGCCATCCCGATCGGCAAACCGCGGCGTTGGCCGCCGGCCACCAAAAATGATCGCTTAACGACGTTCCAGAATCTCAAAACAGTAACTGTGCGAATTATTGGCGTCCGCATCATGGAATTCACTGAACACCGACTGCCACTCATCCGGTTCGTACTCGGGGAAATGGGTATCGCCCTCCACTTCCGCATCAATGTGGGTCAGGTACAGGCGCTGCGCCTGCGGCAGAAACTGCTGATAAATACGCCCGCCGCCAATCACCATGATTTCCTCAGCCTCGCCACAGGCGCGAATCGCCTCCTCTGGCGAACTCACCCAGATGACCCGATCGTCATCGCCAGGTCGACGGCTGATAACGATATTCTGCCTGCCGGGCAGCGGGCGGCCGATAGACTCCCAGGTCAGGCGTCCCATGACCACCGGTTTATTCAGGGTGTTGCGTTTAAACCAGGCAAGATCGGCAGGCAGATCCCATGGCATGGCGTTTTCCATGCCGATAACGCGATCTACCGCCAGCGCGGCAATCAGACTGATCATGTGAAAAATCCCAGATGGAAAAAATTGCCGCCACTATACGGAAAGGACATTCTTTAGTCGACGGGTGACACAAGGTGAAAACGGTTTTTTTTCGCTTTTGCGCAGAGAAATCGCCGCCCAATTGTAGCCAACCCGCCAGAGCCCCGCCCCTGTAGCCCGGCGGCGTGTTATAGTGCTCTGGCAAACACAGCCTGAAGAAGATAATGATGTTAGAAACCACGCTTTTCGTTACCACTATCGCGACCCTTGGTATGATCTCCCCCGGTCCGGATTTCTTTCTGGTGATCCGCAATGCGGCGCGCTATCCCCGCAGCGCAGCCATGATGACCACCGCGGGCGTTATCGCCGGCGTCGCCACCCATATGTCTTATTGTGTCGCCGGGCTGGCGGTCGTGATCACCACCACCCCATGGCTGTTTGGTCTGTTGAAATATGCCGGAGCGGCCTATCTGATCTGGCTGGGCATTCAGGCGCTGCTGGCCAAAGGCGGCAGTAAGCTGGACGTGACCCGGACCGCCCGTCAGGATATTTCGCTGAGCAAGGCGTTTTTACAGGGCTACCTGTGCAACCTGCTCAACCCGAAAGCGACGCTGTTCTTTCTGGCGGTGTTTACTCAGGTATTGAATATCCAGTCCGGACTGGGCGAAAAACTGTGGTATGCCAGCATCATCACCGGACTGGCGGTTATCTGGTGGCCGCTGCTGGTGGTACTGATTCAGAGCGAGCCGGTACGGCGCGGGCTGGCCAGCACCCAAAAAATTGTCGACAAACTGCTCGGCGGCGTTTTGCTGGCGCTGGGCATCAAAGTGGCTCTCGGTTAGCCATCGTCCGGCGGCGGGAGCGCCTGATGCGCCCCCGCCTGCGGTTTACAGCGCCGGTTTTTCTTCCGGCTCGTCTGCCGGGTTACCGCTGTGTTTCCCCTCTTCCGTTCCCTGCCAGCCGTGACGCTGCACCACATCCAGATGGTTACGATCCTCGCTGATGATTTCCGTCAGCATAGTACTGGTGCGTTTCAGGGCGGCGGCCCGTGAAGAAATATCCCGCTCGCCGCCCAGCAACTCTTCCATCATCTGCAGGTTAAACCGCCGGAAGTGATCGGCGCGCTCGCGCGCTTCGTAGCGCCCGACCCCCAGCGACTCCAGGGCATGACGCCCAACCATCAGCGCGCTCTCAAAAGTTTCACGCTCCGGCTTTTCAACCCCCGCCTGACGCAGGCGCAGATAGTGGTCGACATCGCGGGCCCTGGCGATAATCTGCAGATCCGGGAAATACTCTTTTACCAGTTCCGTGAGCTGCAGGCTGGTTTGCGGGTCGTCGATGGCGTTAATCAGCACCTCCGCCTTCGCCGCCCCGGCAGATTCCAGCAGATCGATACGCGTGGCGTCGCCGTAGAACACTTTCATACCGAATTTGCGCAGCGTTTCGATATGGTCCGGATCGTGATCGAGTACCACCATCTTCACGCCGCTGGACAGCAGCAGGCGGCCGGCTATCTGCCCGAAGCGCCCGAAACCGGCGACAATCACCCGCGGCTGCTCTTCATCGATCTCATCGGCTTCCTGAGACTGCTCGCTGCCGCTCTTTTCCAGACTGGCCAGCACGATCAACAGCAGCGGCGTGGCAGCCATCGACAGCGCCACCGCCAGAGTCAGCGCTTTCGCCCACTCGGGATCCAGTACCTGCGCCATCTGCGCGGCGCCGAACACCACGAAAGCGAACTCGCTGCCCTGACCGAGCAATATCGCAAACCAGCGCCGCTGTTTGCCCGGCACCCGCAGCGGACGGGTAATAAGCCACAGCATCAGGGTTTTGATCGCCAGGAAACCGACCAGCAGGAGAATAATGCGCAGCGGGTCATGCACCAGAGTGCCGAAGTCAATCGACATACCGACGCCGATGAAAAATAGCCCCAGCAGCAAGCCTTTAAACGGTTCGATATCGCTTTCCAGCGCATGGCGATATTCCGAACTGGCGAGCAGTACGCCGGCGAGAAACGCGCCCATCGCCATCGACAGCCCGGCCTCCTCCAGCAACAGTCCGAAACCGAAGACCAGAAACAGCGCCACGGCGCTGAACACTTCACGCAGCCCGGAGCGCGCCACAAAGCGCAGGGCTGGCCGGGTGACATAACGTCCGAGCAACACCACCAGCACCAGCGCCCCCACCACTTTCAGCGCCGAAATCAGAAACGCCCCGAGGGTCGTACTGGCTCCGCTGCTGGCCAGCAGCGGAATCATCGCCACCAGCGGGATCGCCGCAATATCCTGGAACAGCAGTACCGCAAACGCGCTGCGCCCCATCGGCGACAGGGTCAGGTTACGCTCGTTCATCGCCTGCATGGCGATGGCGGTGGACGACAGCGCCAGTGTCAGACCAATCAGCACCGCCACCTGCCAGCGTAGTCCCAGCGCCATACAGAACAGGCCGAGCAATATCCCGCAGGCCGCCATCTGTAATATACCGCCGCCAAACACCGGAATGCGCAGCGTCCACAGGCGGCGCGGATCGAGCTCCAGCCCTATGACAAACAGCATCAGCACCACGCCGATTTCAGCAAAATGGAGAATTGCTTCAGCATCGGTCACCAGCCGTAGCCCCCACGGACCGATAATGCAACCGGCGATCAGGTACCCGAGCACCGATCCCAGCCCCAGACGTACCGCGATCGGGACAATCAGCGCCGCCGACCCCAGATAGATCAGCGCCTGAATCATGCTATGACTGTCCATGCTGTTCCTCCTCCAGCCAGTTCATCAGGCACTGTTTATAGCGGCGCGCATGGGCGGAAAGGGTCTCATCGTCGCACACAAAGGTACAGTGCATGGCAAACGGCGGTAGCCACGTCATCCCACAGTAGACGGCAGTCGCCTGCAGCGGCTGGGCCAGCACTTCAAAACCGGGATAATCGCCAATATCAAAGTGATGCTCGCTGCCGCCGGTGGTTACCGCCCACAGCAGCGACTTACCATGCAGCGCATTACCGCCATGGCCATAGGCCCAGCCGTGAGACAGCACTTTATCGATCCACAGTTTCAGCAAAGGGGGGATGCTGTACCACTGCATCGGGTGCTGCCATACCACCAGACTGGCGCGGCTGACGGCGGCCTGCTCGGCGGCAATATTGATATTAAAATCCGGGTACAGCTGATACAGCGAACGGACTTCTACATCCGGCAGCGCGGAGATTTGCTCCAGCATGCGACGATTGGCATGGGAATGCTGCGGGTAGGGATGCGCATAGATAATCAGAATCATGGGTGGCTCTTAACGAGATAACATCCCCCTAATGATATGCCACTGTTGGAAAAAGCAAAATGAATCCCCTTCATGACCCCGGCGACCTGACGCTGTGCCGGGGCGCGGTATCCTCCGGGCATGAAAAAAGGGCCCGCAGGCCCTTCATCTGCTGACAAAGGAGGAAAAAACGTGGTTTTTCCTCCTTTGTCGTTATCAGCCGCAAATCAATAGATTGATTTTGCTTGTTGGTTATCTGGCGATACCGGCAAGTTCGCCAGTGAGATAGGGTTTGCCATCAATATCAAAGGGCCCGCAGGCCCTTTATATTTGTGCTGTATACCTGTCAGCTTTTCGCCTTCAGGGAAGCATGCATCTCCTGCACCGAGGTCACCTTCTCCGCGGCGTCCGCATTGAGCGCCATGGTGGTGGCGAAACCGCCGTTCAGGGTCGTGTCGTAGTGCACTTTGTACTGCAGCGCGCTACGGCGAATCACCCTGGAGTCTTCAATCGCCTGGCGGCCCGCGGTGGTGTTGATGATGTAGGTATACTCGCCATTCTTGATACGGTCCTGAATGTGCGGACGGCCTTCATGCACCTTGTTCACCAGCCGTGGATTAATGCCCGCTTCGCCGAGCACAATTGCCGTGCCGTGGGTGGCGTCGAGTTCGAAGCCGTGCTTGAGCAGCTTGGCGGCCAGATCCACCACTCGCTCTTTATCCCCTTCGCGCACCGACAGCAGCGCACGGCCGGATTTTTTCATGGTGGAGTTACTGCCCAGTTGTGCCTTGGCGAATGCTTCTGCGAAGGTACGGCCAACCCCCATCACTTCCCCGGTGGAGCGCATTTCCGGCCCCAGCAGCGGGTCGACGCCCGGGAATTTATTGAACGGCAGCACCACTTCTTTTACCGAGTAATACGGCGGGATCACCTCTCTGGTAATGCCCTGCTGCGTCAGCGTACGGCCGGCCATGACCCGGGCAGCAACTTTCGCCAGTTGCACACCGGTGGCTTTCGAGACAAACGGTACGGTACGCGCCGCCCGCGGGTTAACCTCAATCAGGTAAACTTCGTTGTCCTTGACGGCGAACTGGACGTTCATCAGACCGCGCACCTGCAGTTCAAAGGCCAGTTTCTGCACCTGCTGGCGCATCACATCCTGGATCTCTTTGCTCAGGGTATAGGCCGGCAGCGAACAGGCCGAATCGCCGGAGTGCACGCCCGCCTGCTCGATATGCTCCATGATGCCGCCAATCAGCACCATGTCGCCGTCGCAGATCGCGTCCACATCCACTTCCACCGCGTCATCCAGGAAACGGTCCAGCAGCACCGGCGCATCGTTAGAAACGCTCACCGCAGTCTGGAAATAGCGCTTAAGGTCGGCTTCGTCATAGACGATTTCCATCGCCCGGCCGCCCAGCACATAGGACGGACGCACCACCAGCGGGTAGCCAATCTCTTTCGCTTTTTCAACTGCCTGTTCGATAGTGGTGACAGTGGCGTTGGCCGGCTGTTTCAGCTTCAGGCGTTCCACCGCCTGCTGGAAACGTTCGCGGTCTTCGGCGCGGTCGATTGCATCCGGGCTGGTGCCGATAACCGGTACGCCGGCAGCTTCCAGGGCGCGGGCCAGCTTCAGCGGAGTCTGGCCGCCGTACTGCACGATAACGCCTTTCGGCTTCTCGATACGCACGATTTCCAGCACGTCTTCCAGCGTCACCGGCTCAAAGTACAGACGGTCAGAGGTATCGTAGTCAGTAGACACGGTTTCCGGGTTACAGTTGACCATGATGGTTTCGTAACCGTCTTCACGCAGCGCCAGCGCGGCGTGCACACAGCAGTAGTCAAACTCAATCCCCTGGCCGATACGGTTCGGACCGCCGCCCAGCACCATAATCTTGTCGCGATCCTGATTCGGCCGGGCTTCGCACTCCTCTTCATAAGTGGAGTACATATAAGCGGTATCGGTAGCAAACTCCGCCGCACAGGTGTCGACGCGCTTATAGACCGGATGCAGATCGAATTTCTCGCGCAGCTTGCGGATTTCCGCTTCGCGCACCCCGGCAAGCTTCGCCAGACGCGCATCGGCAAACCCTTTACGCTTGAGCATACGCAGGAAATCCGCGTCGAGGCCGGTGATACCCACCTCAGCCACTTGCTCTTCCAGACGCACCAGCTCTTCAATCTGTACCAGGAACCAGCGATCGATATTGGTCAGGTTGAAGACGCCGTCGACGGACAGACCGGCGCGGAAAGCGTCAGCGATGTACCAGATACGCTCAGCGCCGGCATCTTTCAGCTCGCGGCGGATTTTGGTCAGCGCTTCCGGATCGTCAAGGCTGACTTTCGGATCAAAGCCGGTGGCGCCCACCTCCAGGCCGCGCAGCGCTTTCTGCATCGATTCCTGCTGGGTGCGGCCAATCGCCATCACCTCGCCGACCGATTTCATCTGAGTGGTCAGACGGTCGTTGGCGCCGGCGAATTTTTCGAAGTTAAAGCGCGGAATTTTGGTAACCACATAGTCGATAGACGGCTCAAACGACGCCGGCGTACGACCGCCGGTGATATCGTTCATCAGCTCATCAAGGGTGTAGCCCACCGCCAGCTTGGCCGCGACTTTGGCAATCGGGAAGCCGGTGGCTTTCGAGGCCAGCGCCGAAGAGCGCGACACGCGCGGGTTCATTTCAATAACGATCAGACGACCATTTTTCGGGTTTACCGCGAACTGTACGTTAGAGCCGCCGGTTTCAACGCCGATTTCACGCAGTACCGCCATCGAGGCGTTACGCATGATTTGATACTCTTTGTCGGTCAGGGTCTGAGCTGGTGCCACGGTGATGGAGTCACCGGTATGAATCCCCATGGCATCAAAGTTTTCGATGGAGCAGACGATAATGCAGTTATCGTTCTTATCGCGCACCACTTCCATCTCGTACTCTTTCCAGCCAATCAGCGATTCATCAATCAGCAGTTCGTTGGTCGGCGAGAGATCCAGGCCGCGTTCGCAAATCTCTTCGAACTCTTCGCGGTTATAAGCGATACCGCCGCCGGTGCCGCCCATGGTAAAGGAGGGACGGATAATGCACGGGAAGCCGACATCAGCGGCAACCGCCAGCGCCTCTTCCATGGTGTGAGCGATACCGGAACGCGCGGTTTCAAGACCGATTTTCTTCATCGCCACGTCGAAACGGCGGCGGTCTTCAGCTTTATCAATCGCGTCAGCGGTGGCGCCAATCATGGTGACGCCGAATTCGGCCAGCACGCCCTGACGTTCCAGCTCCAGCGCGCAGTTCAACGCCGTCTGGCCGCCCATGGTCGGCAGCACAGCGTCCGGACGCTCTTTTTCGATAATTTTGCGCACCACTTCCCAGTGGATCGGCTCAATATAAGTCGCATCGGCCATTTCCGGGTCGGTCATGATGGTGGCCGGGTTGGAGTTGACCAGAATCACCCGGTAACCCTCTTCGCGCAGCGCTTTACAGGCCTGGGCGCCGGAGTAATCGAATTCACAGGCCTGGCCGATGACGATCGGACCAGCGCCAAGAATCAGGATGCTTTTTATATCTGTACGTTTTGGCATGGTTGTTTGGCTCCCGATTACTTAGCGTTTTTACGGTACTGCTGGATTAACTCAATAAAATGGTCGAACAGCGGCGCGGCATCGTGCGGTCCGGGGCTGGCTTCCGGGTGTCCCTGGAAGCTGAACGCCGGTTTATCGGTGCGATGGATACCCTGCAGGGTGCCGTCAAACAGCGATTTGTGCGTGGCGCGCAGCGTGGCCGGCAGAGTGGCTTCATCCACGGCAAAGCCATGGTTCTGAGCGGTAATCATCACGGTATTGTTATCCAAATCTTTGACCGGATGGTTGCCGCCGTGGTGACCGAACTTCATCTTGACGGTTTTCGCGCCGCTGGCCAGCGCCAGTAACTGGTGGCCGAGGCAGATGCCGAATACCGGGATGTCGGTTTCCAGGAAAGACTGAATCGCCGCGATAGCGTAATCGCACGGCGCCGGGTCGCCAGGACCGTTGGACAGGAAAATACCGTCCGGATTCATTTTCAGTACCTCTTCCGCCGGGGTCTGGGCCGGCACCACCGTCAGGCGACACCCTCTGTCCACCAGCATGCGCAGGATATTGCGCTTGGCGCCAAAGTCGTAGGCCACCACGTGGAACGGCAGCTCGCTTTCGCTGCGCGCTTCCGGCAGGCCGCCTTTCAGCGTCCAGCTTCCCTGAGTCCAGGAGTATGACGCGGCGGTAGTGACTTCTTTTGCCAGATCCATCCCGTTAAGGCCGGCGAAGGCTTGCGCTTTTTCCAGCGCCAGTGCGGCATCCGGGTTATCTCCGGCGATGATGCAGCCGTTCTGGGCGCCCTTCTCCGCCAGCAGACGAGTCAACTTACGGGTATCGATATCGGCAATCGCCACAATGTTATGGCGCTTAAGGTATGAAGAGAGGTCTTCGGTATTGCGGTAGTTGCTGGCGATAAGCGGCAGGTCACGAATGACGAGGCCTTGCGCATGTACCCGGGAAGATTCTTCATCAGCGTCGTTAGTGCCGACATTACCAATATGGGGATAAGTGAGAGTGACGATTTGGCGGGAGTAGGAAGGATCAGTAAGGATTTCTTGATAACCGGTCATTGAGGTATTGAAAACGACTTCCCCAACTGCCGTGCCCGATGCTCCTATGGCCCGACCATAAAACTGGGTTCCGTCTTCCAGAACCAATAGCGCTGACTTAATCAAAACACCCTCCAGAGAATATTCACTCATTTTATTTGCATATTAATTCATTTCGCAGCCATGAATCAACGCAAAAGTGCTTACCAGGCGAATTTTTGGCAAACGGCGGCATTCTAGAGACAAGAGGTGCAAAAGTCCATCCTTAAGACAACTTTTTCACTGTTTTTTGGCAAACAGATGAAAAACTGCGGGGTAGCCCGGTGAAAAATACAATAAACCGGGTAAAAAAACCGTTTGCCTGGCCAGAAAAATGCAAAATTGCCCGACAGGAGGGTAAAAAAGCAGACCACATGGTCAAAATTTACAATAAAGCAACATTAAAACCACCAGAAACACCTAATTTCAAGCCATTAAAGCAAAAATATAACCAAAACCCATATAAATACAATAAAAATAAAAGGGCAATAAATATTACCCTGCCAATCAAATAATTATGATTGAAATAACCACATCACGTTCGTTTAAAAAATTATAAATCATTCAATCCCAGCACATCGCGCATGTCATAAAGACCTTCTTTTCGCGCTTTAAGCCACAGCGCGGAGCGAACTGCGCCATTAGCAAACGTCATCCGGCTGGAAGCCTTATGGGAAATCTCAATACGTTCGCCGATATCGGCAAACATCGCGGTATGTTCACCGACAATATCCCCGGCGCGTACCGTCGCAAAACCGATACTTCCCGGTACCCGCTCGCCGGTATGGCCTTCCCGGGCATACACCGCACAGTCGCGCAGATCTTTATTCAGCGCTCCGGCAATCGCTTCCCCCATCGCCAGCGCGGTGCCGGACGGCGCATCCACTTTATGACGGTGATGCGCTTCAATAATTTCGATATCGGTATAGTCACCCATCACTCTGGCGGCTTTCTCAAGCAGCCTGAGCATCACATTTACGCCGACACTGAAGTTAGCGGCGAAGACAATCGGGATCGACTGGCTGGCGTCGCGAATCGCCTGTTTCCCCGCCTCATCAAACCCGGTAGTGCCAATCACCATGCCTTTACCACGATCGCGGCAGAACGCCAGATGCGCCAGCGTGCCCTCCGGGCGGGTAAAATCAATAAATACGTCGAAATCGTCGGCGACCGCCGCCAGGCTGCTGTGTACCACCACGCCGGTTTTCCCGACCCCGGCCAGTTCCCCGGCATCGCTGCCCAGCAGAGACGACCCTTCGCGCTCCAGCGCCGCGCCCAGCGCCACGCCATCCATCTGTAGCGCAGCCTGAATCAGCTGGCGCCCCATGCGTCCGCCCGCGCCGGCAATCGCAACGCGGATTTGTCCATCTTGCATAGCTATACTCTTTTTATGAATGAATGCTTAGAAAACGTTCTCAGGTTACCCAGCCCAACCACAGGCCGCCAGCCGAAAACACCGATAATTAGAAATTTATGACAAAACGACGCTAATATCAGTAAAAGCCTTTATTCCCTTAATAAAAAAAGGGATATAAAACGTCGGAGGCGGGCATTAAATACCGTAACGGGAGAAACAAACAACAAACGCGGCGCCCGGGGAGAGTACACCATCCGGAAAGGAACGCCCCTGGACAGAGGCGTCGATATCAGTTCACAAATAAAGCGCCGGCAGGAAAGTGGCTTAAAAACCAGGTCACCGCCAGCAGATCGGCGCTACCGCCCGGGCTGAGATGACGGGAGATCAGCACATCATCCAGTTGTTGTATCGCCTCAATCCCCTTTTCGCTACAGACTCCACCCTTCCACAGCAAGCGCTGAGCCTGCTGCTGGACAAAGTAAAGCCCCTCAAGTCCGCCCCGCGCCGCCAGCCGGGTATCATCGTTCCACGCCATCAGATGCAGCAGTGTCTGCAGCAGCGCCAGATTACCGTCGCCATGCTGTTCCAGCACCCGGTTAAAGACCGGCAGCGCCTGGGTACGAACCGTACGAAAACCGCTTTCGGCCTCGCCGCGCGCGCCGGTGAGACCAAAGCGTAAAAACAGGGTTTCCCCCAGGCTGGCCCCACCTTCCGCGCCGGATAGTTCACGGGCAACAATATGGCGACAAAAACGCGCCACCTGATCGCACAGGCGGTTTTGCTCTATTGGCTGCCCCTGGGCAGTCAGCCGCCCGGCGGCAGCGCTCAACAGCCCAAAGGAAAAAATAGCGCCCCGGTGCGTATTCACACCGCCGGTAGCGGCCAGCATATCGTGCTCACAGGCCATCCCTACCGGACGCAGCATCACCAGTACTTGTTCCGGCGCCACACCTGCCGCATCAAATCCCAATTCCCAAAATTTTTCCATCCACGGCGTAATCGCCGCGGTGCTGCACTCAAAACTGGCGACATCCATATCCCGGTGCGCACCACTATTGCGCAGGTCCACAAGCCCGGGCTTCGGGGTCAGGCGCAATTCGCTAAGTAATGCCTGATTGACCAGACTGGCCGTTTCACTCGCGTTCAGTGAAGCTCGTGTTCTGAACGGGTTCCTGGTTACACAAATTTCGCTCATACTGATTTATCCTCCCGGCAATCTCATCCAGTAACAGGGATAACTTATGGCGCTGGCTGCGGGCGCAGGCGTGCGCCTCGTCCTGGCAGATCAGGCAGCGGCGCGGCGAATGTCCAAGGCAACGGCGCGACACACCCGCGCCGTCAATATCCACGACGTCGATATCCCATAGCCGCCCCAAAAAATGGTGGTCCTCCAGCGCCGCCATTTGCTGCTTGATAGCCTTTGCCGGCGCGCACAGCGCGCACATCCACTCAGACCCGCTATCGGCGTAAAAGGCCTCTTCCCACACCGTTGTCCAGCCCATTTGCCGGCAGCAGTGGGTTATCGCCCCGATGCCGTAGCCCATCAGGCGCCGATACACGGCGCTATCCTTGACCGGGCCGGGGGTCACCAGCGACAGCGAGATTAGCGGTAGCCGATAACATTGCAGCGCATGATGCTGACGGGCCACGCGCCGCTCTCTGGCGCGCAACATCTCCTGCAACGTGACAGCGCGCCCCTGGGGCTGCGCTGTACTGACGTCCGCCATCACGGTTTAACCTGGCGAATCACATCCAGCACCGATCCATCGCGGTAGCGCACTACCGCCACGATGCGATCGCTGAAGGCGATCGGTTGCGGTTTGCCGGTCAATTGTTCGGCCCGTTGTTGCAGCGCTTCAATGGTGTACAGGGGGATCTCCGCCGCACGCAGCCTGTCAATCAGATCCTGGCGCGCCGGGTTGACGGCAATACCGTGATCGGTAACCAGCACATCCACGCTGGCGCCCGGAGTAATGGTGGTGAGCACCTTTTCCACCACCGTGGGAATACGACCACGCACCAGCGGCGCGGTGATAATGGTGAGGTCGGCGCCAGCCGCGGTATCACTATGGCCGCCTGAAGCGCCGCGCAGCACACCGTTTGAGCCGGTCATCACATTGACATTGAAATTCACGTCGATCTCCAGCGCGCTGAGCATCACCACATTCAACCGCTCACAGGCCGCGCCTTTAGAACTCGGGCAGGCATACTGATTGGCGGAGATTTCAATATGATGCGGATTCTGGCTCAGGGAACGGGCGGCATCGGCATCAAAAGACTGAGTATCAAGTAACGCTTTGATCAGCCCTTTCTCATGTAAATCCACCATCGTGCCAGTGATACCGCCCAGGCCAAAGCCGGCGCAAATGCCGTGACGGCGCATTTTCTCTTCCAGAAAACGGGTCACCGCCAGCGAAGCACCGCCGGTACCGGTTTGCAGAGAGAAGCCATGGGTAAAGTAACCGGAATGCTCGATAACCTCCGCCGCCTGTCGGGCAATCAGCAGCTCGCGCGGGTTACTGGACAGCCGGATCGCCCCGGCCATGATTTTCGCCGGATCGCCCACTTCGTCCACCTGCACAATCAAATCCACCTGGTCCTGGGAAATGCTCGCCGGATAGTTGGGGTAATCCACCCAGGCTTCGGTCAGTAACACCACACGGCGGGCATACTGCGCATCCACCCGGGCGTATCCCAAAGAACCGCAACGCGACTTGCCGCTAAAGCCGTTGGCATTGCCGAATTCATCGCAGCACGGTACCCCAAGAAAAGCGACATCAATCTGCAACTCGCCGCTGTGGATCAAATGCACCCGACCGCCGTGAGAGTGAATTTGCACCGGGTTTTCCATCAACCCGGCCGAGATAGCCTCCCCGAGCTCACCGCGCAGTCCGGAAGTGTAGATCTGACGAATAACGCCATTTTTAATATGTTCGATCAGCGGCCAGTGGGCATCAATCAACGAACTGGAAGCCAGGGTCAGATCGCGAAACCCCATCTCCGCCAGCTTCGCCACCACCAGATTGACCACTTTATCCCCACCGCGAAACGCATGGTGGAAAGAGATAGTCATACCGTTCTGCAATCCTGAGCGACGGATCGCTGTTTCCAGGGAGTCGCACACTTTGCGCTGGCGCTTTTGCGCTTCGTCCACCAGCCACGGACTGCGCGCAGTGACCCCCTGATAAGGTTCCAGTCCCTGCGGCATTACATACTGCTGGTTCAGCATCTCTACGGTTGGTTTCATTTTTAGCTCCTTAATCACGAACGCCGAACGCCGACAGGGCCACCACCTTGCGGGCATGTTCAATAATCGGACCGTCCACCATCTTGCCGTTCAGCGACACGACGCCCAGTCCACGCTCCTGCGCTTCCTGCGCGGCGGCAATCACGTCATGGGCATGACTGACCTCCTGGCGGCTCGGGGCATACGCGTTATGCAACAGCTCAATCTGGCGCGGATTCACCAACGATTTTCCGTCGAATCCCAGCCCGCGAATCAGTTGTACCTCTTTCAGGAAACCGGCTTCATCATTGATGTCGGACCACACCACGTCATAAGCGGCGATACCGGCCACCCGGGCGGCATGCAGAACAGCGCAGCGGGCATAAAACAGTTCTGAGCCATCGCCGCGACTGGTGCCCATATCCATCACATAATCAAACGCCGCCAGCGCAATCGCGCTCATTCGCGCGCTACAAGTGGCGATCTCCACGGCGTTCACCACCCCCTGCGCTGACTCCACCGCCGCCATAATTCGGGTACTGCCGGGCACACGTCCGCATTGCTCTTCAATCCGGGCGATATGCGCCTCAAGGGTCAAGACATCCTCTTTAGTGTTGGTTTTCGGCAAACGCACCATGTCCACCCCGGCGCGCACCACGGCCTCCAGATCGTCCAGCCCGAACGGCGTATCCAGTGGATTAATACGCACGACCGTTTCAATGTTTTGATAAAAGGGGTGCTGTAGCGCGTGGTACACCAGCAGGCGGGCACTGTCTTTTTCACGTAACGCTACCGCGTCTTCAAGATCGAACATCACGGCGTCAGCGCCGTAAACAAACGAGGTGCTCAACATCGCGGCATTGGCCCCCGGAATAAACAACATGCTACGACGTAATTTCATAACACCTCCCACTGCGGCTGAGCGATATCGGCGGCGCGCAGCGCGGCGGCCTGTACCCGGGCGCGTAGTACACACTCCAGCGCCCCTTTGTCGTTGACCGCCACCTGGGCGCAGGTAACGCCCAGTCGCGCCAGGGTGTCGCGCACCACCTGCTCAATCGCAGCGCCAAACTGTTTAATCACCAGGCTTTCCAGCTCAAGGTGGATACCCTGACTGGCGCCAGGGCCGATCCTGACCAGCGCATCGCTGGATTCCAGCGTGCCGGCAAGGGCGTCTTTAATGATTTCCATAGGTACGGTTCCTTGAATTAACGGAGAACATATCAGGCAGTCTGCGTCTGGCTGGCGGCCAGACGCTGCAGAAAACTCAGCGTGGTATCAGGCACCAGCGGAGCAATAGCCCGCCAGTCGCGCTGCGCATAGAGCGCGCGCACCCGCGATGCGGAAACCGGCGCGCCGTTCAATGCCAGGCGCTTCAATTCCACTACGTCGACAGGCGCTGCCGAACAGTCGGTCAGTAACAGCTGTTGCCGCATACGGCGGTTATAGGCGCGGGTCAACGCACACAGCGGCTCATCGCCTACATAGCGGTGGGTAATTCCCAGCGCCGGCGCCAGGCGCTCGCGAAACAGTTGCAGGTCTATGCGGCAGTGGCAGTCGTCCACCACGCCGCTGTCCTTGAGGAAGTAACCCGGGAAGGTAGCGCGTGAGATGAGATAAGCGGATCCGGGATGGAGAGTCAGATTTTCAATACCGCTAACGCCCTCTTCAATCAAACGCCAGCGGTCGACATAGCGGAAAAACGACGCATCCTCTTTCACCACAAACAAATGCAGCCAGTCGCAGTCCCGGGCGGCCTGCTCCACCAGCCAGCGATGACCGAGCGTAAACGGGTTGGCGTTCATCACAATGGCGCCAATCTTTTTACCGGGCTGGCGATACAGCGCCAGTTGACGGCAGTAGCGCGATAGCCGCTCGCTGCTGTTTTCCATCAGCACCGCCTCATCCCCGGCCCGGGCGATAGGCCAGAAACCGGCGCCGGAGAACAGACGGATGTTTTTTGGCCGGGTAAACAGAAACAGTTCACTGCGCTGCCACTCATACGCCAGCGTCAGCAATTCCGTCAGGAGCTTCAGGCCAAGGCCCTCCCCGTGAAGCGCAGGATCGACAGCAATGCACTTCAGGACATTCCCGGCGATCGCCCCACAGCCGACAATGGCGCCGCCGGCCCGGGCAATGACCGCCGCCTCGCAGTCCTCTTCCAGACGCAGCCCGGCGTCGACCAGAAAATCGCTTATCACCTGGCGAGACAACGTATTATGTAGCGGCGCTACACGATTCAGGACAATATTCATTATATTTCTGATTCGCTAATTGAGACTGGCGATATTTCGCCATCCTTCAACAATGGGTTCTTTTATGTCAGTCACAATTACCATGCTATTTTAAATCACTTTATGGTTTTTATGTTGTTAATTAATTCGGGAAAATAAAAAAATTAAATTAATTAAAAACACGACAGTAAAGTGAAGAAAATCACATCATCCCAGCAGTTACTTTTATTACCATCCTGGTGCCACGCTGTTTCTATTTATCTCATTTACAGGATAATGTCTTATGACCAACATGAGCCAGGCTCCCTCGGTGGAGAAAAAAGGCTTAGCGGATTTACTGGGATTCAGAATCTTTGGTATGCCGCTGCCATTATACGGATTTGCACTAATCACGCTGCTGCTTTCCCATTTTAATGATGCGCTACCCGGCGATCTGGTCGGCGGCTTTTGCCTGATGTTTATTATTGGCGCTATTTTTGGCGAAATAGGTAAGCGGCTGCCAGTATTTAATAAATACATCGGCGGCGCGCCGGTAATGATTTTTCTGGTAGCGGCATGGTTTGTCTATGCCGGCATTTTCAGTGAAAAAGAAGTACAGGCCATCACCAATGTGATGGATGTCAGTAATTTCCTGAATTTATTTATTGCGGTATTAATTACCGGTTCGATTTTGTCGGTAAACCGTAAATTACTGGTGCGCTCACTGCTGGGCTATATACCGACCATTCTGGCGGGTGTACTGGGCGCGGCGCTGTTCGGGATTACCATTGGCCTGTGCTTTGGTATTTCCATCGATCGCATCCTGATGCTGTATGTATTACCGATCATGGGCGGCGGCAACGGCGCCGGGGCGATCCCGCTGTCGGAGATCTATCATTCGGTAACTGGCCGCTCTAAAGAAGAGTACTATTCGACCGCAATTGCGATTCTGACTATCGCCAACATTTTCGCCATCGTTTTTGCCGCCCTGCTCGATATTATCGGTAAAAAATACCCGGCGATGAGCGGCGAAGGAGAACTGGTGCGCAAAGCCTCTTTCCGGGTTGAAGAAGACGAAAAAGCGGGTCAGGTCACCCATCGCGAAATCGCCATCGGCCTGTTGCTGTCCACCACCTGTTTTGTACTGGCCTATGTATTATCCAAAAAACTCCTGCCGGGCTTCGGTACTATCAAGATCCATACTTTCGCGTGGATGGTGCTGATCGTCGCGGCCCTTAACGCCTCCGGCTTGTGTAGCGCGGAAATTAAAGAGGGCGCGAAGCGGCTGTCGAATTTCTTCTCTAAACAGTTGTTATGGGTGCTGATGGTCGGCGTCGGGGTCTGTTATACCGACCTGCAGGAAATCATCGACGCCATCTCTTTTGCCAACGTCATTATCGCCGCGGTCATCGTCATCGGCGCCATCATCGGCGCGGCGGTCGGCGGCTGGTTGATCGGCTTCTACCCGGTCGAAGCCTCTATCACCGCCGGGCTGTGTATGGCTAACCGCGGCGGTTCCGGCGACCTGGAAGTGCTGTCGGCCTGTAATCGAATGCAGCTTATCTCCTATGCCCAAATCTCCTCCCGTCTGGGCGGCGGCATCGTGCTGGTTATCGCCAGCGTGGTATTCGGCATGTTTGTGTAAATGTGAATTTTGCACGGGACGGGGCGCCAAAGGCCGGTTGCAGTCTCAAGGGGAACGCGATCCCCACTCCTTAGCCTGGGGCTCTGCCGCTGACGGCTTCCCCGCTCCCGTGCCCCATAATCTGAGGTTCAACCAGACTCACCATGACAGATGCAGCGCTACTGCGTGAAGGTTTCACGCTAATGTTTTCCGGGATGGGCTTCGTACTGTCCTTCCTTCTGCTTCTTATTCTGGCGATCCGGCTGATGTCCGGCGTCGTAAGCCGGTTCTTCCCCGAACCGGTTACGCCCGCACAGCCTGCCTGCTCCGGGCCGCAAGATGACACCGCGCGACTACGCCCAATCATCGCCGCCGCCATTCATCACCATCGCCGCCTGCGCGGCATACAGTAATTTCAGGGAGCCGTTTTCTCATGACTATGCCTCACCATCCTGTCGCGATCACCGATGTTGTACTGCGCGACGCCCACCAGTCTCTTTTCGCCACCCGTCTGCGGCTTGATGACATGCTACCCGTCGCAGAGCGCCTCGATAGCATCGGCTACCGCTCCCTCGAATGCTGGGGCGGCGCCACCTTTGATGCCTGTATCCGCTTTCTCGGCGAAGATCCCTGGGTCCGCCTGCGCGAACTTAAAAAAGCCATGCCGCGCACGCCTCTGCAAATGCTGCTGCGCGGCCAGAATCTGCTGGGCTATCGCCATTATGCCGACGATGTAGTGGAACGTTTTGTTGAGCGCGCCGTCAGCAACGGTATGGATGTTTTCCGCGTCTTCGACGCCATGAACGATCCGCGCAACATGCAGGCCGCCCTGCGCGCCGTACGCCGCAACGGCGCTCACGCCCAGGGTACCCTCAGTTACACCACCAGCCCGGTCCACACCCTGCAAACCTGGCTCGACCTGACCGAACAGCTACTGGAGACAGGCGTCGACTCCATCGCCATCAAAGATATGTCCGGTATCCTCACCCCGGGAGCCGCCTTTGAACTGGTCAGCGAGATTAAAAAGCGCTATGACGTGGTGCTGCATCTGCACTGCCACGCCACCACCGGTATGGCGGAAATGGCCCTGCTGAAAGCCATTGAAGCCGGTATTGACGGCGTCGACACCGCAATCTCATCAATGAGCGCCACCTACGGCCATCCGGCAACCGAAGCGCTGGTGGCGACACTCGCCGGCACGCCGCGCGACACCGGTCTGAATATCGCCGCACTGGAAAATATCGCCGCCTGGTTCCGGGAAGTGCGTAAGAAGTACCACGCCTTTGAAGGCCAGTTGCGAGGAGTCGACAGCCGTATTCTGGTCGCTCAGGTGCCGGGCGGGATGCTCACTAACCTGGAAAGCCAGTTGAAGCAGCAGAACGCCGCATCGCGTCTCGACGAAGTACTGGCGGAGATCCCACGGGTTCGCGAGGATCTCGGTTATATTCCCCTGGTTACCCCGACCTCCCAGATTGTCGGAACCCAGGCGGTGCTCAATGTTCTGACCGGAGAACGCTACAAAACTATCGCCAGAGAGACCGCCGGTATTCTGAAAGGCGAGTATGGTCATACCCCGGCGCCGGTCAATTCCGCACTACAGGCCAGAGTGCTGGATGGCGCACAGCCTATCTCCTGTCGCCCGGCGGATCTGTTGCAGCCGGAGCTGGCGACGCTGGAAGCGGATATCAAACGCCAGGCGGCGGAAAAAGGCATCACTCTTGCTCAGCAGGCTATTGATGACGTACTTACCGTCGCGCTGTTCCCACAAATCGGCCTGAAATTTCTGGAAAACCGCGGCAATCCGGCGGCTTTTGAAGCCGTCCCTCAGGTGGAAGAGGCACGTCCTGAGCGCCAGGCAGGGGAGAAACCTCCCGCCGTCGGTCCCTGTCTCTATACCGTCGAACTGGAAGGTAAGGCTTTCACCGTCAAAGTGAGTGAGGGTGGAGACATCGCAAGTCTTGCTCCGGTCGCGGCAACCCCGGCAACTCCGGCGGCATCCTCCGGCAGCGCAGGTACCCCGGTCACTGCGCCGCTGGCAGGCAATATCTGGAAGGTGCTGGTGAATGACGGGCAACACGTGGCGGAAGGCGATGTCCTGCTGATTCTGGAAGCCATGAAGATGGAAACCGAAATTCGCGCCGCGCAGAGCGGTGTGGCGAGCGCGATTACCGTGAAGGCCGGTGACGCGGTTGCGGTGGGCGATCGTCTGCTGAATCTGGGGTAATGGAGCGACTATGGAAAGTATTTATGCGCTGCTGAGCGGAACCGGCCTGATGCATCTCTCAGCCGGCCAGGCAGTCATGCTGCTAATCAGTCTGCTGTTGCTGTGGCTGGCGATAGCCAAAAAATTTGAGCCGCTATTGCTGCTGCCGATCGGTTTCGGCGGTCTATTGGCCAATATCCCGGATGCCGGGCTGGCGATGACGGCGCTGGAAAATCTGCTGATCCATGGCGGACCGGATCAACTGACGAAGGTGGCGGGGCTGCTCAACTGTGCCCCGGACGCCCACGCCATCAAAGACGCGCTGGCCATGGCGCTGCCATCGCTTCACTACCAGGCGGAGTCGCTGGCGGCGGATATGGGGTATACCTCTGGCGTACTGGCGGTCTTCTACCAGGTGGCTATCGGTTCCGGTATCGCGCCGCTGGTGATCTTTATGGGCGTCGGGGCGATGACCGATTTCGGGCCTCTGCTGGCCAACCCGCGCACTCTGCTCCTCGGCGCGGCAGCGCAATTCGGTATTTTCGCCACGGTGCTGGGCGCACTGGCGCTCAATGCGCTGGGTTTCATCCACTTTACCCTGCCGCAGGCGGCGTCGATCGGTATTATCGGCGGCGCCGACGGCCCGACGGCGATTTATCTGTCCAGCAAACTGGCGCCGGAACTGCTCGGCGCCATTGCGGTTGCCGCCTACTCCTACATGGCGCTGGTGCCGATGATCCAGCCGCCGATCATGAAACTGCTGACCACTCATCAGGAGCGGAAAATCAGGATGGTGCAGTTGCGCACCGTGGGCAGGCGGGAGAAGATTCTGTTTCCGGTGGTTTTGTTGCTGCTGGTCGCACTGCTGCTGCCGGATGCTGCGCCGCTACTGGGGATGTTCTGCTTTGGCAACCTGATGCGTGAAAGCGGTGTGGTGGAGCGACTGAGCGATACCGTGCAGAACGCCTTGATCAATATTGTCACTATCTTCCTTGGGCTATCGGTGGGGGCTAAACTGGTGGCGGATAAGTTCCTGCAACCGCAAACCCTCGGTATTCTGCTGCTGGGCGTGGTGGCGTTTGCTATCGGTACCGCGGCCGGAGTTCTGATGGCGAAGTTGATGAACAGATTCAGCCGTACCGCCATTAATCCGCTGATTGGCGCCGCCGGGGTGTCGGCCGTCCCCATGGCCGCGCGGGTAGCGAACAAAGTCGGCCTTGAGGCGGACGCCCAGAACTTCCTGTTGATGCATGCGATGGGGCCGAATGTCGCCGGCGTGATAGGTTCCGCGATTGCCGCAGGAGTGATGCTCAAATACATTCTCAATATGTAAAAACATGGTGGCTGTCGCCGCCACTTCTCCGGCATTCAGGTACTATCCAGGGCAGAAATGCGAATTCTGTGCAGATATGTTGAAAAAAAGCATCACAGCATGGTTTACCCAACGCTCTTTCCAGAGCCGAATCTTTTTACTGCTGCTTTTTACCTCTGCGGTAGTGATTCTGGCTATCACATGGTATCTGACGGATACCACTAAAGAACGGCTCCACTACCAGGTCGGGCAGCGGGCGCTGATTCAGGCCATGCAAATCTCCGCCATGCCGGAACTGGTAAAAGCGGTGCAGGAGGATAACCTGGCGAGCATCAAAGCGCTGATCGAACCCATGCGTTCGTTTTCCGACGCCACCTACATTACCGTGGGTGATGAATTTGGCCGTCGCCTGTACCACGTCGAACCGGAAAAGATTGGCAATCCCATGGAGGGCGGCGACAACGAGGCGGCACTGGTAAAAGCGCAAAGCTACGTCTCCGTGCGCAAAGGATCGCTGGGATCGTCGCTGCGCGGCAAATCGCCAATCCAGGACGCCAGCGGCAAAGTTATCGGTATTGTTTCGGTAGGCTATACCATGGAACAACTGGAGAACTGGCTCAATCTCCAGCTCAGTTCCCTGGTGATGCCAATGGCTGCGTTGCTGTTATTTCTGCTGTTGTGTAGCTGGATGTTCTCGGTGCACATCAAAAAGCAAATGTTGAATATGGAGCCCCGGCAGCTCGCCCGCCTGGTGCGCCAGCAAAGTGTGCTGTTTGAATCGGTATTTGAGGGGCTTATCGCTATCGACTCCCGGCATCGTATTACGGCCATCAATCAAACCGCTCGCCGTTTGCTCAATCTTTCGCAACCGGAGCAGGCGCTGATCGGCGAATCGATTGACAGCGTGGTGCAGCCCGCCAGCTTTTTTCACAGCCATTCAGAAGCCAATAAAAAAGATGAAATCGCGGTCTTCAACCAAATCAAAGTGATCGCCAGTCGTATGGGGGTGTTCCTCAGCGGGGTCCCGCACGGTTGGGTGATCAGTTTTCGCAGTAAGGACGATATCAATACCCTGAGCCTGCAACTCAGCCAAATCCAGCAATATGCCGACAACCTGCGCGCCGTCCACCACGAACACCGCAACCTGATCTCCACCATCGCCGGCCTGCTCTATCTGCGTCGTTACGATCACGCGCTGGCGCTGATCCAGCAACAGTCTGAGCATCACCAGAAGGTGCTGGATTTCATTGCCCGCCATTTCCGTAACAACCACCTGGCGGGTCTGTTGATAGGCAAGTATTACCGGGCCAAAGAACTGGGGCTGGAGCTGATTTTTGATCCTGGTTGTTACATCGATACCCTACCGGGCAGTCTGAGCAATAATGAGTGGATTTCGATTGTCGGTAATCTACTGGACAATGCCTACAACGCCACCCTGCGTCGCCCGGGGAGCAATAAGCAAATTGAGTGCCTGATCAATAGTGAAGGACCGGAAGTGGTGATTGAAGTGGCCGACCAGGGGACCGGCATTGATAACCGCATTCGCGAACGCATTTTTGAACGCGGCGTCACCACCAGCGGCAACGGCGATCACGGTATTGGACTTTGGCTGGTGCACAGCTATGTCACTCAGGCTGGCGGCGCCATCGTCATCGAAGACAATATACCGCATGGAACCATCTTCACCCTGTATATTCCCCACACCAGAGAAAATCATCATGGATAGTATTACCACGCTCATTGTAGAGGATGAGCCACTGCTGGCGGAAATCCTGGTCGATACCATCAAACAGTTTTCCCAGTATCAGGTGGTCGGAATCGCTGACAAGCTGGAAAGCGCCCAAAAATTATTGCGTATCTACCAGCCCCAGTTGATTCTGCTGGACAACTTTTTACCTGACGGTAAAGGCCTCGAATTAATTAAATATACGGTCAGCAACAATTACACCGGGCGAATCATTTTTATTACCGCCGACAATCATATGGACACCATCAGTGAAGCAATACGTCTTGGCGTTTTTGATTACCTGATTAAGCCGGTGCATTATCAGCGCCTGCAGCACGCGCTGGAACGCTTTGCCCGTTACCGCAGTTCCCTGCGTTCCAGCGAACAGGCCAGTCAGACTCATGTCGATGCGCTGTTCAACATCCAGGCTAAGGAGTGCCCGCTGTCTCCATCACCGATGATGCGCGGAATTGATGAGACCACCCTGGCGCGGGTTCGCCAGTTATTCCGCGACGAGGAAACCGAACACACCGCCGAGTCGCTGGCCAGGCTGCTGGGCAGCAGCAAAACCACCGCTCGCCGCTATCTCGAACAGGGAATCAAAGACGATTTTCTGGAAGCGGAAATCCATTACGGTAAAGTCGGTAGGCCGGAACGCATCTACCGGGGAAAAAGTAGCGTGACGCAATGAAGCGCTACGCCAGCGCCCCGTCCCGGGCGCCGGCGAATCGGGAGTTTATCGCCAGCAACTCCGCCAGTCATCGCGACGACGGTCGTCCGGGCGCCCTCTGCGATCCGGCATGCGTGCGACAGTCGACGGCGTCGCGCCGTCATTAGCGGTTCAGCGTCCAGTCGAAATCATTGTGATAAATCATCTGGCGGGTCATCCCGCCATCAATACAGATATTCTCGCCGGTAATAAATCCCGCCTTCTCACTGCACAGAAACAGCACCATATGGGCAATATCCAGCGGATTACCCACCCTGCCCGCCGGATGCTGGCTGGCGTCCGGCCCGCTGTAGTGGCGAAAACCGGTATCTATCCAGCCTGGCGAAATGGAGTTCACTCTGACCCGCCCCGCCAGACTCACCGCCAGCGCATGCGTCAGAGCGGCGATCCCGCCTTTGGCGGCGGTATAGCTCTCGGTGTTCGGCTGACTCATCCGATCCCGGGAAGAAGAGATATTGACGATGGATGCCCCGGGGCGAAAGTGCGCCGCAAAGCGTTTGGTCAGCCAGAATGGCGCGCTGACGCCGACGTGCAGCGCCTCGTTAAACTGCGCCCAGCTCAGGTTTTCAATACCGCCATTCATCATCATCGCGTTATTGATCAGGAAATCCACCGCGCCGTGACGATCGATGACCTCATCGGCAAAGCGATTAAGCACCGCTTCATCCGCCAGATCGCCGCTGAACCACGGCCCCGGCTGCCGGTCGATGACACACACCGTCGCGCCGGCGCGCGCAAACTCATCGGCAATGGTTTTACCGATACCGCTCGCACCGCCGGTCACCACGGCCACTTTATGCTCAAACCCGGTCATGATCCCCCCTGTGGATTTTCGGTCTGGCAGAACTTTTCCAGATCTGCAGGCTGGTTTAACACTTTGCGGGTGATCTTATCGCCATCGAGGAACGGCACCTCCGGACACCAGCGCGGCCCATCGGCGCTGTCGGTTTTCTGCCAGCCCGGCGTCTCGGTACGTACCACGAGCGGATCGTCAGCGCGCTGGATCACCGTCTGAACGCCCATGATGTCTATCAGTTCGTCACACACTTCTTTATCAAGAGGAAACGGCGTTAATTTGCCATTACGCTCCTGTAGCGGCCAAATCACATGGCCCTGGCGATATCCGGGAACCACGTAACAGCCATACGCGACTCCCTCGATCAATACAGGCTGAGTATAGCTGCTCCCTTCCTCCACCAGTTCAACATCATCACCATTCCAGCGGTACACATTCACCCCATGGCTGCAACAACTGCCGCGCCAGAAACTGGTGATCCGCTGATGCTGCGCATCAAAATCCGGCGAGGTGATCTCCTGGAAATCGGGCGGCGCGTCGACAAAGCGCTGGCCATCATTGATCCACGTCTGGTAAGGAATATTCGGCCCGGCAGGCAGAAACTGCGCCAATATCAGGTCCGGTATGCCGTCAAAATTCACATCCTGCCATTCGGGAAGGAACATATCGCAGGTTCCCTGCGACACCGTCTCCAGGGTCTGTAGCAATTGACCGTCTTTATACAGCTTAATCGCCGACACTGTCGGCGGCTCACCACAGCGCGCCTGCTGCTCCCGGTCAGGCAACGCGTCCGCCACCAGATGAATTTCCAGCCCGGGATCGTTTGCCGCTACCTGCTCCTTCAGCGCCACTTCCGACTGCCGGGAGCGCGCAGCGTCACTCCAGTTGCCGGTCAGGACGTCGCCATTGCGCGCCAGCGCCCAGTATCCGGTCAGAGGGGCGCCATTACGGCTCTCATCGCGCTCTTCAAGATTGATGGCATTTCCGTCAATGGTGCCACTCAGTCTCAGGGCATAGCGCTTCTGCGCAGCGCAGGGAGCGTAACAGTAGTAGCCGGAAATCAGCGGACCGCGCCTGTCGAGGTTAACTTCGACCTTTTTCCCCGCCACCAGACCGGGAAACGTTTTACTCCATACCGGAAATTCCACGCTCTGCGCGCCGCACACCGCCGGTATCGCCAGCCACATCAACAGCACGCGTTTCAAATCCAACATCCCTGCTCTCCCGTCCCTCAGGGCGCCAACGCAATGACCTGCGCGACCCACGCCTGAAATCCAGCGACATCCAGTTGTAGCGCAACCTGGACATTCGCCGGGCGCTTCAGGCGATTCTCAATATCCACCACCGTGGTCCCTGCGGTGTATTCACCGTGGGTTTCTACCGCCACAAAGCAGGGCTGCAGCGTGAACAGCTCCGGTTTTACCAGCCAGGCGATGGCGCACAGGTCATGCATCTTCAGTCCACGGCTCATACTGCCGCTGCGATAGTGGCTGAACAACGCGTGGAGCATTTTCCCGGTACGGTTAATCTCCGGCAGTTGCGCCAGATATAGCGGATCCAGCAGCGCGTGGTTGGTCACATCCAGACCGCACATGACTATTTCCAGGCCGCTGGCGAAGACTTTCGCCGCCGCTTCCGGATCGATAGCGATATTAAACTCGGCATTCGGCGTGTAGTTACCGCGCCCCGCCGAGCCGCCCATAATCACCAGGCGTTTAATTTTCGCCACGCAGTCCGGGTACTGAATCAGCAGCAGAGCAATATTGGTCAACGGACCAATCGCCACCAGCGTCAGCGGCTCATCGCTGGCCTGCAGTTGCTGATAAATCGCTTCGAACGCCGGCAGCGCCAGCGGCTGGCGCTGATGCTCAACAAATGCATAGCCTTCCATTCCGGATTCGCCGTGCACACTGGCGGCATCCCCCGGCGCACGAACCAGCGGTGATGCCGCCCCTCTGGCGACCGGAATGTCCCGGTTCCAGAAATGAAGCAGTTGCAGCGCGTTGCGGGTGGTTTTTTCTATACCGACATTACCGGCGACAGTGGTCAACAACCGGACATCCAGTTGCGGGGCAAACAGCGCGGCGGCGATGGCCGCGGCATCGTCAATGCCGGGGTCGGTATCCAGAATAACGGGGATCCTGCTCATTACATCCTCCATAAAAAATGCCAGGCGACATCACATCGCCTGGCATCTTCTCATATCGCAGAACGTAAAGCGTTACTCTACTTCACGAACATCCACACGCAGTTCTTTGGGTACTTCAAAAACAATGTTCTCTTCGCGACCGGTCAATTCCTGCACCTCGGTGCCCCCCAGGTTACGCAGACGCGCCAGGACATTCTGCACCAGAATATCCGGCGCCGATGCCCCGGCGGTTACCCCGACGCAGGCGGCGCCGGCAATCCACGAAGGCTGGATATCCGAAGCGTCGTCGATAAGCCAGGCTGTTTTGCCCATCCGCTGCGCCAGTTCCGCCAGCCGGTTGGAGTTCGACGAATTTTTGGAACCGACCACCAGCACCACATCCGCTTGCGCCGCCAGCGCCCGTACAGCTTCCTGACGGTTAGTGGTGGCATAGCAGATGTCGTCTTTACGCGGCCCGACGATCTTCGGGAAACGCTGGCGCAGGGCGTCGATAACATCAGACGTATCGTCCACCGACAGCGTGGTCTGGGTCATAAAAGAGAGGTTCGCCTCATCTTTGACGGTTAACTTCCAGACATCTTCCGGCGACTCCACCAGGTACATGCCCCCTTGCGGATTACTGTACTGGCCCATGGTGCCTTCAACTTCCGGGTGGCCGGCGTGACCAATGAGAATCGATTCTTCCCCACGGCGGCTGGCGCGCGCCACTTCCATATGGACTTTGGTTACCAGTGGGCAGGTAGCGTCGAACACCGTCAGATCGCGGTTTTTCGCCTCATTGCGCACCGCCTGGGAGACGCCGTGGGCTGAGAAAATCAGGATCGAGCCATCCGGCACTTCGCTGATTTGCTCAATAAAGATGGCGCCGCGCTGGCGCAGGCTGTCCACCACGTAGCGGTTGTGTACCACCTCATGGCGAACATAGATAGGCGCGCCGTAAATCGCCAGCGCGTTCTCCACGATGCTGATAGCGCGGTCAACCCCGGCACAAAAGCCCCGGGGATTAGCCAACAGAATCTGCATTCACTGCCTCCAGTACCGGGTCTATCTCCAGTACTTCAATATCAAAATGGACGGTGTGCCCGGCCAGCGGATGGTTGAAATCCACGGTGACCGAGTCGCCGCTGATTTCCCGTACCACGCCGGGCATTTCGCTGCCATCCATAGCGGTAAACAACATGATCGCGCCGATTTCCGGCTCGCCGGCATCAATAAAATCGCGGCGCGAAAAATACTGGATCAGGTCCGGACTCGGCACGCCGAAAGCCGCCTCCGGAGGCAGGGTAAAGTCAGTTTTGGCGCCGACTTTCAGCCCCAACAAATGCTGCTCCAGACCTTCCGACAGGCTGCTGTCCCCAAGGCGGAACAGCGCCGGTTTGCCGTTATTGCGGGTTGACTCGGCGGTGGAGCCATCGTCGAGTTTCAGCGTGAAATGCACCAGCACCGCGCTGTTGCTCTGTATCGACTCTGCCATGACTTACCCTTTTTGTTCAGTTTTCGTGGAAGGGACAAAAAAACCTTCCAGCACAATCAGCGCCGCGCCAATACAGATGGCGGTATCAGCGATGTTAAAGGTCGGGAAATGCCAGTTGCCGACATAAAAATCGATCATATCGACCACAAAGCCGTGCACCATACGATCGAACAGATTACCCAGCGCGCCGCCAATAATCAGCGCATAGGCAATATTATTCAGCTTCTGACTTCCCTTCGCCCGGTACATCAACACCAGCAGCACCAGCGCAATACCGATGGCGATACCGGCGAAGAACCAGCGCTGCCAGCCATCTTCACCGGCCAGGAAACTGAATGCCGCCCCCGGGTTATGCGCATAATGCAGGTTGAAAAACGGAATCAGCGCCCGGGTTTCATACAGCTGGAAATTATTCATGACCCACTGTTTGACCCCCAGGTCCACTGCCAGTACTAACAGCGCCAGCCACAGCCAGCGCAACCCGGTAGAAAGAATCGGTTTACTCATCAGGCAAACTTACGTTTTTCGCCGTCGCCGGCGACGTTACTGACACAGCGACCGCAGATATCTGCGTGCCCCGCAACCTTGCCGACATCGGTGGTATAGTGCCAGCAGCGCGGGCACTTCTCACCTTCGGCTTTTTGCAGCGCGACTTTCAGCCCTTTGAGCAGTTCGCTCTGTTGGGCATCGGCCGGCGCCGCAGCATAATCGGCAACCTGCGCCCCGGACGTCAACAGGACAAATCGCAGTTCATCGCCCAGCGCCGTCAGCTTCGCCGCCAGCTCCGGCTGCGCATACAGTGTTACCGCCGCTTCCAGCGAACCGCCGAGACGTTTGTCGGCGCGCGCCTGTTCGATGACCTTGTTCACTTCGCCGCGCACTTGCAGCAGCTCGTCCCAGTAATTGTCGTTCATGGCTTCATTTTCCGACAGTCCGAACAGGCCATCGTACCACTCGCCAGTGAAGACATACTGGTCGCGTTCGCCAGGCAGGTAGCTCCAGATCTCGTCGGCGGTAAACGACAGGATCGGCGCCATCCAGCGCACCAGCGCTTCGGCGATATGATACAGCGCGGTCTGGCAACTGCGGCGCGCCACACTGTCGGCCTTCGCGGTGTACTGACGGTCTTTAATGATGTCGAGGTAGAACGAGCCCATTTCCACCGAGCAGAAGCGCATCAGACGCTGTACCACTTCGTGGAAATCATAATCCTCATAGGACTGAACAATGTCCGCCTGCGCCGCCTGTGCGCAACCCACCGCCCAGCGATCCAGCACCACCATCTCTTCCGGTTTCACCATATCTTTACGCGGATCGAAACCGTTGAGATTAGCCAACAGGAAGCGGGCGGTATTGCGGATACGGCGATAGGCATCCGCCGCACGCTTGAGGATCTCGTCAGATACCGCCATTTCGCCGGTGTAGTCGGTGGAGGCTACCCACAGACGCAGGATATCCGCGCCCAGTTTGTTCATCACATCCTGCGGCGACACGGTATTCCCGATCGATTTGGACATCTTGCGGCCCTGACCGTCGACGGTAAAGCCGTGGGTCAGGACCTGGCGATACGGCGCTTTGCCTTTCATCGCCACGCCGATCATCAGCGAGGACATAAACCAGCCGCGATGCTGATCGGAGCCTTCCAGATACATATCCGCCGGATGGCCGCCAAACTCCGGACGCGCATCCACCACCGAGAAGCTGGTAGAGCCGGAGTCGAACCAGACATCGAGCGTGTCCGGCACTTTCACGTAACTGTCGGCTTCGTCGCCGAGAATCTCTTTTGGATCCAGATCCCACCACGCCTGAATGCCGCCCTGCTCCACGCGTTGGGCGACCGCTTCCATCAGTTCCTGAGTGCGCGGATGCAGCTCTTCGGTATCTTTATGGACAAACAGCGCCATCGGCACGCCCCAGGTACGCTGGCGAGAGATACACCAGTCCGGACGGTTGGCGACCATGGATTCGATACGCGCCTTACCCCAGGCCGGGATCCAACCGCTGAGGTTCTGCTGCGCCAGCCCTTGCTGCTCGATGCGATCGATTTCTTTCAGGGACTGAATGCGTAGCCCTTTCTGATCCATGCTGATAAACCACTGCGGCGTGGCGCGGAAAATGATCGGCGTTTTGTGGCGCCAGCAGTGCGGGTAGCTGTGCAGCAGTTTTTCAACATGCAGCAGCACGCCTTTTTCGCGCAGCAGTTCCACGATAACGTCATTGGCCTTAAAGACCATTACGCCGTCCAGCGTCGGGTAAGTTCCCGGCAGGAAACAGCCGTCCGGCCCCACCGGGTTAGCTATCTCCAGACCGTACTTGAGACTGATATTATAGTCATCCGGACCGTGGCCGCCCGCGGTATGCACCGCGCCGGTACCGGCATCGAGAGTGACGTGATCGCCAAGGATCACCGGCACATCAAAACCCATAAACGGATGCGTAAAGCGCAGCAGTTCCAGCTCTGCGCCTTTAGCGGTCCCGAGGATTTGCCAGTCGTCGATCTGCGCGCTCTTCATCACGCTTTCCACTAAATCTTTGGCGACAATCAGCGCCTGGCCTTTGGCCTGCACCAGCGCATAGTCAAACTCCGGATGCAGCGAGATAGCGCGGTTAGCCGGCAGAGTCCACGGGGTGGTGGTCCAGATAACCAGCGACAGCGGGCCGTCTACGGCAGATACGCCGAATTTCGCCGCCACTGCGGCGCTATCCACGGCGTGGAAAGCGACATAGACAGACGGGGAGGTTTTGTCGTAGTACTCCACTTCCGCCTCAGCCAGCGCCGATCGGCAGTCCACACACCAGTGCACCGGTTTGGCCCCTTTATGCAGATGGCCGTTGGCGATTATCTTGCCCAGCGCGCGGATGATGTTCGCTTCCGTCTGGTATTCCATGGTCAGATACGGATGCGCCCAGTCTCCCAGCACGCCCAGGCGGATAAAGTCGTTACGCTGGCCTTCCACCTGCTCGGCGGCATATTTACGGCAGGCGGCGCGAAATTCGCTGGCGGAAACTTTCTCGCCCGGTTTGCCGATAAGCTGTTCTACTTTCAGTTCGATAGGCAACCCATGGCAGTCCCAGCCCGGAACATAAGGCGAATCATAGCCCGCCAGCCCTTTGGACTTAACGATAATGTCTTTGAGAATCTTGTTAACCGCGTGACCAATATGAATGCTGCCGTTCGCATACGGAGGGCCATCATGCAGAATAAAGGTCTTTTTGCCTTTCTTCGCATTACGGATGATGCCGTACAGGTCATCACCATTCCAGCGCGCCAGCATACCCGGTTCGCGCTTAGCGAGATCGCCGCGCATCGGGAACCCTGTTTCCGGCAAATTCAGGGTAGATTTATAGTCACTCATCAGATTCTCAGTTCCGTATTTCGGTTAGCAAATAGTATTAAGCCGGTGTCTGAAGCCCAAAAAATGCCCGGGCTGTCTCCACATCTCTGGCGATTTGCGCTTTCAGCTCATCAAGCGAAGCGAAACGCTGCTCATTGCGTAATTTTTTACGCAGTACCACATCTATGTGGCGTCCATACAGGTCCATTGCAACATCCAGTAGATGAACCTCTAACTGCTGGCGTACTCCCGACACCGTCGGCCGGGTGCCGATATTCGCCACGCCGGGCAGCGATTTCTCACCCAGCCCCAGCACATCGACGGCGAAAACGCCTTTAATCGGCGAAACCTGGCGGCGCAGCGGCAGGTTGGCGGTAGGAAAACCGATCGTTCTCCCCAGTTCGTCGCCGTGCACTACGCGGCCGGAAATGGTGAAGGGATGCCCCAACAGTTTTTCCGCCAGCGCTAAATCGTCCTGCTGCAGCGCCTGACGCACCGCGGTACTGCTGATACGCGCGCCGCCGTGGCAGAAGGTTTCGCTGCTGGTCACGGCAAAACCATATTCCTGCCCCGCCTTCTGTAATAACAAGAAATCCCCCTGCCGACCAGCGCCAAAGCGGAAATCATCCCCCACGGCGAGGAATTTCACCCCCAGTTTTTCCACCAGCAGCCCGGAGACAAAACTCTGGGCAGTCAGCGCGGCAAAGCGGCGATTGAAGTTCACGCACAGCACATAATCCACGCCGCAACCGGCGAGATAGCGCAGCTTTTCCCGCAGCCGGGTCAGGCGCGCCGGGGCTTTATCCGCCGCAAACAGTTCCAGCGGCTGGGGTTCAAAAATCATCACCATGACCGGCAAACCACGGGCCCGCCCTTCCGCGCACAGCCCCTGCAGCAATGCCTGGTGACCACGGTGGACGCCGTCAAAATTACCAATAGTCAGTACACAGCCATGGTGGGCCGGACCGAGATTATGTATACCGCGTATCAGCTTCATGACAGGCTCAAAACAGTGGAAATCGGCGGATTATACCTTGTACAGCGTTCAAGGTTAACCGGGGATTACGCGCCGCGCAGGAAAGGTGTAAGAATTTCATTCAGCTAAGGCGCTTTCAACCTTTTATGTGCGTAAATGACGGTTTTTGTCGTTTCAGGTCTGTATTCGGGGACGGCAAACTGTTAGAATCCTGCGCCATCACTACGTAACGGGTGCCGATTTTTTAACGGCGCTTATTTGCACAAATCCATTGACAAAAGAAGGCTAAACGGGCATATTCCTCGGCCTTTGAATTGTCCACATAGATTATTTGGGAGTTGGACCTTGGCTAATATCAAATCAGCTAAGAAACGCGCCGTACAGTCTGAGAAGCGCCGCAAGCATAACGCTAGCCGTCGCTCCATGATGCGTACCTTCATCAAAAAGGTATACGCGGCGATTGCAGCAGGCGATAAAGAAGCTGCTCAGAAAGCATTTAACGAAATGCAACCGATCGTGGATCGTCAGGCCAGCAAAGGTCTGATCCACAAAAACAAGGCTGCGCGTCATAAAGCTAATCTGACCGCTCAGATCAACAAACTGGCTTAATCGCCATTTGTTATCAGCCTGATAAAAAAACCCGCCTGGCGGGTTTTTTTACGCCTGCAGTACCGCGCTATTCCATCCCGAACAGCGCCGAATAGTCCTGATTACAGATGCGCTGCACCGCCGGATGCTGAATCATACGCTCGGCAAAAATCGCATGATACTCCTCCATCACGTTATCCACCCGGCCAATTTCGACGATTTTGTCATCATCGTAAAAATCATGCAGATACAACGTCGGCGCGACGAAAATCGCGTTATGCGCCGCGCCAAACGCCTTCATCAGCGCCGCATCGTCAAATTCGCCGAGAATCTCGACCTTCAATCCCTGAGAGTTAATCCAGTTTAATAGCTTACGACCCAGCATCGAACGGCGGCCCGGAATCAGCAGACGCCGCTCTTCCAGGCAGGCGGGAAAGGGTTTTTCCGGTACTGGCGAACGACACCAGAAGCTGACGCCGCACTCGCCAATCTTCACCGAAAACAGCCCTTCCTGCTGAGTGGAATCGATAGGGCAATCGGAAATGATCATATCCAGCTTATGCTGGCTGAGCTGCTCAAGCAGCATTTCATGGGTGGATTCAAAACAGCGCAGGTGAATCTGCTCGTCAGAGAATACCGCCGCATCAAGCACGCCGCTGACCAGACTTTTTGACAGGGCATCCGCGACGCCGACATCGAACAGCAGGTGCGACTCCTTGCGGTAATTGACAATATCCAGCATCTCCTGGCTAAGGGTGAACATCCGATCCGCGTAGCGAAACACCAGTTGTCCCAGTTCTGAAGGCTCCAGCCCGCGTCCCTTGCGCTTAAACAATTTCCCCTGTAGACGCTCTTCCAGCGCCTTAATCTGGCCGGTAATGGTCTGCGGCGTCAGATACAGCGCTTCGGCGGCGCCGACCACAGAGCCTTCCTTACAGACATGCCAGAAATAATAAAGGTGATTGAAATTAATGTGAGACATGCTTAGTCGCTCCCTGAAAATACGCCACCGCGGCCCTCACCTGAGCCGCGGTAGTCAATCGCCCGATTACACTGACGGCGATGAAAAACGCTTACGCAACATTCCGTAGCCTATCACTGCGGATAATACAGAACCGATAAGTATCCCCAGTTTTGCCCAGTTAATCAGTTGCGGATCCACACTGGCGAAGGCCAGCGTTGAGATAAAAATGGACATCGTGAAACCAATGCCGCACAGCACGCCAACCGCCACAATATCACGACAGGTTGTGCCCTGCGGCAGCGTGGCCCACTTCATTTTCAGCGCCAGCCAGCAAAACAGGCTGATGCCCAGCGGTTTGCCGATCAATAAACCGGCGATGATGCCCATCGGCAGTAAAGAGGCCAGCCCGGCGACTGACATGCCCGCCAGCGATACGCCAGCATTAGCGAACGCGAACAGCGGCAGAATCAGAAACGCCACCCACGGCTCCAGCACATGCTCCAGCGTTTCCGCCGGAGAGTGGCCGTCCTTCGCCTGCAACGGCACCAGGAAACCGACAATCACCCCCGCGAGGGTCGCATGAACGCCGGACTTCAGCACGGCGGTCCACAGAATCGCCCCAACCATGATGTAAATACCGATACGCCGCACATTCATCACATTAAGCAGTACCAGCACCGCAATGGCGATAGCGGCAATCACCAGCGACAGCACCGACAAATCATTGGTATAAAACAGCGCGATAATGACGATGGCCCCCAGGTCGTCGATGATTGCCAGCGCCATCAGGAATATCTTTAACGCCACCGGAACCCGATTGCCCAACAATGCCAGAATCCCCAGCGCAAACGCGATATCGGTCGCCGCCGGGATCGCCCAGCCCTCGCGGGTAATCGGATCCTGAAAGTTAAAGGCCAGATAGATGGCCGCAGGCACCACCATACCGCCGATGGCGGCAATCACCGGAAACGCCGCCTGACGCAGACTGGCCAGCGATCCCAACACCATTTCACGCTTGACTTCCAGGCCGATAAGCAAAAAGAACACCGCCATCAGGGCATCGTTGATCCACAACAGCATGTTTTTATTGATCTCTAAGGCGCCGACCCTGAGTTCCACCGGCGTGGAAAGAAATGCGTGGTAAAACAGCGCCGTCGGGCTGAAATTCGCCAGCACCATCGCCATCACGGCGGCAACAATCAGCACCACTCCCGAAGAAGCTTCGCTACTGAAAAAACGTTGCAACAGTTTAGCCATTCTTAAATCTCATCATTCGTTAATCATTCATAGTTATTAATGATAAGGATAGACAAAGAAATCACTCGTTAAAAACAGTTTATCGCGGCCAATTAACTCGATAAAAACGAATTAAAAAGGCATTTAGATCGCCATAAACGAAATCAAATCCTATTTCAAATGAAATCACAGATGGAAAGCTCAGAGAAACCGAAGAGAGACCAGGAAGTGAAATAATCAGAAAGCATCAACCCGCCCACCAGACAGGCGCTAATCCTGTAAAAAAATAAAACTATCGTCAGCTATCCCGGGCGTGACGATAGCCGCCGGAACCGATAAAAGTCTGAACCAGGCAAACACAGACCACACAGCGCCGAAAATGGTCCTCGCAGCAAAAAAAAGCCCGGGGCGCACCGCACCCCAGGCTATTTACTGCGGCTCAGCGAAACTCAGCGCGTCAGGTCATCGAAAAATTTCTTCACGCCGTCAAAGAAGCTCTTTGAACGCGGGCTGTTTTTCTCCCCGGTGGGACCGCCGAAACTTTCCTGCAACTCCTGCAGCAATTTCTTCTGTTTGTCGTTCAGGCCAACCGGCGTTTCCACGACCACACGGCACAGCAGATCGCCCTGCGCTCCGCCGCGCACCGATTTAACGCCTTTGCCGCGCATGCGGAACAGCTTACCAGTCTGGGTTTCACTCGGTATTTTCAGTTTCACGCGTCCATCAAGGGTCGGGACTTCGATTTCACCGCCCAGCGCCGCCATCGCAAAGTTGATCGGCACTTCGCAGTACAGGTTATTACCTTCGCGCTCAAAGATCGGGTGCGATTTGACCTGAACCTGAACGTACAGATCGCCGGCTGGTGCGCCATGCTCCCCGGCCTCGCCCTCGCCGGCCAGCCGAATACGATCTCCGGTATCCACCCCGGCGGGGATTTTTACCGACAGCGTTTTGGTCTTCTCTACGCGGCCATGGCCATGGCAGTTATTGCAGGGATCTTTGATGATGGTCCCGCGTCCCTGGCAGTGCGGACAGGCCTGCTGGACAGTAAAGAACCCCTGGCGCATCTGTACCTGGCCAGAACCGTGACAGGTAGGACAGGTCTGCGGCTGAGAACCGGCTTTCGCTCCACTGCCGTGGCAAACGTCGCACTCTTCCAGGGTTGGAATACGAATTTCCCGGGTCACGCCGCGCACCGCTTCTTCCAGCGTCAGTTCCATGTTGTAGCGCAAATCCGCGCCGCGCGCCGCGCGCTGGCGACGACCACCGCCAAAAATATCGCCGAACACATCGCCGAAAATGTCGCTGAAATCCGCGCCGCCGCCGCCAAATCCACCGCCGAAACCGCCGCCGCCCATGCCGCCCTGCTCAAACGCCGCATGACCATATTGATCATAGGCAGCGCGCTTTTGCGCATCGGTCAGAATCTCATAGGCTTCTTTGATCTCTTTGAATTTCGCTTCAGCTTCTTTATCCCCCTGATTACGGTCAGGGTGATATTTCATTGCCAGGCGCTTATAGGCCTTCTTGATTTCACGCTCTTCCGCGGTCTTCGGAACGCCTAAAACCTCGTAATAGTCTTTCTTCGCCATCTCTTCTATCTGCCCTCAGAGCCTGTTATCCAGGCATAATCGTTACAGCCAGTCTGCATGCGCCAGGCACGGATATCTATCGACAACACTCGTGAGAGTGACGACTTTCCAGGCCCAGACTGACAAATAAATAGACTGGAAAACCAGGCTCTTAACATGCGTGCACGGGCGTAGAGGAAACCCCCGACGCCCGTGCTGGTTATCTACCCTTTTCCTGCGGCCTTGCCGCCGCAGGGTTCAGGTATACCACCCTCATAAAGGGCGATTATTTTTTGTCTTTCACTTCTTCGAATTCAGCATCGACCACATCGTCATCTTTGGCTGCGCCGGCATCGGCAGAGGCGCCAGCCTGCTGCTGAGCATGCTGCTGCTGAGCGATTTCCATCAGTTTGGCGGAAACCTGCGCCAGCGCCTGCATTTTCGCTTCGATATCGGCTTTATCTTCGCCTTTCAGAGACGTTTCCAGCGCGCTGAGTGCTGACTCGATGGCAGATTTGTCGTCTGCCGGCAGTTGCTCGCCGGCTTCTTCAACCTGCTTACGGGTGCTATGCACCAGGTGATCCGCCTGGTTACGGGTCTGTACCAGCTCTTCAAACTTACGGTCCGCTTCAGCGTTGGCTTCTGCTTCACGTACCATTTTCTGGATTTCTTCTTCATTCAGACCAGAAGAGGCTTTAATGGTGATATTCTGCTCTTTACCGCTGTTTTTGTCTTTCGCGGAGACATGCAGAATACCATCGGCATCGATGTCGAACGTGACTTCGATCTGCGGCATGCCGCGCGGCGCCGGGCTGATACCATCAAGGTTAAACTGGCCCAGAGACTTGTTATCGCCGGAACGTTTACGCTCGCCCTGCAGCACATGGATGGTGACCGCGGACTGGTTATCTTCCGCCGTCGAGAACACCTGGCTGTGCCTGGTCGGGATAGTGGTGTTTTTAGTAATCAGCGGCGTCATTACGCCACCCATGGTTTCAATCCCCAGCGACAGCGGAGTCACATCCAGCAACAGCACGTCTTTTACATCACCGGTCAGTACGCCACCCTGAACGGCGGCGCCAATGGCTACGGCTTCATCCGGGTTAACGTCTTTACGCGGTTCTTTGCCAAAGAACTCTGCCACTTTCTTCTGCACCATCGGCATACGCGTCTGACCACCAACGAGGATCACGTCGTTGATATCAGAAACCGACAGGCCGGCGTCCTGCAGAGCGACTTTCAGCGGCTCGATGGAACGGTTCACCAGGTCTTCGACCAGGCTTTCCAGTTTCGCACGCGTCACTTTGATGTTCATGTGTTTCGGACCGGTGGCGTCTGCAGTGATGTACGGCAGGTTCACGTCGGTCTGCTGAGCGGAAGACAACTCGATTTTGGCTTTTTCCGCCGCTTCTTTCAGGCGCTGCATGGCCAGCGGATCGTTACGCAGATCAATGCCCTGATCTTTCTTAAATTCATCAACCAGGTAGTTGATCATACGGCTATCGAAGTCTTCACCGCCGAGGTGGGTATCACCATTGGTTGCCAGAACTTCGAAGGTTTTTTCGCCGTCAACTTCGTCGATTTCGATAATAGAGATATCGAAAGTACCGCCACCGAGGTCGTAAACCGCGATAGTACGGTTGCCGACTTCTTTATCCAGACCATAAGCCAGCGCGGCAGCTGTCGGTTCGTTGATGATACGTTTGACTTCCAGGCCAGCGATACGACCGGCGTCTTTGGTCGCCTGACGCTGCGCATCGTTAAAGTACGCCGGTACGGTGATAACCGCTTCAGTTACCGGTTCGCCCAGGTAATCTTCCGCCGTTTTCTTCATTTTCTTCAGCACTTCAGCAGAGATCTGCGGCGGCGCCATTTTCTGACCTTTTACATCAATCCACGCATCACCGTTTTCAGCACCGATGATTTTGTACGGCATGATGGCTTCATCACGCTGAACTTCTTCATCCTGGAAGCGGCGGCCAATCAGGCGTTTGATCGCAAACAGGGTGTTTTGCGGGTTTGTCACTGCCTGACGTTTAGCCGGCTGACCAACCAGAGTTTCACCATCCTGGGTATAAGCAATAATAGAAGGCGTGGTGCGATCGCCCTCGGCGTTCTCCAGCACGCGTGCTGTGGTGCCATCCATAATCGCCACACAAGAGTTGGTTGTGCCCAGGTCGATACCAATAATTTTACCCATCTAAACGTCTCCACTAAAAATTCGTCATCATGTGGTTGTGAACCAGTAATAGGGGCGAATCATCAGCTTTCAAGCGCCCACGCGGCTTTTTTTTCCGGTCCACAACTTTCGTTGACTACAAGATGGGGTCGCTATTGGCCCCATCAAGGGGCAAGACAAAAAATTTTTCATTTCCCCCCTTTAGATCATAGACTCGGGTTTCGCACCTGATTATGATGCCGCGCCCCGTGCAGCCATCATGCCGCATTCGGGACTTTACTCAGGGCCTGACCCGCCAGCAGTTATTGCTTCCGGCAGTTTGAACACTGGCAACGCGGCAAACCCCAACGTACATGTCATGCGTTAAAGGATTGACTCGCTACGCTCGCTGCCCGGGCCGCCGCAAGCGGCGTTCAAAACGGCAATTAACTCACTCTGATGGGCTGGTTCTTAATCATTAACAGGGATTTTCAGAGGAACTATGGGCAACACTCAGTTGGCTAATCCAGCTCCCCTGGGCTTAATGGGTTTTGGTATGACCACCATTCTGCTCAATCTGCATAATTTGGGTCTATTCCCGCTGGACGGCGTTATTCTGGCAATGGGGATTTTCTACGGCGGTATGGCGCAAATCTTCGCCGGCCTGCTGGAGTTTAAAAAGGGCAATACCTTCGGTTTAACCGCCTTCACCTCCTACGGCTCATTCTGGCTGACCCTGGTCGCCATTTTGCTGATGCCGAAAATGGGGTTAACCGATGCGCCGAGCGGCCAGTTCCTGGGCGTTTATCTTGGCCTGTGGGGCATTTTCACGCTGTTTATGTTCTTCGGCACGCTGCAGGCGGCGCGTATGCTGCAGTTCGTCTTTGGTAGCCTGACGGTACTGTTCGCTCTGCTGGCTGTCGGCAATATCGCTGGTAGCGAAGCGATTATTCATATCGCCGGCTGGGTGGGCATTATTTGCGGCGCCAGCGCATTTTATCTGGCGATGGGCGAAGTACTGAACGAGCAGTTTGGCCGTACCGTACTGCCGATTGGCGACTAAATCACCCTCATCCACAGGGCCGGTATCTGTCTTATTCCGGCCCGTTTCCCTGTGTTACAAAACAGGGAAAAACTCCAGACATCAAATAAAACTCAGCACAACAGACCAGATTACCTGGCATATAACGCCACACACTTAGTTTTTAGCGCTATTTTAGCATCCTGTGCCTGAATGTCGGTTTGTCATCCGCGGGCGCATCTGTTATTCAGAGAACAGTATACAAATCTTCATTCAAGCTCCTGAACAGGATGAAATAACAAGGAAAGCGTTTTATGTCGGAAATCAGCTCCCCGCAATGGGATAATTTAACGCCCGGGCAGCGCTGGAAGCAGCGAATGCAAGCGCTGGGCCCCGGAATTCTGGTGGCAACCGCCGCCGTCGGCGGTTCGCATTTAGTCGCATCAACCCAGGCCGGGGCACTCTATGGCTGGCAACTGGTGTTACTGATTATTCTTGCCAACTTATTTAAATACCCTTTCTTCCGTTTCGCTACCCATTACACGCTGTCTACTGGCCTCAGCCTGATAGAGGGATATCAGAAAAAAGGCCGTTTCTGGCTTCTGGGATTTACCGCGCTGAATCTGGTCGCCGGGGTGGTCAATATGGCCGGGGTACTGATTCTGACCGCCGCGTTATTGCAATATTTTATTCCGATTGAGTTAAGCCTGACCGTACTCTGCCTGCTGCTGCTGGCCATATCGCTGGTTATCGTGCTGGTCGGCCACTATAAGGCTCTCGATCGCGCAGGGAAATTAATCATGTTTATGCTCACCGTCACCACGGTGATCGCAGCCTGCATAGCCTGGTATAACGGCCCGGTGGCTCCGGAAGGTTTCCAGAGCCCCTCCCCCTGGACACTTTCGGCACTGGCGTTTCTGGTCCCGATGGTCGGATGGATGCCGGCGCCAATTGAAATTTCGGCCATTAATTCAATGTGGCTGATCTCTCGCCAGCGTCTCACTCCGGTTTCCCTGCGTAATGCGCTCTTCGACTGCAATGTCGGTTACTGGCTAACCGCCCTGTTGGCGCTGGTATTCCTCTCACTGGGGGCGCTGGTTCAGCACGGTTCGCCAGTGCAACTGGAGATGGCTGGCGGGGCTTTCGCCTCCCAGTTGATTTCGATGTATGCCGCCACTATCGGAGAATGGGCTCGCCTGCTGGTCGCCCTGATAGCTTTCCTGTGTATGTTCGGCACCACCCTGACCGTTCTTGATGGCTATGCCAGGACAATCAATGAGTCTATGCGTCTGCTGCGCGGCTCAGAAGTCCGCACTCAGCGTTCTTTAAGCCTGTGGGTTCTGTTTCTGGCGGCCAGCGGCATGCTGATTATTTTGCAATTCAAGAGCGCGCTCTCGCCGATGTTGACCTTCGCCATGGTGATGTCATTCCTTACCACGCCGCTGTTTGCATGGCTCAACTTCAGCCTGGTGCGCGATACAAAACAGTGCCCATTCCCACAGCCATTCTGGCTGGTGGCGCTGGCCTGGCTGGGGCTCTTCTTCCTGACCGGATTTGCCCTGCTGTTTCTCTGGTGGCGCTATTTAATGTAATGCCAAAACCACAAAGCCAGGCAAAACCTGGCTTTGTGGCTATTACGTTATGTTATCCCTCAGGATGGCGTATTCTCACGTCTGGCGCTTTTCGGGCGAAATGCCGCGACCACCGCCGGATTGGTTTCGACATATGGCCCTTCAAGAAGCTGAATGCAGTAAGGTACGCTGGCGAAGATACCGTGAACCAACACGTTACCGTTTTCATCCTTCACCCCTTCCAGGGTCTCCTGAATTGATTTCGGCTGGCCAGGTAAATTGAGGATCAGCGCCTGTTTACGAATCGCCCCCACCTGACGGGAGAGAATCGCCGTCGGTACGTAATGCAGGCTAATCTGACGCATCTGCTCCCCAAATCCTGGCATCAGCCGATCGGCGATAGCCAGCGTGGCGTCCGGCGTCACATCGCGGCGCGCAGGCCCCGTTCCACCAGTGGTCAGCACCAGATGACAGGCCATTTCATCCACCAGCTCACACAGGGTTTGCTCAATGGTCAGTTGCTCATCGGGGATCAGGCGGGTTTGAATTTTAAACGGCGTGGTCAGCGCCCCTTCCAGCCAGCTTTCCAGGGCAGGAATGCCTTTATCCTGATAAACCCCGCTGGACGCGCGATCGGATACTGAAACCAGGCCTATGCGTAATGTATTCATTGTCATTCCGGAAACGTAATCTGCTCTTTAATCGTCATAATATACCCTAAATAATTCGTCTTGCAGGACAAAACGCCATCGCGAGCGGCGAAGAGGGCAGCATCGCAGGCTGAGCGAGTGAAGGGTTCTTATCATTTGTCACAGGACGGCGATGCGCCAGGAAGGGAAAGGCAGAGAGAGAGGATACCGCGTGGCCGACATGCGCCACGCGTGGGAGAGCGGGATTAGAGCAAGTCGCCAACCATTTTTTCCAGTTTTTCCTGGTCAATGGCAAACTTACGGATCCCATCCGCCAGTTTATCTACTGCCATCGGATCCTGGTTGTGCTGCCACAGGAACTCAGACTCGGTCAAACGCTGCGGACGCGCTTTGATTTCGCCGCTGTAAGAAAGTTTACGGACCACTTCACCCTGACTTTCAGACAGCTCTTTGAGCAGCGCGGGTGCAATCGTCAGGCGATCGCAGCCCGCCAGCTCAAGAATTTCGCCCACGTTGCGGAAGCTGGCGCCCATCACCACGGTCTCGTAGCCGTGCTGCTTGTAGTACTGGTAGATTTCGCTCACCGATACCACGCCCGGGTCTTCATGGGCGGCATACTCTTTCTTGTCGGTATTCGCTTTGTACCAGTCGAGAATGCGACCGACAAACGGGGAAATCAGGTATACGCCGGCTTCAGCACAGGCGCGAGCCTGGGCGAAAGAGAACAGCAGAGTCAGGTTACAGTTGATCCCTTCTTTCTCCAGTTGCTCTGCGGCGCGGATCCCCTGCCAGGTGGATGCCAGCTTGATCAGAATACGCTCATTGCTGATACCAGCATCGTTATACAATTTGATCAAACGCTTGGCCTTCGCCACGCTGGCTGCGGTATCGTAGGACAGACGCGCATCGACTTCAGTAGAGATACGACCCGGAATCAGTTTGAGGATTTCCAGACCGATATTCACCGCCAGTTTGTCAGTCGCATCGATAACCTGCTGCGCGCGATCGCTGCTCTGGCTGCGCGCCCAGGTGACGGCGTCATCAATTAATTTACGGTATTCAGGAATTTGCGCGGCATTCAGAATCAGAGAGGGGTTAGTTGTGGCATCCTGCGGCTGGTATAGTTTCATTGCCGCGATGTCTCCGGTGTCGGCCACAACGGTAGTGAGCTGACGCAGGGAGGTCAATTTATCCGTCATATTGAATTTCTCATTAAAACACATGTAAGGGAGATGTAACCGGTCTGGTTCTGATAATATCACGCCGCTCTTTCGGCGCAACCATCCAGGATAAGTCGCCGGGGTTATGATAAACTCCCTGAATTGTTAGCTCGCTATTCTAAGGACCGTCTGATTGAGGACCGCTGTCTCTCTGCCTTTCAGACGCAATAATGAGGGACGTTAATGCAGGATGTTCTTAACTTTATCAGCGATCTCCTGTGGGGATCGGTACTGATTTATCTCTTGCTGGGCGCTGGTATCTGGTTCACCCTGAGCAGCGGTTTTATCCAGTTTCGCTATTTTCACCACGTTATCCGCAACCTGAAAAAAAGCCTGATTCCGGCACCTGACGGCATTACTGCGTTTCAGGCGCTCTGCACCAGCCTTGCAGCCCGGGTAGGCAGCGGTAATCTCGCCGGGGTGGCGCTGGCGATTACCGTCGGCGGGCCGGGCGCCGTATTCTGGATGTGGGTGACGGGGATTATCGGGATGGCCACCTCGTTTGCTGAATGCACCCTGGCGCAGTTATATAAAGGGCGCGATCAGCAGGGAAACTTTCGCGGCGGTCCAGCCTGGTACATGGAACGCGGGCTGGGGATGCGCTGGATGGGCATCATGTTCGCGATTTTCCTGTTATTCGGGTTTGGGATGGCCTTCAATGCCGTCCAGGCCAAAGCCATCGCCAACGCCTTCAGGCATGCTTTTGCCATCCCTGAACTGGCTACCGGCATTGTGCTAATGCTCCTGACCGGTATCGTTATCGCCGGCGGCCTGAAGCTGGTCGCCAGAACCGCCCAGTGGCTGGTGCCGGTAATGAGTCTGCTGTGGGTAAGTATCAGCGCTATTCTGATGGTAATGCATTTCGACCAGATACCAGGCATTCTGCTGGTGATTGTGAAAAGCGCTTTCGGCTGGCATGAGGTCGCCACCGGCGCCATGAGTTATACCCTGGGTCAGGCAATCACCATCGGTTTTCAGCGCGGTATGTTTTCCAACGAAGCCGGCCTGGGCTCCGCGCCCAACGCGGCGGCGGCGGCATCTTCGTGGCCTCCGCATCCGGTGTCCCAGGGGATTGTGCAGATGATCGGCGTGTTCATTGATACGATAGTTATCTGCTCGGCAACCGCCGCGGTGATTCTGCTGTCCGGTCTGGCCTCTCCCGGTAGCGCCCAGGGTACCGTTCTGGCCCAACAGTCGCTCAGCCTGCTCGCCGGGGAGTGGGCCAGCGCCTTCATCGCCGCAATTGTCTTTTTATTCGCCTTTACATCAATCATCGCCAACTACGCCTATGCGGAAAATAATCTGGTTTTCCTGCGCCAGAACACCCCGGGGAAAATTCGCCTGCTGCGCGCCATGGTGTTACTGACGGTCCTGCTGGGCGCGCTGGGTAGCCTGACGCTGATCTGGCAGTTCACAGATATCGTCATGGCGCTTATGGCGGTCACTAATCTGACCGCTATCTTGCTGCTGTCGCCGATCGTCAAGGACCTTGCCGCCGATTACCGACGCCAGCGCCGCCTTGGGCTGGCGCCGGTGTTCGATCCGGACCGTTTTCCACAGCTTAGCGGTCAACTGGTGCCCGGGGTCTGGAAAGCGCCAGAGTCATAGCCAATAACAACCATAGGCCCCGCAGCGCGGGAAATTTGTTACAGTAGCGCTTTTATAAAATCGCAAGGAACGAACATGCTCATCCTGCTATCACCTGCCAAAACCCTGGACTATCAGAGCACGCTCGCGACTGAGCGCTACACCAGACCGGAATTGCTCGACTATTCCCAACAGTTGATCGATGTGGCGCGCAAGCTGTCGGCGCCGCAAATCTCATCGTTAATGGGTATCAGCGATAAACTCGCCTCCCTCAACGCCACGCGTTTCCACGACTGGCACCCCGACTTCACCCCGGATAATGCCCGTCAGGCAATTCTGGCGTTCAAAGGGGATGTGTACACCGGCCTGCAGGCTGAAACCTTCAGCGAGGCGGATTTTGATTTCGCCCAGCAGCACCTGCGGATGCTCTCCGGTCTGTATGGGGTACTACGCCCGCTGGATTTAATGCAGCCTTATCGTCTGGAGATGGGGATCAAACTGGCCAATAAAAAAGCGCCGGACCTCTACGGTTTCTGGGGCGAGACTATCACCAGTAAACTCAACGATGCTCTGAGCGCCCAGGGCGATGATGTGGTTATCAACCTCGCCTCTGATGAATACTTCAAAGCGGTTAAAACCGGGAAATTACGCGGCCAGATGATCAAACCGGTGTTCCTCGATGAGAAAAACGGCAAATTTAAAGTCATTAGTTTCTACGCCAAGAAAGCGCGCGGCCTGATGAGCCGCTACATCATCCAGAATCGGCTCACCCGGCCGGAGCAGCTCACAAGCTTTAACAGCGAAGGGTATTTCTATGATGATGGGTTATCCAGCGATCGGGAACTGGTTTTCAAACGCCACGAACGGTAAACGCCCGGGCGACGCTGCCCCTACTGATAAGCAAAAACGCCAGCATCATGCTGGCGATGTGCGCTGAAATTTCCACGATCCTCTCTTCGTTTTCCCCGGATGCCAGGCAAAAAAAAATCACCCGGGCGGGTGATTTTCAACGCAGCGCAAAACTCAGGCCTTGCTCATCATCAGCTGGCGTAGCGCCGTATAGTCCGCCGCTAAATGATGCGAGAGCAGCGGCAGGTCTGCGCGTTCGGCCAGCGCCGCAGGCAGTTCCAGCGGCTCGCCAAGGATCGCCTCGACGCTCTCTTTAAACTTCGCCGGATGAGCGGTGCCAAGGAACAGCCCATACTCCCCGGGCTGTAGCTGATCGCGCAGGGCGCGGTAAGCCACCGCCGCATGCGGCTCGGACACATAGCCCAGCGCCTTCAGCTCTTTCATGGTCGCCTGCGTGGTTTCATCATCCACCGCGGCGAAACCCAAATCGGACAGGCGCCAGATTTTACGCCGAAACAGCTCTTCGACCCGCGGCCAGTTATTCGGCTGACTGACATCCATGGCGTTAGACAGCGTGGCCTGTGTCGCCTTCGGCGTCCACTCGCCGCTTGCCAGGTAGCGCGGCACGGTATCATTGACATTGGTGGCGGCAATGAAGCGTTTCACCGGCAGACCCAGCGATTTCGCCAGCAGGCCGGCGGTTAAATCCCCGAAGTTACCGCTCGGCACCGAAACCACCAGCTGATTACGCGCCTGCTGGGGTAACTGAGCCACCGCCTCGAAGTAGTAACAGATCTGCGCCAGCAGACGGCTGATATTGATAGAGTTGGCAGAGTTCAGCCCCAGCTTCTGTTTCAGCTCTTCATCATCAAACGCCTGTTTGACCAGCGCCTGACAGGCATCGAAATCGCCGTCGATCGCCACGGTTTCAATATTCCCCCCCAGCGTACAGAACAGTTTCTCCTGCAGCGGACTGATCTTACCGTGCGGATAGAGGATCACCACCCGCACATTCTTCAGGCCATAAAACGCATGGGCGACAGCCGCGCCGGTGTCGCCGGAAGTGGCGGTCAGAATAGTGACCGGCTTATCGCCGCTGATTTGCGCCAGCATCTGGGCCATAAAACGGCCGCCGAAATCTTTGAACGCCAGCGTCGGACCATGGAACAGCTCCAGGCAGGAAACATCGTCGGTGACTTTCGCGACCGGCGCCGGGAAAGCAAACGCCGCCCGCACTCGCTGCTCAAGGATTGGTTGGGGAATTTCATCGCCGATAAACGCGCCGAGAATGCGCGCGCTGCGGGTGACAAAATCCTGTTTCAGCAGCTCATCAATGTCCGTCAGCTCAAACTCCGGCAGTTCATGGGGGAAAAACAGCCCCTGATTCCTTCCCAGCCCCTGCACAATCGCCTGCGCAAAGCTAACCTGTTCGTTGTGATCTTTTAAGTTGTAGAGTTTCATCTTTTATCCCAGTACTCGTGCGCCGGTCGTGTCCAGACGGCAAATATGTACAAAGCCTTCCTGATTTTGCAGGTAATGCTGACCAAGCCAATCGGCCATACGCTGCGCGGTTTCACTGCTGTCGCATACGGCAAACAACGTCGGGCCGGAGCCGGAAATCCCGCAGGCCAGCGCGCCGATATCTTCCGCGGCACGGCGCGCGTCGCTGAAGCCCGGCAGCAACTTCGTGCGATACGGCTCGGCGATAACATCTTTCATCAGTTTTGCCGCTAACTGCGGCTGGCGGGTATGACAGGCGTGAATAAACCCGGCCAGATAGCGGCCATGACTAATGCAGTCCTGGCGGCGATACTGTGCCGGGAGGATCGCCCGCGCCTCGGCGGTCGAAACCTTGATCCCCGGATACGCCATCACCCAGAACCACTCGTCGAAACCCGGCACCGACTGGCTAATAATGCCGTTTTCTTCCAGCATTAGCTGTAATCCGCCCAGAAAGCAGGGAGCCACATTATCATAATGTACGCTGCCGGAGATGCGCCCTTCCAGTTCGCCCATCAGAGTCAACAACCGGTTATCGTCCAGCGGCCGGCCACAGAACTCATTCATAGCCATCAGTCCGGCGACGACGGAACAGGCGCTGGAGCCCAGTCCGGAGCCGATCGGCATGTTCTTTTCCAGCGTCATGGTCACCGGTACGGTTTTACCCATCTCCTGACAAAACCGCTCCCAACACTGCCAGGCGATATTCTCGCGCGGATCGGCGGGCAATTTGCTGACAAAACGCCCGGCGTTGTGCAGGCTGAACGTCTCCGCCGCCTCCACGCTGACGCAATCCCCCAGCAGAGAACCATCTACCGGCGACACGGCCGCCCCCAGCACATCAAACCCAACGCTCACGTTGCCAATCGAGGCCGGGGCATACACTTTGACCATGTTAAACTCCTAACTTCCAGGACAGGGTACGCAGTAAGTCGGCAAATACCCCGGCGGCGGTGACATCGTTACCGGCCCCATAGCCGCGCAGCACCAGCGGAAGCGGTTGATAATAGTGGCTGTAAAACGCCAGCGCGTTTTCGCCATTCTTCACTTTATACAGCGGATCGTTACCGTCCACGGCGGCGATTTTCACCGCGCAGCGCCCGGACTCATCGATCATACCGACATAGCGCAGCACTTTCCCCTCATCGCGCGCCTGCGCAACGCGGGCGGCAAACGCGGCGTCGAGCTGCGGCAGCCGCGACATAAAGCTCTCGACATCACCGTCTGCGTCAAACTCCGCCGGCAGTACCGGTTCAATCACGATATCGCTCAACTCCAGAGCCGCGCCGGTCTCACGGGCCAGAATCAGCAGCTTACGCGCCACATCCATCCCGGAGAGATCGTCGCGCGGATCGGGCTCGGTATAGCCCATTTCCCGCGCCAGCCGGGTCGCCTCAGACAGGCTGACGCCTTCGTCCAGTTTGCCAAAGATAAACGATAATGAGCCGGAAAGGATACCGGAGAAACGCTGCAACTCATCACCTGCGTTAAGCAGGTTTTGCAGGTTTTCAATGACCGGCAGTCCGGCCCCGACGTTGGTGTCATACAGGAACTTACGGCGTGAACGTTCCGCCGCGCTGCGCAGTTGATGGTAATAGTTGAGGGAGGAAGTGTTGGCCTTTTTATTCGGCGTCACCACGTGGAAACCTTCGTTCAGGAAGTCGGCATATTGATCGGCAACCGCCTGGCTGGAAGTACAGTCAACAATCACCGGGTTTAGCAAATGGTATTCTTTCACCAGCCGGATCAGGCGCCCGAGGTTAAACGGCTCTTTGGCTTCCGCCAGTTCCGCCTGCCAACGTTCCAGATCGAGGCCGTGAACATTGGTCAACAGCGCCCGGGAGTTCGCCACCCCGCAGACCCGCAGATCGATATGCTTCTTCTTCAGCCACGCCTGCTGACGCTTGATCTGTTCGAGCAGCGCGCCGCCGACGCCGCCGACACCGATAACAAACACTTCAATTACCTGATCGGTATTGAACAGCATCTGATGGGTGACCCGCACCCCTGTAGTGGCGTCGTCATTATTCACCACGACCGAAATTGACCGCTCTGAGGAGCCCTGGGCAATCGCCACGATATTGATATTCGCCCGCGCCAGCGCCGCAAAGAACTTGGCGGAAATACCGCGCAGCGTACGCATACCGTCGCCGACAACCGAAATGACCGCCAGACGTTCAACAATCGCCAGCGGCTCCAGCAGTTCCTCTTTCAGTTCCAGGTAGAACTCTTCTTCCAGGGCCCGGCAGGCACGCTGGCTGTCACTCTGCGGTACGCAGAAGCTGATGCTGTACTCAGAGGAGGACTGCGTGATCAGCACGACTGAAATCCCGTTGCGCGACATAGCGGCAAATACCCGCGCCGCCATCCCGACCATCCCCTTCATTCCCGGCCCGGAGACGCTGAACATCGCCATATTATTGAGATTACTGATACCTTTGACCGGTAGACCGTCTTCATCGCTTTTCGCGCCAATCAGAGTACCCGGCGCCTGGGGGTTACCGGTGTTTTTGATCAGGCAGGGGATCTGGAACTGGGCGATGGGGGTAATGGTACGCGGGTGAAGAACTTTGGCGCCAAAGTAGGAGAGTTCCATCGCCTCCTGATAGGACATCGACTTCAGTAGCCTGGCATCCGGCACCTGGCGCGGATCGCAGGTATAAACACCGTCCACATCGGTCCAGATTTCGCAGCAGTCGGCGCGCAGGCAGGCAGCCAGCACCGCGGCGGAATAATCAGAGCCGTTGCGCCCCAGCACCACCAACTCGCCTTTTTCATTACCGGCGGTAAAACCGGCCATCAGCACCATGTGATCCTGCGGAATGCGGCTGGCAGCGATGCGCCGGGAGGATTCGGCGATGTCCACCGTAGACTCGAGATAGTGACCCACCGCCAGCAGTTTTTCCACCGGATCAATCACCGTCACTTTATGTCCGCGCGCCTGCAACACAGCAGCCATGATAGCGATAGACAGTTTTTCACCGCGGCAGATCAGGCTGGCATTGATGCTGTCCGGGCACTGCCCCAACAGGCTGATACCGTGCAACACATGTTTAATCTGGGCAAATTCATGATCCACCATGGTTTTAAGCTGAGCATGGGGAAAACCCGGCTGAGTTTCCGCCAGACCGGCGAGCAACTCAGCAAAAATGCGCTCGGCATCGCTGATGTTCGGCACAGCATCCTGGCCGGCGATGGTCTTTTCAATCATCGCCACCAAGTGGTTAGTAATTTTCGCTGGGGCAGACAGCACTGTCGCCACTTGTCCCTGTCTGGCATTGCTCTCCAGTATATCGGCGACACGAAGAAAACGCTCCGCGTTGGCCACTGACGTACCGCCGAACTTCAACACTCTCATTGTTGTTACCCCTTGATATTTTGACCAAAAAAAAAGCCCACACTGTTCAGGTGCGGGCTTTTTTCTATTTTTTCCTGTACGCGTCAGCCCGCCCCGTTACCTGTGGTAATGGTGGTGGTTGTAATAATGGTGGTCACCGGGCTGAAACGCATCATGAATGTTGTGTGCTCTGAAACTGAATATTAAGTTCCTATATTGGTTAAAGTATCTGCCGTCCTAAGTCAACGAATATTTGATTTTTTATCTCTGACGCCCCAGCCATTTCCCCGCTACCACGCCGCGCAGGAACAGCACAAAACCAAACAAAAACAGCGACCAGGACGAACGTCGTAGTCGCCCAAAAGTGGGCAGACAGCATTTTATCCCGGCAATTTTTTTTCAATATCATGCAACAAACGATGCAGCATAGCGGTATCCCGGTGAGTCAACTGGCCCAGGCGCTGCTGTAACCAGCCGGCCATTTTATGGTCATCCGCCACCCCAAGAACGTCCAGCAAACGATCGGCCCGCCGGCGCAACGCCTGTAGCTGGCCGCCGTCGATTTCGCTCGCTGCCGGCGACGCATGCTGCAACAGCGATGACAGTTGATAACAGTAAACCATCACCGCCTGCCCCAGATTCAGAGACGGGTAATCAGCCACCATGGGAACCCCGGTGAGAATGTCCGCCAGCGCCAGTTCTTCATTAGTCAGCCCGGAGTCCTCGCGGCCAAACACCAGCGCTGCCCTTTTAATCCAGCCTGCTTTCTCTTCGAGCAACGGCTGTAATTCCTGCGGAGTCGCATAATAGTGGAAGCGGGCGCGGCTGCGCGCCGTTGTCGCCACGGTAAACTGCGCATCGTGCAACGCCGACGCCAGCGTCGGAAAGGTCTGGATATTATCCAGCACATCGCCGGACCCATGAGCAACGTAACGCGCCGCCGGCTGCAGGTGCGCCTCACTGTCGACGATACGTAACTGGCTAAACCCCATGGTTTTCATCGCCCTTGCTGCCGCACCGACGTTCTCCGCCCTGGCCGGAGCCACCAGAATTATCGTTATTTGCATAACGGTTCAACCCACCTCTTGAATTTCATTTGCGATGGCGCAATTTGTATATTTTATGTTAAGAAATTTACTTTAATGCAACTTATCGACATGACGCTATGCTACAATCGAAGGTAAGCAACGCTTAACTATGTCAGATTTATCACACATCGCTAAACTATAACCACAGAGACTATATCCTACTGTTTATCATAAACAAATTTAGGGGTATAACCACTTGTCAGGAAGGCGATTAATGTTTATTAATTATCAGGAGCCTGCGTCTTCACATTAACAAAATGTGACGAAGGCTAGCATTACGCTATGAGGATTTCACGAAACTGTTAACGTGCTACAATTGAATTTGATATATGTCAACGAAGCATAGTTTTATTCAGTGTCGGAACCCTCTCAGCCTGTTATGTTGCTGTTAAAATGGTTAGGATGACAACCGTTTTTAACACCGTCGGGTCTAGAGGGAACAAGTACCCCCGACCAAGCTAATGATGTTGTTGACGTTGATGTAAAGTGCATCCAGAACGCAATTACGTACTTTAGTCATGTAGAAGCTGGACATGTTAATTTGCGACATGTACCAGGCAGGTCAGGGACTTCTGTACTTCCTGTTTCGATTTAGTTGGCAATTTTAGGTAGCAAACATGCAGACCCCGCACATTCTTATTGTTGAAGACGAGTTGGTAACACGCAACACGTTGAAGAGTATTTTCGAAGCAGAAGGCTATGATGTCTTTGAAGCGACTGATGGCGCTGAGATGCATCAAATCCTCTCTGACAATGACATCAACCTGGTGATTATGGACATCAACCTGCCGGGCAAAAACGGGCTGCTGTTGGCACGTGAACTGCGCGAACAGGCGAATGTAGCGCTGATGTTTCTGACCGGCCGCGATAATGAGGTCGATAAAATCCTCGGCCTGGAGATTGGCGCCGACGACTATATCACCAAGCCGTTTAATCCGCGCGAACTGACCATCCGCGCCCGCAACTTACTGTCGCGTACCATGAATCTGGGCACCGTCAGCGAAGAGCGCCGCTCCGTTGAAAGCTACAAATTCAACGGCTGGGAGCTGGATATCAATAGCCGCTCGCTGATAAGCCCGAATGGCGACCAGTACAAACTGCCGCGCAGCGAGTTCCGCGCTATGCTGCACTTCTGCGAAAATCCGGGCAAAATTCAGTCCCGCGCCGAGCTGCTTAAAAAGATGACCGGCCGTGAGCTGAAACCCCACGACCGTACCGTGGACGTCACGATCCGCCGTATCCGCAAGCATTTCGAATCCACGCCGGATACCCCGGAAATCATCGCCACCATTCATGGCGAAGGCTACCGTTTCTGTGGCGATCTGCAGGAATAATGGCTACCGGATGCAAAAAAGCCGGCAACTCTGCCGGCTTTTTTTGTGACTGGTGACAGGCTTTACTCCCACAACCGCAGACGATCGTCATCGCCATTTTCTGTCCCCGCCAGTACTTTACCTTTTGGTAACGTCACCGCATACCAGTCAAAGTGTCGCGTCAGTACCATAATCACACTCAGCGCCACGAACAACACCAGGCTACCCAACAGCAGAGCGCTCTCTTCCGAGCGCAGCAATAGCCACAGGACCCCGTACAGCGCCAGCAATCCAGCGCTGAACGCCAGGCTCGACTTGGGACTCTTCAGAATCCCCTGCAGATAGACACCGTTGAGACCAACGCACGCCAGACAGGCAATCAGCCACGCCAGATTAAAGCCAACATGTTCCGACAGCGCCAGCAGAACCAGGTAAAACATCACCAGCGAGGTGCCAACCAGCAAATACTGCACCGGGTGCAGACGCTGCGCGGTCAGGGTTTCAAAGACAAAAAACGCCATATAGGTTAATGCAATCAGCAACACCGCATATTTCACCGCCCGGTCGGTCAGTTGATACTGATCCACCGGGGTCGCGGTCATCACGCTGAACGCAGGAAGCTGCTGCAGCTTACTGGCGCTAAAGCGGCTATCGAGGTTATTCGCCAGCCAGCTACTCTTCCACTGCGCGGAAAAGCCCGATGGCGAAATATCCCGCTTTTCGGGCAAAAAGTTGCCGAGAAAACCGGGGTGCGGCCAGTTACTGATCAGCGCCAGTTCACTATTGCGCCCAACCGGCACCAGAGCAAACTCCCCGGTGCCTTTCAGGGTCATCGACAGCGCGACATCCAGTTGCTTCGCCTCCAGCGCTTCTTCCGCCAGCATAGCGTGAATACCCGCGTCCCCCTGCGACAGGCCGCTACCGGGCTCAATATCCAGCGTCTGGCCGTTAATGGTCAGCGCGCCGACATGCCCGATACCCCGGGAGTCGCTGACCGCAAATGTCACCCAGGGTTTGCCCCGCCGCAATCCCTGAATATCTTTCAGGCGACTGGTATCAAAGCGTGCCTTCATCTCCAGCGCATTATTCCAGATTTGTCCCTGATAAATGCCGATATTGCGATTCTCTACATCCTGGTTACCCTGAACGATCAGTGATTCCGGCAACCAGTAATAAATCGAGGTTCTCTCCCGGGTGACGGTCTTATCATTCTCCAGCACCGTTGTCAGGCGGGTCACCGGAATGGCGATCAGCGGCCCCACCAGCTTTTGCGCACCGCTGGTACTCTGGCTCAGCGACTGATCGACGCTTTCCCGATAGTCGGCCCGCTCATTGATTAAGCCGCGCAGCATTGACAGCGGTACCAGTAACAGCAGCATACAGCCCAGCAGGGCAACCATTTTTAATAACAGAGGGGACTTCAACATAGATATTCTCCTTTTCCAGTGCCGGCAGCATAGAAAAGGCGTATGTGAAGCCGATGAAGTTATGTGAAGTGCGGGTGAAGTGAATCAGGCCGGGAGCCGTAAAATCGCCTCGGCGCCTCCGCAGGCGCGGTTTTGCAGCACAATATCGCCATGGTGAAGGCGAGCCACTTCCCGGACAAACGCCAGCCCGAGGCCGCTGCTCTTATGTCCGCTACTGCGCGGCAGCGAGTAGAAGCGTTCAAAAAGGTGGGGTAACGCATAATCGGGAATACCGCTGCCGGTATCGCAGACCCGCAGCGCCACATATCCCTGTTCCAGCGCCGCGCTCAGGGCGATCTCGCCGCCCGGCGGGGTAAAGTCAATGGCGTTATCCAGCAGATTACCCAGCGCCTGCTCCAGCAGCGCGGCGTCCCCGGTCACTGGCACATCGCCGCCATCCGCGGCGACATGCAAAGATTTCTCGGCGATCAGCGCCTGGCGACTGTCCAGCAGCGTACTGAATAGCAGCTCTGCCGTCATGGCTGTCGGCACAATCTCAGCGCGGTTTTCCAGCCTGGCATGCGCCAGCAGTTTCTCTATCAGAGTCTGCATGCGGTTATTCTGCTGAAGGATATTGCCGGTGAAGCGCGCCACCACCGCAGGGGGCGGATTTTCACGCAGGATCTCCGCCGCGCCGCGAATCGCCGCCAGCGGGCTTTTCAGTTCATGGGTCAGCGCCAGCACGTACTGTTCAATATAGTTCTTACCTTCCAGCTTAATACGCATACTCTCCAGCGCCTGGGTAAGCTTGCGCAGCTCGCTACTGCCCATTTCCGGTAACGGCAGCGGATAGTCGCTGGTGACCGCATCCGCATAGTCGACCAGTTTGCGTATCGAACGGTTAATCCACCACACCACCAGCCCGCCAATCAGCAGTGCGATCCCGAGCAGCGCCGCTCCGGCCAGCAGAATACGCCGCTCGCTGCGGCGAATGACCGGCGTCATGGTATTATTCGGTTTCCCCACGCTCAGCACGCCAATGATCCGCCCGTCGTTAAGTACCGGCGCCGCCACATACATCACCGTATTCTCCGGATCCCGCGGATCTTCCGGGGAGCTACGGGCGCCGTACTGGCCGCGCAGCGTCAGCCAGACGTCATTCCAGCGCGAATAATCCAGGCCCAGCGCCCGCCCGGCGGAATCAAATACCACCATACCGGCGGCATCCGTCAGGTACACCCGGTATTCGTTGCGAACTTTGTTGATACCGCCGATATCGGCATTGATTTGACGCAGATGCAGACGTGAAAAGGCGTCGGCAAGCTGACCGTGGCGAGCATTACCGCTGAGTAAATCCTCGCGCGCCAGTTCGGCAAGCAACATAGCGGTGTCGATCAGCGTTCCCTCGGTCGCGCGCCGCACGCCGGGCTTAATTTCTTTGACAAAAATAGACAACACAAACCAGGCGGCCACCGCCACTATCAGGAAGTATCCCAGCAACAGCCGCATACCGAGCCGCATCAGCGTGCTCCCAGGCTATAGCCCAGCCCGCGGTGGGTGTTGATTGGGCAAATATCCGGATTGACCACCCGCAGCTTGGCGCGCAGGGTTTTGATATGGGTATCCACCGTCCGGTCGAAGCTTTCCGGCGCGTCGGTCCAGATCAAGTCCATTAATTGCTGGCGGGAAAATACCCGCCCCCGGGCGACCAGTAATGTCTTCAGTAGCAGGAACTCATAACGCGTTAGCGCCAGAGGTTGCCCGCACCAGCTGATTTGCGCACAGGGTTCGTTAAGCACGAATTGCCCGAAACGCACCACATCGCCAGACGCCGCCTGGCCTTTGTGCATCCGGCGCAGAATGGTTCGCACCCGGGCCGCCACCTCGCGCGGTGAAAAGGGTTTCGCCACATAGTCGTCGGCGCCGATTTCCAGGCCAATCAGCTTATCGAGTTCATCAGAGCGGGCGGTCAGAAATAACACCGGCAGATCCGGCCAGTTCGCCAGCAACCGGCGGCACAATGAGAAACCATCGATATCCGGCAGACCGACGTCAAGAATCAGCATATCCGGCAGTTCCCGGGCGGCGGCTTCCAGCACTGGTAACCCGCGTTCAAAGATACGTACCGCGAACCCCTCCTGCTGGAGGGTGTAGACCAACGGCTCGCCGATGGCGATCTCATCTTCCACCAGCCAGACAACCGTTCCTGTCATCGCACTCTCCTTGTTATCCGCGTCCCTCAGTTCCAGGGCATGATCGGCACAGCGCTCAGGGCATTTTTCGGAGAACCATCCACCAGCTTATCTGAATATGTCAGGTAAACCAGCGCATTGCGTTTGGCGTCATAGAAACGCACCACCTGGAGGGTTTTAAAGACCAGCGAAATACGCTTCTGGAAAACCACATTGCCCTGCGCCTTCCCGGCTTTGATCTTATCGCTCAGTTCAATCGGCCCCACCTGCTGGCAGGAGATAGCCGCATCCGCGGTGTCCTCCGCCAGCCCCAGCCCGCCTTTGATGCCGCCGGTTTTCGCCCGGCTGAGGTAACAGGTGACATTTTTCACGTCCGGATCGTCAAAGGCTTCCACCACAATCTTATGGTCCGGGCCAATCATTTTAAACGCAGTATCGACTGAACCGACCTGCTCCGCCCGGGCCAGTTGGCCGCCCAATAACAACGCCGCGGCGCCCATTAATACTATTCCTTTCATATTGTTACCGAATCCAGATTTCAGGCTAAACGAGAAGATATTTTGCATAAAAAACGTTTTTTATTTCACATCATTAAGCGTAAAAGGGCAAAAAAACGCCACCTGCGCACAGCTTGCCAAAAAAAACCCTGAACGCTTAAAGAACAAAAAGTGCTATTATCCGCTACCTTATTTATCAGACACTGGCTTGTCAGGATAGAGGATAGTTATGGATCAAGTTGGGATCATTCGCGATCTGCTTACCTGGCTGGAAGGCCACCTGGACCAACCGCTTTCCCTGGATAATGTGGCAGCAAAAGCAGGCTATTCCAAGTGGCATTTACAGCGGATGTTTAAAGATGTCACAGGCCATGCCATCGGCGCCTATATCCGCGCCCGTCGCCTTTCAAAATCCGCTGTCGCGCTGCGCCTGACCGGGCGACCGATTCTCGATATCGCGCTGCAATATCGCTTTGACTCACAGCAAACATTTACCCGCGCCTTTAAAAAACAGTTCGCCCAGACGCCGGCGCTCTATCGCCGTTCGCCGGACTGGAGCTCCTTCGGAATGCGCTCGCCAATCCGTCTCGGGGATTTCACACCGCCGCAGCCGCACTTCATTACCCTGCCGGAAACGCATCTGATGGGCGTTACCCAGAGCTACAGTTGCACGCTGGAACAACTGAATGAATCGCGTCAGGAGATGCGCATTCAGTTCTGGTCGCAGTTTCTGGCCCACTCGCCGACTATCCCGCCGGTGCTGTATGGCCTGCACGAGCCGCGCCCGAGCATGGAAAGGGACGACGAGCAGGAGGTGTTCTATACCACCGCGCTGGCGCCTGAGCTGGCAAACGGCCATATCCCGGACGCAGAAGCAGTCACCCTTGAAGGGGGCGACTACGTGCAATTTAACTACGAGGGACCCGGCACCGGACTCCAGGAGTTCATCCTCACCATTTACGGGACCTGCATGCCGTCGCTGAACCTGACCCGCCGGCGCGGCCAGGACATAGAGCGTTTCTTCCCGGCAGAGAATGCCAGAGAACAGGATCGCCCAATGATGGTGCGCTGCGAATACCTGATCCCGGTCCGCCGTTAACGCTGCAGTTCATCCAGAGCAGGGGCATCCAGATGCGCGATGTCGCCTGCGGTCTCCACCACCCATCCCGAAGCCAGCCACGGGCTTTGCTGGTAATCGACCCGGGAAATCGAGCAGTTACGCAGACGCAAACGGCGCTCTGCCCAGGCCGGTAAACCGAGAATGGTGCTAATCAGACAGCCCAGCGCCATACCGTGGCTGACCAGCAGCGGACGGCTACCGGCGGGCAATTCGCGGCAGGCATCCAGCGCGGCGCGCATCCGCCCGCTCAACTCCAGCATGCTTTCGCCTTGCGGAATGCGACCGTCCGGCGTGCCGTTCACCAACTGGCGACGCCAGCTCTCTTCTTCCGGGGTTAACGAGTCGATGGGACGCGTTTCCAGCACCCCCATGTCCAGCTCGCGCAGACGCGGATCCAGTTGTACCGCGCAACCGCAGGCCTGAGCGATGATCTCCGCCGTCTGACGGGTACGCCCGAGATCGCTGGCGATCACATGCGTGACGCCCAGATGCCTGGCGCGCTCCGCCACCTGACATGCCTGAAGCTCTCCCTGGGCGGTTAAAGCGCTGTCCGACTGCCCCTGAATACGCCGCTCGGCATTCCACTGCGTTTCGCCGTGACGAACCAGATATACCTGTAACATATTATTTTTCCGTTATACTGCTGGCACAATTTCGTTAAAGTATCATTGATTATGTACTATGTTATCTCCGCCACCCAAAATCCCGCCAAAATTCAGGCAATTCGTCAGGCCTTTGAAGATATTTTCGGTTCAGGATCCTGCCATATTGAGCCCATAGACGTCGATAGCGGCGTTCCGGAACAGCCGCTTGGCGACCAGGAAACGCGAGCTGGCGCACGCCAGCGGGCTACCAACGCCCGCCAGGCACGCCCTGACGCCGACTTCTGGGTAGCCATCGAGGCGGGTATTGATGACGACAGCACCTACAGTTGGGTGGTGATTGAGAACGCGACTCAGCGCGGAGAGGCCCGTTCGGCGACGCTTCCTCTGCCGCCGTGTATTCTCAAACAGGTGCGCGCCGGCGCCGCGCTCGGCCCGGTAATGTCGCAGTGGACGGGGATTGATAAAATTGGCCGCAAAGAGGGCGCCATCGGTATTTTTACCGCCGGCAAGCTAACGCGCAGCAGCGTCTATCACCAGGCCGTGATCCTGGCGTTAAGTCCGTTTCATAATGAGATTTACCGCTGACCGTCGCCCAGCATCTCCTTCTCCAGCCATGCCCGCAGTTCTGGCGGCGATGCCTTCAGGCTATTGGAGCCGCGGGTAATGGTGGCGATGCCGGTTCCCAGCTCGTTTTTCAGTTCGCGCTGGCTCATATTGCCGCGCAATAACTCTTCGATGATACGCACCCGGGTACCCAGAGCGGTGCGTTCATCCGGCGTTAACAGCAGCGTTAACAGCGGCAAATGGAGTTGCCTTTCAAACGCTCGCTGTAGCAAATCCACAAAACGCAGCCACTCCTGATGACTGTGTTCGGCTTGTTCGGCTGACCAGGGGGAGTTCTGATTCATGTTACGCTGCCATACTATTTAACGAGTACGGCAGCATAACATACTCATGGTGAAATCAATAACGCCGCCGCCATTCGGCTTCGGTCAACAGTACCGGCTTACCCCCCATGAAATAGCGGTAAAACCCATCATAGGAGAGCACATTTTTAACGTAGCCCCGGGTTTCCGAGAACGGAATGCTTTCCACGAACGCCACGGCGTCGATACGCCCGCCGCTGTTGCCCAGCCAGGTCCGCACCCGCCCCGGGCCGGCATTGTAGGCCGCAGAGGAGAGAATACGATTGTTGCCGAACTGCTGATAGACATACTGCAGATAGCTGGTGCCGATATTGATATTCATCTCCGGGTCCAGGAGCTGGCCGGGGCTGCTGTAGCCGGGAATACTGAACATCTTCACCGTGTGCGCCGCCGTCGCCGGCATCACCTGCATCAGACCGCTGGCTCCGACCGGCGAGCGCACTTTCGGGTTCCAGGCGCTCTCCTGGCGGGCAATCGCCATCGCATAGCTCTGGGAAATATCTTTACCGCTCACATAACGGTTGAAAGTACCCTTGTAGGCCAGCGGGAAGCGCTCTTCCAGATGATCCCATAGCTTCCCGGCAATCGTCGCCTGAACGCTGAGATCCCACCAGTCCTGATCGAAGGCGTAACGCGCCAGCATCGCCTGCTCGGCTTTGGAACGGCTGGTGACCAGATTGGCCCACTCGCTGCGCGCGGTGTTATCCAGGTTCCAGTACATCAGTTCGCGCACCCGGGCCATCTCCGGCCCCTGCACCAGCGCCGGATTAACCGCCGGCGCTTTATCCACGCGGATCGGGTAATCCTCACCCAGCCGCTGCGCCGCAGCCATCGGATAGAAACCACGTTGCTGCATCAGGGAGCGCAGGATCTCGCTCGCCTCGTCTTTACGTCCGCGCTCCAGCAGCAGATCGGCCTGCCAGTAGCGCCACTCGTCTTTCTCTTTGGCATCCATCGGCAGACGCGCCAGCCAGGTGTTCAGTCCTTTACGATCGCCGCTCCCCAGCGCCATACGCACCCGGCGTTCAATCAGCGACACCGACCCGGAACGCATCACCACATTATCGCGCCAGTTAGCCTGCTCGCTGGTCACGTCATTGCCCATCAGCCGCCAGGCGACAACCTCTTTCAATTCCTGAGCCTGCTCGTCATTCAGTTTCTGGACCTGAATCAGCGTCGGCAGCATCAGGCGGGCATTCTCCACGTCCTGGCGCGCCACGCTGGCAAAAGCCACCGCGGCCATCTGGCGGGTAAAATCTGTCGGGCTGACGCTTTGCGCAAAGGTCATCACGCTGTTGGGATTATTGGCAAGGCCGGTTATCGCCCCGGAGATAGTTTGATAATCGGCCGGCAACTGCCCGGCCAGCCAGGTTACCAGCCGCGTATTGCCCTCTTTCATCGCCAGGCGAATACGCTCCAGATAAGCCAGCGGATCCTGAGTGCCCGAAGCCCGCCACACAGAGAACAGACGATCGCAAGAGGCAGGCGTATTCTTACCAGTCAGCCACAGCTGTTTCGCCCCTTCCCAGGCCTCGGCGGGCTGGCCGGTATTCCATTTCGCATAATAGTAATTACATTTCGATTCGATAGTGCCCGGCGCTTGCGGACTAAAAGCCAACAATCCCCGCCAGTCCTCACGACGCGCCAGTTCATTAACAAAGCGGTTTTTTAGTGTGCGCGCCGGCGGCAGCGTCGGGTTGGCCTGGACAAACTGGGTGACGGCGATAGCCGGTTCATTCATCAGATTGTCGGTTAACTGGCGATATTCCAGATACGGATACAGCGGGTAATCGCGTAACGTCGGCATGAGCTGCTGCACGACATCCATCTGCCGGTTATCCCACGCTTTTTTGATTTGTGAATAGCGGCTACGCTGATCGTCCAGCGTGTCGGCCTGCGCCGCGTGATGGAGCGTCAATATGCAGACGCCCGCCGCCAACACCCGCCATACTGCTTGTCTGGCTTTCCCCACAACAACTCCTCGCATCGGTTAATCCACCCCGCAGCCTCATGCCGCCATATCATAAAGGGAGAAGGTCATGCTAACCGGGGCCAGGCCCGGCGCGCTATGCAAAAAACATTTTTTTACCTAACCGCTCCCGCAGGCACTGCCCAATCCCGTCGCTGGGATTCAGGTGTGAAAAAGGCTACACTTCGCACAACGTATAACAATCATGTTAAATCACTATAAAAGAGGCGAAGTCGCAACGTGGCTCAATTCGTTTATACCATGCATCGTGTCGGCAAAGTGGTCCCGCCGAAACGACATATTCTGAAAGATATCTCTCTCAGCTTTTTCCCCGGCGCAAAAATCGGCGTACTGGGCCTTAACGGCGCTGGTAAATCCACCCTGCTGCGCATTATGGCCGGCATCGATACAGACATCGAGGGTGAAGCCCGCCCGCAGCCGGGCATTAAAATCGGTTACCTGCCCCAGGAGCCGCAACTCAATACCGAACACACAGTACGCGAATCCGTAGAAGAAGCGGTCGCCGAAGTGGTTAACGCCCTGAAACGTCTGGATGAAGTATATGCGCTGTATGCCGATCCGGATGCCGATTTTGACAAACTGGCGGCCGAACAGGGCAAGCTTGAAGAAATTATCCAGGCCCATGACGGCCATAACCTGAACGTTCAGCTCGAGCGCGCTGCCGATGCTCTGCGCCTGCCGGACTGGGACGCGAAAATCGGCAATCTTTCCGGTGGTGAGCGCCGCCGTGTGGCGCTGTGCCGTCTGCTGCTGGAAAAACCGGACATGCTGCTGCTTGACGAACCGACCAACCACCTCGACGCCGAATCCGTCGCCTGGCTGGAACGCTTCCTGCACGACTTTGAAGGCACCGTCGTGGCCATCACCCATGACCGTTACTTCCTTGACAACGTGGCCGGCTGGATCCTCGAACTGGACCGCGGCGAAGGGATCCCGTGGGAAGGCAACTACTCCTCCTGGCTGGAGCAGAAAGATCAGCGCCTCGCCCAGGAAGCCTCTGCCGAAGCAGCACGCCGCAAATCCATTGAGAAAGAGCTGGAGTGGGTCCGCCAGGGCGCTAAAGGCCGTCAGTCGAAAGGTAAAGCCCGTCTGGCACGCTTTGAAGAACTCAACAGCGTCGAATACCAGAAGCGTAATGAAACCAGCGAGCTGTTCATTCCGCCCGGACCGCGCCTCGGCGACAAAGTCCTCGAAGTGGAGAACCTCACCAAGTCCTATGGCGATCGGGTGCTGATCGACAATTTGTCTTTCTCGATCCCCAAAGGTTCGATCGTCGGGATTATCGGGCCGAACGGCGCCGGCAAATCCACCCTGTTCCGTATGATCAGCGGCCAGGAGCAGGCGGATTCAGGAACTATCACCCTCGGTGAAACGGTGAAGATCGCGTCTGTGGATCAGTTCCGCGATGCAATGGACAACAAGAAAACCGTCTGGGAAGAGGTCTCCGGCGGGCTGGACATGATGAAGATCGGCAACTTCGAGCTCCCGAGCCGCGCCTATGTCGGCCGCTTCAACTTCAAAGGTACCGATCAGGGCAAACGCGTCGGCGAGTTATCCGGCGGTGAGCGCGGTCGTCTGCATCTGGCCAAGCTGCTGCAGGTCGGCGGCAACATGCTGCTGCTCGACGAACCGACCAACGACCTCGACGTGGAAACCCTGCGCGCGCTGGAAAACGCCCTGCTGGAATTCCCGGGCTGCGCGATGGTGATCTCCCATGACCGCTGGTTCCTCGACCGTATCGCCACCCATATTCTGGACTACCAGGATGAGGGGAAAGTCGAGTTCTTCGAAGGTAACTTTACTGAATACGAAGAGTATAAGAAGCGTACCCTCGGCGCCGAAGCGCTGGAGCCGAAGCGTATCAAATACAAGCGTATTACTAAGTAATCCTCGCCGCCCCGCCGCCTGCCGGTGGGGCGCTTTAGCGCAGATAGAAATCGCGAATCTCTTGAAAACCAGCGGCAAACTCAATGTAACTCGCCAGCGCGGGAGAATTGAGCTTACGGCTCGGATACACCAGCCACAAATCGTTTCCCTGCGCCTGCCACTGTGCCAGTACCGGCGTTAACTGCCCCCGCTCGACGGTGTCCTGCAGCAGGAAAGCCGGCAACAACGTAATTCCGCCACCGGCGATAGCGCACTCCCTGGCATACAGTAAATTGTCGGTCAGATGGGTATTGGGCAACAGGCAGCGGTAATACTCTTCATCCCGGCTCAGCACCCACTCCGTCCAGGCGCGATGCGCGATACAGCGGTGAGTAGCCAACTGTCCCGGATGGCCGATCGGCTGATGACGCGCCAGATAATCCGGCGCCGCCAGCAGGTAGCGCGGACAGTGGCCGATCATGCGGCCAATCAGTGATGAATCCTGCGGTTTACCGGTACGTAGCGCGACATCGAAACCACCCTCCACCAGATCGCGAATATCGTCAGACACCGACACTTCCAGCGTTACCTCCGGATAGCGTTCCTGAAAACACGCGTTCATCCGCGCCAGCAGCGTGGCGCCAATACCTGCCGGACAGGTGATGCGCAGCCGGCCACTGGGGTTATCGCGCAGCCGCTGAATGGCCTGCCCGGCCCGCTCGCTGGCGGCCATCATCTCCCGGCAGTGGGTCAGATAATGCTCGCCGGCAAAGGTCAGGTTCAACTTACGGGTGGTGCGGTTAAGCAACCGCAGCCCAAGCTGATTTTCGAGATGGCTGATACGCTGGCTGACGCTGGACTTAGGCAACCCGGCCCTCGCCGCAGCGGCGGTAAAACTGCCGCATTCCGCCACCAGCGCGAACAGCGCCATATCCTGAAGCTGCCTGAACATGATTGTTTATCTCTTACGAACACTGAGTTAATGATTGTCCATCTTATCAGCCGCTTCCACTGTGCATAGACTACATTTCACAGTACAGCGTTATAAACTCATTATGAGGAAACGAATTTATGTCCGTTAAAGCCATCGCCGTTAACCCGCAGGAGCCTGCGTCTTTTACCACCATTGAATTCCCGATGCCGCAGCCGGGCCCCTTCGACCTGCTGGTGGAAGTCAAAGCGGTGTCGATAAACCCGGTTGATACCAAAGTCCATAAAGGGCTACAGAAAAATGGCCTGACGCAGCCGCGTATTCTCGGCTGGGACGCCAGCGGAGTGGTTCGGGCCATCGGCGCTCAGGTGAACGGTTTTCAGGCCGGTGATGAAGTGTATTATGCCGGCGATATCACCCGGCCCGGCAGCAATGCCACGCACCAGTTGATCGACGCGCGGATTGTCGGCCGTAAGCCCGCAACCCTCGACTGGGCCGCCGCCGCCGCGCTCCCCCTCACCGCCCTGACCGCCTGGGAAGGGTTGTTTGAGCGTCTGAACATTCAACAGGCGGGGGCCGACAAAACGCTGTTAATTATCGGCGGCGCCGGCGGGGTCGGCTCACTGGCGATCCCGTTTGCCAAGCACAACAGCAAAGTTAAAGTGATTGCCACCGCCTCGCGGCAAGATTCTGCGCAATGGTGCCGGGATCGCGGCGCCGATCTGGTGGTCAATTACCACTCTCTGGCGGAGGAACTGGCGAAACACGGCATCAATACGGTGGACTACATCTTTATCCTCAACGACACCGACGGTCACTGGCCGGCAGTCTGCCAGGTTATTGCGCCACAGGGCCATATCTGCACCATCGTTGAAAACGAACAGCCGCTGGACCAGTCAGTACTGAAATCCAAATCCGCCGCGCTACACTGGGAATTCATGTACACCCGCAGTATGTACCAGACGCCGGATATGGCGCGCCAGGGGGAGATCCTCAATCAGGTCGCGCAACTGGTGGATAAAGGCATTGTCGACAGTACCCTGAGCGCAACGCTACAGGGCCTGAGTGTGGAAAGCATCAGCGCCGCCCACCAGAAAGTGCTGGAAGGGCATATGCGCGGCAAAGTGGTGGTTGTGTTTTAACAGACGGAAAGGGAACAGGCGGCAGAGCCTCGCACTCTGCCGCCGCCAGACCGGCTACAGGCCCGCCGGACGCGGTACCTCGGTATAACTGCCGTTGATATCGCGCTGATAATAATGGCCGTCGCGCACGTAATAGCGCTTGCCGTTAAAGTCCACAACATTCAGCGCCGACGATACGCCTGATGGCGTTTCGACCTGGATGTATTCAACCCCCTGCTTCTGGTAATACAGCCCATTAACCAGGTAATAGGTCAGGCCGCCAACCACCAGCGCGGTAGCCAGATCGGGCAGCACGCTCATCCGGTGGCCGGGGTTGTGTTTCGGCGCTGGCGCCGACGGACCCGGTCTGTCAGGACCGCGGCCGGGAGCAGGCCCGGGGTCGCGCCCGGGCGCTGCTGACACAATCGATGGCAGAGCCACAGACAACGCCAGCAAGGTACTTAACCATTTTCTTGTCATCAGAAGCTCCTGTTCCTGCCGTTTAAAGAGCCTGATGCGGCGCTAAAATAACCGCTCAGGCTACCTGTTCTCCACGGTCAGGGCTTGTTTATCCCCCTGACTCGCGAGTCATCACTGTACCGGTGCTGGCGCCGGCGCTCTTTCCGGTTTCGCCGGAAGCTCTTTCACGACAACCCGAATTTCATATTTCTTGCCTTTTTCCAGCTCAGGAACGTTTTTCACCACATTATCCAGCGCGGCTTTCGGATCATCGGTTTGCTGGCTGACAGCATAGATCGGCGCAGGCGGCGGCATCATCATTCCGTGGCACGGCTTCGGCCCGGATTGCGGTCTGGCTTCATGGTTAGTCGGTGCGGCAAAAGCGCCGGCAGCGCAGCTCAGAAGTACGGTGGCGAGCAGGGTATTTTTCAGCGTATTCATATTATTCTCCGATGATGTTTTATACCGGGTTTCCTGTAACCCTGGCGCTGATTTTTCACCAGGACTCTGCAGGAATTGAGGGGGGATTAGGGATGTTATGTAAAGCTGTGTCAACGAAAGCCCGTGTAAGACAGCGAGCTGATGGCGATAGCAATAGTGCTTTTTTCACGCCATCGCGCTGGACAGGGTGGGCGCTTGCTGGCAGTGCGTTGTGGCGCAAAACTACACCGCCACAGTATTGCTCCCAACCACAGAGATCAAACTTCACTTACTGATACACTACCATCAGCACCCCGCTGCCATTGAACGCCCCACTTGATGTCGGAGTACCAGCCAGAGTGCCCGTCAGCTTGAGATCAGACTGAGAGCCGGAGTAAGTAGTGCTACCGGGTGCTGTATTAGTATCTCCCAGTCCCAGGTTAGCACGCATCCCGTTGTTGAGCGGGATATAGGTATTTCCGGTCTGCAGTTTCAGCACATAACTGATTGAGGATGACGTACAGGACACTCCCACCGAAGTATCAGCCGTTTTACCGACCGCCTGATCGAGCATCAAAGTGCCAAAGTTCAGAGTTACCTCAGGGACAGTCATGGCGCACCACTCATTTGGTGGCGGGGCGACGATACAGTTTACTCCCTCACCAGCACCGGGCGGAAAAACAAAAGTTTCAAAATTGTAATTCGTTCCGCTATAAGGTATGTAACCAAAACAGACTTCAGAAGAGCCACCCGCTACAGAATTGTTTCGAATTGACACTACGCTTTTGACATGCCCGACACTATCGGCCAGCACCTGGCGCCAGGTTCCACTATATGGCAGACCCGGTGGTGGATAAGTTGTGGCAACATCAATAGTCCCCCAGTAATATCCACCACCAGTCATCGCCCTGGCAGCCAGCATCCCCTGAGGCCTACCCACAAAATCCGCTGTGGAATCCAGACTGACACTGCCAGAATCAGCAGTAATATCACCCACATAGACATACCATTGGGTAGCCACTCCCAATGAAATACCAACTGTTACCGAAGTGATCGTTTTCCACTGGTAGGTTTCACTGTAAACAGGAGCTGAAATCGGTATCATCAGAGCCGATGTCAGCGCCATCAAAAATAATTGTTTTTTCACCTGCACTCTCCTGTGCATAAAGCCGCGTTACTGATATTCCGCCCGCAGGGTAGCGGTGGCGCTGAAATCCCCTTCCACCAGATCCACGCCATCGCGCTGTACCAGTACCGCTTCAATACCTGGCAACGTTGCACTGTTGACGTTAATCGCCTCGCCCAGCTTAAATGGCTGGCCGTTCTGGTAAATTTTCACCCCCAGACTCGCCTGCTCCGGCGTCACTACCGTGGCATTATCGGTATCAAATCCCGCGGCGTTACCGCGCACGCTCAGACGCAATTGCCACGTCAGACTGGTGTCCTCGCACTTCAGGGTGAGCGGCACTGTCCGCCGGTAGTTACCGTCCACCACCTTTTTGATGCTCACATCGCCGAATTCCACATATACCGGCCCTCCCTCACTTATCGTGCAGGCCGGCGCTTCAACCAGGGTACCGAGAAATTCCAGGTTCTCCGGATCTGCTGCCATTGCCGGTGCCGCCATCCCTGACAACATCAGCAGATAGAGCCATACAAATGTTTGTCTGTTGCTGTTCATCGCGCTTTCCCTTTTATCGTCTGTGCCATTTACTGGTATTCCACCACCAGCGAGGCCATCACCCGGAAGGGCCCCCCGCTCAGGGTCGCCCCACTCTGCTTTATGGGCACTGCGTACAGCTGCGGTACGTTCGGATTGGTAAAATTCACCCAGTCACCGACATTCAGCCGGTTGTTGCCGTTATACAGGGCAATACCCAGCCCGGTTTTACCTCCGGCCAGCGCGGTGCCGTCAAAGCTTGCCACGGTGCCGGATATCCGCACTTTCTGGTTTGAAGAGGCCGCCATCGAACAGTCGAGGTCGAAGGTGATGGGTTTTCTGTACTGTGTTCCGTCAACGCGGGTGGTCATCACTTCATCACCGAAGTTAACGGTAATCACCTTGTCCTCGTTTACCACGCAGGGGGGGGCTTCTATCAGGATGCCGCTGAAGTTCACTGTGGCATCCGCCAGCGCGCTACCGGCCATACTGAGGCCGGTGGTCAGTAACAGGGAATGCAGAAGGTTTTTTGTCATTGTGTTTCTCTCCTGTCGTGTCACTGGTAATCAATGACCATAGTGCCGGTGCCGGTAAACGAACCGGCAGTCAGGGTGGCGCTGTTCTGGGCCACCGGTACCGCCCACAGCCGGGGCCTATTCGCTGTACCGTTGAAATTAACGTAACTACCCGGAGTCAGGGTGGTGGTACCGGCACTACCACTGAACAGGCGAATCCCCAGCCCGCTTTTGCTGGTGGTGAGCAGCCCGGAGCCAAAGCTGGCCAGGGTGCCGCGGATGGTCAACTTCAGGGCTGTGCTGGTAGGTCCGGTACAGGTGAGATCGTAGATAATTTCCTTTTTGTAATTAGCACCATCCACCATGCGGGTAACCAGGCTGGTACCGAAATTTACGTTCACAACGTTGTTGGTGTTAACCGTACATTGTGGCCCCTCTACCAGGGTACCGGTAACTTTGATAGTGGTAGTATCACCTTCAGCAGCAACCAACTGCCCTGACGGCAGCAGAACCGCACCTGCCAGTAAAGTCACGGTAAAAAATAGATGCTTCATATCAGCCCTCCCTGGGTAACGCCACTTTGCCGGCCTTACAGGTGTTGCCGGTACAGGTAAACGGCAACAACCGTGCGCTGCCGTAATCATTGATAAACACCAGAACCGGATTGTTACCCGCCCGGGATGCTGGCAGCGGCAGTTCTGCCTTCCCTTTCGGGGAGACCATCACCGGCTCGAAGTTATCCAGCCCCTTGCCGTGCAGGCTGCTGCGCATCTCGACGAAAGAAAAATGCCAGGCTGTCGGGTTATTCACCTGATAACGGTCGCCCTGGCGGGTAAGCGTCAGGGTGTCGGTACCGGGAACCGTATCAGCCAGCGGATCGACCTTCAGGGATTTCGGGCGCCAGAAGACCTTCATCCGGGTCTGCATGGCCAGCATCAGAACATTGGGCCTATCGGATTTGGGCGGGATTTCGCGCAGGTTAAGCCAGAAAACACTCTCCCTGTCTTTGGGCAGGGCGGATATGTCTGTAACCTGCTGAATTCTAATCATTGTTTTTCCACCAGCTTCCACACGCTGGACTGGAGGCAAGATCATCAGAGGACCGCTGATTTTTTCTTCTTTTTCGTTTTCCATCCATCCCTGAGCAAGATAGGGATCCTGTAAATTACTATTTTTCACAGTTAAGCCGACGGATTTTTCCCCTTCATTGAAAATGACCCGGGAGCGCTCCACTGATAATGCGGCGAACGCTGAATGCACAGATAACGAACACAGGAATAACCCTGAAAAATAAATAAAATTTAGATTCATTTTACCACCATTGATATGGCGAGAGTGACCAAAAGGCTATTAATAACTTACAAACCAACTTTGAATAAATACGGTTATGTTTAAATTTATACAGAGAAAAAAATATAAAAAATAATCGTTTTGAACGATCAATAATAAAAATACAATAGAAAAAAGCTATTATAATTCACTAATTGATCGTTGTAAGCTATCATAAACCAATTAAAATAATTAATAATTTTCAACAAAAAAAATCCAATAAAAAATTAATTTCAATGACATAGCAAGTTTTAAATTAAAAAAATATAAAAAAAACAAATGATTTAAAATGAAAATAGTTTCATTTCTTCAAAAAAACTCCCCAGAAACCCGGAATATTAAGAAAATTCACTACGAATATCGGGTTACTCTTCAGAGAAATTCAGGCATTTCATTATGAATATTCCTGGCTTATTTTTAGCCGTCATATATTCGTTTTGCCGAATTATTAGATAATGAACAAGGCGTTCAGGGAGTTTAAGCAGAGCAGATATTAGATATCGCCACTGATAATATGAAGTTCTGAAGGAAAGCTGTCATATGAAATAAACTTCAGAAAATAGTGCAGAAATCCTTTCAGTTAACGGTTAGCTTCGGTGCAACAGGGAAGATGGAATGGCGTCGATACTGTTCAGGTCACGCTGCATAGCAAACGTGGCGTCACAGCATCGTCGCCAGCCGAAACTACCTGCCCGGCAGAGAGGGATTTTGTTCGCCCATCAGTTGCTTCACCAGTTCGACGCAGCGCAGAAAGCGGGTGTCATAATCCGCATCGGTAATATGCACATACTCAATATTGTTTTCCCGCAGCATCGACATCAGCATCTGCTGGAATTCACGGCGATCCACGGCGCTTCCCAGACTGCGTAACCCATCAGCCACCCAGGGGGTGTTATTCTCCAGGAGAATCACCAAATCGAAACGGTACTCGTCGATCAACGCCTGAACAAAGGGATGTTCACGGCCTTCATACTTCTTACAGAAGGCCTGGGTCGAAACGAAGTCCGTATCGATAAACGCCACTTTATTGGCGTACTTCACCGCAAAATCAATGTACTGGGCGTGACCGAGGGCGATTTTGTCGTAATCGGAATACTGGAGCGCCATCTCATCGCCGCCCAGATGGGAAAACACATAATCCCGGCCATATTCCCAGGCGCTGGTAGTATTAAAGATATTGGCCAGTTTATTCACCAGCGTGGATTTACCACTCGACTCGCCGCCAAGGATCGCCACCGTGCGCACAAAGAAGGGTTTCACCTCCGTTGGGATGTAATCCCAGTAGCGGAAGGGATTCTCGCGGATTTGCGAACCGCTGATATTCATAAAGGTGCGCTGTGGGTCGATCAGCACAGTTTCAATGCCCAGATGTTCCAGATACTGCGGAGCGTCCGCCTCTTCCGAGGTGTAGATCCAGTTCGGTTCGATCCCTTTTTCTTCCATAAAGGCTTTGATCCCGCGACTCCACACGTCCCAGCCGTGAGGGTACGGCTCCATGCCCTCTTCATTAAAGGCATGAATGCGAATATTTTTCTGGTATTTGAACGTCTGCAGCAGCCAGCGCAGACGATCGCTGATCGTCGGCTGTTGGGACATGGCGCTGTCCTCAAATAGCGCGCGATCGCGGCTTTCGTCATAGCCCATAACAATATGCAGTTCATCCACCTGGCTACAGGCGCGCTGAATCAGATAGATATGGCCGGTATGCAGCGGATAAAACTTACCGAACACCACGCCAATATTTTTCTGCTGGCGCGGAAATTCCAGCCCGAGGAAACGGTGCAACGCCTCCAGCTTACGGGCGCTGGGGCTTTTGATCTTGGCGTTCAGCAACTGGCTCAGGTAGCCTTTGGTCATGCCGCTGGCATCCGCGACTTGCTGCAGAGTGCAGCCTTTGTGGCGGATTGCAGTTTTCAGGTACTCAAAAGACGACATGCTTTGCCTCCTGCATGGGGCGGAATTCCGCCAGCTAATCAAAGGGATTCACGGCCGCCGCAGCGTGAGCGACCGGATAAAAAGATGATTTACAGATCGTCAAACACCGCCAGCGCATCCGACAGCTTTTTCACGCCGAAGACCTGCATGCCTTCCGGGGGCCGCTTCGGCACATTGGCGGCCGGCACCACCGCCCGGCGGAAGCCGTGCTTCGCAGCTTCGGAAATACGTTCCTGGCCGCTGGGAACCGGACGAATCTCCCCGGCCAGCCCGACTTCGCCGAACACCACCAGGTCCTGCGGCAGCGGCCTGTCACGCAGGCTGGAGACCATCGCCAGCAACAGCGCCAGGTCGGCGCTGGTTTCCGTGACTTTCACGCCGCCCACCACGTTGACGAACACATCCTGGTCGGCCATCTGCAGACCGCCGTGGCGATGCAGCACTGCCAGCAAGATAGCCAACCGGTTCTGCTCCAGACCGACCGCCACCCGCCGCGGGTTGGCCATCATCGACTGATCCACCAGCGCCTGAATTTCCACCAGCAGCGGACGGGTGCCTTCCCAGACCACCATCACCGAACTGCCGGAAGTCACCTCGTCGCCGCGGCTGAGGAAAATCGCCGACGGGTTGCTGACTTCACGCAGCCCCTGTTCCGTCATGGCGAACACCCCCAGCTCATTGACCGCGCCAAAACGGTTTTTATGGCTGCGCAGGGTGCGGAAGCGGGAATCGGCGTCGCCGTCGAGCAGCACCGAACAGTCAATGCAGTGCTCCAGGACCTTCGGCCCGGCCAGCGAGCCGTCTTTAGTGACGTGCCCTACCATAATAATGGCCACTCCGCGGGTTTTGGCAAAACGCGTCAGGTAAGCCGCCGTTTCACGCACCTGCGCCACGCTGCCCGGGGAGGACTGAATATCCGCCATATGCATGACCTGGATAGAGTCGATCACCATCAGTTTTGGCTGCTCTTCCTCGGCGATCAGGCAGATTTGTTCGATGCTGGTTTCCGACAGCATATTGAGATTGCCGGTCGGCAACCCCAGGCGGTGGGCGCGCATCGCTACCTGCTGCAAAGACTCTTCTCCGGTGACGTACAGCGTCTTCATTTGCTCCGCCAGCCGGCACAGGGTTTGTAACAGCAGAGTTGATTTCCCGGCGCCGGGGTTACCGCCGATCAGAATCGCGCTGCCCGGCACCACACCACCGCCCAGCACCCGATCGAACTCTTTAAACCCGGTCGAAAAGCGCGGCAGTTCCTCAAGGCTGATTTCGGAAAGCTTCTGCACTTTGCTGACGCCGGCGCTGCCGGCATAGCCGCTGAGGCGTTCGTTACGCGCCACGGTGGGGGAAGCGGCGATACGCACTTCCGTGATGCTGTTCCAGGCATGACAGGCGCTACACTGGCCCTGCCAGCGCGGATAATCGGCGCCGCACTCATTACAGACAAACGCGCGTTTTGGAGCTTTCGCCACCGCAACCCCCTGATTATTCCTGATTCAAACTTCCGGACAGAATGCAGTATACCCCCATCAGATCCGCATGACGGATGGTCACTTCAGTCTTTTGATTCACTTTCGGCTTCGCGTGGTAGGCAATCCCCAGCCCCGCACACTCGATCATCGGCAGATCGTTAGCGCCATCGCCGATCGCCACCGTCTGCGCCTGCGGGATCTGGTGCGCTTGCGCCAGCCGCTGCAGGGTCATCGCTTTATACTGCGCGTCGACGATCGGGCCAATCACCTGGCCGGTCAGTTTGCCGTCGACAATTTCCAGTTCGTTGGCCACCACGTCCACCAGCGCCAGTTGATCGCGCAGATATTCGGCGAAGAAGGTAAAACCGCCCGAGGCGATAGCTACTTTCCAGTCCAGCGCCTGCAATTTTTGCACCAGCGACGTCAGGCCAGGCATCAGCGGTAGCCCCTCGCGCACCTGGTGCAGAATATTGGCATCCGCCCCTTTCAGGGTCGCCACCCGCTGGCGCAGACTGGCGGCAAAATCCAGCTCCCCGCGCATGGCGCGCTCAGTGACTTCCGCCACCATCTCGCCGGTACCGGCCAGCTTCGCGATTTCATCAATACACTCGATCTGAATCGCCGTCGAGTCCATGTCCATCACCAGCAGGCCCGGGGTACGCAAATGGGGAATACGCCCCATCGGCGCCACGTCCAGTCCGGCGTCGTGGGCCAGCCGGGTTGCACGCGCAGTCAGCGATCCCGCCAGGCGCAGCACCTGATAGTCGTCAATGCTCCAGGCGCTGACGATAACCATTGCCGCCCCCAGCTTACGCTGATAATCCGCCAGCCGCTGTTTGTCGAGATCCCGTCCGTACAGGAGCCAGCCACTGCGGCCAGCGCGATAATCCAGCGGCATCAACTCATCGCCACTTAATGAGAGCGGCAACCCGGGCCAGAGGGAAACATCGCTCGGCAGGTCGCACCAGGTCAGACTGTTTGACATTACAACTCCTGTACAAGGTTAATCGGGCCGGTACAAAACAACGCATGAGGCTACCCTGTCATGAGCGCTTCTGGCAACATTAAAGCTGCAAATTTTCAGCAGGTGAACTATGCCGCGAACAAAACTGAAATTCCGAATCCATCGTGCAGTCATTGTGCTTATCTGTCTGGCGCTGCTGGTGGCGCTAATGCAGGGGGCTTCCTGGTTCAGTCAGAACCATCAGCAAACCCGCAATGTCCAGCTCGAAGAGCTGGCCCGAACGCTGGCTCAGCAGGTCAGCTATTCGCTGGCGCCGTTGATGAAAAACGCCAGTCCGGACGACAAACAGATCGCCGCGCTGCTCACACGCCTGACCGATAACAGCCGGATCCTCGACGCGTCGGTCTATAACGAAGAAGGGGCGCTGATCAGCCGCAGCGGCGAAGGCGTCGCCGTTCGCGACCGGCTAGCGCTGGACGGTAAAAAGGCCGGCAGCTATTTCAATCAGCAAATCGTCCAGCCAGTGGAAGGTAAAAACGGCCCGATGGGCTATCTGCGTATTACGCTCGATACCCATACCCTGCCAACCGAGGCCAAACAGGTCGATAACACCACCAATATTCTGCGCCTGATGCTGCTACTGGCGCTGGCCGTCGGCATTGTGCTAACCCGCACCCTGCTACAAGGGAAACGTACCCGCTGGCAGCAATCCCCCTATCTGTTGACCGCCAGCACGCCAGTGCCGGAAGATGAGAGCGAAAAGGCCGGAGAGGAAAGCGCATCCGACAGCGGCGCTCCCGGCAGCCGCTGAGCATCTGTTCCCTGGAGCGCGAGCCTGCCGCGCCCTGAGGGCGGCAGGCTGTGGTAAACTGGCTTCCCTTTTCAGAAACGGAATCCTGTTATGTCAACGCTGCGCCTGCTGCTCTCCGACTCTTACGATCCCTGGTTCAATCTGGCGGTAGAAGAATGTATTTTCCGCCAGATGCCCGCCACCCAGCGGGTGCTGTTTCTGTGGCGCAATACCGATACCGTGGTCATTGGCCGGGCGCAGAACCCATGGAAAGAGTGCAACACCCGGCGTATGGAAGAGGATGGCGTCAAACTGGCGCGTCGCAGTAGCGGCGGCGGCGCGGTGTTCCATGATTCAGGCAACACCTGTTTCACGTTTATGGCCGGTAAACCGGAGTACAACAAAAGCATCTCCACCGCCATCGTGCTTAACGCGCTGAATGCGCTGGGGGTTAGCGCTGAGGCTTCCGGGCGCAATGATCTGGTGATCAGCACGCCGCAGGGGGATCGCAAAGTCTCCGGCTCTGCCTATCGCGAAACCAAAGATCGCGGCTTTCACCACGGCACGCTGCTGCTTAACGCCGATCTCAGTCGCCTGGCCAACTACCTCAATCCGGATCCTAAAAAGCTCCAGGCAAAAGGCATCACCTCAGTGCGCGCCCGGGTGGCCAACCTGGTGGAACTGCTGCCGACTATCACCCATCAGCAGGTCTGCGATGCTGTTAGCGAAGCCTTCTTCACCCACTACGGCGATCGGGTCATGCCGGAAGTGATTTCGCCGCACGCCGCGCCGAATCTACCCGGTTTCGCCGAAACCTTTGCCCGGCAGAGCAGTTGGGAGTGGAACTTCGGTCAGGCGCCGGCCTTCAGCCACCTGGTGGATGAGCGCTTTAGCTGGGGAGGCGTTGAACTGCATTTTGACGTCGAAAAGGGCCAGATCACCCGCGCTCAGGTATTTACCGACAGTCTGAACCCGGCGCCGCTGGAAGCGCTGGCCGAACGGCTGCAGGGCTGTCCGTACCGGGCTGAGGCGCTGCGGCAACAGTGTGAATCATTAATCGACAGTTTTCCGGAACAGCAGGCCGAGCTGCGTGAGCTGGCTGGCTGGATAGCCGGCGCGGTACGCTGAAACCCCGGGCCGCCACCGGCCCAAAGCGTTGTGCCATCAGGCCTGAAAATGCCCCGAGCGCGGCCAAACTCACTGCAACGACGGCTCCCCGGGCAATGCCTTTCTCTACTGTAGAGAATGTGATTTTCAACGCTCACCAGAACGGTGAGCGCGCCGGATAATGCCGTTTGCGAACCCGGTGGTACAGGGAGAATCCCGACTGGCTGATTCTCCCTCTGCGAGAGGTTACGCCCGATCGCCCAACAGGACGGATTCCAGTGCAATCTTGATCATGTCATTGAAGGTCGTCTGGCGTTCCGCCGCGGTGGTCTGCTCGTGAGTGCGGATATGGTCGGACACGGTACAGATGGTCAGCGCCTTCGCGCCAAACTCCGCCGCCACGCCGTAGATACCCGCCGCTTCCATCTCCACACCCAGAATACCGTACTTATCCATCACATCGAACATTTGCGGATCCGGCGTGTAAAACAGGTCGGCGGAGAACAGATTGCCGACCCGGGCATCAACTCCCAGCGCTTTCGCGGCATCTACCGCGTCGCGCACCATATCGAAATCGGCAATGGCGGCAAAATCATGATCCTTAAAGCGCAGACGGTTGACTTTAGAGTCGGTACAGGCTCCCATGCCGATCACCACATCGCGCAATTTGACGTCCGCACGCACCGCCCCGCAGGAGCCCACGCGGATTATCTTCTTCACGCCAAATTCGGTGATCAACTCTTTGGTATAGATAGAGCAGGAAGGGATCCCCATTCCGTGACCCATTACGGAAATCTTACGCCCCTTATAAGTGCCGGTGAAACCCAGCATACCGCGCACGTCATTGACCTGGCGGACATCCTCCAGGAAGGTTTCCGCAATGTGCTTAGCGCGCAGCGGATCGCCCGGCATCAGTACAACGTCAGCGAAATCGCCCATTTCTGCGTTAATGTGTGGCGTTGCCATTCTGTCTGTTCCTTAATTGTCTGGTATTGTGACGGGCGCGCCCGGCGCCCGTGCGATCACAGCATGTTCTTGCCGTATTCCATGTCGGAAACGCCGAAATATTTCGCCAGCGTCTGGCCTATATCGGCAAAGGTTTCACGATGCCCCAGCGAGCCGGGTTTGACCTTCGGACCATAGATCAGCACCGGGATGTGCTCGCGGGTATGATCGGTGCCCTGCCAGGTCGGATCGCAGCCGTGGTCGGCGGTCAGGATCAACAGATCGTCTTCCCCCACCAGCGCCATCAATTCCGGCAAACGGCGGTCAAACAACTCCAGACCTGCGGCGTAGCCCGCCACATCGCGGCGGTGGCCCCAGGAAGAGTCGAAATCGACAAAATTGGTGAATACGATAGTGTCGTCGCCTGCGGCTTTCATCTCGGTAATGGTGGCGTCGAACAGCGCGTCCAGACCAGTGGCCTTCACTTTTTTGGTGATGCCCACATTGGCGTAGATATCGGCGATTTTCCCTACCGATACCACCTGGCCGCCCTTTTCATCCACCAGTTTTTTGAGGATGGTCGGCGACGGCGGCTCCACGGCCAGGTCATGGCGGTTACCGGTGCGCTCGAAGCTACCGGCTTTATCGCCGATAAAGGGTCGGGCAATGACGCGGCCAATGTTATAGCCCCCTTCCGTCAGCTCTTCACGGGCGATTTCACACAGCGCGTAAAGCCGGTCAAGGCCAAAAGTCTCTTCATGACAGGCAATCTGGAACACCGAGTCCGCCGAGGTATAGAAAATCGGCTTGCCGGTTTTCATATGCTCTTCGCCAAGCTTATCGAGAATGACAGTACCGGAAGAGTGGCAGTTACCGAGGTAACCCGGCAGGTTGGCTCGTTCCACCAGTTTATCCAGCAGCGCCTGCGGGAAGCTGTTTTCCTGATCGGTAAAATAACCCCAGTCAAACAGTACCGGTACGCCGGCGATTTCCCAGTGGCCTGACGGCGTATCTTTACCGGACGAAAGCTCATGCGCCCAGGCGTAAGCGCCGGCTACCTCAGCATTGCCGTCCATGCCGGCGGGAATAAACCCGGTGGAGCCTTCATGCGCTTTCGCCAGCCCCAGACGGGTAAGGTTCGGAAGGTGTAAGGGCCCGTGGCGCCCGCGATCGGCTTCCCCTTTGGCGCAGGCATCGGCAATATGCCCCAGCGTATCAGACCCGGCGTCGCCAAAGCGCGCCGCGTCTTCGGTCGCCCCGATACCAAATGAGTCCAGCACCATAATAAATGCACGTTTCATAGTTTCTCCGCACGTTATTGCGCTGATTTACCCCTCAATCCGGCCGCCAGCGCGGCGAACCGAAGGGATAACGCTACCTGAGCGTTAAAAAAAAGCGATCAGAACAGAATATCACTTATCCGCTAATTCTACGATAGACAACTGGCGTCTCGTCTGGCGCGGCATCGTCAATATCAATTGACGCTTTCAGTGCACTGGCCGCTGCCTGCCATCTGGCTTCGTCCTGCGCGTGGATCACCGCCAGCGGACGCTGGCCGTCCACCGACTCGCCGAGGCGCGCCATGTCGCTAAACCCGACGCTGTAATCAATGGTGTCCGATGCCTGACGACGGCCGCCGCCCATGGCCACGATAGCCATCCCCAGCGCCCGGGTATCCATTTGCGCCACAAAACCGGCGCGGTCGGCATATACCGCTTTGCTGAACGGCGCGACGGGCAAATAGTGCGCGTAGCGCTCGACGAAATCGGCGGGTCCTTTCTGCGCCGCCACCATACGCCCGAAGGTTTCCGCCGCTTTACCGCTGTCCAGCGCCGCCTGCAGTTTCATGCGCGCCTGCGTCTCATCCGCCGCCAGATTGCCGGAAACCAGCATATCGGCGCACAGCGCCAGCGTAACTTCCAGTAACCGCGGATTGCGGTACTCCCCGGTCAGGAACTGTACCGCCTCGCGCACTTCCACGGCGTTGCCGGCGCTGGATGCCAGTACCTGATTCATATCGGTCAGCAGCGCCGTGGTGCGAACTCCGGCGCCGTTGGCTACCCCGACAATCGCCTCCGCCAGTTGTTCAGACAGTGCGTAAGTCGGCATAAACGCCCCGCTGCCGACCTTGACATCCATCACCAGCGCATCCAGCCCTTCAGCCAGTTTTTTGGCCAGAATAGAGGCGGTAATCAGCGGGATAGAGTCCACGGTCGCGGTAATATCACGCGTGGCGTAAAAACGTTTATCCGCCGGCGCCAGCGAACTGGTCTGGCCGATAATCGCGACGCCAACGTCGCGGATAATCTGCCGGAAGCGCGCGTCGTCCGGGAAGATGTCAAAACCGGGAATCGCTTCGAGTTTATCCAGCGTGCCGCCGGTATGGCCCAGGCCGCGCCCGGAGATCATCGGCACATAACCGCCGCAGGCGGCCACCATCGGCCCGAGCATCAGCGATGTGACATCCCCGACGCCGCCGGTTGAGTGCTTGTCCACCAGCGGACCGTTAAGGTGCAGCGACTTCCAGTCCAGAACCGTACCGGAGTCGCGCATCGCCATGGTCAGAGAAACGCGCTCCGGCATCGTCATATCGCGAAAAAAGATGCTCATCGCCAGCGCGGCGATCTGCCCTTCGGAAACGGTGTTATCGCGAATGCCGTTAACAAAAAAGCGCAGTTCATCGTCGCTTAACGTCAACCCATCGCGTTTTTTACGAATGATTTCTTGAGCGAGAAACACAATACCCTCCTGGCTCTACAGGGGAACAGGCGGCGCCAGTTCGCCGCCGGCTCATCAATAGCTGCTCACACTTTTACCGTCGCCGTGACCCAGGGCCTTCAGCAGGCTGGCCAGCAGGCTGGAAGCGCCGAAACGATAATGACGGGCGTCGGCCCAGTCGGCGCCAAGCAATTCATCGGCAATGGCCAGATATTGCGCCGCGTCTTCCGCGCTGCGCACGCCGCCGGCAGGTTTAAAACCAACACGCTTCGCCACCCCCATATCGCGAATCACTTCCATCATGATGCGCGCGCTTTCCGGCGTGGCGTTAACCGGCACTTTACCGGTAGAGGTTTTGATAAAGTCCGCGCCAGCGCGGATAGCGATTTCCGACGCCTTACGGATCAGCGCTTCTTCTTTCAGTTCGCCGGTTTCAATGATCACTTTCAGCAACACATTCGCCGCCGCGCAGGCGTCTTTACAGGCTTTGACCAGATCAAAGCCCACCTGCTCATTGCCGGCCATCAGAGCGCGATACGGGAATACCACATCGACTTCATCAGCGCCGTAGGCAATCGCCGCCCGGGTTTCCGCCAGCGCGATGTCAATATCGTCATTGCCGTGCGGGAAGTTGGTCACTGTCGCAATACGGATATCCGGCGTTCCCTGAGCCTGTAGCGTTTTACGGGCGACCGGGATAAAGCGCGGATAGATACAGATCGCCGCCGTATTACCCACCGGCGTTTTGGCCTGGCGGCAGAGTGCGATGACTTTCTCATTGGTATCGTCATCGTTCAGGGTGGTGAGATCCATCAGTTTCAGGGCCCGCAGGCTGCTGGTGGTTAAATCAGTCATGGTTTTCTCCGCTAAAAAATTACGCGCTCCGCTCAGTGCCGCAGGCAGGACAGATTATCTTCCCCGCCAGACGCATCTTTGAATCGCCAGGCGCGCTGACAATGTTAAAATTCTAACATCCATTGATATCCGCGATATGTGTCTTTACTCACAAAACAGAAGCAACGGCTGCAAACATATCGCTATTATAGGCGAAGCAGCGGGGAGACGGACAGGAAAATGTGCAGTTCAGAGCAACGGAGTGCGCGGTTGCGCACTCCGGGGGGAAAAAAATGTTACGATAATAACATTGCGCGAAATTACAGCGCCAGGAAGACGCCGGCGATCGTCGCGCTCATCAGGTTAGAGAGCGTCCCGGCCGCCACCGCCTTAAGACCCAACTGCGCCACTTCATGACGACGGTTTGGCGCCATGCTCCCCAGCCCACCGATCAGAATGGCGATGGAGGAAAGATTGGCAAAGCCGCACAGCGCAAACGAAATGATCGCTTTGGTATGGCCGGAAAGCACCTGCAGCCCCGCAGCGCTCACCGCCGCATCGTCTTTCAGATACTCACCAAAATTCAGGTAGGCGACGAATTCGTTGATGATCAACTTCTGGCCGATAAACGAACCCGCCACGGTCGCCTCATTCCACGGTACGCCGATAAGCCAGGCCAGCGGAGAAAATACCCAGCCGAGCAGCAATTGCAGGGAAAGCTGCGGGTAATCAAACCAGCCGCCAATCCCGGACAAAATACCGTTAATCAATGCGATCAGAGCGACAAACGCCAGCAGCATCGCGCCGACATTCAGCGCCAGTTGCATCCCTGATGCCGCGCCGGACGCTGCGGCATCCAGTACGTTGGATGGCTTATCAGCGTTATTCTCCACCCGTTGCATATCCGGGGAATCGTGGGGCTTTTCGGTTTCCGGTACGATGATTTTGGCAAACAGCAGTCCGCCCGGCGCCGCCATAAAGGAAGCGGCGATCAGGTATTCCAGCGGTACCCCCATCTGGGCATAGCCCGCCAGCACGGAGCCGGCCACCGATGCCAGCCCGCCGCACATCACCGCGAACAGTTCAGAGCGAGTCATGGTGCTGATATAAGGACGCACCACCAGCGGCGCCTCGGTCTGGCCGACGAAAATATTCGCCGTGGCGGACAGTGATTCAGTCCGCGAAGTTTTCAGCACTGCGCGCAGGCCGCCGCCCAGAATACGGATCACTATCTGCATAATGCCCAGATAATAGAGCACCGCAATCAGCGAGGAGAAAAAGACAATGACCGGCAGGACGCGCAGCGCAAAGACAAATCCGCCGCCGCCAAAAACTTCAAACATCTTGTCCGACACCAGGCCGCCAAACAGAAAGCCAATGCCTTCATTACCATAGGCGATAACTTTTGCCACGCCATCGGACATCGCTAACAGAACCCTGCGCCCCGCGGGAACGTAGAGGATCAGCGCGCCAATGCCGACCTGAATTAACCAGGCCCCCACGACGGTACGGATATTAATTGCTTTGCGATTGCTGGAAAGCAGAATGGCGATCAGCATGAGTACCACCATGCCGATAAGACCCATAAGGATTTGCATACAGTTTCCCTGTGTATTTAGCCGAAATTACCCGCTCAGGTTGCGGAGCAATGCGGCTGATTATAGCCACAGGAACCGTTTCTAATGTAATAAACATCACAAACTTTCAGTAAATAATGTCTACCTCTCCTCCAAAGAGTGACCATCATCACATTTAATTGTTAGTTAAGTCACATTAAACAATCTGATAGTATTGCGCTTTATTACTTCTTCGATAGTACTGCCAGGTTCTGCGCGCAGTTCGCATAATACATTGAACACCTCCGCCACCCGCTCCGGACGGTTGGGCTGCCCCTGGCGGCCATTAACCGGCATATCCGGCGCATCGGTTTCCAGCAACAACGCATCCAGAGGCAGACGTGCTATCACTTCACGAGTTTTTCGGGCCCGGGGATAGGTGATTGTCCCGCCAACGCCAATCCGATAGCCGAGATCGACAAACCGTTTCGCCTGCTCGTAACTGCCGGAAAACCCATGAACCACACCGGTCGCAGGCAGGGCATGGCGCCGCAAATGCATCGCCAGTTTATCGTGGGTACGACGCGAATGGAGAATCACCGGCAGCCGGAAGCGCTTTGCCAGGTGAAACTGGGCTTCGAGCAGCGCTTCCTGGCGCGCCAGTTGCGGATCGTCGCGCCACAGGTCCAGACCTGTCTCCCCGATAGCCACCAGCTTATGCCAGCGCTGTTCCAGGTAACGCTCAAGCTGCGCCAGCGCGTCATCGTGATGCTGCTCAACATACACTGGATGTAATCCCAGCGCGGCATACAACTGCGGGTAGTTCTCCGCCAGCGCCACCACACCGGCAAAACGCGCCGCCGTAACTGCCGGCACAATGATCCGCGAGACGCCCGCCGCGCTGGCGCTGGCAATGCTGGCGGTCTCATCGCCGCTAAACGGTGGAAAATCAAAATGGCAGTGGGTATCAATAAAACGGCCCTTCACGCGCGATCCTCATGATTAAACGTCACGTCATTGGCCTCTGCCTGCGGCGCTGCGTTCAGCGTCACAGTATCATTGGCGGCGACAGCAGCTCCGCCGCTCACCGGCACAGCCCGGCGCCGCGCCCCGTAGCGCAGTAGCGGCGGCTGGCTGGCCAGCAATTTCCCCACGGTCGCCAGGAAATAACGGCCGCATAAGCGCCCGGTTTTATAATCGGCGCGCAGCGCGCCCGGTCCGCTGCCCAGCGCCATACTACGCAGCGGCTTCGGCGGGTAAATTTCAAAGATACGCAGTTTTCCCGGCGGTTTTTCAATAAAGTGCTGCATCGCGCTATAGCTGGCCTCATGATGCTGGACCAGATTGATCAGCGGCTGCAGACTGCTTTCGCCCAGCCAGCGCTCCATACGCCGGAACCACTGAGGAGTGTAATACATTTGCGATGGCACCGTACGGATCACCACCAGCGTGCTGGCCCCGCGTCGGGCTGCCTCCTGAACCGGCACCGCGTCGCTGATACCGCCATCCTGATAACTCACGCCGTCAAGATCCACCCCACTGCGGTAAAACCCCGGAATCGCGCTGGAGGCGCGAATAATATCCAGCCACGACTGTTTTTCCGGCAGGAAATAGTTTGCCGTGTAGTCATCGCTGCGGCAGGCGCACATGTAGAACGTCTTACCGCTATCAAAGCGTCGGGCGGCGACATCCATTGCCAGCGGCATCTGGCGGGCGGTGGACTCCACCAGCCAGTCAAGATCAATAAGGTTGCCGCCGCGCACAAAACGCAGCGGATCGAAAAAGTCGCGGGTCGTGGTAAAGCGGGAGATAACTTTCCAGGCATAGCCCGGTTGATGGCAGACAAACGCCGATAAATTCTGCGCGCCGGCGGAGGTACCAAAGTAACTATCGAAAGGATCGAAGCCGGCGCGCATAAACTCATCCAGCACGCCAGCGGTAAAAATCCCCCGTTGCCCGCCCCCCTCACACACCAGCGCCACATGTCCGGGATGAAAGGGTTTTAATGCCAGCGGCGCGATATTGCCGAGCGTGACGGGAATTCTCTGACCCACAAAATGTATCCTGATAGATGAAGGTTTAATTATTATCTGCTGCCGCCGGTGCGGGAAACAACGGCGAGGCGTGCGCTATTCGTCTGGCTGAAGACGGCAAAAGCCAGCCCGACAGGGCTGGCTTATACCAGAAATGATATATTAACCGATTTCGCTATGGACGGCGTCTCCCGGTAAACAGACTGATCAGGAACAGGATAATCCCCACCACGAAGACCACTTTCGCAGCCCAGGCCGCAGTCCCGGCCAGCCCGCCAAAGCCCAGCGCAGCAGCAATCAACGCAATAACCAGAAAGATAATGCCCCATCGAAACATAAGACGCTCCTTTACCATAGTGAATAGATCTCACATCGCCGGCTAAAGCCGACTGCCGTGATTAACAATATTTTTTGGTTGGTCGTACTTTACGTCTCCCCCGGCATTCGCCGGGGAAGGGAGGGTTGCAGAATTACGGATTAACTTTCAGATCGTTTTTCACACTTTTTACGCCGTCAACGGCTTTGGCGATACTCTCCGCCCGATCGGACTGCGCCTGCGATTCAACATCGCCGGAAAGCTGTACCACGCCATCGGTGGTTTCTACTTTCACTTTACGCGATGGCACAATATCGTCTGCCAGCAGTTTGGCTTTAATCTCGCTGGTGGTGGCGGCGTCACCGGCATAACCGCTCAGGGATTGCGATTTACCGTCTTTGACGTGCAATTTATCGCTAACGGAAGTCACGCCTTCCACCCCTTTGGCGACCGTAACGGCCTTTTCAGCCTGCGCCTGACTTTCCACAAAGCCGCTCAGGGTCACTACCTTATTATCGGTCTTCACGGAAATATCGGTGCTCTTAATGTCTTTATCATCCACCAGCGCCGCTTTTACTTTAGCGGTGATGGCGCTGTCATCCATGAAATTACCGACTTTATTCACAGAGCTATCGATTTTCTCCCCTGCGCTGGTTGCCGAGGATTGTGCTTTATCCATGACGGATTCTTCTGCGAAAGCTGTCCCTCCAGCCATAACAGAGCCCAACACAACAGCCAGCAGAGTTTTTGAAATCTTAGTCGTATTCATCGATTCATTCCTGTGGTTTGCTCAGAATTTGAGCGGTCCGCTACTCACGGCAGCGCTTGCAAAACGATGGCGTCAATCAGGACAACCATCAAAACGTCAGAGCCAGTGCGCTCATACCTCATATAAGGCGAATTCGCCTCTGACTCCCGCAATATTAAATATCGCTGTAACCGTCGTGTATCGGAGGAAAATCCAGAGAATATATCAGCACTGGTGTTTTCAACCGCCCTCGCGGTTATGACTTTGTTAAATATAGTCCACAATTTGCAACACAGCGGGTAAGTTGCAGAAAAAATCGACAAACAACGCAAAAAACGTCAGCATTTAAGAACATTCTGCAGATTATGACGTCGCAGACAGCAGGAAAGACGGGCGCCGCAGCGCCCGGAGGGATTAATGTTCGCGGGTTTTACGGAAGGTAACGTCCGGATAGCGTTCCTGAGTCAGATTCAGGTTCACCATCGTCGGGGCGATGTAGGTCAGGTTATCGCCGCCGTCCAGCGCCAGTTGAATTTCGTTCTTACGCTTGAACTCTTCGAATTTCTTCACGTCTCCGCTCTCCACCCAACGGGCCGTGGCCACGTTCACCGACTCGTAGATAGCTTCAACGTTGTACTCGCTCTTCAGACGTGCCACCACCACGTCAAACTGCAGTACCCCTACTGCGCCGACAATCAGATCGTTATTGGCGATGGGGCGAAATACCTGTACTGCGCCCTCTTCGGACAGTTGTACCAGCCCCTTCAGCAATTGCTTCTGCTTAAGCGGATCCTTCAGGCGGATCCGGCGGAACAGTTCCGGCGCGAAGTTGGGGATACCGGTGAATTTCATCATTTCACCCTGAGTAAAAGTATCGCCGATCTGAATGGTGCCGTGGTTATGCAGCCCGATGATATCGCCCGGGTAAGCTTCTTCGACATGAGAACGGTCACCGGCCATAAAGGTCAGCGCATCGGAAATCACCACATCTTTACCGATACGTACCTGGCGCAGTTTCATCCCTTTTTCATATTTACCGGACACCACGCGCATAAAGGCCACCCGATCGCGGTGCTTTGGATCCATGTTGGCCTGGATCTTGAACACGAAGCCGGAGAATTTCTCTTCGCTGGCCTCAACTTCGCGCACATCGGTTTTGCGCGGCATCGGCGCCGGCGCCCACTCCACCAGGCCGTCGAGCATATGATCCACGCCAAAGTTGCCCAGCGCGGTGCCGAAGAACACCGGGGTGATTTCGCCGCTCAGAAACAGTTCTTCATCAAATTCGTGGGACGCCCCCTGTACCAGTTCCAGCTCATCGCGCAGCTGCTGTGCCAGGTCCTCGCCCACGGCGGCGTCCAGATCCGGGTTATCCAGCCCTTTAACGATACGCACTTCCTGGATGGTATGACCCTGACCGCTCTGATACAGATAGGTTTCGTCTTTATAGAGGTGGTACACCCCTTTGAACAGCTTGCCGCAGCCAATCGGCCAGGTAATAGGGGCACAGGCGATTTTCAGCTCGTTCTCCACCTCATCCAGCAGTTCCATCGGATCGCGGATATCACGGTCAAGCTTGTTCATAAACGTCAGGATCGGCGTATCGCGCAGGCGCGTGACTTCCATCAACTTGCGGGTACGATCCTCGACCCCTTTTGCGGCGTCGATAACCATCAGGCAGCAGTCCACCGCTGTCAGCGTACGGTAGGTATCTTCCGAGAAGTCCTCGTGCCCTGGGGTATCAAGCAGATTGACCAGGCAGTCGTGATACGGAAACTGCATCACCGAAGTGGTGATAGAGATACCGCGCTGTTTTTCCATCTCCATCCAGTCCGATTTGGCATGCTGGCTGGAACCGCGGCCCTTGACGGTCCCGGCGGTCTGAATAGCCTGTCCGAACAGTAACACCTTTTCGGTGATGGTGGTTTTACCGGCGTCCGGGTGCGAGATAATGGCAAAGGTGCGACGCTTCGCCACCTCTTGTAAATAAGGAGACAGTGTCATCATTCAGTCTTCTGTGTAAGCGCGCGGTACAGGCCGCACGGTGTGAAATACCAAAAATGCGGCTATTTTACTCATCCACCGGGGGCAGGCAATCAATGTTTATTCCAGGCGCCGCGTCGGGCGCCTGAAAGCGTTAACGGGCCGGGAGCAGCAGTTGTTCCAGTTCGCTTAATGAAGCGACGGTCCAGTCCGGCTCGACGCCCTGCGGCAGCGGACGCTGATGAGCATTCAACCAGCAGGTCGCCAGGCCGGCATTATTGCCGCCGAGGATATCCGATTCTGCCGTATCCCCCACCATCAGCACCCGCTGGCGGTCGGGGTTGCCCGCCTGTTGCAGGGCATAATCGAAAATACGCCGGTCCGGCTTCGCCACTCCAACCTGCTCGGAAATCACCAGCAAATCGAAATAGTCGCGCAGCCCGGTACGCATCAGGCGGATTTGCTGAAGCGCGGTAAAACCATTGGTGATGATCCCCAGCCGCACTTTCCCTTTCAGGGCATTCAGCAGTGCTACCGCGCCGGGTAAAGGCGCGCAGATCTCCGCCATGGCGTTCAGGAACGCATTATTGAGATCTTCCGCCGGCACATTCAGCCGATCCGCCCAGCCCTGAAAGCGCCGGTGCTGCAATTGCAGCGCGCTGATCGCGCCATTCTGATAGTCCACCCACAACGGTTTATTCACCGCCTGATAGTCCTGGAAATCATCTGCAGTAAAAGTCACGCTGTAATCAAGAAACATCCGCTGTAAACCACCAAACGCATCAAAGGTAAAGAGCGTTTCGTCGGCATCAAAAAGTATCCAGTCCCACTTCATAAGGTCACCTTCTTATCCCGGTTTTCAGTGTCTGATTCACCCGCCGTTAACCCAGCGGCAGCGCCATCACAATCGCGTCTTCCCGCCCGCCGGCCGTAGGGTAGTAATTACGCCGCACCGTGGCTTCGTTAAATCCCAAATCTTCATACAGGGCGATAGCGGCCGCGTTCGACGCCCGCACCTCCAGCCACAGGGTCAGCACATTGCGCGCCTCAAGTTCGCTGATAATGTGACTTAACAGCGCTCTGCCGAGCCCACGCCGCTGGTAACGCGGATCAACGGCGATATTAAACAGCGTAGCCTCATCCAGCACCACCTGGGTAATGGCAAAAGCGGCGATTACGCCGTCAGTTTCCAGTTTGAAATTCAGATAGCGCTCTCCCTGATTGCCGGAGAAGGTTTTTTCCGTCCAGGGAAACGCGTGACTGCGCTGCTCAATGGCATACGCCGCCGCCAGGTCAGCCGGCAGTAGCAAAGATATCTTGTTCATGTTCGCAAATTTGTCGCCACAGCGCGGCCCGCGCCGCGCCGCTGTGCTGAAGTTCTTCCAGACCGGGAGAGACCAGCCTGACGCCGCTTAACCCCAGCGGCACATCCACGCCCAGACACCAGCTATTGCAGCGGTGTTTCTCCGGCAGCATCGCGACCCGATCGGGAGTCAACGGCAGTACCCGGTCCGGCGTCAGCGCCATGCTGCGCAACACATCGCCGATCAGCGGGTTGTCGAGGGCCGGCGCGGGTTGCGCCACCACCACCAGACGAATATGTTCCGGCAGCGCAATCGCGATTTCGCCCTGCAACACCGCCGGGCGACGCAATATCCAGCGGGTAATACCCAGCTGCTGTAATTGCCAGTCACGTCGGGAAGCCATAGCGAAACCTGTTTTACGATGGGAGGGCGCAAATATAGCAAATCCGGCCGCGGCATGCCACGACCGCAGCCAACAGAGAGGCAGCCCGCTGGATTACGTGTATAATCGCCGCTCTGTTTGAGAAGGAGTGTTGCCATGTCTGCGTTAACCCCGGCCAGCGAAGTGCTGCTACGCCACAGTGATGATTTCCAGGATAGCCGCATTTTATTCGCCGGCGACCTGCAGGATGACCTGCCTGCCCGCTTCACCTGCGCGCAAAGCCGGGCATTTACCCAGCAGTACCATCACTGGCAGACCCTGAGCGCGCGTATGGGCGAGCAGGCCAGCTACGGCCTGGCGGCAGACGCTGACACTATTGCTGACAGCGACACTCTGATCTATTACTGGCCGAAAAACAAACCTGAGGCACAGTTTCAGTTGCTGAACTTACTGTCGCTGCTGCCGACTGGCTGCGACATCTTCGTGGTCGGGGAGAATCGCAGCGGAGTGCGCAGCGCCGAGCAGATGCTGGCGGCATTCGCACCGCTGAATAAAGTAGACAGCGCCCGTCGCTGCGGGCTGTATCATGGCCGCCTGGAAAACCGTCCCTCATTCAATGCCGACGACTGGTGGGATCAATATCAGGTCGATGGCTTGACCATTAAAACCCTGCCGGGCGTGTTCAGCCGCGACGGGCTGGATCCCGGCAGCCAGTTGTTGGTTTCCACCCTTATGCCGCATACCAAAGGTAAAGTGCTTGATGTGGGTTGCGGAGCTGGTGTGCTGGCCGCCACCCTCGCCAGACATTCGCCGAAAGTGCGTCTAACCCTGTGCGACGTCTCCGCGCCGGCGGTCGCCGCCAGTCGCGCCACATTACAGGTTAACGATATCAGCGGAGAAGTCATCGCCAGTAATGTCTTTTCCGACATTCACGGCCGTTTCGATATGATTGTCTCCAACCCGCCATTCCATGATGGCCTGCAGACCAGCCTGGACGCGGCGCAAAGCCTGATCCGCGGCGCGGTGCGCCATCTGAATATCGGCGGCGAACTGCGGATTGTCGCCAACGCCTTTCTCCCTTACCCGCGGGAGCTGGATGAAACCTTCGGTAACCACGAAGTGATTGCCCAGACCGGGCGTTTCAAAGTTTACCGGGCGGTGATGGGGCGCAACGCGAAGCGCTAATTTTTGCGACGAGTGCCGTTTTTTGCGCCAGTCGGAAAAGCGGCGTTCAATTAACTATTGACGAAGTTCAGAAAACATCTAGAATGCGCCTCCGTGGTTGCGATACTTTCTACAGTATTGCCGGTATGCGAAGGTGGCGGAATTGGTAGACGCGCTAGCTTCAGGTGTTAGTGTCCTTACGGACGTGGGGGTTCAAGTCCCCCCCCTCGCACCAACAACCACGCAAGATATCGTTCGCACTGCGCGAAGGTGGCGGAATTGGTAGACGCGCTAGCTTCAGGTGTTAGTGTTCTTACGGACGTGGGGGTTCAAGTCCCCCCCCTCGCACCAATGCGAAATGATATCAACCCTGTGCGAAGGTGGCGGAATTGGTAGACGCGCTAGCTTCAGGTGTTAGTGCCTTAACGGGCGTGAGGGTTCAAGTCCCTCTCTTCGCACCACTTCCTGTTATTTCCCTGCGATTTATCTCTTCCGGTTATCTTCCGGCAAACAGCCCCAGACTCATCATCAGCATCAACAAACTACCGGCGAACGCCACGCAGGACGGTAACAAAATAAAATGACGCAGCCGTTTGTGAAACAGCATCCCCGAGGTGCTGAGCAGCGCCGCAACCAGCAGCACGCGCCATTCGCTGAATGTCAGATCCCACATCGCCAGCGTCAGCACCAGCAGGCCGGGCAGAAGCATCCCCCATCCACTCTCCAGTCTCTTTTGCATCGTCAGCACCTGTCGCAGAAATAAGAATGATAACTAATATCATATGATAAAATTTCTCATCTGTCAGCAAGACAAATGCGCTGACGACCATTTCTGGTTTTCAGTAATGACACGAATGATTATTGGTGATAAATTCACCCGGAAAATTCTTAAGCCAATCAAAATCCGGATCGCCGCGAAACATACCCTAATCCATTAAACCGGCCGGGCAGAGCGTTGCAAATGCTCCGTTCCGGGAAAAGTCCGGGAACAGGCCGCGCAATCGGTCGCTGGCGCCTCAGCCTACTGGAATATCACGGTATATTTTTTCGCGACGCCCTCTTTATATTGCCCGGGCTTTCCTGACACGACAGATTACACAACGACGCAAAATATGATGGCCCAAACCTGGAGAGCGCTACTGGATGAAAAATCCCGGCTCTCATCGCACCTGTTTATTCTGCTCAATGCCATATCGGCACTGTTCAGTATCGCTAATCCAGCCCCCAATACACCGCGGTTCACTCTGCCTGTGACGATGATTCTGGCGGCGAGCCTGCTGCTGGGCTGGCAGTGGATAAATCGCGCCAGGCTGATGAATAATAATATCACCTCGTTATTATTTGGATTGTTGTGGTCGTGGCATATTTGGTTGAAAAACAGCATGATTAGCGATCCGGGCGCCGCATATTTGTTAATTGCTCTACTGAGTATTTTATTTATTGGCGCCATTGCCTTTATCAATAATGTTCTGGCGTTTTGCCTGCATTGTCTGCCCCCCACATTGACTATTATCTGGCTGGATCGTGGCGAACATCTGCTGCACATCCTGTATTCTGTCGCGCTGCCCACTATCGGTATCACTATCCAGTACCTGATACAGAAGCGTAATGATGCCTTTGCGCTGGATCTGATGAATCGACTCCAGCAGGAAAAAGAGACGCTGAACGATCTGAGTATGTTGGATCCGCTTACCGGACTGTATAACCGGCGCGGCCTGCAAAACCGTCTCGATAACCTGCACTTTGATCAACCCCATCATATTCTGCTGCTGGATATCGATCACTTTAAGGCCTACAACGATCACTATGGCCACGCGATGGGCGATCAGGCGCTAATCCGGGTTTCCAGCGCGATCCGCAATGCGGTGCGTTCCCGGGATATTGTGACCCGCTACGGCGGCGAAGAATTTATGATAGTTCTTGCCAATACCAGTATTGAGCATGCCTGCCAGACGGCGGAGCGCATCCGCCAGCAGATCTTCGAGCTGAAAATCCCACATCTGTTCAATGACGGCGTAGCGACCAGTGTCACGGTGAGTATCGGTATTGCCCCTCTGCCGACAGCGGATGTTGCCCCCGCCCTGGCTCAGGCAGATAAAGCGCTATATGCCGCCAAGCGGATGGGGCGCAACCATATCCTTACCGCCGATCAGTATGACCAGTCAGGAATGCCGTCATAAACCGAGATTCCCCTTGTCACCATTTGGTCAGAAAGATAATATTAAAAATAATTATCATTTAGATTTATGGTAACATTCATGGCCCTGCGAAGCGCTTTACTCCTGGATGAGTCAATCCGTCCCCCGGATATGGCAGTTGGCGCTCCGCCGCTCAGCCAGACCCTGCATGATAGTTTTGCCGCCCGGCGCCCCTACTTCAACGAACTGATAACCTTTACCCGGCAGCCTGCGCAGCGGGGGATGACGCTGGATGAATGGCGCCAGCCGGTCGTATTGGCCTCCCTGCTGGCCGTCTACAGCGATCATATTTACCGCAACGATCCGCACAAGCATCGTGAAAATAAGCCGCTGAAATCCCTGTGGACCCAGTGGTATATCGGCCTGCTGGTTCCGCCGCTGATGCTGATAATGCTGACACAACCGCTGGTACCGGACTTATCGACCCGACGTATTTATGCCCGGTTTCACGAAACCGGCCGGGCAGCTAAGTTCGATATCGATACCCGCCCGGACCAGGCAACCAGTCGCCAGAGCCCCCGCCAGCGCCTGGAAATTTTGTGGCGCGGCGTGGTCGCTCCGCTGGTGGAAGCGCTGGAGCAGACCGGGGATATCAACGGCAAACTTATCTGGAGCAATACCGGCTATCTGGCAGGCTGGTTCCTGAATGAGATCAAACCGCTTATCGGCGAGACGCTGTTCAATGAACTTCGCCAGCCGCTCTTCTTTGATCCCCTGTTGCTCAACGGCGATGTAAACCCGCTGTTTCGTACGATGATCGTTCGTGACGGCCTGCTCGCGCGGCGCACCTGCTGCCAGCGTAACCGGCTACCGGGCGTCGCTCAGTGCGGCGATTGCACGCTGAAATAAACAGTTTCCGCCGGCAGGTAACCAACCGGGCCACAGCGCCCGGCTGTTTTTTTACTGTTACAGGCACTGCGACCTTATACCCATCCTTTCTCTCTGAAAGTATTCAGGATATCCACAAACTGACTCATCTCCTGCGGCGTGCCCAGAGTCAGGCGATTCCAGCCCGTCGCCGGCGGAAACTCCCGGCCGACAAACACATGGTGTTCTTTCATCCGTTGCTGGTAGGTTTTCACTTCTCCCGGTACTTTGTGAAAAATAAAGTTTGCCTGCGAAGGCAGATACTCCAGCCCCAGTTTATCCAGCGCCGTGGTGACAATTTTACGCGCCGCGTCCGTCGACGCCAGGCTGTTGGCCAGGAAAGCGCGATCTTCCAGGGAGGCAAGCGCCGCTACCGCGCCCGTCATATTGGTATTGTCCAGCGACATGAACGCTTCCGTCTGCGCAATGATATCCGCGTGAGCGACGGCATAGCCAATACGCAACCCAGCCAGCGCATAAATTTTCGAGAACGTTCTGGTCACAATCAGATTCTTGCGGCCCTGTTTAACCAGCCCGATAGCGCTACGGAAAGCGGGATCGGTAACAAACTCGGCGTAGGCCTCATCAAGGATAAACCAGCTATTTTCCGGCGCGGACGTGATCCATGATTCCAGTTGGCTGGATGGCGCGATCGTTGCTGTCGGGTTGTTCGGATTACACAGATAGATAATCGAAACCCCGTCAAAACCCGCCGCGGCCTGCTGCAATGCGGCGATATCAAACGCCAGATTAGCGTTCAACGCCACTTTAACCACGGTCACTCCCAGTGCGGAGGCATACAGCTCAGCGTAGTTAAACGTCGGATCCGGCACGACCAGTTGTACCGCCTTACCCGCTTTTCGAGCCTGGAAAACGGCCATCTGTACCGCCGCCTGAATCGACTCGGACGAACCGTTGCCCAGCGAAATTTGCGCCGTTTCCAGCTGATGCGCCCGGGCTATTTTCTCAATTAATGCCTCTCTGGCGGCATCCGGGTAACGAAATGCCTGGGGAAGCGCCTCCACTATCGCCTGACGCGCCAGAGGCGACATGCCCAGTGAATTTTCGTTAAAATTAAGCAGCAGTGGATGGGCCTGCGACGGGGCCTGCAGCGCGCCAATACCGCCTAAAACCGACATTGTCGCCGTCTGGCCGGCGTGCGCCGTCCCGGTCAAAAAGCGCCCTAACGTTAGCCCACCCAATAATAATCCTGATGATTTAAGCAGCGTTCTCCTGTCCATGTCACATCCCTCAATTGAATGATTATTCCAAAAATTAGCAATACCATTCAGAAACTAGCGCTATCCATGCATATTGTAAATATCCACGGCAGGAGGATGAGACCCTGCACGCACGCCGTATCACCGTGAATGCTAACGGTTTACAGCAGGCCCCCGCTTGTGACAGATTATTTGCCGAAATCACCAGGAGAAAAGCATGAGCCTGCAGTCTGTCCGGCAGTTCCTTGCCGAAAATGCCCCCGACATCGCAATCATCGAACTGAACCAAAGTACCGCCACCGTTGAGCTTGCCGCCGCCGCGCACCGGGTAGAACCCGGACAAATCGCCAAAACGCTGTCTCTCAAGATAAAAGATCGGGTCATTCTGATCGTGGCGAAAGGCGACACCCGCCTCGACAATAAAAAACTCAAAGAGGTGTTCGGAGCGAAAGCCCGTATGCTGAGTAGTGATGAGGTCGTCAGTTGTACCGGCCATCCGGTGGGCGGTGTCTGTCCATTCGGTCTGGAAAATCCGCTGGAGGTCTACTGCGACATCTCTCTGCGCCAGTACGATGAAGTTCTGCCAGCGGCAGGCGCCATCCATAGCGCCATCCGTATTTCACCGCAGCGACTGGCGGAAATCACCCGCGCCGAGTGGGTGGATGTCTGTCAGTGAGCGGAATGCTGTGATGCTTCACCGTTGACTCTGTCGGTAATCACCATACCGCGAGTTTCCCGGCCGAAAGCGACGAAGGTACAGATCAATACCGCAACGACGCCGGCGACGCAGGCCATGGCAAAACCGTAATCCCCCTGATGGTGCTCGGCAATGCTGGCCTGTAGGGTCGCATTTACCGAAGCGATCAGATTGCCTAACTGGTAGACAAACCCAGGCAATACGGCGCGCGCATTGGCGGGTACCAGCTCATTAAGCCAGGTTGGAACCACGCCCCAGGCGCCCTGTACCATGAACTGCATCAGGAATGCGCCAAGGCCGATGGTAAAAGAACCGCTGGAAAAGGCCCACAGCGGCAGTACCGGTAGCGCCAGAAAAGCGGCAATCATCATCGCTTTCTTACGCCCGATATGTTCTGACAGCGAGCCAAAGAAAATACCGCCCAGCATCGCGGCGATGTTATAGAAGATAGCGATAATACTGACGGTATGTGGTTCAAAACCGTGCTGCACTTTCAGAAAGGTGGGATAGAGATCCTGAGTACCGTGACTGAAAAAGTTAAAGCAGGCCATCACCGCCACCAGATACAGACATAGCTTCCAGTGGGTGCGAATCACCGGCAGTAGCGCCGTGCTCTCTTTACGCTGCCGCGCCGCCAGCCAGACCGGCGATTCCGGCACCTTAAACCAGATATACGGCAGCAGCAGAATCGGTAGCGCGCCGATCAGGAACATCCCGCGCCATCCCACCCATTCCCAGGCCAGCCCAAAAACCACGGAAGCCAGTAAGTATCCACACGGATAGCCCGCCTGAAAGATCCCTGACATCAGACCGCGCGAACGATCCGGAATGGTTTCCATGGCCAGCGAAGAGGCGACGCCCCAGACTCCGCCCATCGCAATGCCGTAAAACAGGCGGAATGCCAGAAAGGCCTCAAAAGAAGGAGACCAGGCGGAAAGCAACTCGAAAATGGAAAACAGAGTGATGTTGAGCATCAGAATCGGCCGCCGCCCGAATTTTTCCGCCAGCCGACCAAACAACAATGCGCCAATTGGCCTGACGGCCAGGGTGAGCATAACAGCCAGAGACACCTCCGACATGCTGGCCTGGAAATAACCCGCCAGATCGCTGAGCACAAACACCAGAATAAAAAAATCAAACGCATCCAGCATCCAGGCCGAGAAACTGGCGGTCGCCACATGGCGCTGAACGGGCGTCCAGTTAAGAGGAGTAAACATAGAATTGTCCTGTCTTTCAAAAAACCGCGCAAAGCAGTGAAATGCGCGCCATGGCCTGGCAAGGAGAGGGTGAGGTGACCTTGTCGGGATGGCGACGCCAACCCTTGATTAACATTATGTTAATAAAATGTTTATAGCAGTTATCACGCAGTTGCGTATCAGACTAATTATTTCATAGTGTAATATAAGGATGATAAATATTACAAAATAAACACATCTATATGTTTTATAATGATTTATTACAGGCAGAAAAAACCCTCTCAAAATGAGAGGGTATCGGGGAAAAACTTAGCAGGCGCCCGGACGGCTGAGAACAATATCGGCAGCGTTAAGCAAATCCATATCCTTGTGGACGCCCAGCTTGGTCATAGCATTGAATTTGTGGGCGCGTATTGTCTTAATATTGCGGTTAAGATGCTGTGCTATCTGCGAGATAGAGTAGCCATCGGTCAGAAACTGCAGGATCCGCCGCTCAGTCGGGCTCAGCATGCGTACTGTCTGGCTCAGATACCAGTGGTTATGCTGGGTGTCGCTGTCTCTACCGCGATCGCTTAACAGCAGCGACAGCCCTTCACGAAAATGGGCCAGCGGTTCGGTTTTATTAAATACGCCGTGCAACGGTACCGACAGTAACTGGCAAACCAGACGCGATTCAACGCTGTCGTTGGCCATCACCACCCGTTGCGTATCGGGAAAGCGGTTGGCCAGCTCGGTTAAAGACATAAAACATTCCCGCCGATGTTCGCGGGTACCATTAAGGGAAAAAATAACCGTTTTATATTGCCCGCTATCAAGAGTTTTTCGGCACTCTTCGTAATGCTGAAAGCAGTGCAGTTGGGTTGCGCTAAAAGCATTATCCCGCAATAACATGCGAATACCGACGGTACTCATGGCGCACTGTTCAATGAGGGCGATATTTCTGGAAGGACGCATTAGTTCCATTCTCCGGCCTCCTTTTTAGAAGACAGAAGATTTAATTCCCACATGCCATGCAAACTGTTTATCCATGCATACATCTCGGCATTGCTGCGTAATGATAAACGCCGCATCGCACTATTTTTTTGCGCGCTGATGGTTTTATTACTCTTATTCAGCAATGATGAAATCTGATTAATACTCCAGCCCTTCGCCAGCAGACGCAACACCCTGCGCTCCGACAACGTCAGCGACAACATACTGGTTTGTGCGGAAATATCATTATGGCTACCGGTATCTGGCTCCAGCGGCGAATGTGTTAAATCATCTTTCGACAATGTTTGCTGGATAGCGCCAATTAACTCTTCCAGTGACAGACGGTTAGAGAGTAATGTATTACCGGATTTTAGTAGCGGTTCAATGAGCTCTGGCGCGACGGTTCCCGGAATTAAAAATATCGCGGGTGTAATGCATCCTTCCTGAAGCGCGGTTATTGTGCGGATATCACTTTCGATCTCTTCCCGCTCGCCGCTGAGATCGCCGACTAATAGTGCAGACTGTGCTAATAATTCCGCTGAAAGAACATTTGTTCCCGGGCAAAAAAAGACGGAATACGAGGAAAAATGTTTACTAATCCCCTGGCTCAACCCCATTACCACCAGGGGAAAACGACTCATAACAATAATCCGTTGGCTTCCATGTAACATATCTACCTCCTGTAGTATTATCACAATTCATATGAAAATTTTATAATTAATCGCAATTAATCAATTCCATGAATAATCACTATCCCAAAAGCGCAGAGAAAATCACAAACTGAAATAGCAAAAATACAACAATGTATTCAATAGGTTATATAGACGGACTCAATAGATATGATTTACCGTATAATTATAAAAAAATTTAAAGCATATGCATTTTAAAAAGAGATAGAACTGCTGTCAACAAACATCCTTGATAATATAATTCAGAAAAACCACTTTATAGTTAGCCAATAAATAATGTATTCACCCTACGATATAGTATAAAAATGGCTATACATAAAATATGAAAATCATTCTCACTCGCTATATTATCCACACACCTCTTTACATCACCCATACTAATGAGAAGCAAATATCAATAATTTCATCAACCGAATCATTTAAAATATACTTTAAAAACCGAGCGTTATCATTGACAAGAATATTCAACGGACAACCATTCCCCTGATTAACATTAGTTCTATAAATTCATATTAATAAATAACATTTCATAAAAAGATATATCATTCATATAAAAAAATAATACACAATTCATTGCCAGGCGTTTCATTAATCCAACTCATGATTCTTTTTTTGCTCTTCCTGCTGTCATAACCACCAATCTATTTAGCTGATATATAAAACACCTAACCTTGCCGCAATAAAACTTATAAAAATCTGTAGGGTTCTTATACACACACCCAGAGAAAAACGTGATGCAAGTCACGTTCATGATGTAAAAAAGAGTAACCATGAATAAGTCACGAAAATTTGATCAAGACCGCCCCGTCGTTTTACCCGCACTGTGGTAATAATGTGGGTTCGATTTGCCGAACAGCTTACTTTGATTCCCGGATTTACCATGACGATTCAGGACGCCAGTCAGCGGGAGATTACCCGCTTAAGCATACAGTGCGCGCTGTTTTTACTCCAGCACGGAGCAGAAAGCGCGCTGGTTGAAGAACTCTCTACCCGGCTGGGGAAAGCGCTGGGGATGGACAGTGTAGAAAGCTCGATCTCAGCGAATGCTATCGTGCTGACCACCATTAAAGACGGCCAGTGCCTGACCTCTACGCGTAAAAACATCGATCGCGGAATCAACATGCACGTAGTCACAGAAGTCCAGCACATTGTGATTATGGCCGAGCACCGCCTGTTGGACCATCAGGGAGTGGAGAAGCGTTTTGCGCATATTAAGCCGCTGCGCTACCCACGCTGGGCGGTGGTGCTGATGGTAGGACTCTCCTGCGGCTGCTTCTGTAAACTGAACGACGGCGGCTGGGACGGCGCGCTGGTCGCGTTCTTTGCCGGCGCGATCGCCATGTACGTTCGCCAGACGCTGACACAGCGCCACATGCATCCGCAGATCAACTTTTGCCTTACCGCCTTTGTGGCGACATCGGTTTCCGGGTTGTTGCTGGCTACGCCGCCGTTTGCCGATACATCAACCATCGCTATGGCCGCCAGCGTATTACTGCTGGTTCCCGGCTTCCCGCTGATTAACGCCGTCGCCGATATGTTTAAAGGACACGTCAATACTGGTCTGGCTCGCTGGGCGATGGCCAGTCTATTGACGCTCGCTACCTGTATCGGCGTCGTTATGGCGCTCACGCTCTGGGGGCTGCGCGGATGGGCATAATCACGTTTATTGTGACGCTGGTGCAGGATATGGCGCTTTCCGCCATCCCGGCGGTGGGTTTCGCGATGGTATTCAACGTACCGATGCGCGCCCTGCCCTGGTGCGCGCTACTCGGCGCCATCGGCCATGCCACACGCATGGTGCTGATGACCACCGGCTTCGGTATTGAATGGAGTACGTTTATTGCTTCTATTCTGGTGGGGAGTATCGGGATTCAGTGGTCGCGCTGGTATCTGGCGCATCCGAAAGTCTTTACCGTGGCGGCGGTTATCCCGATGTTTCCGGGGATTTATGCCTATACCGCCATGATTTCCGCGGTCAAACTGGCCCATTTCGGCTACAGCGAGCCGCTGATGATAACTCTGGTGACCAACTTTCTGAAGGCGGCCTTTATTGTTGGCGCGCTCTCCATCGGGCTTTCATTGCCGGGGCTGTGGCTATACCGCAAACGTCCGCGGGTGTGAACCTGGCCCGCAGGCAACTGCGGGCGTCACGACCTCCTCCCGCCCTTCACGCTATGCTACTATGTGGTCTGACGCCCTTTCTATTTATTGCCTGGTATTGAGATATGTTATGTCATCGCGAATTTTGACGACCGATGTGAGCGCTATTGAAGCTTTCATGCAGGATTACGCGCCAGTCCTGGCAAAAGCGCAAAGCGGCGCCGTGGCTGTCTTCGCCAATAACGCGCCGGCCTTTTACGCGCTGACGCCGGAACGGCTGGCGCAGTTGCTGGCGCTGGAAGAAAAGCTGGCAGCGCCCGTCAGCGATGTCACGCTGGAGGCGCCGTTCTTTGAAGAGCCGTCCGCTGCTCCCGCTGCGGCCCCGTTGGGTAAATTCGCCATGTATTCCACCTGGCAGCCCGATGTGGATTTCCAGCGTCTGGCCGCGCTATGGGGCATCGCCCTGACTCAGCCAGTTACCGACGAAGAGCTGGCGGCTTTTATCGCCTACTGGCAGGCGGAAGGCAAAGTATTCCATCACGTTCAATGGCAGCAAAAACTGGCCCGCAGCGTACAGACCGGCCGGATGCGTAACGGCGGCCAGCCGCCGCGCGATATTAACGCCGTCAGCGAACCCGATAATCAAATTCCACCGGGCTTCAGAGGTTGAAGATGAAAGACGTTGCTGAACTCATGAAACGCCTGCAAAAAATGATGCCGGCCAATATCAAACCGGCCTTCAAAACCGGGGAAGAGTTACTGGCCTGGCAAAAAGAGCAGGGTGAACTGCGCTCGGCGGCCCTCGCCCGCGAGAATCGCGCCATGAAGATGCAGCGCACCTTTAACCGTTCCGGTATTCGTCCGCTGCATCAGAATTGTTCGTTTGATAACTATCGGGTGGAAAACGAGGGGCAGATGAACGCGCTGTCCAAAGCGCGCCAGTATGTGGAAGAGTTTGACGGTAACATCGCCAGCTTTATTTTTTCCGGTAAACCGGGGACCGGTAAAAACCACCTCGCCGCGGCGATCTGCAACGAACTGCTGTTACGCGGCAAATCAGTCCTGATCATCACTGTCGCCGATATCATGTCGGCGATGAAAGGCACCTTTGGCAACCGGGAGACCAGTGAGGAGCAGTTACTGAACGATTTGAGCAATGTCGACCTGCTGGTGATCGATGAGATCGGCATGCAGACCGAATCCCGCTATGAAAAGGTAATCATCAATCAGCTAGTCGATCGTCGCTCCTCCTCCAAACGCCCTACCGGTATGCTGACCAACAGCAATATGGATGAAATGAACAAGCTGCTGGGCGAACGCGTCATGGATCGTATGCGTCTCGGCAACAGCCTGTGGGTGATCTTCAACTGGGACAGCTATCGCAGCCGGGTAACCGGTAAAGAATACTGATTTGCCAGGAATAATCCGGAACCCTGTACTTTACTTAATAAACGCGGGCTCCCTGCCCGATGCAGGTTTATGCTGCTCGCAACAGGCGTACCGCCGTGCGCCATCCTGTCCGTCACCACTGAATGCCATGGTGGGACACATCCTGACAAGAGTATCGCTATGAAGCTTTCACACCGTAGTCTTTATGCCGCCCTCGCGGCCGCAACCCTGTTCAGCGCCTCTGCGTTGGCCGCGAACTGGCAGGATCAACTTTCCAGCGCCGCCGGGCAGCTCAGCCAGTCGGGAACCTCCACCAGCCAGAGCGGCAGTTCCATCGCGTCGCTGACCAGTTTGCTTAACGGCGGCAATCAGGCCCTGAGCTCCGGCAGCATGACCAACGCCGCGGGTATCCTCCAGTACTGTATGAAACAGAAACTGGTCGCCGCCACCAGCACAGAAAACGTTAAGAACCAGTTACTGGATAAGCTTGGGCTATCCAGCGCCCAGGAACAGCAGAAAACCGATTATCAGCAGGGTCTGATGGGTCTGCTCAACACAGGCAACGGGCAGCAGTTGAATCTGAATAATATCGGCAGCACGCCGCTGGCGGAAAAGGTCAAAACCAAAGCCTGCGATCTGGTGCTCAAACAGGGCGTCAACTACCTGTCCTGACAGCAAAAAGGGAGCCGTTCCGCGCTCCCTTCACTTCCCTGCTTTGCGGGCGCTTACTTACTGGCCATAATGGTAATAATTTCTTTATCGGTGTGCGCCATCGGCCTGACCACCAGGCGACACAGATTATCGATAGTCTGCTCCACATCCTCGCCGACAATTCCGTCGTTAGCGCTGGCCTGGCTCTGCTGTAGCGCCATCAGCACCGCTTTAAAGGCGCTGGATACCGTTGACGAGACTTTCATTGCACAACTGTTCGATGCGCCGTCGCAAATGATGCCACTGACGTCGCTGACCATATTGATGATGGCGCTGTTCACCGCCTTCAGATCCCGGCTGAACAGCCACGCCATACCCGCTGCCGCCCCCATTGCCGCGGTTGACGCCGCGCACAGCGCGGAAAGCCGGGTATAGCGGGCATGAATTGAAATCGCCACCAGATGGGACAGCGCCAGCGCCCGGGCCAGGGTATCGTCGTCGACGTTCAGGTGACGAGCCACGGTCACAACCGGGATCGTGGCCGTAATTCCCTGGTTGCCGGAACCAAAATTCGACATAGCCGGCACCGCCGCGCCGCCCATACGGGCATCAGAAGCTGCAACGGTATTAATGATAATGGCGCTCATCAGATCATTACTCATCATGCCGCTTTCTACCGCCGCCGCGAGGGTACCATTAATGTTGAGGCCATATTTACGCTGGCGCCCCTCAGCCGACAGGGCCATATTGAGCCGCGCCGCCTCCAGCATAAACGCAATTTCCGCCGCCGGGATCTGACTGATGAATCTGAACGCTTCACCCACGGTAAATCCGGCCAGTTCCCGCTGTTGATCGCCGTCGCCAGCCTGGGGGATCGTCACCGGCGCACCATCCACATACAGTCCAACGACCCGGGTATGGGCCCCGATCACCACCACCCGACAACAGTGTTCTCCAGCCTGCAGCGTTAAATCAATATGGATAAAATCCGCGGTATCCCGGGCTTCGATCGCCACGGCGCCAGCGGCGACCAGCTCCTGAGCCTGGCCCACCACAGCGCCGCTAATTCCCTGCAGCGTCTGAAGCCCCTTTTGCGCATCGCCGCCCAACGCGCCAATTGCTGCCGCCAGCGCGACGCCGGAGACACTGGTACCGGGGATCGTCACGCCCATTGCGTTTTTGTACAGGTTAGCGGAAATGAATCCGCGGATACTTTCGCAGGAGGACGGAAGATAGCTGGCCGCACAGGCTGCGGCGAACGCCACGGCAACCGGCTCAGTACAGCCCAGCGCCGGCGTAACTTCTCTTTTCAGCCATTCCATTAATAATGGGGAGTATTCGGCATTCATAGCACATCTCTTTGGTCGCGCAGTCTCAATAGTGATTACTGTAATTGACCAGCCGAAGAAATTTTTACTCAAATACCGCGGGCTATCCGCTTCCGGGAGAAAATTTTTCTCTCCTTTGTCTTCTCCACACAGCGGACGCCAGAAAATACATTCAATAAACAAATAATTAAAAATAAACTCATTTACCAGACCAGAGGAAAAAAGAGAGATTTTCTCCCGACGCGCCAGAAGGAGCAAATGCCCGCTAACAGCGCTCAACATGAAGTCAGATAGTTCACGTAACAGCAGGCAATAAATTTAACAACTGACTAATGGACAGTTAATTACACCAACCCGGCCGCTACGACCAACACAAAAAAAAAGAATCCTCTGATGTGACGCGACACACAATATTGCTTTTCTAAACTAAGTCTGAATAAAGGCACAGTTCTTTGAAGGTAGCATTGCAGCAACATGACAACGTCGTTAAATTGAGCAGCGAAAAATGTCATGGGCGCCTGTTCGCAGGGTCGTTTAGTTCTGGATGAGGTTTCGGAGTTGTCAGAGTTACTTTCTGTCGCGCTGTTTATTGCTTCAATCGCGATTTATGCCCTTAAAGCGGGCCGCAATACCTGGTGGTTTATTGCCACCCTGGTCGTGCTTGGCCTGTTTGTTATCCTGAATATCACCCTTTATGCCAGTAACTATTTTACCGGCGAAGGGATCAACGACGCGGTACTCTACACGCTGACCAACAGCCTGGCCGGAGCGGGAGTCAGTAAGTACCTGCTACCAGGCGCAGGCCTGATACTGGTACTGACGGCGGTATTTGGCGGCCTTGCCTGGCTACTGCGCCGCCGTAGTCATTTGCCCCACCATATGGGCTATAGCCTACTGGCACTGGTACTGGCGCTGGCGTCAGTGGATGCCAGTCCGGCGTTCCGCCAGATAACCGAACTGGTGAAATCCCAGACCCGTGACGGCGACCCGGATTTTCGTATCTATTATAAAGAGCCCGGAAAAACCATTCCGACGCCCAAATATAATCTGGTGTACATCTATGGGGAGAGCCTGGAGCGTACCTATTTTAACGACCAGGCCTTCCCCGGTCTGACGCCGGAACTGGGGAAACTGAAATCTGAAGGGCTGGATTTCAGCCATACCGGGCAGTTACCGGGGATGGATTACACGATCGCCGGGATGGTGGCCTCGCAGTGTGGTGTCCCGCTGTTCGCGCCCTTTGAGGGCAACGCCTCATCGTCGGTTTCGAGCTTCTTCCCGCAGAACGTCTGTCTGGGGGATATCCTGAAGAATTCCGGTTATGAAAACTACTTTATCCAGGGCGCCAACCTGCGCTTCGCCGGAAAAGACGTGTTTTTGAAATCCCACGGTTTCGATCACCTCTACGGGGCGGAAGAACTGAAAACCGTGGTCGACGATCCCAACTATCGTAACGACTGGGGTTTTTACGACGATGTGGTGCTCGATCAGGTGTGGAAGAAATATGAAGAGCTGTCGCAGGCCGGTAAGCGTTTCTCGCTGTTTACCCTGACCGTTGATACCCACCATCCGGACGGGTTTGTTTCCCGCAGTTGCGAGCGCAAAAGCTATACCTTTGACGGCAAGGTGAACCAGTCCTTTAGCGCGGTGACCTGCAGCCAGCAGCATGTTGCGGCGCTGATTGAAAAAATCAAAGCCTCGCCGTGGTTTAAAGATACCATCATTGTCGTCTCTTCCGACCATCTGGCGATGAACAATAGCGCCTGGAAATACCTTAACCAGCACGATCGCAACAACCTGTTTTTTATCCTGCGCGGCGATAACCCGCAGGCGGAACTGAACGGAGTGAAACGCAACGCGATGGATAACGGCGCCACGGTGCTGGATATGCTGGGTGGCGACAACTATCTTGGTCTGGGACGCAGCAGTTTGTCCGGAGAATCGCTGTCGACCGTGTTCCTGAACATGAAAGAGAAAATCCTCGCCTGGAAACCTGACGTGATCAGGCTGTGGAACTTCCCGAAGAAAATCGATGATTTCACTATCGATCAGCAGAAAAACAGCATTGCCTTTTCCGGTTCACGCTTCCGTTTGCCGCTGTTGCTGCGGGTTTCCGATGACCGCGTAGAACCGCTGCCGGAAAGCGAGTATTCCGCACCACTGCGCTACCAGTTGGCCAATTTCGCCCCGCGGGACAACTTTATTTGGGTCGATCGCTGCTACAAGATGGCGCGCCTGTGGAAACCTGAACTGGCGCTGTCCACCGACTTGTGCGTTTCCCAGGGGCAATTAGGAGGAACCCAAACTGTGCAGCGGGTTGACAGCCCGCAGTGGTCTGCAAAAGCGGCGTTTGGCCGCAGCGTGATTGACATGGGGCGCTACCAGCAATATGTCGATATGCTGAAGATTAACGACAATGATATTCGCTACCCGTCGGACAATTTTGTATTCAGCGTTGCGGGAGCACCGCAAAGCGTTAAAAAGTTCGCCGGCATTTCGCGGCCGGAAGACTGGGGCCGCTGGTCCAATGCGCGGCTGGCGCCGGAAGTGACCATTGAATATAACGACCCGCTACCGGAGAAATTCGATCTGGTGATCACCGCCAAAGCTTTTGGCCCCAATGCCAATCGGCCAATCCCGGTTCGGGTGGGCAACCAGCAGCAGACTGTGACGCTGGGCAATGACGTCAGCACCACAACACTGCATTTCGATAACCCGGATCGCAGTAACGTGCTGACCATTGTGCCGCCTGACCCGCAGTCCACCAACGAAGGCAATATCCTCGGTCACTCACCGCGTCAACTGGGGATCGGTATGGTGGATATTAAGGTGGTGGCAACCCACGATGCCGCTCAGGCAGAACCCGGGCAGGGCTAAGATTGCTGGCTGCTGGCGGGATCAGGGCCGGAGTGATACTCCGGCCTTTTTTATCTGCCGCCTGACAACGGATCAGCCCCTCTCACTATCAAATCCGAAGGCGCGCATCGCCTGTGGAGCATAGCGGAGCCCCTGCACCGGGTGGGCGCTAAGCAGCGCCTCCAGTTCCTCCAGCATCTGCGGCGTCAAATTGCAGGCCAGTGCGGACAGAGCTTCCTCCACGCGCTGCGCCTTACGCATTCCCGGAATGACCGCGACCCCCTGCCCGATCAGCCAGGCGATAGCCAGCGCCGGTAGCGTCATCCCGTGGCGCCGGGCGACAGCGGCCAGTTGCGCCGCCAGCGCCTGGTTATGTTCGAGATTATGCGGGCTAAAGCGCGGCAGCGCGCGCCGGAAATCAGCGCTATCCGACGGCAGTTGAAATCCCTCCGTCAACAGACCGCGGCACAGCGGGCTGTAAGCGACAAAAGCGATCTGCTGTTCGCGGCACCAGTCCAGCACGCCATTGCGTTCCACTGTACGCTCCAGCAGGCTGAACTCTGACTGCACGACGCTCACCGGGCAGCGCTGGTGGATAAACTGTAGCCAGGACAGTCGCGGTTCGCTAAGACCAATCGCCCGCACCATGCCCTGCGCCTTCAACTCTGCCAGCCGTCCGGCCAGCGCCGTCAGCTCACTCTCAGTGGCCTGCGGCGGCAGACGATGGATGTAAAACAGATCGAGATAATCGGTGTTGAGATTGGCCAGCGATTGTTCCAGCTGGCGCTGAATATAATTCGCATCAATACAAATTCCACGTGCCGCCGGGTCGTGGCGATCGCGCACGATCCCTGCCTTGCTGGCCACCAGATAAGATCCCCGCGGTGTACCGGACAACGCCTGCCCGAGCCAGCGTTCATTGTCGCCGAACTGGTAGCAGTCCGCGGTATCAAAGTGCGTTACGCCGTGATCCAGAGCGTATGCCAGCGCCTCCCGCGCTTGTTCGTCGTCGGTGGCGCCATAAAATTCAGAGATGCCCATCGCCCCGAAACCAATAACCGGCAGCGAGACAGCGCTTTGTGAAGTGTGGCGTAATGTCAGGTATTTCATACTTCCTCCTGTGATTGCCTGACCACCTTCCCACGGCTTCCCCGGCAGCGGAATTGCTAATTCTGTGATATAAAAAAAGTATCAGCCCTGCCCGGAGCCGCTATGTTTGCCTTTTCTTCCCTGCCCGGAGTACGTGCGCTACGCTGCTTTCTGGCGGTAGCGCACTACCGCAACTACCGTCAGGCCGCCGACGAGCTGGGTATCAGCCAGCCGCCCCTGACGCGCCAGATCCAGAATCTGGAAGCGCAGCTCGGTACCCGGCTATTTATTCGTGATACTCACCGCGTCACCCTGACCCATAGCGGTGAGCGCCTGGAGCAGTTCGCCAGCCGCTGGTTACAGGAGATGGAGCATTTTATTCCCTCGCTGACCAGCGCCACGCCGCTTCCGGTTCTGGGCATGACCAGCAATCTGGATTTCCGCGCCATTCCCCCTTTTGCTCAGGCGCTGGCGCGCCCTGAAATGCGCGAGATCGTTCTCAGCGAAGGATTAAGCTCCCGGCAGTTACTCAACGGTCTGCTGCGTCGCGACCTCGACCTCGCTCTGGTGGGAGAACGCGTACTGGCCGATCCTCGTCTGTACTATCAGGCGCTATGGCATGAACCGCTGATGCTGGCGTTACCGGAACATCATCCGGCAGCCGCTCAGCCAACGCTGAGCCCAACGCAGCTCGCGGATCTACCGCTTTACTGGTTTGCGCGCCGGGAAAATCCGGCCTTTTATGACAAATGTGAAGCGGTATTCGCTACGCTGGACATACCGCTTACGCGTCAACCGGAAGCCCAGGACACACTGCGCGTTCTGGCGCAGGTGGCCAGAGGTGAAGGTTATGCCCTGCTGCCGGCTTCGGTGTGTTCCGGTTCGCGTCCCGGTCTGTGTTACCGACCGCTGACCGCGGCACTCGCCGGGAAGCTGAATATCACCGTGTTTCTGGCCCGCCGCCAGGAAGAACAGCGTACAGAGATTCTCGCGGCGGCCAGCGCGATAATTAAGCTGTTTGATCTGCCGCTAACGACCGATTAAGGAAAATGGATGTTATCGATTCGCCACGCCACGCTCCAGGATGTCCCCCTGCTGTGTGACATTGAACGCTCCGCCGGCCAGGCATTTCTCAGCATACCGGCGCTGGCCTGGATTGCTGACGACGAGATTCAGAGTCAGGAGTGCCACCGGGAATTTATTCGCCGCCGCCTGGCCTGGGTAGCGACTGACGACCAGAACCGCCCCATCGGATTTATCAACGCCAGCCCGCAGGGTGACGCGCTGTACATCGAAGAGTTATCCGTCAGGCATGAGCGGCAGGGCCAGGGAATCGGACGGCGGCTGGTGGAGCAGGTGATCGCCCATGCCCGCCGGCATGGATTTCGCGGCCTCACTCTGACAACTTTTCGCCAGGTGCCGTGGAATGCGCCATTTTATCAACGGCTGGGATTCACCATCGTGCCGGAAGCGGTTCTACCGGCACATTTGCACACGGCGCTGGAACAGCAGGCCGCCTGCGGCTTTGAGCGCGCCGCCCGCTGCGGGATGCTGCTGACGCTGGCAGAAATACCGCAATAACTAACGCCGCCAAGGGAGAATTTATGACCGCCCGGACTGCCTGGCAAACACTGTACCTCTTTCCCGCTGCGCTGATTCTCTATGAATTCGCCGCATACCTGACCAATGACATGATCCAACCGGGGATCCTGTACGTGGTGCGCGATTTCAACGCCGATCCGTCGCTGGCGCCGGCCTCGATCAGTTTATACATGGCGGGGGGGATGGTTTTACAATGGCTGCTCGGTCCGCTCTCGGATCGCATTGGCCGCCGCCCGGTGTTGATTGCCGGCGCCGCGATCTTTACCCTGGCCTGTCTCGCCACCCTGGCGACCCAGACCATGACGCAGTTCCTGATCGCCCGCTTTATTCAGGGTACCAGTATGTGTTTTATCGCTACGGTGGGCTACGTTACGGTACAGGAAGCATTCAGCGAAACCACGGCAATCCGCATGATGTCGATCATCATCTCCATCACCCTGGTCGCGCCAATTATCGGGCCGCTACTCGGCGCCGTCTTCCTCCACCTGGCCCACTGGAAAATGATGTTTGGCGCAATTGCCGTCATGAGCGCTCTCGGCGGTATCGGGCTACTCCTGTATATGCCGGAAACCGTACAGCAACGCGGCCAGCGTTTTTCGCTGTCAGCCATCTGGCGCGATTTCCGCAGCATTATTGCCAACCCGGTTTTCCTTAGCGGTACGCTGACCATTACCGCCATCTATATTCCCCTGATGAGCTGGGTGGCGATATCACCGCTGGTGCTGATGCAGGATCGCGGTCTGTCCAGCACCGGTTACGCCTGGTCTCAGGTACCGGTATTTGGCTGCGTGATTGTCGGCAACCTGCTGTCCGGCTATCTGGCCGGGAAAAACGCCCATCACAAGGTTCTGCGCCGCTCAGCCCCGCTACTGGTTGCTGCCGGACCGCTGGCGCTGGCGCTGGACCACCTGCTGTCCGGGGGCTGGCCAGGCCCGGTCGCCGGGATGAGTCTGTTCGCCCTGAGCGTCGGACTGATGTTTCCGGTACTGTTCCGCCTGACGCTATTTTCCGACAGCGCCCCGAAAGGCACGGTTTCCGCGACGCTGAATATTATCCTGCTGGCGCTGATGGCGCTGGGCATTGAACTGGCGCGCTGGCTCTGGCAACAATGGGGCAGTGATACCTTTCATCTGATGACCCTGGCCTGCGCCGGGCTATCGATCATCGCTCTGCGGGTATTTATTCAACGTCGGGAACGGGTGGAAAACTGAGCCGCATCTCGTACTGGGATAATGCCATGGGCGCATAACCCGCCGCAGTAAACAGCGGCGTAAATCGTTCCGGCACGCAGACGGACGTGCTGATTCCCGGCCAGCGCCGCCCCAGCGCTTGCAGCAGCGCGAGCGCTTTCCCCTGCCTACGCAGCTCGGGCGCCACATACAGCAAACGCAACTGTGGCGTTGCGGTTAGCCGACTGATAGCCGCCCACGCGTTGTTTTGATAGCGCCACAGAGCGCCGGGAAGGCCATTCAGCGTTGCCGGCGCCATCTGCCACGGCAGCGCCTGCGCCTCGCCGGGCGCCAGGGGCGGAAAAGCGGCGGGATCGAACGCCTGCCATCTTTCTTCTGCGGATAAATCGCCCACATCCGGCAAATCCGTCGCACTGAATCCCAACAGCCGTTGCTGAATCTCAAACCCCAGCGACTGATAGAGCGCCATACCCGACACGTTATCTGCCAGCACCTCCAGACGCATATCGCGTACCCCGTCGCGCGCCAGTTGCGCCACAACCTGCGCCATGCAACGCTTACCCAGCCCCTGGCCACGCCGGGTATCGCTGACCGCAAACGCCGCCAGCCTGGCGGACCAGTCGCGTCGCGCCACCAGCGCTATCGCCGCCGGTTGCTCTCCCGCCATCCAGACCACGGAATCCGGCAGACTAAGATCTTCAGCCATAAAACGCCGGGCAAACCGCTCCGGTGTCATCGACAGCGCAACCGGATAGCCGCGAAAACAAAATGCAAGAATATCCGCCAGTTGTACGATGCTGAAATCCGTTGCCGGGCGCGTTGATAAAACCATCACTCCCCCTGATAAAAACCTTTGATGGCCCTGGTCTATTTACAGCATGATCAAACGGCGTTCAGCGTACCGGATAGTAGCGGAATATGGCGATCCCGCTGCCAGACCTGCCATGTGACAGAGGCATCCGTCAGCGTAAACAGCGCCGTCGCCAGGGTATTTTCATCATCGGGATCGTCCGGCGCCAGGCGGTAAATCGGCAATTGTGGATGCCGGTTATCGGAGAGCAGCGCCTGCATTGCCAACGGCGCCAGCGTTTCGCCCGCCACCTGCATTTTCCACGCTTCCAGTTGCTCCTGGCGCGCCGCGGAACTGGCGGTCACCACCTGCGCCATACCATCCAGTTGCGGATGGATGGCGTGGTTAGCATGGCCGAACGGCGACTGAATCTCCATCACCGAATAACCGCTACCGGTCGCCTCGACGCTAAACATACGCCGATCGCCCATCTGCCCCAGCGTATGGTGAAACGCCCCGGCGCGCGGTTGCGTCGTCAAAATGGTCAGCGCCTCATCCAGCGAAACCGCATTCAACGCGGCGCGCGCCAGCACCTGACGCGGCAACCCCGCGGGTCGCTCCAGAGCGCGAATATTGTTAACCGTATTGACAAGACCCGCTTCATTCACCGCGAAAGTATGGCCACACAGGGAGCCCGGGTAGGCAAAACTGGTAAACGCCATCCCCGCTTCTGGTCGTATTGTCACCAGCGCACAGTCCTCAAGTAACTGGGGGAAACCGTCCTCATTATGAGCAATGGCCCATGCACCATTGTCGGAAAACCCCGCCACTGTCGTGCAACCATCGGAAGTTGAACGAACTAAATCACCGCGACAGTTCCAGGCAAACACCTCCTCAAACGGCGCATCAAGCCCCTCAGCCAGGCCCTCCAGTTCGGAAAAAATCGCCGGAAAGGCGCTTTGGGTCAGTTGCTGCATCAGCCTGGCATGGTCGGAATCTTTCAGGGCCATCACCCGCTGCCACAGGGAGGTCCGGGTAATTTTTTTATGATAAGCGTCGCGCCCGAACTGACCGAGCTGTTGTCCCGTCTGCCAGGGCGAACCGGTGAAAGAAAGCATCTTCATCTGCAATTTCCTGCTGCGCATTGTGTGGTAAAAATACAGTAATCGCAGATCGGTAACACCCCGCCTGCCGTTGTCTGCCATCGTATCATGACCAACGATATTTCACCGGATGCCTGTTGACTGACACAGTCATACCCTTTAATCGCCAGGCTTACTTACGCCATCGAATGGAGGAGGGAGTCGGGTGAGATCCCGGCAAAGCATCAGGGCAGCGGAACTGGTGGTATTAAATCCCATATTACCGATCATCCGGTTACGGCAGGCATAAACGGTTTTGACAGAAATATCCAGCAACCCGGCGATGGTCGCCATATCCTTACCACTCATAATGTTATCAAGGATCAGTTGCTCGCGGAGTTACTACAACCGCAAGGAAACAATAAATCACCTGCAGCCAACATGGAGCTTTTATAAGATCCCGGCTCTTCCCTGCCAGAAATCACTCCTCAGCGCCTGGTCAGCGCCATTCAGGCCCCAGTGAACCGTAACTCCGGAGCCTCTCCATGGATAACATCGTTCAGGTATGTATCGCTCCTGACGGGTCATCGCCGGCAATGAGCCCGCGACAACAGACGTGTTCATAGTGATTATTGGCGCCGACTTCCTGCGCATCGAAGTGATCGATGATCACTCAGGCCGGGCGCTCTGGCCCCTGGTAATATCAGACAAACAAAAAAGCCCCATGCTTGCGCATGAGGCTTTTCTG
>NZ_KQ947378.1:179788-352512 GCF_001484765.1 Entomohabitans teleogrylli | reverse complement strand
CCGACGCTGATGCCGACGCGGACGCTGATGCCGATGCGGACGCTGATGCTGATGCCGATGCCGACTCCGACGCTGATGCCGACGCGGACGCTGATGCCGACGCTGATGCCGATGCCGACGCCGATGCGGATTCCGACGCGGATGCGGATGCTGACGCCGATGCTGATGCCGATGCCGATGCCGACGCCGATGCGGACTCCGACGCAGATGCGGATGCGGACGCTGATGCCGACGCCGACGCCGACACTGATGCCGACGCTGACGCGGATTCGGACTCCGATTCCGTACTCGCGGTTGACGATACAATCGCATTGCAGATAGCGACAACCGCCACAGAAACCGACAACGGCCAGTCCAGCACCACCAATACGACGCTCGCCAACGTCGGGTTGGGCACAATCCTCGATGTCTCTGTGCTTGAAGGCCAGAACCCTGCCAGCTATAGCGTGGGTGAGGACGCCTCGCGTACCCTGACGCTTCAGGCGGTAGGCGGTGGTGTTGCTGTCGCAGCAACCTACGATCTGTATGTTTACAAACTCGATGCGTCTACCGGACAGTACGTCCAGTACAACTTCATTGATAACTGGCTGAACGTTCCGCTGCTGGGTGGTCAATCCGATCCGTTACAAATCACGCTACCGACAGGGGAATACCTGTTCCTGCTGCAGTCGGATGCAGGGATTTCGGTTCTGGGCACCTACACCATGAACGTGCTGTCTGACATCACTATCACCCAACAAACGGCACTCAGTACCGCCACGGGTAACGTGATCAGCGGCGCAGCGGACGGTAGCGGAGCTGACACTGTACCGGCAGGTACCGTGGTCGAAACCGTCAACGGCACGGCAGTCAATGCTGACGGTATCACGCAGATCACCGGCCAGTACGGTACGCTGACCATTGATGCTCAGGGTAATTACACCTATACCCTGAATGCCGGCCTGTCTCCGTCAGATATTACTGGTAGCGAAACCTTCCAGTATCAGCTGAAGGCGCCGGACGGCTCCACGGGTTCAGCAAATCTGACCATTGATCTGTCCCTGCCTGCTCTGAATGCAGTGAGTGATGTGGCGCTGCTTGATGTCACTACCTCCGAACAGGATACGGTGAATGATCCGTCATCCGTCAGTGGGGTAATGCTGGCACAGGTCGGGCTGGGCACCGTTCTGGATGCCGCCATCGACCTGCAAAACCAGGCGCAGTTCACGGTAGCGGAAGACACCACGCGGACACTGACCGTTCAGGCCAGCTCGTTTGGCGCGTCGATAGCCACGACCTATGATCTGTATGTCTATAAACTGAACGAAACCACCGGTAGCTACGAACAGTATCAGTTCGTCAACAACTGGCTGAGCGTATTGCTGATAGGCGGTACTTCAGACACCTTGACCCTGACACTGCCGTCCGGAAGCTATGTGTTCCTGCTGCAGGCGGATAGTGTACTGGCTCTGGCAACGGCCTATACGCTGAGTGTCAACACAGATATTGTTCACTCTACGTTAACTGACGCGGCCAGCGTTTCCGGTAATGTCATCACCGGAGACAGCAGCGGTACCGGTCACGATACCGGCCCGGCAGGTACTGTCGTTGCCAGTGTCAACGGTACACTGGTGGCGTTGACCGGCGATACAGTAATTACCGGCCAGTACGGTACGCTGACTATCGATGCGGAGGGGAACTATACCTACAACCTCAATGCTGGCCTGACGCCTTCGACAGTGACTGGCGATGAAACGTTCAGCTATGAGCTGAGAGGTGTGGATGGTTCGACCAGTATCGCAACGCTGACCATCGATCTGACGCTGATTGATGATTCGGATGCCGATGCAGACGCCGACGCGGATGCCGATGCCGATGCCGATGCTGATGCAGACGCGGATGCAGATGCAGATGCAGATGCAGATGCAGATGCTGATGCTGATGCAGATGCTGACGCTGATACTGACGCGGATGCAGACGCTGACGCAGATGCAGATGCAGACGCAGACGCAGATGCTGACGCTGACGCAGACGCAGATGCTGACGCTGACGCTGACGCCGATGCGGATACGGACACCATCCCGACCGCGGCTGACACAGCATCACTGCAGATAGCTACGACGGCTACAGAAACCGACAATGGTCCTTCCAGCACCTCCAGTGCCCTGTTGGCTAACGTCGGTCTGGGTAGCGTACTGAACGTCGGTCTGATTAACCTGCAGAACCAGGCCAGCTTCACGGTGGGTGAAAATGCCTCGCGCACGCTCACTCTTCAGGCTGAAACGCTGGGTGTCTCTGTAGCATCAACCTACGATCTGTATATCTACCAGTACAACGCCGTCTCGGGGCAGTACACCCAGTATCAATATGTCGATAACTGGCTCAATGCGCCTCTGCTGGGCGGTTCCTCTGGCGAACTGACTGTCACCCTGCCGACCGGTAACTATCTGTTCCTGTTGCAGGCCGACAGCGGGCTGGCGGTGCTGTCTACCTACACCCTGAACGTGCTTTCTGATATCACCATCACTCAGGAAACCGCGCTCAGTACCGTGACAGGTAACGTCATCAGCGGCGCGGCGGACGGTAGCGGTGCGGATACGGCTCCGGCAGGAACCGTGGTCGAAACCGTCAACGGTTCGTCGGTCAACGCCAGCGGTATCACGCAGATTACCGGCCAGTACGGTACGCTGACCATCGACGCGCAGGGCAATTACACCTATGCCCTGAACCCGGGTCTGTCGCCGTCGCAGATTACTGGTAGCGAAACCTTCCAGTATCACCTGAAGGCGCCGGATGGATCTACCGGTACGGCAAACCTGACTATCAACATGGCCCTGCCGGCTCTGAACGCGGTGAATGACGTAGCGCAGCTTGAGGTCACCACCTCACAGCACGATACAGTCAACGATCCGTCAACAACTACCGGCGTGATGCTGGCGCATGTTGGGCTGGGTAGCGTTCTGGATGCCTCCATCAACCTGCAGAATCAGGCCAAATTCACGGTGGCAGATGACACCACGCGCTCACTGACCATCCAGGCCAGTGCAGTCGGGGTGTCGATAGCCACGACCTATGACCTGTATATCTACAAACAGAACCCCACCTCCGGAAGTTACGAACAGTATCAGTTCGTCAACAACTGGCTGACCATCGTGGCGCTCGCCGGCAATTCCGGCCCCCTGAGCCTCACGCTGCCATCGGGTAACTATGTGGTTCTGCTGCAGGCAGACAGTGGTCTGGCGTTGGCCTCGGCCTATACGCTGAGCGTTACTTCCGACATCGTTCACGCCACGTTGACTGACGCTGCCAGCGTCACCGGCAACGTACTCGATGGAGATAGTGGCGGAGTGGGTCACGATACGGCGCCGGCGGGTACGGTGGTCAGTAGTGTGAATGGTACGGAGGTCTCGTTAACCGGCGATACAGTGATTACCGGCCTGTACGGCTCACTGACTATCGACGCTGACGGGAACTACACCTACACCCTCAACGACGGTCAGTCGGCTTCAGCGATTACCAGCGATGAAACTTTCAACTATCAGTTGAAAGCGGTGGACGGTACGACCAGCAACGCGACGCTGACGGTCGATCTGACCGGCGATGTCCAGACCACCAGCTTCAGTGTCCTGGCGGATTCGGCTCTGCAAGGAGAGAGCCTGACCCCGGTCATTGAAGGAACCAGCCATGAGGACGCGGTTACCAGCAGCGCCGGTAACGAGACCTACACGCTGGAGGCCGGTCAGGACACGGTCATCTTCAAACTGTTGGATGCCACCGACGCCACGGGCGGCAACGGGACTGACAACAAGTGGACCGACTTCTCCACCAGTGAAGGCGACCATATCAACGTCGACGAACTGCTGCAGGGCTGGGATGGCGATAGCAACACCATCGGTAACTACGTCTCGGTAGAACACACCGAGTCCGGCGATACCGTGGTGTCTATCGACCGCGATGGCGCCGGAGATCAGTTCCAGTCAACACAACTGATCACTCTGGAGGGGGTAAACGTCACACTGGATGAGCTGTTACAGCACAACCAGACCTCTGATTAACACCAAAACCATGGCACAGGGAAGTGCCGCATAGCAGTAAACAACCCGGCAAAGAACGGGAAATAATCTGGTGCGCCATCGGGAATCGGAGACAGTGAATGGGAGTCCCGGCCTACCGATGGCTGCACATTTTTAGAAGACTCACGATCAGGAAGAAGTTATGAGCATTAAACACGATCGTAAAACCGGCATAACCCGCCTTGTTGTATCCACCGGCGCGCTATTCTGTGCGTCGATACTGACACCGCCATCTACCGCGGAAGAACCAGAAAAACCCACAATCAGCGCTCAGCGCATGGTTCCGGAACAAAACCTTCCCAGCCTTCAGGGGCGAGTCACCGATGTCGCCAGCCAGTCGGTTCCCGAAACCCTGAGTATCGATCGCGCCGTGGAACGCGCAGCGGCCTGGCATCCGGATATCAGTACTGAAGTGGGCAAACTCTTTCAGGCCCAGGAACAGGTGAATGTGGCGGAATCCCGCTATTACCCGCAAATCAGCGGCGGGGTAAACAACGGCGTGACCAATAACTACGGCTACAAAGGTTACAGCCCATCGCTGGTACTGTCCGTTTCCCAGTTACTTTATGACTTCGGTAAGGTGTCCAGCTCGGTGCGGGAAGCCAACGCCGGGGTCGCCATGCAGCAGGCTAAAGTTCTGCTGAGCATTGATAACACCGCCCACGATGTCGCGGCGACGCTGGTACAGGTTCAGGGCTACCAGCAACTGGTGACCATCGCCCGTGAGCAGCTCGACGCGCTGAACAGCATCGCCAGCCTGGCCGAACAGCGCAACAACGAGGGCGCCAGTAACTTGTCCGACGTGGTACAAACCCGTACCCGTATCGAAGGGGCGCAGGCTACGCTGATCCAGTATCAGGCCAGCCTCGACCGCTGGCGTGCTTCACTGGCCAGCTACCTGGGCTGGCAAACCGTCAACCGGGTCAGTGATGACTTCCCCAACCGTCTGACCAGAGCCTGCGAAGCGACACCCACCGACGACCAGCCAGTGCCGTCGGTACTGGCCGCCTGGGCGCAGGCCAACCAGGCCGCGGCGCAACTGGACGGCGCCAACGCCGAGCTGCTGCCGACCATTACCCTGGAACCAGAAGTCACCCATTATCTGAACGATCGCTACGCCAACCATGACGTCCAGGATCGTACCCAGTACTCCGCCTGGGTGCGGGTAAAAATGCCCCTCTACCAGGGGGGAGGTTTAACCGCGGCGCGCAACGCCGCCCAACACACGCTGGAATCGGCCAATGCGTCGCTGAAAAGCGCGCGCCTGACCGCCAGTCAGCAACTCGATGAGGCGCGTAATGAAGCGTCCGGGTTAACCCTGTCTCTGAACAGCCTGCAACGTCAGCAGAAACTCGGGGAAGAGACCCGTCAGCTCTACCAGGATCAGTATTTACAACTGGGCACCCGCCCGCTGCTGGATGTGCTTAACGTCGAGCAGGAGATCTACCAGACCCGCTTTTCTGAACAGCAGACCATCAGCAAGCTACGCAGCCTGCAACTGGACTGCCTGTACAGCACCGGAAAAATTCGCCAGGCTTTCGCTCTGAATAATCAGTCAATTCAGGGCGTGGAGATCCAGCCATGACTCCTGACACTCTCGATCGCACCACGACGCCTCTTTCCGCCGGCGAACTGCTGGGCTGGGTACGCGCTATCAGCATTATCGCGACCCATTACCGGATTAGCTTCTCGCCGGGAAATCTACAGTCCAGCGCCCGCTGGCTGCAGGATCAACCTTTACCCGACGCCCTCGGCACGCTGGCCCGCCAGGCCGGGCTGGGCTACCAGCAACCGGGCGGCGCGCAAGAGGAGATCTCGGCCTGGCGCCTGCCGCTGGCGGTCCAGCTTAACGACGGCCAGATAGGCGTTATCAAAAGTTTTGACGGCGAAGACCAGGTCAACATCCAGTTCAGCGGCGACACCACCCTGACCAGCCCCCTGTCGCTGTCCGAACTGCTGCCGGCTATCAAAGAGGTCGCGGTTTTTCGTCCGGCCGGGATGCCGAAAGATGCCCGCACCGCCTTCTATCTGGCCAATTTTACTCCCGACTGGATGCGTAAGCTGGTCGTGAGAAATCTCAAGCCGTGGTGGCATATTCTGGCCGCCTCGCTGATTGTTAATACCCTGGCAATGTCAGGCATTTTATTTTCGATGCAGGTCTATGACCGGGTGATTCCGGCGCAGTCAATCCCTACCCTGTATGTGCTGTTCAGCGGGGTCATTATCTCCATCATCTTCGCGTTCATCTTTAAACAACTGCGCGGCCATATCACCGATCTGTTAGGTAAACAGGCCGATATGCGTATTTCCGACCGGGTATTCGGCCACGCGCTACGGCTGCGCAACAGCGCTATTCCCCGCTCTACCGGCAGTTTTATCGCCCAGGTGCGCGATCTGGAACAGATGCGCGAATTGATCACCTCCACCACCATGACGGCGATCGCCGACGTGCCGTTCTTCCTGCTGTTTATGCTGGTACTGGTCATCGTCTCGCCGCAACTGGCCTGGATTGCGCCGCTGGCGGTGGTGCTGATGCTGCTACCCGGGTTGTTATCGCAGCGTAAACTGGCGGTGCTGGCCAACCAGGCGGTACACGAATCGACGCTGCGCAATGCGGTGCTGGTGGAAAGTCTGCAGGGCATCGAAGACATCAAGCTGATGCAGGCCGAAGATCGCTTTCTGCAACAGTGGAACAGTTATATTCAGATAGCCGCGCAGTCCGGGATCCGCACCCGTAAACTGACCCATGCCCTGACCAGTTGGGGAACCAGCGTGCAAAGCCTGGTTTATGCCTCGGCGGTATTATTTGGCGCCCCGCGGGTGATTGAGGGCGATATGACCACCGGCGCCGTGGTCGCCGCGTCGATGCTCTCCTCGCGGATGATCGGCCCGATGACCGCGCTGTGCGGGATTCTCGCCCGCTGGCAACAGGTGAAAGCCGCTAAAGCCGGGCTGGATAACATCATGCGCCTGCCCGCCGAAAACGGCCCCGATGAACAGCGTATTCCCTGCCCGGTGCTGTATGGCCACTATCACTTTAAAGACGCAGTCTTTCGCTACCCGGGCGCCGCGGAACAGCCGCAGTTGCAGATTGCCCGTCTCGACATTCAGCCCGGGGAACGTATCGCCATTCTCGGGCGCAACGGCGCCGGAAAATCCACCCTGTTACAGGCCATGGTCGGCGGTATCGACCTGGCGGAAGGCGAACTACGTCTGGATAACCTCAGCCTGCCCCATATTGATATCGCCGACCTGCGGCGCAATGTCGGACTGTTGACCCAGAATGCCCGGCTGTTCCACGGCACACTGCGTGAAAACCTGGCGCTGGGGGCGCCGGAAGCCACCGATGAAGATATCTTCCGGATACTGGAAATGTGTTCGGCGGTGGATTTTGTACGCCGCCTGCCGCAGGGGCTAAATCATCCGATTATGGAGGGCGGTACCGGCCTGTCCGGCGGCCAGCGCCAGTCAATCCTGCTGGCACGTATGCTGTTGCGCAACCCGGGTATCGTGCTGCTTGATGAACCCACCGCCGCGCTCGACGATCATACCGAACGGGAATTCCTGCAGCGCCTGAAACCGTGGCTGGCCGGGCGTACCCTGATTGTCGCCACCCACCGCGCCGCGGTACTGGAACTGGTCGAACGGGTTCTGGTACTCAAGGATGGAAAACTGGTGATGGATGCGCCGAAAGATCAGGCAATCGCCCGTACTGCCGAACCGGCACGCCACAAGGAGGCCAGCAATGAAATCCAGTCAGCCTGATATGTCGCTCGCGCTTCCCGCCGGAGAAGAGCGGGATCTCAACCGCGCCTGTCGCGTGGTCTTCACCGCGTTTCTGCTGTTTTTAGCCGCCGGGGTCTGGGCATGGTTTGGCGTTCTGGACGAAGTCTCTACCGGTACCGGAAAAGTGATCCCCAGCTCCCGCGAACAGGTATTGCAGTCCCTGGACGGCGGTATTCTGACGGCGCTCTACGTGCGTGAAGGTACCATGGTGGATGCCAGCCAGGTCGTCGCGCGCATGGACCCGACCCGCTCAGAGTCCAACGTTGGCGAAAGTACCGCGCGCTATCGCGCCGCGCTGGCCGCCAGCGCCAGGATGTATGCCGAAGTCAACGATTTACCGCTGCAATTCCCGGAAGAACTGGCGCCGTATAAAGCGCTGGTCACCACGGAAACGCGCCTGTACAACCTGCGCCGCAGTCAGCTTGCCGAAACCGAAAACCGGCTTAAAGATTCACTGAATGCGGTGAATCGCGAGCTGGAGATTACCCGTAAACTGGCCAATTCCGGCGCCGCCAGTCAGGTTGAGGTTTTACGTCTTCAGCGCCAGAAGTCCGATCTGGAACTGAAATTGATCGATGTGCGTTCCCAGTATTATGTCCAGTCCCGGGAAGATCTGGCCAAAGCTAACGCCGAGGTCGATACCCTGCAGTCGGTCATTAAAGGTCGTTCGGACTCCGTGGCGCGCTTAACCGTTCGCTCTCCGGTGCGCGGGATCGTTAAAAACATCAAGGTCACCACTATCGGCGGGGTTATCCCGCCCAATGGCGAACTGATGGAGATTGTCCCGGTGGATGACCGGCTGCTGATCGAAGCCCGCCTGTCGCCGCGCGATATCGCCTTTATCCATCCCGGGCAGACCGCGCTGGTGAAAATCTCCGCTTACGATTACGCCATCTACGGCGGCCTGGCCGGGGAAGTGGAAAGTATTTCACCAGACACAATCCAGGATGAAGCCAAGCCTGAAGTCTATTATTACCGGGTATTTATTCGCACCCACCATGACTATCTGCAAAATAAAACCGGTAAACAGTTTTCCATTGTGCCGGGGATGATTGCCACGGTGGATATTAAAACCGGCGAAAAAACCGTGATGGACTACCTGATTAAACCCTTTAACCGGGCCAAAGAAGCGCTCAGAGAACGATAGTTCCCGCTCAGCCAGCCGTCGGTTTTTCCCGGCGGCATGATTATGGCCATTGCGCTAACCGCAAATCCACCGCAATGGCCAATGACATAGCCTGACGGACCAGGCGCTCAGGAGATTAATGCATGTCACTCAGCCAGTTATTAGCCAGCGCCTACCCAGGGGCCGAACAGTTGTCCGGGAACGCGCTCCCTTCCCCCCACCCCGGCGTGGTGCTGTTTTTCAGTATCAGCAGCGGAAAAGAGCGGGCGCGGGTACACATCGCCCGGGGAGAGGATTTTTCCCGGGCCTGGCAGGAAGGCGCCAGCGCCCTTCAGGCGTGGCGTAAAAAGCAACAGCATGAGCCCATCTGGTTACGCGTGGACGTGGTTTTCCAGCTCGAAGCGCTGAGCTGGGCGCAATTGCGCGACAAACTCAGTAAAACCAAACGTAACTATTTCCGTTTCGGCCTCGCCTTTGACGCCGACTTCCATCACGCGATGCTGGAACAGGAGATCGCCGCCAATGCCGTGCTCTACCAGGGCACGCAGGGCGTGGCGACGCCTAACGACGCCAACCTCGCCCACTATGGCCGCCAGCGCTTCGCCACAGAACTCGCCTGGCCGCAGGATGACCAGCAAACCCTCTGGCGCTTCAACACCCGGGCGGTATTCAGCGATGGCGCGGCCTGTTACCCGATTGAGTTTCGCGGCAAAAACGCCGGCTACCGGGAGCTGGAAAACTGGCAGCAACAGTTGCCGATGATGATCGACAGCGCCACTGACTATCTGGCTCGCCAGGTACAGAAAAGCGGCCGCTATCATTACGGCTGGTTTCCGTGTTTCGACAGGGCGATTCCGTCCTACAATGCGCTGCGCCACGCCAGCTCCACCTACGCCCTGCTGGAAGGCTGGGAACTGACCCGCTCCCCGCAGCATTTCGCCGCCATTGAACGCGCTCTGCAGGATCTGTGCAGTGAACTGATCCAGACCCGAACGCTGCCGGACGGCAGCGAAGCCGACTTTTTGATCGATACCGGAGATGAAATCAAGCTCGGCGGCAATGCGGTATGTATTCTGGCCATGGCCAAGTACACCGAACTGACCGGGGATAAGCGTTATCTGGAACAGATGGCGCGCCTGGCGAACGGCATCGCTTTTATGCAGAACCCGGATACCGGCGGCTTCGTTCATGTACTGAACGCCGGGGATCTTTCCCTGAAAGCGGCGCACCGGATTATCTACTATGACGGCGAAGCCACCTTCTCCCTGATGCGCCTCTACGGCCTGACCCGGGAGCCGCGCTGGCTGGCTATCGTCGAGCGGGCGGTGGACTACTTTATTATCCAGAAGCACTGGCAGGCCCATGACCACTGGCTAAGCTACTGCATCAATGAACTGACGCTGTACCGGCCCCAGGAGCGCTACTTCCGCTTCGGACTGGATAACGTGCGCGACTATCTGGATTTCGTCCTGCAGCGCATTACCACCTACCCGACGCTGCTGGAACTGATGATGGCGGCCCAGCGTATGCTGACCCGGTTGGCGGAATCTCAGCATCGCCACCTGCTGGACGGTTTCGACATCGATAAATTCTACCAGGCGCTGGAAGTGCGCGCCCGTTACCTGGCCAACGGCTTTTTCTGGCCGGAGCTGGCGATGTTCTTTAAAAATCCGGCGCGCATTGTTGGCAGTTTTTTTATTCGCCACCACAGCTTCCGGGTGCGTATCGACGATGTGGAGCACTATCTGTCCGGCTATGTGGCCTACAGCAAATACCTGAAGCAGAACGCGCCGGCGGCACAGCGGCAAGCGGCGCCGGAGCGCCAGCGGGTGGTGTTCTTGTGTGAAAACCTGCGCAAAGTGGGCAACGGGATTGAAGTTGCCATACTGCGCCGCGCCAGACTGTTCAGCGAACGGCTGGGTATCGTGCCGGAAATTATTACCTCCGTACAGGATCCGGCGCTGCCGGGAAATGTCGCCGCGCTGAAAGCCAGCGGCGAACTCCCCGGCGCGGTTGAGGTACGCAACGTCTGGGCATTGCTGAATACCCTGCGCCAGCGCGAGCTTATCCAACCGCTGGAAACCGCCGGCGATGCGCCGCGCGCCGCGCCGGGGGAGATAACCCACACCAGCGAACAACACGAGGACGGCGCCCGCATTCAGACCCTGTACAACGACCAGGGTGAGGCGCTGGCGCGCAAATATTACGCTGCGCGCCTCGGGAAAAATGTCCTGACCCATATTGAGCTTCTGGATCCGGGACACGGCCTGCGCCGTTTTAACAGCGAGGCGGCATTTTGCGCTTTTGTGCTGGAGGCCAGCCTCGATAAACAGACGCGCTGGCACTTTGTGGTGGACAAAAACCTCGCCTGGAAAGAGTTCGTCTGCTCGCAGCCGCGCCAGCGCCTGAATGTGACCATCAGCGCGTTCATCCACAGCACCCACCGCCACCCTAACGGCAGCCTGAAAGGGAGCTATGCCCATCTGATTAACGATCCGCTGATGCTGGATAATCTGCTGATTCAGACCCGCGAACAGCATAACGATCTGATTGAGGAAGGGGTACCTGGCGATCGGCTGCGGGTGATCCCCAACCACCTGGATAATGTGCTGTCAGAAGCGCAAGCCGACCGGGAAAACAGTACCCGCGTGCTGTACATGGCGCGCTACTCGCCGGAAAAGCAGCACGACCTGCTGCTGCGCGCCTTCGCGGAAGTAGTCAAAACCCTGCCGGACGCGCAGTTACATACCTGGGGTACCGGACCGCTGCGCGCCGCGCTACAGGAGGAAGTTAACCGCCTGGGGCTGGAAAAAAATATATTCATTCACGGTTTCTCCACCGACCGGCTGGCGCTCCAGCGCGCCAGTTGTTGCGCAGTACTGTGTTCCAGTCAGGAGGGGCTGTCGCTGTTCGGACTCGAATCCCTGAGCTACGGCACGCCGCTGGTGAGTTTCGCCATCAAATACGGTCCGCGGGATCTGCTGGAAAACTTCGCCGCCGGTCGGCTGGTCGCCCCGGGAGATGAACAGGCGCTCGCCGCGGCGCTGGTGGAGGTGATCAGCCAGCCACAGCAGCAGGCGGAACTACGCCGCCAGGCGCTGCGCAGCGCGCAGCGCTACCACATTGATAATATCGAGAAACTGTGGAAAAAATGGTGGCAAAGCGTCTCCGGCGCCAGCGTCAACCACGCCACCGATCAGCAACCGCTGCTGGTCGAGTAACCATGCTCCCCCTTATCCGCCCGGATAAGGGGGTAATATCACCGATGCAGAGCGGCGCACAGATCTGATACGCCTGTCAGCGCCAGGCTGCTACACTTCTCCATCATCCCCCCTTATCAGAAACAAGGTGAATCACTTATGTCTGACAACCACTATCAGCCCCCCCGGGTCTGGACCTGGAATCAGCAGGACGGCGGCGTCTGGTCAAAAACCAATCGCCCGATTGCCGGCGCCACCCATGAAGCCATGCTGCCGGTCGGCAAACATCCGTTGCAGTTGTACTCGATGGGGACCCCGAACGGACAGAAAGTTACCATCATGCTCGAAGAGTTGCTGGCCGCCGGTGAAAGCGGCGCGGAGTACGACGCTCATCTGATCCGCATTGGCGAAGGCGATCAGTTTTCCAGCGGCTTTGTCGCGGTTAACCCCAACTCAAAAATTCCCGCGCTGCTCGACCGCTCGGTAAAACCGGCGCTGCGAGTATTTGAATCCGGCGCCATTCTGCTCTACCTGGCGGAAAAATTTGGCCGTTTTCTGCCGCAGGATCTGGCTGGACGCACCGAAGCGCTGAACTGGCTGTTCTGGCTACAGGGATCGGCCCCCTATCTGGGCGGCGGTTTCGGCCACTTCTACCAGTATGCGCCGGTAAAAATCGAATACGCTATCGATCGCTTCACCATGGAGGCCAAGCGCCAGCTTGACCTGCTGAACCGCCAACTGGCGGATCATCCGTTCATCGCCGGTGACGATTACAGCATTGCCGATATCGCAATCTGGCCGTGGTACGGTAACGTGGTGCTGGGTAACGTATATGGCGCCGCCGAATTCCTCGACGCCGCCAGCTACCAGCACGTGATGCGCTGGGCGCGCGCGATAGCCGATCGCCCGGCAGTGCGGCGGGGGCGGATCGTTAACCGCACCTCCGGCGATCCCGGCACTTTCCTGGCCGAGCGTCACGACGCGGCGGATATTGATAAGGTCATTAACGGCTGATACTGCCGCGATACCCACAGAACGACGCGTCAGGCATGACTGGCGCGCCATTTTTTTGTCGCGCGCTCCGATGACAAAAGCCCTGGCAATAACACCAGGGCTTAATTAATCCGCTCACCCACTGATGATAATAAGCAGGTATCTATTGCCTGACGATTTAAGCTACCGGCGGCCTTCTCATTACAGCGCGATATCCGCCAGCGGTTCGTGCTGCGCAGCCGTAATGCGCGGATCCGGGAGCGGCGCCTGCCCGGCGCGGCTGCCAGGTAGCGGCAAATCCAGTTGCAGGACTTCGCTGGTGTAGCGCAGTTCTTCGCTGGCGGCTTGCGGGTTACCGTTAAGCTCAATTCCCCAGGAAGGAATTATCTGGCGCAGTTTTTCCTGCCAGGCCGCGCTCGCCACCTGCTCGGGGAACAGATTTTCCAGCAGATTCAGCATAATCGGCGCCGCAGTCGAAGCGCCCGGCGATGCCCCGAGCAGCGCCGCAATGGATCCGTCATCACTGCTGACCAGCTCAGTCCCCAGGCGCAACACCCCGCCCTTTTGCGCGTCCTTACGGATCACTTGTACCCGCTGGCCCGCCGTCCACAGCCGCCAGTCTTCCGCTCTGGCGTCCGGGTAATACTGGCACAGCGCTTCATAACGATCTTCATCGCTTTGCAGTACCTGGCCGACCAGATACTTCACCAGTGAAAAGTTATCCAGCCCGACGTGAGCCATTGGCAACAGATTCGAACCGTTGATGGTCGCAAACAGATCGGCGAGAGAGCCTTGTTTCAGGAAGCGGGTGGAGAAGGTGGCGAACGGCCCGAACAGCAGGACGCGTTTGCCGTCCAGTACCCGGGTATCCATATGCGGCACCGACATCGGCGGCGCCCCGACCGAGGCTTTACCATACACCTTTGCCAGATGGCGATTGACCACCTCAGGGTTTTCAGTCACCAGAAATTCACCGCCCACCGGGAACCCGGCATACCCGGCGGCCTGGGGAATACCGGACTTTTGTAGCAGGCGCAGGGAAGCGCCGCCGGCGCCGATAAAGACAAAACGCGCGTTAATGTCACGACGCCGACCATTGTTTTTCAGATCCGCCACTGTCACCCGCCAGCTGTTATCCGGGTTGCGCCTCATCGCGCGCACCTCTGTGCTCAGGTTGAGAGTGAACTGCGACTTTTTCTCCAGCGAGGCCACCAGTTGGCGGGTAATTTCGCCAAAGTTAACATCGGTTCCCCCGAGAATGCGGGTCGCGGCGACCTTCTGTTGCGGATCGCGCCCCTCCATGATCAAAGGGATCCACTGTTGAATCTGCTGCGGATCTTCGGAGTACTCCATCCCCTGAAATAAAGTGCTGCTTTGCAGGGCGTGGAAACGCTTGCGCAGGAAGTTGACATTTTCTTCACCCCACACAAAGCTCATGTGCGGCACGCTGTTGATAAAGGAAGAAGGATTGCGCAGAACGTTATTGCGTACCTGCCATGCCCAGAACTGGCGTGAAATCTGGAAAGATTCGTTAATTTTTATGGCTTTGGTGATATCAACCGCGCCGCCGGGGTTTTCCGGCGTGTAATTGAGTTCCGCCAGCGCGGAATGCCCGGTTCCGGCATTGTTCCAGCCGTTGGAACTCTCTCTGGCGATACCGTCCAGTCGCTCCACCAGGGTAACGGACCAGTCCGGCTGGAGATCCTGTAAAAAAGCGCCCAGGGTAGCGCTCATAATGCCGCCGCCGATTAACAGGACATCAACGGTGTTTTGTTCTGCGACGTGTGCCTTTTGCCCCTTTTCCAGGCGCCTGGTCGAGGGCGTGGCAAGACCATACTTCCTCATCTGTTCTCTGCCTCAATTTCATTATTATCACTGTCCCTGGAGCCACTCCCCTGCGCGCAAAAATCCCAATAACAATCAATTAATTATCATAAAAACCAGGCAACCCTGCCCAACCCGGTGCAGGTGAATGCTCGGGGCGTGATTAACATAGCACTTTTCAGGATTTGTTAAAGATTTTTATTAAAATTTAAAAAATATGGTTAATAATTTATTTTCTGTTTAGCAAAACGTGGGATTACGGGAAATTAAGCTAAATCGAGGCAGCCTGCCACAATATCTGACTGTCGACAAAATCATCGCCAGGCCGGAAGAAAAACATTCCATTCCTTATGGTTATGCATAAGCACCCGGACTTACCCTGTGGTTGGCAAACCCAGGCCACATTCCAGACACTACGCGCTTGTTGTCTGCGCAAACAGGTTTAAGATAGAAACGCCGTTTCAAATAATGCCCATTGAGAAGGAGAGATCATGTCTTACCTTGCGGCTCCAGAACGCTACCAACAGATGCATTATCGCTACTGCGGACGCAGCGGCCTGCGTCTACCCGCCCTGTCCCTTGGCCTGTGGCACAGCTTCGGACACACCAGCCCCCTGGAATCCCAGCGCGCGCTGTTAAGAAAAGCGTTTGACCTCGGCATCACTCACTTTGACCTGGCGAATAACTACGGCCCCCCTGCCGGCAGCGCGGAAACCAACTTTGGCCGCCTGTTGCGCGAAGACTTTGCCGGCTACCGGGACGAACTGATTATCTCCACCAAAGCGGGCTATGACATGTGGCCCGGGCCTTATGGCAGCGGCGGCTCGCGCAAATATCTGCTGGCCAGCCTCGACCAGAGTCTGAAGCGGCTGGGGCTGGATTATGTCGATATTTTCTACTCCCACCGGGTTGATGAAAATACGCCAATGGAAGAGACCGCCGCCGCGCTGGCGCAGGCGGTACGCAGCGGCAAAGCGCTTTATGTGGGGATATCCTCTTATTCACCGTCACGCACTCAGGCTATGGCAGATCTACTGCAACAGTGGAAAATTCCACTGCTTATCCACCAGCCCTCTTATAACCTGTTGAACCGCTGGGTGGATCACAGCGGCCTGCTGGATACCCTTGAGCAAAACGGCGTGGGCTGTATCGCTTTCACGCCGCTGGCCCAGGGTTTGTTGACCGGTAAATATCTCAACGGTATTCCCCAGGGCTCCCGGATGGAGTCCGAAAAAAATAAAGTGCGCGGCCTGACGGAAAATATGCTCAGCGAAGCCAATCTGAATAGCCTGCGCCTGCTTAATGACATGGCCCAACAGCGTGGACAGTCGATGGCGCAAATGGCGCTCAGTTGGCTGCTGAAAGACCTGCGGGTGACGTCGGTACTGATTGGCGCCAGCCGTCCGGAACAACTGGAGGAAAACGTCGGCGCATTACAGAATCTGACGTTCACCGCGGATGAATTACAGCGTATTGACCAGCACGTCGCGGACGGCCAGCTTAACCTGTGGCAGGCGTCATCGGATAAATAGCGTTTTTGCCATGCGCAACCGTTGGTGCACAGGCGAATGGCAATAAAAACAAAACCGCTGCCTTACGACAGCGGTTTTTTATCCGATCAAGGTGGGCAGCTTACTGCTGCGCTTTCACGGTCTCTTCGCCGACCAGACCGATTTTCAGGTAACCGGCCTGACGCAGCGCATCCATCACGCTCATCATGGTTTCATAGTCGACGGTTTTATCGGCGCGGAAGAACACAGTGGTCTCCTTGTTGCCTTCCGTCAGCGTATTCAGCGAATCCACCATGTTTTCACGGGTCACTATTTCGTTGCCGAGGAACATGGTTTTATCCGCCTTCACCGACAGATAAATCGGCTTTTCCGGACGCGGTTGAGGCTGACTGGTCGATGCCGGCAGGTTAACCTTTACATCCACCGTCGCCAACGGCGCCGCCACCATAAAGATGATCAGCAACACCAGCATCACGTCGATAAACGGCGTGACGTTGATGTCATGCATTTCGCTATCGCTGTCCGGATTTTCGTTAAAATGCATCGCCACAATCCATTACCCCACGCGCAGTTGCTGGGTGTTATTGCGAACCGGCTGGGCTGGCGCGGGAACAGGACGGCTGGCGCTGAGGTCCAGATCGCGGCTCTGCAGCAACAGCACCTGGGCGGCGACGTCGCCGAGATTGGCTTTATAGTTGCCAATGGTGCGGGCAAACACGTTATAAATCACAACCGCCGGGATCGCCGCCACCAGACCAATGGCGGTCGCCAGCAGCGCTTCCGCGATACCCGGCGCTACCACCGCCAGATTGGTGGTCTGCGTCTTCGCGATACCGATAAAGCTGTTCATGATCCCCCATACGGTGCCGAACAGCCCGACAAACGGAGAGATAGCCCCGATGGTCGCCAGATAGCCGTTGCCGCGCCCCAGATGGCGCCCTACCGCCGCCACGCGACGTTCAAGACGGAAGCTGGTGCGCTCCTTGATACCTTCCTTATCTTCGCAGCCTTCGGAAAGCTCCAGTTCATTTTGCGCTTCGTCAATCAGGCGACGGCTGAGGCTGTGTCCGCCAAACCCATCGGCCATTTTGCTGGCTTCATCCAGCGAACGGGCGGTCGCCAGCTGGCGTTTTTCGCGCTGCAGGCGGCGTTTGTGGGACATCAGCTTCGCGCTCTTACTGAAGAAAATCGCCCACGTCACCACCGACGCCAGGATCAGGCCAATCATCACCGCTTTAACGACGATATCGGCGTGCTGATACATCCCCCAGACGGACAGATCCGCCTGCATCAAATTTTCTGTCACGCTAACTCTCCGGCACGAAAAAAGAGACAAATTACCGCTAATGATATCAAAAAAGCATCGAATTGATAGTAGTTCTCATTACTATTTACATGTTGAAGCACTTTCTTCTCATTTTCTTTGCGATGGCACAGTAAAAAAACGCTGTTGATGAATTTATGCCTTTTTTATCCGTAATACAAAAACCCCGCTGCCTTTCCCGGACGTGCGTGATAACGTATGTTTAGACATCCAGACGTATATACGGAGCAATACCACATGGCTGGTAAACAGCATATCGACACAGCGCTGGTCAACGCCGGGCGCAGTAAGCGCTATACCCAGGGATCGGTAAACAGCGTTATCCAGCGCGCCTCCTCGCTGGTTTTTGAATCGGTGGAAGCCAAAAAACGCGCCACCGCCGGCCGGGCGCAGGGAGAATTGTTTTACGGACGCCGCGGCACCCTGACCCACTTCTCGCTCCAGGAAGCGATGTGCGAGCTGGAAGGCGGCGCCGGCTGCGCCCTGTTCCCGTGCGGCGCCGCGGCAGTGGCGAATAGTATTCTGGCCTTCGTCGAACAGGGCGATCACGTGCTGATGACCAATAGCGCCTATGAGCCAAGTCAGGATTTCTGTACCCGTATTCTGGCGAAACTGGGCGTCGCCACCGGCTGGTTCGACCCGTTAATCGGCGCCGGCATCGAGGCGCTGATTCAGCCCAATACCCGGGTGGTGTTTCTTGAGTCTCCCGGCTCGATCACCATGGAAGTACACGACATTCCGGCGATCGTCCAGGCGGTGCGCCGCAAAGCGCCGCAGGCGATCATCATGATCGATAACACCTGGTCCGCCGGGATCCTGTTTAAAGCGCTGGAATTCGGTATCGACATCTCTATTCAGGCGGGAACCAAATATCTGGTCGGCCATTCCGACGCCATGATCGGCACTGCGGTTTCCAACGCCCGCGGCTGGGATCAACTGCGCGAAAACGCCTATCTGATGGGGCAAATGGTGGATGCCGATACCGCCTATGTCACCAGCCGCGGGCTGCGCACTCTGGGGGTACGCCTGCGCCAGCATCAGGAGAGCAGCCTGAAAATCGCCGCCTGGCTGGCGCAACAGCCTCAGGTGGCGAGGGTCAACCACCCGGCTCTGCCCGGCAGCGCCGGCCATGAATACTGGAAACGGGATTTCACCGGCAGCAGCGGTCTGTTCTCGTTTATTCTGCAACAGCGCCTGAGCGACCAGCAGTACGCCCACTTTCTCGATAACTTCGAGCATTTCAGCATGGCCTATTCGTGGGGCGGTTTCGAGTCGCTGATCCTCGCTAATCAGCCGGAAGAGATAGCCGCCATTCGCCCTGCCGGAGGGGTCGATTTCACCGGCACTCTGGTGCGAGTGCACATTGGTTTAGAAAATGTTGACGATTTAATTGCAGATTTAGCAGCAGGGCTGCAGCGTATCGGGTAAAGTTGCCAGCGGTGGACACCCCACTTAACAGTGAGGGATGCCAAAAGACACCATGAGATGCGCCCGGGATCAAGAAGTGCCGGGCCATTTACGGTTATACTCATGAGACTTCAGGTCGCAGGCGCGCTGGTTATACCGGTCTTTGCCCATAAACAGCGCCTGGCGCTGCGCAAAAACGCCGGTCGTTTTGTCCTGCAACGCGAATCATTCGAGTACACAATAGTTAAAACCAGCTGTTCCACAGGATTACCCATGGTTGTCATTCAACATATTGTCGCTGCGCTCTGGCAACACGACTTCGCTGCGCTGGCGGACCCGCATGTTGTCGGGATTGTCTATGGCGTGATGTTCGCCACACTGTTTCTGGAAAATGGTCTGCTGCCGGCCTCATTTCTGCCCGGCGACAGTCTGCTGTTGCTGGCGGGCGCGCTGGTGGCGCGCGGGGTGATGGATTTTATTCCGACCGTCGCCATTCTGACCGTTGCCGCCAGCCTGGGGTGCTGGCTCAGCTATATCCAGGGACGCTGGCTGGGCAACACCCGGGTGGTAAAAGGCTGGCTGGAACAGCTCCCGGCCCACTATCACCAGCGGGCGACCTTCATGTTCGACCGCCACGGCCTGCTGGCGCTGCTCGCCGGACGTTTCCTGGCTTTTATCCGCACCCTGCTGCCGACCATGGCCGGTATCTCTGGTCTGCCCAACCGGCGCTTTCAGTTCTTCAACTGGCTCAGCGGCCTGTTATGGGTCGGCGCCATCACCAGCATCGGTTATGCGCTGAGTATGATCCCCTTCGTCAAACGCCATGAAGATCAGGTGATGACCTTCCTGATGATTCTGCCCGTAGCGCTGCTGGTGGCCGGGTTATTAGGCACCCTGTTTGTGGTACTGAAGAAAAAAGTCAGCGCCTGACAGGCCCCAGGAGAGGCCTGCCTCCCGCGTCTCAGCGGGCCAGCGTTTCGACAATCCCCTGCGCTTCGCGCATCCGCGCCGCATCCTCCCCCGGCGTGGTGCCGAAATAGCGTTTAAATTCCCGGCTGAACTGCGAGGCGCTTTCATAGCCAACCTGCATCGCGGCGGCGCTGGCTTTCAGACCATCATGAAGCATCAGCAAACGCGCTTTATGCAGCCGATAGCTTTTCAGATACTGCAATGGCGAAGTACTGGTCACCGCCTTAAAGTTATGGTGGAACGCCGAGATACTCATGTTGGCCTCCGCCGCCAGCTGATCGATGCTGAGATTTTCCGTGTAGCGGGCTTCTATCTGGCGCAACACCCGGCTTATCAGACTGAAATGGGTCTGGCGACTGACCAGCGCCAGCAGACCGCCGCCGCAGGGGCCGGTTAAAATATGGTAGAGGATTTCGCGCACAATCTGCTTGCCAAGAATCCGCGCGTCCAGCGGGTGCTCCAGGGCATCCAGCAGACGCTCCACCGCACACAGAATCTCCCCGGACAATACCGCGGAATTAATACCGCTCGACGACTGAACCGGGCGAAAAGCGTCGTCTTCGCCAATCTCCATCAACAGCTCCTGCAACTGCAGCACATCAATATTGATACGAATCCCCGCCAATGGATTGTCCGCCGAGGCCTGGGTTTCACACTCAAATGGCAACGGCACCGTCAGCAGCAAATATTCATTCGCGTCATAACGAAAAGTGCGATTGTTAAGGTATCCGGTTTTATGCCCGGAAAAGAGAATAATGATACCGGGGTGATACATCACCGGCGTGCGCGGACAGGGGCTGGTGCTGTACAGCAGCGTCACATCCTGAATAATATTTTGTTTATCTTTCAGAAGTTTGATTTTTTCGGTCAGTTGCCGGCACAGCGGCCCACAGTTCATTTCGCTCATTTTTTACACCTCTTTCTGCTGCGCATAGTGTGCGCAAAAAAAGGCATTTTCTCCAGCACTGCGGAGGATTGGGCAAGAGACTGGCAGAAATGTGCATTGAGCAACGCCAGCGGAAAAGCCGACAATGTGCCCCGGTCATGAAGGTTTTTACCTAATCAGAGGAACCAGGTAATGAATAATTTCAATCTCTATACGCCAACCCGCATTCTGTTCGGTAAAGGATCGATTCAGGAATTACGCGCTCAAATTCCCGCCGACGCTCGGGTATTGATCACCTACGGCGGCGGCAGCGTTAAAAAGACCGGTGTACTCGATCAGGTTCACCAGGCGCTGCAGGGGCTCGATGTGCTTGAGTTCGGCGGTATAGAACCAAACCCAACCTATGAAACCCTGATGAAGGCCGTTGAGCTGGCGCGCGCCGAAAACATCACTTTCCTGCTGGCGGTGGGCGGCGGCTCGGTGCTGGACGGCACTAAATTTATCGCGGCGGCGGCGCAGTATCCGCAGGGGGTCGATCCGTGGGAGATCCTTGAAACCTCTGGCAGCAAAATTACCCGCGCCATCCCGATGGGCTCGGTACTGACACTGCCGGCCACCGGCTCAGAATCGAACAAAGGGGCGGTCATCTCCCGTAAAGCGACCGGCGACAAACAGGCTTTCCATTCGCCGTGGGTACAGCCGGTGTTCGCGATTCTCGATCCGGTATATACCTACACGCTGCCCGCCCGCCAGGTGGCCAACGGGGTGGTGGACGCCTTTGTCCATACCATAGAGCAATATCTGACTTATCCGGTAAACGCCAAAATCCAGGATCGCTTTGCCGAAGGCATTCTTCTGACGCTGATTGAAGAAGGCCCGAAAGCGTTGCAGGAGCCGGAAAACTACGATGTACGCGCCAACGTCATGTGGGCCGCGACCATGGCGCTTAATGGGCTTATCGGCGCCGGCGTTCCTCAGGACTGGGCGACCCATATGCTGGGACATGAGCTGACCGCCATGCACGGTCTGGACCACGCCCAGACGCTGGCCATTGTGCTGCCGGCGCTGATGAATGAAAAACGCCAGCAGAAACGCGAAAAACTGCTGCAGTACGCGGAGCGCGTCTGGAACATCACCAGCGGCGGCGAAGATCAGCGTATCGACGCGGCGATTGCCGCCACCCGTCAGTTCTTTGAATCACTCGGCGTACCGACCCGCCTTGGCGACTGGAACCTCGACGGCAGTTCGATTCCGGCATTGCTGACTAAACTGGAAGAACACGGTATGACGCAGTTGGGTGAACGCAAAGACATCACCCTGGACGTCAGCCGCCGTATCTACGAAGCCGCTCGCTAAGCACTGGCTTTCATTCTGGTGTATTTCGTCCAGACTTAGGGTCTGGCTCTGAGAGTGCAGTTCAACCGGGGTAACTCCCCGGTCATCACGTTCTGAAGGAGGAGTATATGACGAACCCAACCGTAATTAAGCTGCAGGACGGTAATGTCATGCCGCAGCTGGGCCTTGGCGTCTGGCAGGCCAGCAACGAAGAGGTGGTTTCCGCCATTCACAAAGCCCTGGAAGTGGGCTATCGCTCCATCGACACCGCCGCCGCCTACAAAAATGAGGATGGCGTCGGTAAAGCGCTGGCAGATGCGGCGCTACCGCGCGATGAATTATTTATTACCACCAAACTGTGGAACGACGATCAGCAGCGTCCGCACCAGGCTCTGCAGGACAGCCTGGAAAAACTGCAGCTCGACTATGTGGATTTATACCTGATGCACTGGCCGGTGCCGGGTAAAAACCACTATGTCGAGGCCTGGAAGGGCATGATTGAGCTGCAAAAACAGGGACTGGCGAAAAGCATTGGCGTGTGTAACTTCCAGGTCAATCATCTGCAGCGGCTGATTGATGAAACTGGCGTAACGCCGGTGATCAACCAGATAGAACTGCACCCGTTGATGCAACAGCGCCAGCTGCATGCCTGGAATGCCACCCATAAAATTCAGACCGAATCCTGGAGCCCGCTGGCCCAGGGCGGCGCGGGGGTCTTTGATCAGCAGGTGATCCGCAAACTGGCGGAGAAATACGCAAAAACGCCGGCGCAGATTGTAATTCGCTGGCACCTCGACAGCGGACTGGTGGTGATTCCCAAATCGGTCACCGCGTCGCGCATTGCGGAAAACTTCGCGGTCTGGGACTTCCGGCTGGATAAAGAAGAGCTGGGAGAGATAGCGAAACTGGACCAGGGAAAACGCCTCGGTCCGGATCCGGACACCTTTGGTAGTTAAACTCATTGATAGCGCCTGGGCGAGTCTGTCCAGGCGCTACTTCCTGTCACACACCTGTCTCTTTCATATCTCTGCACCGGGGAGGTTCTGTCGGTATACAGACCTTTTTACCAAAGCGCGGCTCGCCATGAGCGCAGGAAAAACGGATGCACTCGGTCTGGCAGCGACAAAGAAATCCTGGTTGCAATCGTCAAAAAAGCCTCTGGCACATTTGCCACACAACAGAAAACACCACCTGCTGGCCTTTACCAGTAAGAAAGAAAGCCCTCTGTTATTTATTTCAACAGAAACCTTAACTGTTTACTGGTAATAGACATACTACCGAGTTCGCAAATTAATTTTTCACCCGTTTCATTTTCTGTAACTTTACTTTTTGTCGGGTACTCCATTGAAAATGTTATTTTTGGTTCGGATTCGCTATCCGTAATCTCCATCAATATAGCATCAGGAAACATAGCGACCGGCATTTCACTTTTAAATACTATTCCTCTGCCCCAGGAAGCTTTTATTTCCTGATGTGTTTCAGTGGTGAGAAATGACTGGTAGTCAATTTTCAGTTCGAGAATGTCACCTCTTTTAAGTAACATAAAGGGCACGCGTTTCCTGCCGCCAGGCCATACCGCTATTTTCTCAGCACAAGGAGGAGTGTACCTGTAGGGTATTAATTCCTGAGGAATCACAAACTCCATATCCAGAATAAGATAAACAGCGGGCCGGGAATAGGCAGCTGCTTCCCGTTCTGCTTTACGTGCCGCACTTCTGGCCGCTTTACAGGAACTACTTCCTACCTTGCAATACCAGCCATCACCAGTAATAACGGTAATAACCGCCATTACAAGAATCATGAAATATACCGTCTGAATTATTTTTTTCACGCTTAAAATCCTTTTTCACTTTATTTCTATAATATCCCCTTTATCACAGCACCCTGAAAAGGGTGCTGATATGTTAGCTATTTTCTTACACTCAACGATATAAACAAATTCCAGGAAGCATGACCTTCCCGGAACCAAATTGTTTAACGTGAACCCGGTTTAGCCCGTTTTTTCGCATTTACGGGCGTCTGACGCTGATGCGCAACCGGCGTATGTTTGGTCAGCGCCGGGCGCGTATTGCGGTTCTGACGCCGCGCTTCACGCATCTCATCCAGCGTCGGCGCCGGCACCAGGCAATCCCGGCGCGGACCAATCAGGTGTTTCTTGCCCATCGCTTCCAGCGCCTGGCGAATAAGCGGCCAGTTGGCGGGATCGTGGTAACGCAGCAGCGCCTTATGGAGTCGACGCTGTTTGTCGCCCTTCGGTACCACCACCTCTTCACTCTTATAGCCAATCTTACCCAGCGGGTTTTTACCGGTGTAATACATGGTGGTCGAGTTGGCCAGCGGCGACGGATAGAAGTTCTGCACCTGATCGAGACGGAAACGGTTCTTTTTCAGCCACAGCGCCAGATTCACCATATCCTCATCCCGGGTACCAGGATGGGCGGAGATAAAGTAGGGAATCAGATACTGCTCTTTCCCGGCCTGTTTCGAATAGGTATCAAACAGTTCCTTAAAGCGCTGATAGCTGCCCATCCCGGGCTTCATCATTTTCGACAGCGGCCCCTCTTCGGTATGTTCCGGGGCAATCTTCAGATAGCCGCCGACATGGTGGGTGGCCAGTTCTTTGATATAGCGTGGATCGGCCACCGCCAGATCGTAGCGTACCCCGGAAGCGACGAGGATCTTTTTAATCCCTTTCAATTCCCTGGCGCGCCGGTACAGATCGATGGTCGGCTGATGGTTGGTATCCATATGCGGGCAGATTTCCGGATAGACGCACGATAGCCGGCGACAGGTCTGCTCGGCGCGCGGCGAGGTGCAGCGCAGCATATACATGTTGGCGGTCGGGCCGCCAAGATCGGAGATCACGCCGGTAAAACCGGGCACGGTATCGCGAATGGCTTCGATCTCATTAATGATCGATTCCTCAGAACGACTCTGAATGATGCGCCCTTCATGCTCGGTGATCGAACAGAATGAGCAACCGCCAAAGCAGCCGCGCATGATATTCACTGAAAAACGGATCATCTCATAGGCCGGAATACGGCTGTCGCCATAAGAGGGGTGAGGTACCCGCTGATACGGCAGCGCAAAGACGCTATCCATCTCTTCAGTGGACAGCGGTATCGCCGGCGGATTGATCCAGATGTAACGATCGCCATGCTTCTGCATCAGCGCCCTGGCGCAGCCCGGGTTGGTTTCATGGTGCAGGATACGCGACGCATGGGCGTACAACACTTTATCGTTTTTGACTTTTTCGTACGAAGGCAACAGCACGTAGGTTTTTTCCCACGGCTTCGGCTTCGGCGGCTGTACGGTTACCGGTTTAGCCTGCTGCTGAGCCGGCGCCGGCTTGCCGCCGTCGGCACAGGGCAGATCCTCACCATAGGGATGAGGGATCGGATCGATACGCCCGGGAGTATCAAGGCGCGTGGAATCCACCCCGGTCCAGCCCGGCAGCGGCCCCTTGCGGATCACCGCCGTATTACGGACATCCACTATCTGATCGATGGGCTCCCCCGCCGCCAGGCGGTGCGATACTTCCACCAGCGGGCGTTCACCGTTGCCGAACATCAGCATATCGGCCTTGGCATCGACCAGGATCGAGCGACGCACGGTATCCGACCAGTAGTCATAATGGGCGGTGCGGCGCAGGCTGGCCTCAATACCGCCGAGGATCACCGGAACATCGCTCCAGGCTTCTTTACAGCGCTGGGTATACACCAGCGACGCGCGATCCGGGCGCTTGCCGGCCACGTTATCGGCGGTGTAAGCATCGTCATGACGCAGGCGGCGATCCGCGGTATAGCGGTTGATCATCGAATCCATATTGCCGGCGGTGACGCCGAAATAAAGATTCGGCTTCCCCAGCCGCATGAAATCCTGTTTGCTGGACCAGTCCGGCTGGGAAATGATACCCACCCGAAATCCCTGGGATTCCAGCATACGCCCGACGATGGCCATTCCGAAACTGGGGTGATCGACATAGGCGTCCCCGGTAACAATGATGATGTCGCAGCTATCCCAGCCTAATTGATCCATCTCTTCCCTGGACATCGGCAGAAACGGCGCCGGACCGAAACAGGCCGCCCAGTACTGGGGCCAGGAAAACAGGTCGCGATCGGGCTGAATCAGGGAGGTTACGCTCATAATGCTTCCGAAAAAGTGGCAAAAAAATCATCAAAGGGCCGGGATTATACGCCGGGAATTGGTCTGAAAAGAAGAGGATTAACGAGAGGGCTGTGTAAAGAGATAAAAAACCAGATGGATGGTAAACGCATCTGATTATCGCAATTGTAGATACCGCCTGATAAAAGCAAGGAAAATCAATTTATTGATTTCCGGCTGATAATACAGAGGAGGGAAAAAACACGCTTTTCCCTCCTCTTTCCGCCGTCTGCAAACCCACCGTAATGGGTTTGCAGGCTAACGAACCGGCGTCAGGATCAGTACAGCAGGCGCGCGCGAATCGTACCCGGAATCGCCTTCAGCTCCTGCAGCGCTTTATGCGCTACCTCTTCGCTGGCGTCGATATCAATGACCACATAGCCCATCTGCGCTGAGGTTTGCAGATACTGTGCCGCGATGTTGATGTTCTGATCGGCGAAGATATGGTTAATCGCGGTCAGTACGCCCGGGCGGTTCTCATGGATATGCAGCAGACGGCTGGTGCTGCTGGTATGCAGCGGCAGCGACACCTCCGGGAAATTGACTGCCGATAGCGTGGAGCCGTTATCCGAATACTTGGCCAGCTTGCCCGCCACTTCAAGGCCGATATTTTCCTGCGCTTCCTGCGTGGAGCCGCCGATATGCGGGGTCAGCAGCACATTGTCAAACTCGCACAGCGGTGAAGTAAACGGATCGCTGTTGGTGGCCGGCTCAGTCGGGAAGACATCAACCGCCGCCCCGGCCAGGTGTTTACTGGCCAGCACCTCGCACAGCGCCGGGATATCCACCACCGTCCCGCGCGAAGCGTTAATCAGCAGCGAACCTGGCTTCATCATCGCCAGTTGTTCAGCGCCGATCATATTCTTCGTCGATGCGTTTTCCGGCACGTGCAGGCTGACGACATCGCTCATATTAAGCAGGTCGGAGAGGTGTTGTACCTGGGTGGCGTTGCCCAGCGGCAGTTTGTTTTCAATATCGTAAAAGAAAACGTGCATCCCCAGCGACTCCGCCAGAATCCCCAGTTGCGTGCCGATATGTCCGTAACCGATGATCCCGAGCTTTTTACCACGCGCTTCAAAGCTGCCGGCGGCCTGTTTATTCCAGATTCCGCGGTGCGCTTTGGCGTTCGCTTCCGGTACGCCGCGCAGCAGCAGCAGCAGCTCGCCAATCACCAGTTCAGCCACCGAACGGGTGTTTGAGAAGGGGGCATTGAATACCGGAACACCACGTTTCGCCGCGGCATTGAGATCGACCTGGTTGGTGCCGATACAGAAGCAGCCTACCGCCACCAGTTTTTCCGCGGCGGCAAAGACCTCTTCAGTCAGGTGGGTACGGGATCGCAGTCCAATAAAATGGGCATCACGGATGGATTCTTTCAGGGCGTCGTTGTCCAGCGCCCCTTTATGATATTCGATGTTGGTGTAGCCTGCCGCACGAAGGTTATCGATTGCTTTCTGGTGTACCCCTTCCACCAGCAGGAATTTAATTTTGTCTTTCTCCAGTGATACTTTCGCCATTTCCCGACCCTGTATTATCTGACTGATGTTGTGTTCGGCTGTATAAGCCAGCCTTCTGTCAACATATCAAAAATTACGCTCCCGGCAATATGAACGTTTGCGTCACCCTCCTGAACAAATATCATCCAGCGGTCACAGGTGGGATAATATGCTGAATCTAAAGGCAGAAAGGGAATGAACGATCGGCGACAGAGTGGAAATGTGATATATATCACTAAATTCAGCAGTGAAGAAATTTCGTGTCTTCACTGCCGGGAATTGGGCGCCGCAGCGCCCGGTAAGATCATTTCACGATAGTTTTAACGCCGTCGGCGGTGCCGATCAACGCCACATCGGCGCCGCGTCTGGCAAACAAACCGACGGTCACTACGCCGGGAATGCTGTTAATAGCATCCTCCAGCGCCACCGGATCGAGAATCTCCAGGCCGTATACATCGAGAATCACATTCCCGTTGTCGGTCAACACCCCCTGGCGATACTCCGGGCGGCCACCCAGTTTTACCAGCGCCCGGGCCACACAACTGCGCGCCATCGGGATCACTTCGACCGGCAGCGGGAAGCGACCGAGAATATCCACTTGTTTGGAGGCATCGGCAATGCAGATGAATTTTTCAGCCACCGAGGCGATGATTTTTTCCCGGGTCAACGCCGCGCCGCCGCCTTTGATCATCTGCATATGACCATTAATTTCATCCGCGCCGTCCACATAGATGCCCAGCGAATCCACCTCATTAAGATCATAAACCGGGATACCCAACGCTTTGAGCTTTTCGGTAGAGGCATCGGAGCTGGAAACCGCGCCGTCGATCTGGTGTTTAATGGTGCCCAGCGCATCAATAAAATGCGCGGCGGTGGAGCCGGTACCCACGCCGACAATAGTGCCTGGCTGTACGTACTGGAGCGCAGCCCAGCCAACGGCTTTCTTCAGTTCATCCTGTGTCATGGTTTTTTGCCTGTGGTGTGTCAATTGTGGCGCATTATAGAACATGGCGCGGAAAATGTGCCCGCTATTCCCGGTTAACCACAGAGATTTCATGCTCATCCCCGGGATAATTCGCATTTGTGGCCTGCCAGTTAACCTGATCTGTGACGGTTATAAAGTGACAAATCCGCGGGATTTCATCTGTACCCATGACAAATTTATGTCATAGTGCTGAAATAACAAAAACAGGAGCCTACCCATCACAATGAAACGTCCGGACTACAGAACACTACAGGCGCTTGACGCCGTCATACGCGAACGCGGGTTCGAGCGCGCCGCGCAGAAACTGTGTATTACTCAGTCCGCCGTTTCTCAGCGCATCAAACAACTGGAAAATACTTTCGGCCAGCCGCTGCTGGTGCGCACTGTACCGCCGCGCCCGACAGAACAAGGGCAAAAACTGCTGGCGCTGCTGCGTCAGGTGGAATTGCTGGAAGAGGAGTGGCTGGGAGACGAGCAAACCGGCTCCACCCCGCTGCTGCTTTCGCTGGCGGTGAACGCCGACAGTCTCGCCACCTGGCTGCTGCCGGCGCTGGCGCCGGTGCTTTCGGACTCGCCAATTCGCCTCAACCTGCAGGTGGAAGATGAAACCCGAACTCAGGAACGGCTGCGCCGCGGCGAAGTGGTCGGCGCGGTTAGTATCCAGCCCCAGCCGCTGCCCAGTTGTCTGGTGGATCAGCTCGGCGCGCTGGACTATCTGTTCGTCGGCTCCCGGGATTTCGCCGCCCGCTATTTCCCCAACGGGGTAACCCGCTCAGCGCTGCTGAAAGCCCCGGCGGTCGCCTTCGACCACCTGGACGACATGCATCAGGCATTCCTGCAACAGAATTTCGATCTGTCGCCGGGCAGCGTGCCCTGTCATATCGTTAATTCGTCGGAAGCCTTCGTCCAGTTGGCCCGCCAGGGAACGACCTGCTGTATGATCCCCCATTTGCAGATCGAGAAAGAGCTCAACAGCGGTGAGTTGATCGACCTGACGCCAGGACTGTTTCAGCGCCGGATGCTCTACTGGCACCGCTTCGCGCCGGAAAGCCGCATGATGCGTAAAGTCACCGATGCGCTGCTGGCCTACGGCCACCGGGTGCTGCGTCAGGATTGAAAAAGCCTGCGGGGTACGCAGGCTGTGCAAAGCAAGAAAGCCCAAAACAGCGTTTTGGGCTTTCTGGTTTAGAGGCCGGGTATCATGTTACTGGCCGGGTGCCGGCGGCTGGCTCGGCGCCAGTTCGAACACCACATCGACCTGGTCGTCAAACTGAATGGTCTGCTGTTCGTAAGTGTCCTGGTCCGATACCGGCGCGGCCGCGGCTTTCATCATCCGCACCATCGGCGCCGGCTGGTAGTTCGACACGTGATAGCGGATGCTGTAGACCGCGCCCAGTTTGCTGTTAAAGCCGTCCGCCAGCATCTTCGCCTGGTGGATAGCATCGTCAATCGCCGCCTGACGGGCCTTATCTTTATAGGTTTCCGGTTGCGCAACCCCCAGCGACACCGAACGAATTTCATTCAGGCCCGCTTTCAGGGCGCCGTCGAGCAGGTCATTCAGTTTATCCAGTTGCCGCACCGTGACTTCCACACTGCGTACCGCGCGGTAGCCTTTTAGCTGCGTTTTACCGTCTTTCAGGTAGTCATACTCCGGCTGAGTACGCAGATTCGCGGCGTTAATGTCCTTTTTATCCACCCCGCTCCCCTGCAGGAAAGTGAGATATTGCGCAACGCGATCGTCGGCCTGCTTTTTGGCCGTTGCCGCATCTTTAGCGGAGACATTCACTTCAATCGCCAGTGTGGCGATATCCGGTACCGCATCTACGCTCGCGGTGCCTGACGTAACGACGTGCGGGCCATTCGGCAGCTCATTTGCCTGCGCCGATACCGCACCGAAACCCAACATTGCGGCCAGGGCCAAAACTTTAAACTTCACTGTAACTCCTCCATGCGTCGTTCCAATATCATCTGCCACTGATTCTGCGGCCGGTTCATCGTTTCAGATAACCGACCGGAACAATAAACGTGGCGCCTGGCTGCAAGCATAGTTGCTGACGACGTATTGTCTATCGGATAAAGGCGATTTGTTACAACAGCGCCCGCAGATGGGCAATGCCCTCCCGGGCCAGTTGCCAGGCGATAAACCACATCACCATCCCCACCAACAGGTTAATGATGCGCTGGGCGCGGGCGGTACGCAGACGCGGCGCCAGCCATGCCGCCAGCAGCGCCAGGCCATAAAACCACAGTATCGATGCGCTTACCGTCCCCAGCGCAAACCAGCGCTTCGGTTCCGCAGCCAGCTGTCCTCCCAGGCTACCGAGTACCACAAAGGTGTCCAGCCAGACATGCGGGTTCAGCCATGTCACCGCCAGCACGGTGACAATGATTTTCCAGCGCCCCTGACGCATCGCTTCCGCGCTGGCCAATTCTATGTTGCTACTCATGGCGGTACGCAACGCTCCCCAGCCATACCATAGTAAAAAGGCAACGCCGCCCCAGGTCACCAGCGCCAGCAGCCACGGGGACTGCATCAGCAGCGCGCTGCCGCCGAAGATACCGGCGACAATTAGCAACAGATCGCTGATGGCGCAAAGGGTGGCAATCATGATGTGGTACTGGCGGCGGAGCCCCTGGTTCATCACAAAGGCGTTTTGCGGCCCGAGCGGAAGAATCAGGGCGGCGCCGAGCATAAGCCCCTGAAAATAATAAGACAGCACGACAGATATCCTTTAACCGACGAGTTCAGGTGCAGTGTACCGGCGGCTGAATATTAGAGGAAATGGATAATATTTATCATCGATAAGGGGAGCTAATAAAGAAGCGCTGACCGGCGAGATCCGGCCAGCGACAGGCGTTACTGCGGTTGCTGCGGCGCAGCGACTTTATGAACGTGAACATCCATCTGCGGATAAGGAATCCCGATCCCCCGGGCGTCCAGCGCTTTTTTAATGCGCTCCAGCACATCCCAGTAGACCTCCTGCAGATCGCTGCTTTTGCTCCAGCAGCGCACCACAAAATTCACCGATGAAGCGCCCAGTTCGTTGAGCCGCACCGTGCGCTCGCGATCCTTCAGGATTCGATCATCGGACTCGATAATTTCCGTCAGGATCTGTTTCACCTCGTCGATGTCCGCATCGTAGGCGACGCCGATAATAAACTCATTGCGGCGCACCGGCTCCCGGGAGAAGTTGATGATATTGCCGGCAATGATCTTCCCGTTGGGCACCACGACGATTTTGCCGTCCACGGTACGCAGGGTGGTAGAGAAAATCTGTACGTTCATCACGGTACCGGCGATGCCCCCGAGATCCACATACTCACCGCTGCGGAATGGCCGGAACGTTACCAGCAACACCCCGGCGGCAAGGTTAGACAAAGACCCCTGCAGCGCCAGGCCTATGGCCAGACCGGCGGCGCCCAGTACGGCGATCACCGAAGCGGTCTGCACCCCGACTCTGCCCAGCGCGGCAATCAACGTAAAAGCGATGATGCCATAGCGCACCAGCGCAGACAGAAAATCGGCCACCGTGCTGTCGATTTTACGCGCCAGCATCACGCGGTTAACGGCATTAGAGACAAGACGCGCGATGATCATACCAACAATCAGAATGGCGATTGCCGCAACAATGTTCACCGCATAACTCAACAACAGCGCCTGGTTGCGCACCAGCCAGGTACCGGCATCGTTTATGCTGTCGACTACATTAATATCTTCCATTCACGGCTCCCTGAATGATGAAATAACAAAAAAGCGTGGCAGGTCTGTAAACCCTATTAAAGGGTAAACAAAAACAACGAAATATGCCAAGTTCATCACATAAATGAGCCATCGCAGGCGCTGTATTTGGGAAAATAACCTGCGGCAAGCTGCGGATGGAGGGGAAAGTCGCGACAAAAGGTATATTCTGTAAGGTTACTCAAAAATCAGGTTCTAAATCAGATAATTAAATTTTATTACTGCAGAATAATGTCATGCCGGAGATCGGCGAATAAAAATCCGCCTTCATAGCAGGCGACATTGATTACGCCCTGGAAAGGCGTACCAAAACCCTTAAAAATAAGTCTCTGCCAGTTTTGTAAGATTTAAATACAAAGACAATAAGGCAGAGCCAAAACCAGTTGATGACCACGCCCACAGGACGTGGTTTTCAGTTGGCAATAAAAAGCCCGCCGGTTAAGCGGCGGGCCTGAGAACCAGTACAACGACTGCGCTTACAGTACGTCGATAGCGTTCAGTTCCTGGAAGGCTTTCTCCAGGCGTACGACCATGCTCTGCTGGCCGGCACGCAGCCAGACGCGCGGATCATAGTATTTCTTGTTCGGCTGGTCTTCGCCTTTCGGGTTGCCCAACTGACCCTGCAGGTAAGCTTCGTTCTCTTTGTAGTACTTCAGGATACCTTCCCAGGTTGCCCACTGGGTGTCGGTATCGATGTTCATTTTCACTACGCCGTAGCTTACGGAATCTTTGATTTCCTGAGCGGAAGAACCGGAACCGCCGTGGAAGACGAAGTTCAGGCTGTTGTGCGGCAGGTTGTGTTTCTTAGAAACATAATCCTGAGAGTCGCGCAGGATAGTCGGAGTCAGTACCACGTTACCCGGTTTGTACACGCCGTGTACGTTACCGAAAGAAGCGGCGATGGTGAAACGCGGGCTGATTTTGCTCAATTCAGTGTAAGCGTAATCAACATCTTCCGGCTGAGTGTACAGCGCGGAGGCATCCATGTGGCTGTTGTCGACACCGTCTTCTTCACCGCCGGTGCAGCCCAGTTCGATCTCCAGCGTCATACCGATTTTCGACATGCGCGCCAGATACTTAGAGCAAATCTCGATGTTTTCTTCCAGAGACTCTTCAGACAGGTCGATCATATGGGAAGAGAACAGCGGTTTACCGGTGGCGGCAAAATGTTTTTCACCAGCGTCCAGCAGGCCGTCCAGCCACGGCAGCAGTTTCTTGGCGCAGTGGTCAGTGTGCAAAATTACCGGCACGCCGTAATGCTCGGCCATCTGATGAACGTGGTGCGCGCCAGAAATCGCGCCGAGGATCGCCGCGCCCTGGGGAACGTCGGTTTTAACGCCTTTACCGGCAATAAACGCCGCGCCGCCGTTAGAGAACTGAACGATAACCGGCGCCTTCACTTTTGCCGCGGTTTCCAGCACAGCGTTGATGGAGTCAGTGCCCACGCAGTTTACTGCCGGCAGCGCAAAATGGTTCTCTTTAGCTACCTGGAATACCTTCTGAACGTCATCACCGGTGATCACGCCTGGTTTTACGAAATCAAAAATTTTAGACATGTTACGTAGTCCTGTATCTTCGGCCGTTTCTGCTCGCCACAATTCGTGCTGCCAGTACGTTGGCTTTACCCGGCCTTCGGCCTCGACCCTTGTGGGCCAGCGCCCCTGGTTGCTGACTTGATGCAAGCTCCCGGGGATTCGCTGCATCGCCGCCTTCTGGCAACGCGAATTATTCAGAGCAACAATTGAGTCTTCTTTGAAAAACAGGCGGGTCGCCCCGCCTGATAAACGCTTACTGCTTAGCGCGCTCTTCGAGCATCGCCACTGCCGGCAGTACTTTACCTTCTACAAACTCCAGGAATGCGCCGCCGCCGGTAGAGATATAAGAGATTTTGTCGGCGATACCGAACAGATCGATAGCCGCCAGCGTGTCGCCGCCGCCGGCGATGGAGAACGCTTCACTGTCAGCGATCGCGTTAGCCACGATCTCAGTGCCTTTACGGAAGTTCGGGAATTCGAATACGCCGACCGGGCCATTCCACAGAATGGTTTTGGCGTTTTTCAGGATTTCCGCCAGTTTCTGGGCGGAAACGTCGCCGATATCCAGAATCTGCTCGTCGCTTTTCACGTCGTTCACAGACTTCAGGGTTGCCGGCGCGGTTTCAGAGAATTCAGTCGCCACCCGTACATCGGTCGGTACCGGAATATCGCAGGTGGTCAGCAGACGTTTGGCTTCGTCTACCAGATCGGCTTCGTAGAGGGATTTACCCACATTGTGGCCCTGAGCGGCAACAAAGGTGTTAGCGATACCGCCGCCAACGATCAACTGATCGGCGATTTTAGACAGGGAATCCAGCACTGTCAGTTTGGTGGAAACTTTAGAACCGCCCACGATAGCGACCATCGGACGCGCCGGTTCTTTCAGCGCTTTACCCAGCGCATCCAGTTCAGCGGCCAGCAGCGGGCCGGCGCAGGCAACCTCGGCGAATTTGCCGATACCGTGTGTGGACGCCTGGGCGCGGTGCGCGGTACCAAACGCATCCATCACGAACACATCGCACAGCGCGGCGTATTTTTTGGACAGCGCTTCGTCGTCTTTCTTCTCGCCTTTATTGAACCGCACGTTTTCCAGCACCACCAGTTCGCCGGCAGCGACATCAACGCCGTCCAGGTAGTCTTTCACCAGACGTACCGGGCTGGAGAGTTTGTCTTTCAGGTAATTAACCACCGGCAGCAGAGAGAATTCTTCGTTGTACTCGCCTTCGGTCGGACGACCCAGATGGGAGGTAACCATCACTTTCGCACCCTGTTTCAGCGCCAGTTCGATGGTCGGCAGAGAAGCGCGGATACGCGCGTCGCTGGTCACTTTACCCTCTTTAACCGGCACGTTCAGATCCGCACGGATAAAAACGCGTTTACCAGCCAGATCCAGATCGGTCATCTTAATTACAGACATGGTGAATCCTCTCGTTGATTCTTAAAGTTTTGCAGACGCCAGAGCGCCTTACCTGAAACCAGTCGCGGCCATTGCCAGGCTCGTGTCGAGCATACGGTTGGCAAAGCCCCATTCATTATCACACCAGACCAGCGTCTTAATCAGATGCCGGCCGCTAACCCGCGTCTGCGTACCATCGACAATGGCGCTGTGCGGATCGTGATTAAAATCGATTGAGACCAACGGTAATTCCGTATAGTCAACTATACCACGAAATGCCCCCTGCGCCGCTTTTTGCAGCAAGTGATTGACATCACTGGATTTTACCGGCTGCTGTACCGCCACGCTAAGGTCGATTGCCGTCACATTGATGGTTGGGACCCGGACCGCAATCGCTTCAAATTTATCGTTAAATTTTGGGAAGATACGGGTAATTCCCGCCGCCAGACGCGTATCAACGGGGATAATCGACTGACTGGCGGCGCGGGTGCGGCGTAAATCCGGATGATAGGCGTCGATCACCTGCTGGTCGTGCATCGCGGAATGGATTGTCGTAACCGTTCCCGACTCTATGCCAAAAGCGTCATCCAGCAGTTTAATGACCGGAATAATGCAGTTAGTGGTACAGGAAGCATTCGAGACAATCCGATGTTCGCGCTGCAGTTGCGCATGATTTACCCCGAAGACTACCGTGGCATCCAGATCGTGCGCGCCCGGATGCGAAAACAGCACTTTCCCGGCGCCGGCCTCCAGATGCGCAACGCCATCTGCGCGACTGCCATACACACCGGTACAGTCGAGCACGATATCCACCCCTAATTCGCGCCATGGCAGCGCCGCAATCGTCGGCTCATGCAGCAGGCGGATCGCGTCATCCCCCACCCACAGTTGGTCCCCTTCCTGGCGCACATCCCAGGAAAAGCGCCCGTGGCTGGTGTCATATTTCAACAAATGCGCCATGCCCGCGGCGTCCGCCAGCTCGTTAATCGCCGCCACGGCGATTTCCGCGCGACGGCCGGATTCGTACAGCGCCCGCACAACATTACGCCCAATGCGCCCGAATCCATTGATTGCGATACGTATGGCCATATTTCTCCCGCCAGGATCCCCTAATCAGGCTGACAGAGTAATGCAGCTACGCCGTCAGGGGAATCCTCGCCTGTCACAAACCACAACCGTTTATCGGGTTGGTGAACACTCAGTTAACTGAAACGCTTCAGCGAGAATAAGCGAAACAGTAATCAAAAGGAATGATTGTCACCCTGAATGAGATAATCTTCTGACAGCCATCACACTTTTTGAGCAAAACGGAGGAATAATACGCCCAGCATCCGTTGCCGGATAAAGGAATAATGGAATAAATGACGGATTCAGGCAACCCGATAGCGGCCTTCTTTATCCATCGCCAGGGTCAGATCCGCCGGCAGACTATGGGCCAAAACCCGCTTCACATTCGGGCCATCGGTACGTAGATAAAAATCCTCAGCCTGCTGCGGCGTTAAGCCGCCGGCAATTTTGCGCGCCACCAGACGCTGTTCCAGAATCACCCGCGGCGCGCGGATGAAAATGGAGAAATCGCAGTAGCGCCGTAACTGGCGCCACGGCTCCTCATCCAGTAGCAGCCAGTTACCTTCAACAATCACTACCGGCGCCGTCACGCGAATAGCGAATTCAACCGGGTCGTGCTTTTGCCTGTCATACTGCGGCCAACTGCCATCGCCGCGCCGTAACTGCTGTAAGTTGCGGGCCAGTTTCCCAACGTCAAAGGTCTGCGGCGCGCCTTTAAACGGCCTGAGCTGATGTTCGTCAAGGTAGTCGTTGTAATGGTGAAAGCCATCCATCGGCAGTGTCTGCAGCGCGGGCAATCGCGGATCGTTAGCCGCCAGATACTCCCAGAAGGTGGTCAGCGTCGATTTACCGGTTCCCGGCGGCGCACTCAAAAAGATAATGCAGCGCTGACCGGATAGCGCCTGATGCAGTTGGGCAAAGCGCTGCAATAACGGTTTGTGGAGGTTATGAATTTCACGGTCGCAGTAGCTGGCCTGGGTGGTCAGCCCGTTAATCGTCAGGGTAATGTTCACAGCGTGAGTTCCTTGAGTATCTCCGTGACCGCCAGCACCATTGCGGTTTTCACCATGCTGGTATAACGAGCCTGCGAATAGACGGCAAAATCGGCAAATTTCATCCCTTTCAACGCCTGCCAGAAGACATCATTGCGCGTAATGGTATTGATATTGCTGATAAAATCCCAGGTTACCTCATCCTGAAACCCGGGCGGCGCTTCCTGTTTCATCACATAGTCATGAAACTGGGAAAAACTGGTGATGTCCGCATACAGCCATTTATCCATTTTACCTAATGCGAAAATCAGCCGTAGCGCCACGTCTATATCATCCAGCGGCCCGCTGCGGGCAAGTAACGGCTTCACTGCATATTCCAGAATCTCTGCGTCATTATTCACAAACAATGACGGCAGAAAACGCCTGACCCCCGCCGACAATATTTCATGGGCCGCGGACATAAAGGCCGGTAAATCGGCCCGGGCGTCCAGTTGCTCAAGAATTTCGTCTTCCGTCAGCGTAGTCATGAGGTTCTCGGTTGCGCTCACTGGTGATGCAGGGAATCTATTATATTACACGTTTGGTCTATGCCATTGATCAGCAATGTTTGGGTACGCACCATACTGCCTTGCTGGCGTACGCCGCGCAGGATATCGCCCCCGGTAACGCCGGTGGCGGAAAACAGAATGGCCGTACTCCCCACCAGTTCATCCAGCCCGTAAATGCGGTTAATGTCGACCCCCATCTCCCGGCAGCGCCGGCGTTCATCATGGGCGATCTGCCGGTGCGACGGCGTATCGTCCTTCGCCTGGCAAAAATCCACCAGCTCAGCCTGCATATCACCGCCCAGCGCCTTCACCGCGCAGGCCGAGATCACCCCTTCCGGCGCGCCGCCGGTGGTATACAGCACATCAAACTGATTGTCTTTCATACAGGTCAGTACGCTGGCGGCGACATCGCCATCAGGCAGCGCGAACACCTTCACGCCCAGACGCGACGCCTCGGCGATCGCCTGTTGCTGGCGCGGTTTATCCAGCGTCGCCAGCCGCAGCGCCGATAACGGTTTCCCCAGCGCGGCGGCGATACGGCGCAGGTTCTCCGCCAGCGGCAGCGCCAGATCGATAGCGCCGCGCCCCCCGGCGTTGACCACCAGCTTTTTCATATACATATCCGGAGCGTGCAGCAGCGTCCCCTGCGGCGCCAGCGCCATCACCGCCAGCGCATTGTTCTGCCCCATCGCCACCATGCGCGTGCCTTCAATGGGATCGACGGCGATATCCACCGCCGGGCCTTTCCCGCTACCGACCTGTTCACCGATAAACAACATGGGCGCGTTGTCGATCTCTCCCTCGCCGATGACAATCCGCCCGCGCATAGCAACATGGTTGAGGGCTTCACGCATCGCACGCACCGCCAGACCGTCAATAGCGTTTTTATCGCCGCAGCCAATCGAGGGCCAGGCAGCGAGCGCCGCCTGTTCAGTGACGCGCAGCAATGGCCATACCAGCGAGTGCATCACACCGCCTCCCCGATATCGACGCCAAAATGGGCCAGCAGGTAGCGTTCAGCCTCCTCGTTCCAGATGCCGTGGGTTTTCTCCACCCGCTCCGCCAGCGCCTGGAATAGCGGATCGGATTTGCCCAGTTCGGCAAAATCGGTAATCGCGGTCAGCGGCAGCGTAACGCCGTTGTAGATAAGTTTCTTACCCCCCGGAATATCCGGCAGATTCAGAATGGTTTCCGGTACCGCATCCAGCCCGCCGATATGCGTCACCATAAAAGAGGGCCGTAGCCGCCCGTTGGCGCTCAAAGTAAGAGCCTCAATCATATCGTCGGTAGAGCCTCCGGAGGTGCCGACCACGTGTGTGCTGTTGTAATGCACATTGTAAAAATTAAACGGTACTTTGAACTGGCTATCCGTCGGACCGGCGAAGAAGTTCAGGCAGCCATCTTCCGCCAGTAATTCATCCGCCAGCGTAACCACCGCGGAAACCGCCGCATAAACAAACACATCGTCAAAACCGTGACCGCCGGTCAGCGCCCGCAGCGCCTGGGTTGGATTTTCCAGCCCAGCGCTGTTCACATAGATAAGCTCGATGCCCTTTTCCGCCGCCTGCGCCACGGGTAATAATTTCTGCGCTTGCGCCAGCCGCGCCTCATCAATATCCACCACCACGATTCTGCCCGGGCGCACCCCGCCATTAATCGCGTAATCGATGGCGCCGATACCCATCGGGCCCGCACAGGCCAGTAGCGCCAGGTTTCCGCCCGGCTTTATCCCCATCCGGTGCTCATAGACATAGGGTGTGGTGTGATAATTCGCCCGGTAAGCGCCGATAATGCAACACATCGGCTCCGCCAGAGAGGCATCGGCAAAACAGGAACCGTGATAGGGCAGAACACACCCCAGATTGATCGCCACCTCAGGGATAATCATATAAGTCGCATTACCGCCAAAATATTCGTAGCTGTAGCCCGCCGAATAACCGCTCGGTAAGCCCATCGCCGGCTGTAATACGAATCGCTGACCGGGCCGATAGCCGGCGGTTAAATTTTTCCCGACCTGAACGATAATCCCCGCGCACTCGTGGCCGGTGATAACCGGATGATTTTCCAGATCCCCCGGTACGCGTTTATGATCGCTCCCCAGTTGCGCCGCCTTCCAGGTGGACAGGCAGACACTATCGGAGATAACCCTGACCAGTAATTCGTTATCGGTGATCTCCGGCAATTCGAATTCGCGGATGCGCACATCCTGTTTCCCGTAAATTGCTGCAACTTTTGTTTTCATGGTTTTTCCGCCTGATGTGACGTCAATCGTTCAAAAAGGGTGTCCAGTTGCGGATCGCCGATATAGTTATTGATCAGGATTAGCGGTTGGTGGGTAACCCGTTTCACGCGTCCTTCCAGACTCGCATGCGTGACGATCAGATCGGCGTCCGGCGGTGCATTTTCAATGGCATAATGCCTGACTTCGATATTCAGTCCGCTCTTTTCCAGGCGCTTGCGAAAGGTGGTGGCGCCCATGGCGCTGGACCCCATACCGGCATCGCAGACAAACGCGATGTGTTTTACCTGACCGGAGAGTGATGTCCCCTGCTGTTTCATGGCTTTCACCGCCTGCGTGGATTGGGCAAAACTATCCACGTCTTCCTGTACGCCGCTCTTTTCCATTTTCAGAATCAACGCGGTCACCACAAACGACACTACCGTCCCCACCGTCACGCCGGACAGAGTAGCGATAAATGAGCCGCGGGGAGTGAGCGCCAGGTAAGCGAAAATGGAACCCGGACTGGGACCGGCCACCAGACCGCCATCAAGTAGATGGAAGGTGTAAATCCCTGACATTCCGCCGGCAATCATGGCGATCAGCGTCAGAGGCTTCATCAGCACGTAGGGGAAATAGAGCTCATGAATCCCGCCCAGGAAGTGGATAATCATCGCCCCCGGCGCCGAACGTTTACTCATGCCTTTGCCAAACACCGCGAACGCCAACAGCAGGCCCAGTCCGGGTCCCGGGTTAGAAGCCACCATAAAGAAGATAGACTTCCCGGTATCCGAAGCCTGCTGCATACCCAGCGGGTAATAGACGCCCTGATCGATGGCGTTATTCAAAAACAGAATCTTCGCCGGCTCGTTAATCAGCGACAGCAGCGGTAGATAACCGGTTTTCACCAGTGATTCGATACACTCTTTGACAAAGTTATTCGCCACCAGCACCGCGGGACCAATAATCTCAAACGCCAGCAGGCACATCAGCATACCGGCAATGCCGAGCGAGAAATTATTAATCACCATCTCAAAACCCGCCGGAATATGTTTTTCCAGCGCGGCATCGATGCGTTTAATCACCCAACCGCCCAGCGGCCCGACAATCATCGCCCCGATAAACATCGGAATATCCGCCCCGACAATCACGCCGATGGTGCCAATCCCCCCCATCACGGCGCCCCGCTTGCCACCCACCAGATGCCCGCCAGTAGAACCAATCATTACCGGTAATAAATAGGTAATCATTGGCCCGACAATTCTGGCGAAATGCTCATTGGGTAACCAGCCGGTGGGAATAAATAAGGCAGTAATAAAACCCCAGGCAATAAATGCGCCAATATTGGGTATAACCATAGCGGTTAAAAATCCCCCAAAAGCCTGGACCTTTGCACGAGCAGACTTATTTTCCATAATCATGTCCTGTTACAGGAAAAGAGAAATCAGGCGCGAATAAGAATATCCGCCAGCTGTTCTTCATTTTTTGCCGCCAGCAATGCCTGAATATTTTCGTCTTCACACAGCAATTCACTGAGTGACTGAATTGCCTCAATGTGAGTATCAGAATCAGCGGCGGACAGGCCAATCAGTAACCTGATAGGTTGGTCATCACCGAAAATAACCGGTTCATCCAGCAACGTTAATGTCAGGCCAGTCTTAATCGCGCCAGCCTCCGGCCTGGTATGGGGCATCGCGATATAAGGCGCCAGAATATAATAAGGGCCATTATCTAATGTCGAATCTTTAATGGCCTGAATATAGTCACTTTTGATATAGCCATTATTTAATAACCCCTCCATCGCATAATCCACTGCCTGGCGCCAGTCTTCCGCCCGTGATTTAATAACGATAGAATTTTTTGGAAAATAATCCCTTAGCCGCATGTTGCGCCCTCTTTTTATTTTCATAGCTCAGGAAGCAAACTACTCGCGAGCGCAAAATAAAGCAATCAGGGGCAATTCCCCTTAAATCAGACAGCGGAGAAATACAAAACCAACCAGATCAAAAAGTTGTATTGTGATATTTATTTGTCAATCATATTTTTGTGATAAATAACTCAAAACAAAACATAAAAAATATATTTTTTTTGTGATCATAATAACGTTAAGGTGATTGCTTTAAGATAAAAACCTTGATCAATCACGCAGATCAGCACAGCTCCAAAACACTTTACGGCGCATCCGGCGTGAAAACTACGGTTCGGGATTTGTCAGCGGCTTGCTCAGCGTATTACGGCGGCCAAAAAGACGGCTGCGGGTAATCAGCAGGCCTATAAACATCAAAGCGCAGGCAAGTTGCTTCTGCGGCGAAAACGGTTCCTGATAGATCAACAGACTGAACAGCAGTACCCACACCGGTTCAAGCAGCATAATCAGCGCGGCCGTTACCGGCGCGGCAAGACGCTGACCGGCGATTTGCACGACATAACGCAACACGGTAGCCGGCAACACGCTGACCAGCAGCCACCCGATACCTGCGGCGGAGATGCGTTCCGGCCACGTTTCCGTCGCCAGCGATACCAGTAGCCCCATAACGCCGACCACCAGTAACTGGGCGCAGCTGAAGGGCAGTACCGGCAAATGCGGCGCCAGCCGGCTGTTAACAATAAAAAATAGCGACATCAGCAAAGATGAGGCGGCGAACCAGATGTGGCCGGAGGCAAAGTTCCAGCTTCCCTGCAGGGAAAGCAGCATCAGCCCAGCCAGCACCAGCGGCAGCCCCAGCCAGAAGGCTAACGGCGGCCGGTTACGGAAAAATAACCAGTTCAGCAGGGGGACAAACAGCATCGCCAGGCTGGTAATAAATCCCCCTTCCGACAGTGTGGGGCTGACCGCCACGGCATAGATCCACAGCAGTAAGCCAGCGCCGAGCAGCCCGCCAGTCAGCAGGCCGTTACGCGCGGTCAGAGTAAAGTTAGCGGCAATATCGCGCCAGCAAAAAGGCAGCAGAACCAGCGCCGCCAGCAAAAAGCGCAGCCCGATAAATCCGCTGACCGGCAACGCCTCAATCGCCTGGCGCGATACAAACCAGCCCGCCGCGGCCAGCAGGCTGGTGAGCAGCATCAGTAATTCACCCTTTCTGGTCGCTTCCATCGCTTTACTATTCCTGGCTAAAAAGAGGGCTGGCGCGCAGCCTTATGCGCAGTTGCAGCCGAATATTATGCCTGTCTTTGGCAAAGAATAGCCATAGTGAAAATCGCCAGGATAGCGCGCTATCGTCGCAATGGCGGGCAAAAAAACGGGCCGCATCAGCGACCCGTTTTCATCAGCAATGCAGACCGCGATTACAGCAGCGCTTTGGCTTTCGCCACGACGTTGTCGACAGTGAAGCCGAACTCTTCGAACAGTTTCTCTGCCGGCGCGGACTCACCGAAGGTCGTCATCCCGACAATAGCGCCATTCAGACCGGTATACTTGAACCAGTAATCAGCGATACCCGCTTCAATCGCCACGCGGGCAGAAACCGCTTTCGGCAGCACGGATTCGCGGTAGGCGGCATCCTGCTTGTCGAAGGCATCAGTAGACGGCATAGAAACCACACGCGCTTTCACACCTTCCGCCGACAGTTTTTCCCATGCCGCCACCGCCAGCTCCACCTCGGAACCGGTGGCGATGAAGATCAGTTGCGGCTGGCCGGCGCAGTCTTTCAGCACGTAGGCGCCGCGGGCGATATCCGCCAGTTGCTGCGCGCTGCGCTCCTGCTGCGCCAGGTTCTGACGCGACAGGATCAGCGCTGTCGGGCCGTCATGGCGCTCAACACCATACTTCCACGCCACCGCGGATTCCACCTGGTCACACGGGCGCCAGGTGCTCATGTTCGGGGTCACACGCAGGGACGCCAGTTGCTCTACCGGCTGGTGAGTCGGACCATCTTCCCCCAGACCAATGGAGTCATGGGTGTAAACCATTACCTGACGCTGTTTCATCAGCGCCGCCATACGCACCGCGTTACGGGCATATTCCACGAACATCAGGAAGGTCGAGGTATATGGCAGGAAACCACCGTGCAGCGCGATACCGTTGGCGATAGCGGTCATACCAAACTCACGCACACCGTAATGAATGTAGTTACCGGCCGCGTCTTCATTGATGGCCTTCGAACCGGACCACAGGGTCAGGTTGGAAGGCGCCAGGTCAGCGGAACCGCCGAGGAATTCCGGCAGCCACGGGCCAAACGCTTCAATCGCGTTCTGGGATGCTTTACGGCTGGCGATTTTCGCCGGATTAGCCTGCAGACTTTCAATCCACGCCTGCGCTTTTGCGGCGAAGTCCGCCGGCATATCCCCCTTCATACGGCGGGTAAATTCTGCGGCTTGCTGCGGGAACGCTTGCGCATAGGCGGCAAACTTCTCGTTCCAGGCAGACTCTTTCGCCTGTCCGGCCTCTTTAGCATCCCACTGCGCGTAGATATCCTGCGGGATAACGAACGGCTCGTATTTCCAGCCCAGTTGTTCACGGGTTGCGGCGACTTCAGCATCACCCAGCGGCGCGCCGTGGGAATCATGCGTCCCCGCTTTGTTCGGAGAGCCAAAGCCGATGATGGTTTTGCACATCAGCAGGGACGGTTTGCCAGTCTCTTTACGGGCCTCTTCTACCGCGCGTTTAATGGCATCGGCATCGTGACCGTCCACCCCGCGCACCACGTGCCAGCCGTAGGCTTCAAAGCGCTTCGCGGTATCGTCGGTAAACCAGCCTTCCACATGACCATCAATGGAAATACCGTTGTCATCGTAGAACGCAATCAGCTTGCCCAGCTTCAGGGTGCCCGCCAGAGAGCACACTTCATGGGAAATGCCTTCCATCATGCAACCGTCGCCCATAAAGGCGTAGGTGTAGTGATCGACAATGTCGTGACCCGGGCGGTTAAACTGCGCAGCCAGCGTTTTCTCGGCAATAGCCATCCCAACGGCGTTAGCGATGCCCTGGCCCAGCGGACCGGTGGTGGTTTCCACACCCGGCGTGTAACCAACTTCCGGGTGACCCGGGGTTCGGGAATGCAACTGGCGGAAGTTCTTCAGCTCTTCCATCGGCAAATCATAACCGGTGAGGTGCAGCAGGCTGTAAATCAGCATCGAGCCGTGACCATTGGACAGCACGAAACGGTCGCGATCCGCCCAGTGCGGATTGTTCGGATTATGGTTCAGATAATCACGCCACAGGACTTCGGCAATGTCCGCCATGCCCATAGGGGCTCCCGGGTGACCGGATTTGGCTTTTTGTACGGCGTCCATGCTGAGCGCACGAATAGCATTGGCAAGCTCTTTACGAGAAGACATTTTAACTCCAGATCGGATGGTTGAAGGTCACGACTTGACTACTATGCGTTATGGGCTACGCCCGAAAAAATTGCCATTAATGTACCCCAGGCCGCATGCTATGTACATGGAACATCCTTGCGGAGACTCAGAAATCTCCGCAAGTGCAGGCTAACGCGCACAACTCACTCGCCGGAAATAGCTATTCTTTTTTATACTCATGTTGCCGCTGTTTGCCGTTGCGGCAGGCCTCATTAACCTTCAATTAAGTGGAAGTGACAGCATGAAGATTCGCCCTGTGTTATTAGCTCTGGGTGTCACAGCCGCACTCAGCGGTTGTCAGAATATGGATTCAGGTTCCCTGATGACGTCAGGGGCGGAAGCTTTTCAGGCCTATACGCTAAACGACGCGCAGGTGATTGCCCTGAGTGACAAAGCCTGCCAGGAAATGGATGCCAAAGCCACGCTGGCGCCAGCGGGCAGCACTTATACCCAGCGCCTGAATAAAATCGCCGCCGCGCTGGGAGATAATATCAACGGTACCGCGGTGAACTATAAAGTCTACGTGACTAAAGACGTCAATGCGTTCGCAATGGCCAACGGTTGTATCCGGGTCTACAGCGGGTTAATGGATATGATGACCGACAATGAAGTGGAAGCGGTTATCGGCCATGAAATGGGCCATGTGGCGCTCGGCCATGTGAAAAAAGGCATGCAGGTAGCGCTGGGCACTAACGCGCTCCGCGCCGCAGCCGCCTCTGCCGGCGGAATTATCGGCAGTCTTTCCCAGTCCCAGCTTGGCGATCTTGGCGAACAACTGGTTAACGCGCAGTTCTCCCAGCGCCAGGAGTCTGAAGCTGACGATTACTCCTACGATCTGTTGCGCAAACGGGGCATTAACCCCGGCGGACTGGCCACCAGCTTTGAAAAGCTGGCGCAGCTGGAACAGGGGCGCCAGAGCAGCATGCTTGACGATCACCCGGCATCGGCAGAGCGCGCCCGACATATTCGCGATCGGATGGCGGCAGACGGTATTAAGTAACCTTCCCTTTATACCCGCGCCAGGCAAGATTATCCCAATGCTGTCTGGCGCAGCCCATGCAGCTATTGGTTATTCACGAAATGTGCCGTTATTTCCTATAGCGGAAAATATAACCCCTTCATTTAGCGCCATAAATTTCGCTCCTGCGCACTGAAAAGTGACGATACGTGTTTAATGGCAGCAAATGTTATTGCATTGTAAATACATTCAGGTAACCATCTCTTTTAGCGGTAGAAACCGCCCTTCCAAAATTACAGACAGAGAAATCAGCAAGTGAAAAAAGAACTACCACTTATTATCCTCGGGATTTTAAGCGCTTCGTCGGCCTTCGCCGCCAGTCAGTCAGAAAGCCGCGGTTTTATTGAAGACGGTCACCTGGATGTGCTGCTGCGCAACGCCTGGATTAATCGGGATTACAAAGCCCAGGGCGTCCGCGACCGCGCGGAATGGGGTCAGGGCATTATCGCCACCTGGAATTCCGGCTTCACCCAGGGGCCGGTAGGTTTCGGGGTTGACGGTATCGCCCAGTACGCTGTACGCCTTGACGGCGGACGGGGACGTAGCGGCGCCGGCGGCATCGATTTCTTTGCTCAGGACAACGACGGAAAAGCCAAATCCGATCTCGCGAAATTCGGCGCCCGCGCCAAAATGCGCTTCTCAAATACCGAACTCAGCTACGGCACTCAAAACCCGGCGCTGCCTATCGTGAATGCCGACAATTCACGCCTGCTGTATGAAACCTACACTGGGGTAATGTTGACCTCCCGGGAACTGGCCGGGCTGGAAGTCAATGCCGGTTACTTTACCGACGAACAGCGCAAAAGCGATGACAGCCACGACAGCGGCCTGAAGAGCCTCTCATTCGGCGGCGCCAGCTACCAGTTTAACGATCAGTTCAGCGGCGCGCTGTACGCATCTCACGTCGAAGAGGTGTTGAACAAACAGTATCTGGGCCTGAATTTCAAACAGCCGTTGGCCGGCAATCAGCAGATGATTCTGGACTTTAACGGTTACAACTCACGCCTTGACCAACAGTACGCCGACAGCCTGAACACCGGCCGCAGCAATACTATCTGGAGCCTGGCGGCCAGTTATGTGCTGGATATGCATACCTTCAAGCTGGCTTACCAACAGAGTAGCGGCAGCACCGGCTATAACTACGGCGGCTATCGTAACCAGGGCGGCGTCGGCGACGGCGGCAATACCATCTGGCTGGCCAATTCCTACTGGTCTGATTTCAATGGCGAAGACGAACGCTCCTGGCAGGTCGCCTACGGGCTGGATTTCGCCGGACTGGGGGTACCGGGCCTGACTTATGATGTGGCGTATGTGCGCGGCGACAATATTAAAACCTCCGCCACCAGCAACGGTCACGAACATGAATGGTTCAACCAGTTGCAATACCAGGTGCAGAGCGGACCGGCGAAAGATCTGAAACTAAAAGTTCGCTATTCAGTACTGCGCGTGTCATCCAATGCCAGCGACTACAACACCAGCGGCAACGAGATTCGCGTCTACGTCGAATATCCTTTCAGCCTGATGTAAATCTCCAGGCAGCCATATTCTCGTCTATAAATATGGCTGCCCTTTTCCCTTCCGCCGCGCTATAGCGTGACATACGCCACAATCAGCCGCATTTTACCTGCCGGAATTGCGTTAACGATCACGAAAGAAACATGCATTTCCCGCGCTTTTCGCTATTCAGGAACAGAATGATCCGGATGTAACACTGAGATCCCGGCACCGGCACAACAAGCGGTGCGTAGCGCGGAGGGCGACCCGATGATTTCCAGCAAATGGCAAGGCGCCGTCGCTTTTATGCTATTGATCGTGATGCTGTATATCGATCGGGTAAATATGCATCTTCAGCTACTGGATCAGCAATTTCTGGTCCAATTTGGTTTCAGCGAGCCATCCGTCGCACAGGGACTGGCGCTCGCCCTGTTCCTGATTGGCTATGGTTTTTCCATGCTACTGATAACGCCGCTACTGGAAAGCAAATTCCACTACCGCACCGGGGTGACGATAACCGTTTTGTTCTGGGCTGCCGTATGCGCGCTGTCACCGCTGCTCGGTTCGCTGTCCGGCTTTATCGTGAGCCGTATCCTGACAGGCGCGGCCCACGGCCCCATCCTGTGTCTGAAAATCCGCTACCTCAACGATCACTTTCCACGCAACGAACTGGGCAGAGCCAGTGCATTGACGCTACTCGGCGCGCCGCTGGGGCTGGTGGTCGGGTTACCGCTGGTCAACGTGATGATACACCACCTCGGCGGATCCGGCGCGGCCTGGGGACTGGCCGCATTCAACCTGTTATGCGCCCTGCTGCTTATCGGCTATTTCCTCCCGGCGGAGCAATCGCGACGCCTGGGAACCCGGCTGCGAATCCGCACCACGCTGCGCCTGGCCTGGCAAACGCCGCTGCCTGGCTGGCTGTTCCTGCTGGAAGTCGCATCGCTGGGATATTTGTGGGGCAGCAGCAGTTGGTTACCGCTGTGGCTGCTGGAAACCCGACACTTTTCCCTGCCCGTCGCCGGATGGCTGGCGGCGATCCCGTTCGCCCTTTGTCTGGGCGCGAAGATGTGCGGCGGTATGATAATTGATAAGCAGCCAGCGGAACGTACGCCGCTGCTGCTGATTTACTGCGCGGCGCTGACCGCGCTGTCCATCGCTGGTCTGGCCTTCAGCCAGCAGAGCGCCTGGATCGCCTTCTGGTTACTGTCCGCCAGTATCTTTTGGGGATTGCAAAGCGCGGTAATTCCGGTGATGGTGCAACAGCGGGCGCGCCCGGAGGCGGTAGCCAGCGCCTGGGGGATTGTCAGCGGTATGGCCCACCTGTGCGCGGCGGCGATCCCGGTGGCGATGGGCATAATGATTTCCCACTACGGCAGCGCCGCGGTGGGATTCAGCGTCCTGACCGCCAGCCAGTTGGTCACTCTGGCCGGCGGTAGCATCCTGCTGCTGCGCCTGAGGCGCGCGCCGGCGCTGCTGGCCTGATATCAGGCGCCTTTTTTCGCCGCCTGGATATAGAGCATTTCCAGCGCCAGCGTCGCTGCCGCCAGCGCCGTAATCTCTGACTGGTCATAGGCTGGCGCCACTTCCACCACATCCATCCCGACGATATTCAGATCTTTCAGGCCACGCACCAGTTTCAGCGCCCGGTCAGATGTCAAACCGCCGATAACCGGCGTTCCGGTACCCGGCGCGAAAGCCGGATCGAGGCAGTCAATGTCAAAGGTCAGATAGACCGGCATATCGCCGACAATCTGTTTCACCTGGGCCAGGATATCATCCACGCCGCGGTCATTGACCTGCGCGGCATCGAGCACGGTAAAGCCATTGTCTTTATCAAATTCGGTGCGAATACCAATCTGCACTGAGTGGTGCGGGTCGATCAGCCCCTCTTTCGGCGCGGTATAGAACATGGTGCCATGATCAAATTCACAGCCGTTGGCATAGGTGTCGGTGTGGGCATCAAAATGAACCAGCGCCATTTTACCGAAATGCTTCGCGTGCGCGCGCAACAGCGGCAGCGTCACAAAATGGTCGCCGCCAAATGACAGCATCCGCTTGCCGGCCGCCAGCAGTTTCTCTGCATGGGCCTGGAGATTCTGGCTCATTTCGCGGGCATCGCCGAAGGCATATACCAGATCGCCGCAGTCCACCACCTTCAGGCGTTCGCGCATATCGAAATCCCACGGGAAGCGATTACCTTCCCAGGCCAGATTGGTGGAAACCTGGCGAATAGCCGCCGGGCCGTGGCGTCCGCCGGCGCGGCCCGAGGTCGCCATGTCGAACGGGACGCCGGTGATCACCCAGTCAGCATCGCTGTCATAGGGCATGAAGTTCAGCGGCAGGCGTAAAAAACCAAAGGCATTGGATACCAGGGAATTATCGTATTGATGGCCTAAGGTGCTCATTATCTGACCTCTCGGTTAGGGTTGAGTCGATATAAAAAAAATCCCTTCCGCGTCGTTAAACCCGACGAGGAAGGGACTGGATAGATTACTGCGTTGTTGGTGCGGATTATCGCCCCATTTACACGACGGTTCAATAGCTCAGTATTTATCAACCAGAGTATAGTGCAACGCTTCAGCGCTGGCAGGGCGGCTGCGCATAACCACTATTATCCGCCGGGAATGCCTGCCCTTCACAGGGCGGCAACGTTTTGCCACGCAGTTCAAACACCGCAAAACCAATGGTCCCGACGTTGTTCACATCGCCATGCTGAGAATTGGCGACATAGGAGTCGCCGACTGCAGAAAATTCAAATGACGCTTCGGCCTGCTTGCTGGTGCGGAAACCCTTAATAGCCAGCGATTCTCCGGCGTTGAGAATATAGCCATTATTGTTCACCGAGCCTGGCTTACCGTTCAGCACATCAAGTCCGTCGACGGTGGCGACAACTTCGTAGTTCTTCCAGCTACTGAAATTGCGGAAATAGAGCTGATAACGCTGCCCGGGTGTTCCTTTGATCACGTACTGAACGCTACCGCTGTAGTTATCACGCTGGCGGAAGATGGGCATTGAGCGAAAACTGGCGTCGCGTACCGCAAATTCAATATCGCCTTTACGCATTGAGTACACGTAATCCTGATGACGATAAGAATCTGCTGAATAGCGAATAATAGTGACATCTGAAGGTTCACTGTATTTACGCTGCGCCTCGACGCTCTTCACCGGCGAGTACACCTCATCCCCCCAGGCGGTACCCAGGGCGCTCTTTTCCATTGCGCTGCTGTGCTGGGGCGCTCTGCTGGCGCACCCGGAAAGCAGGGTTAATATGCTGACCAGTACGCCATATACCAATGTCCGTTTCATGCTGTTTCCCTTTATCTGTCATCCCGTGGTTTCTGCCAGTCAATTCCCACATGGCAGGTAACCGGATAATAAAGCCCCTGGCACACCAGGGGAATAAGAAAACTGGCTAAAAAATAGCAGGCTTAATTAAAATAAGACAAAGTGGTGAAAGAGAGCAGGATTCGTGGGACGAAGAAGGCGGCTCCCACCTTTCTGGCTCATGGTCAAGCGGATATCGCTGTCGGGACCGTCGTCGGAGAAATCACGGGTATGGATCCAGAGTAAGCCCACTGGATAGCCATCCCATGATACCGGCCCGAGAATCATCATCCGGCTGGAAAAGAGATAGCCCCCAGCACACCTGGCCCGGGGGAAAAAAGTTATCAGGCTCTGACAGGAAAGACCGGGATGGTCACAGCATCAATGCCGGAAAGCCCGGAAGCCGTAATGTCCGCCGTGCAATCAGCACGGCCCAGGCTTTCCGGGATACATCAGACTCAATCAGTAAGGGTCAGTCTGACCAAATAAGGCATCGGTGGACGCATCTTACGCTTCAGCCTGGCCAGCCAACCGGTTGAATGCTGTTGATGATAAAAGGAGGGCTGAGAATTAAACAACTCCCGAATATTATCCATCGTACTCGTCCCGGAATCATCAAAGTAAATAAGCTCCATATACGGCGGCATCCAGGGTTTTGCCATCTTCTGTACCTTGAGAAAATGTTGCTGCGCCTCTTGCTTATAATCACATTTAAATTCAATAAACATAACGTACTGGTTAGTATCATTAAGATTAACCAGCGCCAGATTACAGCAGGAGATCCTTTTTTGATCTTCGCAATAACCGTACAACTGGCGTACAAAGGTTACCGGCACGGGGAAACCATCAACAACGGAGAGACCATCCTGCCATTTTTCAACTGTGTCGAGGGCCTGTACTTGCGAAAAAGAGACATATTGCTCAGAATGTTCGGCAATAATTAATATCTGCCGCAGAATATTAAAACGTATATATTCAGCCTCATCCGCGGAAAGAATAAATAAAATATCAAAGCGCACTGAATCAAGAAGTTGCAGAATAATACCACCATGGACCTGTATTAAGTCATCCTCCGCCGCGTCCTCCAGCATCGCCGGGCGGGTATCCGCTTCAGCAGGTATCCACACGCTCAGCATAGGGTATTCAGAATATTCAGTTTCCTCGAACGAAAAGTTGACCCCGGCCTTTCCATCCTGTTCTATCAGACTGGCGGCTATCCAGAACGTCTGCGCCACCATCGCGTTGACTGTCTCGCAGCTTAATGCATGAATGCGTTCGCTATCCTGATGTTGATTCTGTAATAATTCATTCAATTCCCGAATGAGTGAAAATACCTGACTTTCCATATCCTGTATCCCGGTAATTTACAATTCCTGCGGATGATTATAAGTAAAAAAACGCTTTTGCATAGCTACCTGAAAATGGTTGATTTTGCAGTCAATTTGAGCTCACCATCCACTTTACTTGAAGCATTTTTCACCAGGGTTCGCTTATAAAAAAGGAGCAGTTTCCTGCTCCTGGTTTTATTTAATGAATCAAATTATTCATCTTCTAAATAGGTATAACCATACAGCCCGGCCTCAAACTCTTCCAGGAACTGTTTCTGCAATGCCTCGTCCAGATCGGTCTTTTTCACCTGATCGCTGAACTGAGTAAGCAGGGTTGCCGGGTTGAGCTGCACGTACTGCAGCATATCCGCCACAGTATCCCCTTCGTCGGACAGCTCAACTTCGACGCTGCCATCCGGGAATACAAACACATCCACAGCTTCGGTATCGCCGAACAGGTTATGCATGTTGCCAAGAATTTCCTGGTAAGCCCCGACCATAAAGAACCCGAGATGCGGCGGATTTTCCGGGTCATATTCCGGCATCGGCATGGTGGTGGCGATACCGTCACCGTCCACGTAGTGGTCGATAGTACCGTCCGAATCGCAGGTAATATCCAGCAGCACGGCGCGACGGCTCGGCGCATGGTTCAATCCTTCCAGCGGCAATACCGGGAACAACTGGTCAATCCCCCACGCATCCGGCATCGACTGGAATAGCGAGAAATTGACATACAGTTTATCCGCCATGCGCTCCTGCAGTTCATCAATGATCGGGCGATGCGCACGGTTTTGCGGGTCGAGCTGCTTCTGCACTTCGTGGCACATCCCAAGATAGAGCTGTTCGGCCCAGGCGCGTTCCTGAAGGCTAAAGTTGCCGGAGGAGTAACCAATGTGGATTTCGTGCAAATCCATCTGGCTGTCATGCAACCATTCACGCAGCGAACGGCGGTTGTCCGGCTCATGCATCTCCTGCCAGGTTTCCCACATACTCTGCAGCGCCCGGGGAGCATCGTCCGCCGGCGCCGTTGGGCGAGTAAATTCGTTACGCTCCACGCCAATGATATTGGAGACCAGCACCGTGTGGTGGGCCGTCACCGCGCGACCGGATTCGGTGATCACTGTCGGGTGCGGCAGTCCGTTTTCTTCGCAAGCATCGCCAATCGCCCAAATGATGTTATTGGCGTATTCATTCAGGCCGTAGTTCACCGAACAATCTGACTGGGAACGGGTTCCTTCGTAGTCGACGCCGAGCCCGCCGCCAACGTCAAAGCACTGAATGTTGACGCCCAGCTTGTGTAGTTCGACATAAAAACGCGCCGACTCGCGCACCCCGGTGGCGATATCGCGGATATTGGCCATCTGGGAACCGAGGTGGAAATGCAGCAGTTGTAGGCTCTCCAGCCGCCCCGCCGCGCGCAGGATCTCCACCAGTTGCAGCACCTGAGTCGCCGCAAGGCCAAATTTGGACTTCTCGCCGCCGGAAGATTGCCATTTACCGGAGCCCTGAGAGGCCAGACGCGCACGCACGCCGAGGCGTGGCACTACGTTCAGGCGCTCCGCCTCTTCCAGCACAATAGCGATCTCGGACATTTTCTCTATGACCAGATAGACTTTGTGGCCCATCTTCTCGCCAATCAGCGCCAGCCGAATATACTCACGGTCTTTATAGCCGTTGCAGACAATCACGCTGCGGGTCATACCGGCATGGGCCAGCACCGCCATCAGTTCGGCTTTCGAGCCTGCCTCCAGCCCCAGCGGCTCGCCGGAATGGATCAGCGATTCAATTACCCGCCGGTGTTGGTTCACCTTAATCGGATACACCAGGAAGTAGTCGCCGTTGTAGCCATAGGACTCACGGGCGCGTTTAAACGCCGCATTAATCGAACGCAGACGATGCTGCAAGATCTGCGGAAAACAGAACAGCGCCGGCAAACGTTGTCCCTGCGCTTCGCGGGACTTCACCAGTTGGGCGAGATCGACCTGCGCCTGCGGGACATCCGGATCCGGGCATACGCTGATATGCCCCAGTTCGTTAACGTCGTAGTAGTTATTACCCCACCACGCGATGTTGTATGTGCGTAGCATCTTGCTGGCTTCCCGGGAGCTCATCGCTACCTCCTGCATGGAACGTAGTACACCCTGTTCGCCTGCTGACGAACCCGGAACAGAAAAAATGTCGTCAGACATTGCGAACCTCAATCTTTAGCATCAGTGTAAAACAGTTGACTACTATCGCAGTGGCCAACGGCGATAACAACCCACAAAAAACGCGATTGTCCAGCACAATACGCTGTTTTGCGCCCTGTGCGACCGGTTTCTTATTCATAACATTGTAAAACACGTAACCGAACTTCGTGTGACGAGAGTACGGTGAAACCTGAGAAAGCTTCCGAACAGGTCAGAAGCGCCCTTGTTCAGTACCCACGGACAGTACCGGCCCGGGAATCCTGAGAAGCGCCGAGATGGGTATAACATCGGCAGGTTGCAGACAGAGAAAGGCGGAATGCAGGGAATAGACCAGCACCGGGACGGTGCGGCGGTTTTTCACGATAGTAGCGGTTCATCTTACTCTTATCACCTCCACGCTCACGAACGACCGTAAGCGATTAAGCCAAAGCGTTAACAATCATTGCTCAACCCGGCTGGAAGTGGCGTCACGACGAGTCGTGCGCTTTGATAGAGCCGCGCGCGCCGTTTTATACCTGGAACAGGGAGAAAAAGCAAAACAAAAATGCCCGACCTGCGCAGGCTGTCAGGAAAATTTTTGGCAGGATTTATCCGTTTGTGTAACCCGAATCAAAAAACGCTGGCAATCCGCTGACAGGTTAACCTAAAATGGCCGTCCAGAAGTTAATCCATCTATACTGATTAACATTCAGACTGCCTGTCGTACCCCTCACATGGATGACCACCATTTCAGGACTGGCTGAACCGATGCCGCAGTCTGAGCTAACCGATTTATCCTTAGGGTGAAGAAAACATGGCTAAACACCTTTTTACGTCCGAATCTGTATCAGAAGGGCATCCCGATAAAATTGCCGACCAAATCTCCGATGCTGTGCTGGATGCCATCCTCGAACAGGATCCGAAAGCGCGCGTAGCCTGTGAAACCTATGTTAAGACAGGCATGGTACTGGTAGGCGGTGAAATCACAACCAGCGCCTGGGTGGATATCGAAGAGATCACCCGCAATACCGTGCGCGAAATTGGTTACGTGCATTCTGATATGGGTTTTGACGCCAACTCCTGCGCGGTACTGAGCGCGATTGGCAAACAATCCCCGGATATCAACCAGGGCGTTGACCGTACCGATCCCCTCGAGCAGGGCGCTGGCGACCAGGGCCTGATGTTCGGCTACGCCACCAACGAAACCGATGTACTGATGCCAGCGCCGGTCACCTACGCGCATCGTCTGGTACAGCGCCAGGCCGAAGTACGCAAAAACGGTACTCTGCCGTGGCTGCGCCCGGACGCCAAAAGCCAGGTCACCTTCCAGTATGATGACGGCAAAATCGTCGGTATCGATGCAGTCGTGCTTTCCACCCAGCATAGCGAAGAGATAAGTCAGGCAGACCTGCACGACGCGGTGATGGATGAAATCATTAAGCCGATCCTGCCGGCTGAGTGGCTGAACGCCGCCACCAAATACTTCATTAACCCGACCGGGCGTTTCGTCATCGGCGGCCCGATGGGCGACTGCGGCCTGACCGGCCGGAAAATCATTGTCGACACCTACGGCGGCATGGCGCGCCACGGCGGCGGCGCTTTCTCCGGTAAGGATCCGTCGAAGGTGGACCGTTCTGCGGCCTATGCGGCGCGCTACGTGGCGAAAAACATCGTCGCCGCCGGGCTGGCGGACCGCTGCGAGATTCAGGTTTCCTACGCCATCGGCGTGGCGGAACCCACTTCCATCATGGTGGAAACGTTCGGCACTGAAAAAATCGCCTCTGAGCAACTGACCCTGCTGGTGCGCGAGTTCTTCGACCTGCGTCCATACGGCCTGATCCAGATGCTCGATCTGCTGCACCCAATCTACAAGCAGACTGCGGCGTACGGCCACTTCGGTCGTGAGCACTTCCCGTGGGAAAAAACCGACAAAGCGGCGCTGTTGCGCGAAGCCGCCGGTCTGAAATAATTCTCCCCCTCTGCTTCTGAAGGCCAGCTTATTGCTGGCCTTTTCATTTCCGCCACGTATATCTTCGCTTTCCGGATTCAAAATAATCATCAGTACAACATGCCTGGCGATGTTTAACAGGCCGGGTTGCGCCAATACCTTGCGAATTTAGCGTCCCGGAATATGCTGATTATCACTTCTGAATGAATAACGTTTTACTTGATTAACTTTTGGGCTGGCTGACAGGATGGATTATATGTCCAGCATTTGTCAGAAAAGGATTTTCAAACATGCCCTACAGCCATCAGATCGCCGTCAGGATAGAAGAAAATAACATACTGATTTTAAAAATGAAAATGGTGTTATCCGGAGTAAAAGACGCCCCCTGCAAACCCCGGGAAGAATTCAGGATGGAGCAACAAGAGTCTCCTGGTATTTGTCTTGTTTCACGGATAATCATCAGGCTGTGTGTACCAAATTAAAGGATGAAGGTCTGAGTATTAATTAAAATAGCCAAATGGCATGTGGAACCCTTTTAAACAGTGGATTAAAACGCAAATATCTTTTTTACCTGGTCCGTTGTGCCCGTTATTCTGACTACACGATTTTTCATGATTGCAGCAGTTCACTTTCCTGATAAAGCCCATATATCGACTTTAGCATTCTTCACTTTGCCTATGCCGGGATTTTATTCCTTAACAGAAAAAATAATCGGCCTGTACACAACGGTAATATCACCTCCCTGTTCAGGGTTAATATCCTAAAGAAGCCAATCGTAGCGTGTAACCACACATCGGGTGGAAAAAGACCGACAAAGCGGCGCTGTTACGCGAAATCGCCGGTCCGAAATAGCCCACCGCGCTTTTCACACAGAGACCAGCACACTGCAGGCTTCTTCATTTTCGTAACAACTCCCTGTCCATACACTGCCTGACGCCTGACGATGATCTGTAATGCTCTACCCGTCAGTAAAAAATGAAACCGATTACACAAAGAAAAACAGTCAATGATGACACTATCCATAATCATAAAAGCAAGAAAATTACATGTTTTATCAAAAATTTTCGCACGAAGAGCGCCATCACTCAGATAAATCAATATAACATAATGTTTTAAATGCCATTTTAAATTTCACCAAATCAATTGTTTATGTAAACGATTACATCAGTGTGACTACAATCACATTATTTTTGTGAATCGATAACTTATTATTTACAGGTTGAATCTGATTACTGAGCGGAGGGCGTATGCCTGAGATAAAAAAAACAAGACACTCGAATAAAACCATTACGTTCTTTGTCTGCTTCCTGGCCGCGCTGGCTGGACTGCTGTTTGGCCTGGATATCGGCGTTATCGCCGGCGCGCTGCCATTTATCGCCGATGAATTCCAGATCACCGCGCATCAACAGGAATGGGTGGTGAGCTCTATGATGTTCGGCGCTGCCGTCGGCGCCGTCGGCAGCGGCTGGCTCTCTTACAAACTGGGGCGCAAATACAGCCTGATGATCGGCGCAATACTGTTTGTCGCCGGCTCACTGTTTTCCGCCTTCGCGCCCAACGTCGAGATTCTCATCCTCTCACGCGTGCTGCTCGGCCTGGCGGTCGGCGTGGCCTCTTACACCGCCCCGCTCTACCTTTCGGAAATTGCGCCGGAAAAAATTCGCGGCAGCATGATATCGATGTATCAGTTGATGATTACGATAGGCATTCTCGGCGCATACCTTTCTGATACGGCCTTCAGCTACAGCGGCGCCTGGCGCTGGATGCTCGGGGTGATCATTATTCCGGCAATCCTGCTGTTGATTGGCGTCTTCTTCCTGCCTGACAGCCCGCGCTGGTTCGCCGCCAAACGGCGTTTTAATGACGCCGAACGGGTACTACTGAAATTGCGCGATACCCGTGCAGAGGCCAAACGCGAGCTGGACGAAATCCGCGACAGTCTGAAGATCAAACAGAGCGGCTGGTCGCTGTTCAAAGAAAATAGCAATTTCCGCCGGGCGGTATTTCTCGGCGTACTGTTGCAGGTAATGCAACAGTTCACCGGGATGAACGTCATCATGTACTACGCGCCAAAGATTTTTGAACTGGCCGGCTACGCCAACACCACAGAACAGATGTGGGGAACCGTCATCGTCGGTCTGACCAACGTGCTGGCGACCTTTATCGCTATCGGCCTGGTTGACCGCTGGGGCCGCAAACCCACGCTGATTCTCGGTTTCCTGGTGATGGCCGCCGGTATGGGGGTACTCGGCACCATGATGCATCTCGGCATCCATTCCGCCGCTGCCCGGTATATTGCGGTCGCCATGCTGCTGATGTTCATCGTCGGTTTCGCCATGAGCGCCGGCCCACTGATCTGGGTACTGTGCTCCGAAATTCAGCCTCTGAAAGGGCGTGATTTCGGCATCACTTGCTCTACGGCCACCAACTGGATCGCCAATATGATCGTCGGCGCCACGTTCCTGACCATGCTCAACGGCCTGGGCAGCGCTAATACCTTCTGGGTTTACGGTGCCCTGAACGTGCTGTTTATCGTGCTGACGATACTGCTGGTGCCGGAAACCAAACATGTCTCCCTGGAGCATATCGAACGTAACCTGATGCGGGGTCGCCCGCTGCGCGAGATTGGCGCCCACGACTAATCGTTTCTGCGGTTAACGCCACGTCGGGCAGGACTCACTGCCCGACCGGTTGCGCCGCGCCATACTTCCCACTATGCTCATCGGCTATGAAAACACCCCGCATCCCCATTTCCGTGACCCAGGCCGTCATGCGCAGTCTGCGCGAACATTTGCAGCGCGCTAACCAGCACACCGGCCTCAACCTGCCGGAACCAAAAGTTATCTTTCAACAGCGCGGTACCGCTGCCGGCACCGCCTGGCTGGAACAGAATGAAATCCGTCTTAACCCGGTATTATTGATGGAAAATCAGCAGGCGTTTATCGACGAAGTCGTCCCCCACGAACTGGCCCATCTGCTGGTATGGAAAACCTTTGGCCGCGTGGCGCCGCACGGCAAAGAGTGGAAATGGATGATGGAAACCGTACTCGGGGTTCCCGCCCGCCGTACTCACCGTTTCGCCGTACAGTCGGTGCGCCAGAAAACCTTTCCCTATCGCTGCGGCTGCCAGCAGCATCAGCTTACCGTACGTCGCCATAACCGGGTGCTGCGCGGCGAGGCGGAATACCGCTGTGTTCACTGCGGCGAGCGATTACAGGCGGAAAATTCAACGCTTTGTAAATAAAAGCAATTTTTCAGAACTTCTCTTCATAACAGACATTGCAACTGGATAAACGATCAGTTACGGTGCGGGCTGATTGGCTTCCGGAGTCTGGAAATGTCTCGCAATTTTTATCTGATTGTTGCATTCGTTGCGACCGTACCTGCTCTTCCGGCGCAGGCCCAGGGGCTCCCCAGCTTCGCCAGCGCGAAAACCGCCAGCATCAAGGTACATGCCGATGCCCCCGGCGACTTCTACTGTGGCTGTAAAATCACCTGGCAGGGCAAAAAAGGGATCCCGGACCTTGAATCCTGCGGCTATAAGGTGCGTAAGAATGAAAATCGCGCCTCGCGCATTGAGTGGGAACATGTGGTGCCCGCGTGGCAATTTGGCCATCAGCGCCAGTGCTGGCAGAATGGCGGCAGGAAAAACTGCGCCAGGGATCCGGAGTTCCGCCAGATGGAAAGCGATATGCACAATCTGCAGCCAGCCGTGGGTGAAGTGAACGGCGATCGCGCCAACTTTATGTTCAGCCAGTGGAACGGCGGCGAAGGCCAGTACGGCGCCTGTGAAATGAAGATTGATTTTAAAGGCAAAGTCGCCGAACCGCCGGCCCGCGCCCGGGGAAGTATCGCCAGAACCTGGTTCTATATGCGCGATCGCTATCAGCTAAACCTTTCGCGCCAGCAAACACAGTTGTTTAACGCCTGGAATAAAATGTACCCGGTCACCGACTGGGAGTGCGAGCGGGATGAACGCATCGCGCATATCCAGGGTAATCATAATCCATGGGTGCGCCAGGCTTGCCAGGCACAAAAGAGCTAACCTACACTACCGGCTATCGTTCATTACGGCGCGCCGCCGCAGGCCGCGCGTCCTGGCTATCACGGACAGGTATTTCATGCGTATTCCCCGCATCTATCACCCCGAGCCGCTCATCGTCGGCCAGCAGACAGACCTCAGCGAAGATGCCGCCAACCATGTGGGACGGGTGCTGCGTATGGGCGCCGGACAGGCGCTACAGCTGTTTGACGGCAGTAATCACATTTTCCCGGCGGAGATTGTTCAGGCCGATAAAAAGCGCATTCGCGTCGCGATACTGCGCAGCGAGCAGGAAGATCGGGAATCTCCGCTGCACCTCCACCTCGGCCAGGTGATGTCGCGGGGAGAGAAAATGGAGTTCACCATTCAGAAATCTATTGAGCTGGGGGTGAACATCATTACGCCGCTCTTTTCGGAGCGCTGCGGTGTCCGGCTGGATGGCGAGCGGCTGGAGAAGAAAATCCACCAGTGGCAGAAAATCGCTATCGCCGCCTGTGAACAGTGCGGGCGTAACCGCCTTCCGCTGATCCGCCCGGCGATGACGCTGGAAGCCTGGTGCGCGGAGGCCGATGATGGCGTAAAACTAAATCTGCATCCCCGCGCCAGCCAGAGTATCAATACCCTGCCGCAACCGTTATCGCGCGTACGCCTGTTGATCGGCCCGGAGGGCGGTCTGTCCGCCGACGAAATAGCCATGACCACAGAGCGCCAGTTTACTGATATTCTGTTAGGACCACGCGTCTTGCGCACTGAGACTACCGCGCTCACCGCTATCACCGCGCTCCAGGTGCGGTTTGGCGATCTGGGCTAATGGAGAACAACAATGATTAAGCTCGGCATCGTGATGGACCCCATCGCAACGATTAACATCAAGAAAGACAGCAGTTTCGCCATGCTGCTGGAAGCCCAGCGTCGCGGCTACCAGCTTCACTATATGGAGATGGCGGATCTGTATCTGACCAACGGCGAAGCCCGGGCCCGCACACGGCTGGTCAACGTCGAGCAAAACTATGACCGCTGGTATCAGTTCGGCAGCGAGCAAGATATCGCGCTGGCGGATCTGGACGTGATCCTGATGCGCAAAGACCCACCGTTCGACACCGAATTTATCTACGCCACCTATATTCTGGAACGCGCTGAGGATAACGGCACGCTGATCGTTAACAAACCGCAAAGCCTGCGTGACTGTAACGAAAAACTGTTCACCGCCTGGTTCGCCGATCTAACGCCGGAAACCCTGGTGACCCGTAACAAAGCGCAGTTAAAAGCCTTCTGGCAACAGCACGGCGATATCATCCTGAAGCCGCTGGACGGCATGGGCGGTACCTCCATCTTCCGGGTCAAGGAAGGGGATCCAAACCTGTCGGTGATCGCCGAAACCCTCACCGAGTTGGGTAGCCGCTATTGCATGGCGCAAACCTACCTGCCAGCCATTAAAGACGGCGATAAGCGGGTACTGGTGGTGGACGGCGAGCCGGTGCCCTACTGCCTGGCACGCATCCCCCAGGGTGGGGAGACCCGCGGCAACCTGGCGGCCGGAGGTCGTGGAGAGCCGCGCCCGCTGACAGAAAGCGACTGGGCCATCGCCCGCCGCGTGGGCCCGGTGCTTAAAGAAAAGGGGCTGGTATTTGTTGGTCTGGACATCATCGGCGACCGTCTGACGGAGATTAATGTCACCAGCCCGACCTGCGTACGGGAAATTGAAGCCGAGTTTCCTGTCTCTATTACCGGTATGCTGATGGACGCTATCGAAGCCCGGCTGTCCAGGTAACAGACGCATCGGCGGGACACTGCCCGCCGATATTCAGAACTCCGGAATGTTCAACCAGGAAGGCACAAGCACCGACAATGAATTTACAGCATCACTTTCTTATCGCTATGCCGGGACTACAGGATCCGCTGTTCAGGCGTTCCGTGGTCTATATCTGCGAATATAATGACGACGGCGCGATGGGGCTGATCGTCAATAAACCGCTGGATAACCTCAGGGTCAGCGAGGTCCTGGAAAAGCTGCAGATCGCGCCGGAAGATCGCAACCCGCAGGTCAGTCTCGACAAACCGGTGTTTATCGGCGGGCCGCTGGCGGAAGATCGAGGCTTTATCCTGCACTCGCCGCCGGATATGTTTTCCTCCAGTATTCGCATCTGCGACGAGACGGTGATTACCACCTCCCGGGATGTGCTGGAGACGCTGGGCACCGACCGGCAACCCAAAAACGTTCTGGTGGCGCTCGGCTACTCCTCCTGGGAGAAGGGCCAACTGGAGCAGGAAATCCTTGAAAACGCCTGGCTGACCGCCCCGGCCGATCCGGCCATTCTGTTCAAAACCCCGGCCTCAGAGCGCTGGCGCGCGGCGGCGCAACTGATTGGCATTAATATCCACAATATGCCCCATGATGCGGGACACGCCTGATGAGCAGCGGAACATTACTGGCCTTCGACTTTGGCACCAAAAGTATCGGCGTCGCTATCGGGCAGCGCATTACCGGCACCGCCCGCCCCCTGGCGGCGCTCAAGGCCCGGGACGGTACGCCGGACTGGAGCGCCGTTGAGCGGCTGCTAAAAGAGTGGCAGCCGGAAGCAGTGGTTGTCGGTCTACCGTTGAATATGGACGGTACCGAGCAACCGCTGACCGCCCGGGCGCGCAACTTCGCCAACAAGGTCCATGGTCGTTTCGGTGTGGCTATTCAGCTTCACGACGAGCGACTGAGCACCGTAGAGGCGAAATCCGGGCTGTTTGAGCGCGGCGGCTTTCGGGCGTTGAATAAGGGCAGCGTGGATTCAGCATCGGCGGTGATTATTCTGGAAAGCTGGTTTGAGCAGCATCCCTGACGCTGTCTGTCTGCGAACATCGGATAACAGCCTCCAGCCTCCAGCCTCCAGCCTCCAGCCTCCAGCCTCCAGCCTCCAGCCTCCAGCCTCCAGCCTCCAGCCTCCAGCCTCCAGCGTCCAGCGTCCAGCGTCCAGCGTCCAGCGTCCAGCGTCCAGCGTCTTTCAGCTATCATGATCCCCCATATCGCCTGGCGCAACCCGCCCCTGCAGGCGGCGCTGAGCCAGACTGCGTGCGAAATCCTGCATCCCGGACTGTAACCCGGTCTGAATCAGCCCCGGTAGTTGATGGTTCTTCCCGTCGCGGATCGTGCAGGCCACCGCCGGGGTATTGACCAGCAGCTCAAACAGCGCCACGCGCCCGCCGCTACAGGCTGGCACCAGCCGTTGGGCCACAACCCCCCGCAGACAATCCGCCAGTTGCGCGGCGATCAACGGCTTTTCCTCGGCGGCAAACACGTCGGTGATGCGCGCCACCGCCTGTGCCGCGCCGCGAGTATGTAACGTCGCCAGCACCAGGTGGCCGGTCTCCGCCGCCGTCAGAGCCAGACGAATCGTCTCGCTGTCGCGCAGTTCTCCGAGCAGTATCACATCCGGATCCTCACGCAGCGCTGCCCGCAGCCCGGCGGCGAAAGAGCCGCAGTGAACGCCGACCTCGCGCTGCTGGATTAAACTCCCGGCGGAGCCATGCAGGTATTCAATCGGATCCTCAAGGCTAATGATATGTTTACCGCCGCCCTGATTAAGGAAATCAACCATCGCCGCCAGGGTGGTAGACTTACCGCTCCCGGTCGCACCGGTCACCAGCAGCAGTCCGTTGTCCGAGCGCAGTAGCGTGGTCAAATGCTCCGGCGCTTCCAGCTCCGCCAGTTCCGGACAGCGCCACGGCAGGATACGCAGCGCCAGTGAAATGCCCTGGCGCTGGTGAAAAGCGTTAGCCCGCAACCGCTGTCCGTCCGCCAGGGTGACGGCGAAATCCAGTTGGCCGCGCGACGCCAGGCGCTCTTTTTGTTCCGCAGACAGCCACGAGGCCAGCAGTTGCTCCGGCGGCGGCGCGCCGACGGGCATTGTTTCCAGTACGCCGGCTTTGCGCCAGCGGGGAACTTCCCCGGTACACAGGTGTAGATCCGAGGCGTAATGCTTTACACTAAGGGCTACGATTTGTTCCATAGTCAGACATTCCAGGTTCCATGAACGATATAGCCGACAATTTAGCCCAGGTTCGCCAGCGGATCTCAGCGGCTGCACAGCGCTGCGGCCGATCTTCAGAAGAAGTTACGCTGCTTGCAGTCAGTAAAACTAAACCTGCGAGCGATGTCGAAATGGCCATCGCCGCCGGGCAGCGCGCCTTTGGCGAAAACTATGTCCAGGAAGGGGTGGAGAAAATTCGCTACTTCCGCGAACAGCGCCAGACCGACTTAACATGGCACTTTATCGGGCCGCTGCAGTCCAACAAAAGCCGTCTGGTAGCGGAGCACTTCGACTGGTGCCACACCGTCGACAGGCTACGGATCGCCACCCGGCTCAGCGAACAGCGTCCTGCCGGGTTGGCGCCGCTTAACGTGCTAATTCAAATTAATATCAGCGACGAGCACAGCAAGTCCGGCATCGCGCTGGAAGAACTGGAGGCGCTGGCGCAACAGGTCGCCGCTTTGCCGGGCCTGACATTACGCGGGCTGATGGCGATTCCGGCGCTGGAAATCGATTACCACAAGCAGTTTGCGGTCGCCAGTCAAATGGCGGTAGCATTCGGGCGGTTAAAAGCGCGCTATTCCACGGTGGATACGCTGTCCCTCGGTATGACCGATGACATGGAAGCCGCGATTGCCGCCGGCAGTACGTTGGTACGCATTGGCACTGCGATTTTTGGGGCGCGTCACCCTGCGGCGCGCCCGGCACAATAACACTGAGGAACCCCATGCTGACATTGACTTTCCTGGTCAAAACGCTGATTGAGCTGTACGTGATGGTGCTGCTGTTGCGCATCTGGATGCAGTGGTCGCGCTGTGATTTCTATAATCCGTTTTCGCAGTTTATCGTCAAAATCACCCAGCCGGTCATCGGACCGTTACGCCGGGTCATCCCGTCGCTGGGGCCGATCGACACGGCATCGCTACTGCTGGCGTTTATTCTGACCACGCTGAAATATCCGCTCCTGTTGCTGATTCAGTCCGGCGCGCTGAGCCTCGATCCGATGAACCTGCTGGTAGGGCTGCTGTCGCTACTGAAATCCGCCGGTTCACTGGTATTCTGGGTGATTATTATCCGTTCAATTATGAGCTGGATAAGCCAGGGGCGCAGCCCGATCGAGTACGTGCTGATGCAGATGACCGAGCCGATGATGGCGCCGATCCGGCGCATTATTCCGGCGATGGGCGGCATTGATTTTTCAGCGATGGGCGTGATTCTGATTCTCTATTTACTGAACTATCTCGGCATGGATCTCTTTCCGGGGCTCTGGTATCTGCTGTGAGCGCCGTCGCGACCGTAGAAGACGGCCTGGTGCTGCGGCTCTATATCCAGCCCAAAGCCAGCCGGGACAGTATAATCGGGCTACATGGCGATGAGCTAAAAGTCGCCATCACCGCCCCGCCAGTGGATGGCCAGGCAAACGCGCACCTGATGAAGTTTCTGGCGAAACAATTCCGGGTGGCGAAAAGCCAGATTACGATCGAAAAAGGCGAACTGGGTCGCCACAAGCAGGTACATATCATCCACCCGCAGCAAATACCGTCAGAAATCGCGGCATTTCTGTAGTACCGCTCCCAATACACGCCCGATCCCGGCTCCGGGGTCGGGTTATTTTATTCATTCAAGGACTTAGATCATGCAAAAAGTCGTTCTTGCCACAGGTAACGCGGGGAAGGTTCGCGAACTGGCCGATCTGCTGCACGACTTCGGCTTTGATGTCGTCGCGCAGACTGAAATGGGCGTCGACTCCGCCGAAGAGACCGGTTTAACCTTTATTGAAAACGCGATCCTCAAGGCGCGCCATGCCGCGAAAATCACTGGTCTGCCGGCCATTGCCGACGATTCCGGTCTGGCGGTGGACGCGCTCGGCGGCGCTCCGGGGATCTACTCCGCCCGCTACGCAGGCGAAGACGCCAGCGACCGCAAGAATCTCGAAAAACTGCTCGACGTCATGAAAGCGATTCCTGATGGCCAGCGTCAGGCGCAATTCCACTGTGTGCTGGTTTACCTGCGCCACGCTGACGATCCGACCCCGCTGGTCTGTCACGGCAGTTGGGCCGGCGCCCTCGCCCACCAGCCGGCCGGAGACGGCGGCTTTGGTTACGATCCCATCTTTATGGTACCAGGGGCCAGAAAAACCGCTGCCCAACTGACCCGGGATGAAAAACGCGCCATCTCTCATCGCGGTCAGGCTCTGAAATTACTGCTGGAAGCCCTGCGCAATGGCTGATATGCCGCCCCTGAGCCTGTATATCCATATTCCGTGGTGCGTGCAGAAATGCCCGTACTGCGATTTCAATTCCCACGCGCTGAAAGGGGAAGTGCCCCACGACGATTATGTTCAGCATTTGCTGGCCGATCTGAACCGGGACAGCGAGCAGGTGCAGGGGCGCACCGTCAGTACAATTTTTATTGGCGGCGGTACACCCAGCCTGCTTTCCGGGGAGGCGATGCAGACGCTGCTCGACGGCGTGCGCGCCCGGCTGCCGTTGGCCCGGGATGCGGAAATTACGATGGAAGCCAATCCCGGCACCGTCGAAGCGGACCGCTTTGCCCGCTATCAGCAGGCAGGCATTAACCGTATTTCGATAGGCGTACAGAGTTTCAGTCCGCAAAAGCTCCAGCGCCTGGGCCGTATCCACGGCCCGCAAGAGGCGCGCCGGGCGGCGCAGATGGCTGCCGGGCTGGGGTTGCGCAGCTTTAACCTGGACCTGATGCACGGGTTGCCGGATCAGTCGCTGGATGAGGCGCTGGACGATCTGCGCCAGGCTATCGCCCTTAATCCGCCGCATCTCTCCTGGTATCAGTTAACCATTGAACCAGGCACACTGTTTGGATCGCGTCCGCCGGTCCTGCCGGATGACGATGCGCTGTGGGAGATTTTCGAACAGGGCCACGCTCTGCTGAGCGCCGCCGGTTATCAGCAGTACGAAACCTCCGCCTACGCCCGGCCTGATTACCAGTGCCAGCACAACCTCAACTACTGGCGCTTTGGCGATTATCTCGGTATTGGCTGCGGCGCCCACGGCAAAATTACCGCGCCGGACGGGCAGATCGTGCGCACGGTAAAAACCCGTCATCCACGCGGCTATATGCAGGGTAACTACCTGGACAGGCAACATCATGTCGAGACGCAGGAACGGCCATTCGAGTACTTTATGAACCGTTTCCGCCTGCTGGAACCGGCCCCGCGCGTTGAATTCAGCCGTTTCACCGCGCTGGATGAAACCGTGATTCGCCGGCAGATCGACGCCGCGCTGGCGCAGGGGTATTTGACGGAAACCGACCAGTACTGGCAGGTAACCGAGCACGGCAAGCTATTTCTCAACTCATTGCTGGAACTGTTCCTGGCGGAATAAACCGTCAGCGCCTCTCCCGGCGGAGAGGCTCAAATCAGGAGGCGGGCTGTACCAGTAACTGGCCGATAGATCCGCGATCGGCCATCTCCAGCGTCTGGCTGGAATAGAGGAACGGGAAGTGCGACCAGGAGGGCTGCCCAAAGTAAACCAACAGCTCTACCTGGCCATCGACCCACACGGTATCTTTCCAGCCGCGATCTTCCGGGAACGGCGCCGCGCCGTTGACATTGCGCACCAGAAAGCTGACGCCTTCGATATGGAACGCCTGCGGCATATCGGCGCGCACCGTCCAGCGCTCCCAGGTTCCCTGGCGGGCTTCAATATCCACCCGCGTCATATCCCAGAGCTGGCCGTTAATCCCCGGCTCGTCGTTAAGAGTAATATCGCGATTGCGCACCGGCGCGCCGTTAACAATCTCATCGGGAAGCAGACGCCGCGGCAGACTGTCGGTCACCAGCGGCAGCAGCCCGGTGGGGCGCAGGGTCAGCACCAGCGTGGAGATCAGTATGGTCGAAGGCTCGAAGAAGCCACGAATGCGATCCATCAGGCTGGCGGCCTCGCCGCAGGTAATTGAAACCTCCTGGCCGTTGGTCATATCCACAAGGATTTCGCGCCGCTCGCCGGGCGCCAGCGACAACTGTTTTACCGACACCGGCGCTGGCAGAAAACCCTGATCGCTGGAAATGACGTGCAACGGCCGGCCATCGCTCATCTGTAACTGATAGCGGCGCGCGTTAGAAGCGTTGAGCAAACGCAGACGCACCCAGCCGCGGGAAACCTCCACATACGGGCTTTGTACGCCGTTGACCAACAGAGTATCGCCGATAAATCCGCCGCCCCCTGGCTCGCTGTATTCCGGCGCGCCAAAGTTATCCAGGCGCTTATCCTGAATAATGACCGGGAAATCATCTACCCCATAATGGGCGGGAATCGGCAGAGATTTGCTGACCTCATCCTCCACCAGCCACATCCCGCATAGCCCTTTATACACCTGCTCCGCTGCGCGGTTTGGCGTATTGGCCCGATACCACAGCGTGGCGGCCTGCTGGCGGATTGGCAATACCGGCGCCCAGTCGGCATTGGGCGACATCATACGCGCGGCGCCGCCAATTAGCGGACCGGGAACCTGCAACCCGCAAACCGTCATCGCCACGTTTTCCTGGAGACGATTGCTGTAAATCATCTTGACGTCATCCCCGCTCCACACGCGAATGGTTGGCCCCATGTAGCTACCGTTAAAACCCCAGACCGGCGATTTAGCGCCGCCAGTAAATGACCAGTGGGCGCGCTGCATGGTTAAAAACAGCGGCTGACCGCGCCGGGATTCCAGTAACGGAGGAACCGGCAGCGGCTGCTGCTGCCCGGCGGCAACGGCCCTCAGCGGCACCGAACCCGCGCACAGCGCAACGCTGGTAGCCTGAATAAACTGACGCCGACTGAGTGACATAATTGCTCCATGTAAAACTGGCTAACATTAAGGCAGGCGCCGCCTGCCATTAAAGAAATACCCGTTAGTTGCATGGCCGGCGATATACCGACGCCTGCGTTTCCACCTGACCCGCGCTGCGGGTCATCTTTGCGCTCAGTTCGCCTCTTTGCGGGTTACCGAACCACTTGCTTCGCGCTGCGCGACTTCTTCATTCAGCGCCGCCAGCTTCGCTTCCATCAACTGGCGGCAGTGGGCCGCCAGGTCGCGAACCTGCTCTTTGTTATAGCCTGAAATATCCACCGGCGGCAGCATTTCAACAATCACCAACCCGTTATTCCAGCGGTTCAGCTTGATCTTATTGTTGGTATTCGACACACAGATCGGAATGATCGGCACGCCGGCGGCAATCGCTGCGTGAAACGCCCCGGTTTTAAACGGCAGCAACCCTCTTCCCCGGCTGCGGGTCCCTTCCGGAAACATCCAGATGGAAATTTTCCGGCGCTTAAACTGTTTCACGACTTCAGCGATTGTGCTGTGGGCGCTGGTGCGGTTATTGCGGTCGATAAGCAGATTACCGGTCAACCAGTAGAGCTGGCCGAAAAAGGGGATCCATACCAGGCTTTTCTTCCCGACGGTTACCGTGGTGGGTTGCACAATATTAGACGCGGTCACCATGTCATAATTATTCTGGTGATTGGCGATATAGATAGCATTACCGTACTGCTCTGCCCCGGCGGGTTTACGCGTTTCAACGCGCAGTCCGAATACCGGCGCCAGCCGCCCGAAAAGATGGCCGAAGGTCGCCACATGGCGCGGGTTGCGCGGGCTGAACAGACAATAAATCGAACCGAATATGCATACCAGAATGCAGTAAATAACCACAATAATAAAACGAACAATCGCTAGCATAACAACCTCTGAAGCCGCATCCACCGACCAGTATACACATCATCACTCACACTGCCTCGTCGCGGGTTGCGATCGCACACCGCCAGCGACCCTGGCCGATGCTGTGTGAATACCGGCGGTACCGCAAACACACCGTTATTCCCGGCCCGCTTCCTGATTAATGGTGGAGTCTCAGGGCCACGAAAAGGCTATTGTTATGCGCATCGCGCTGACAAACAATGCCCACAGGGAAAAATAGCGGAGAAAATGCGGCGGCCAAATTGACCGCCGCTGTGTTACTCCTCTGAGTCGCCGACCCCAGGCCGCGGCGGCGAATCAATCTCAATACGGTCAATACGCTGCAGACCGCGCATCAGTGTACCGCGCCGGCCGCGCTCGCCGCGCACTTTCTGAAGCTCTTCAGGCCGCAGTTTCAGCTTGCGTTTACCAACATGTACCGTTACCGAGCTTCCCGGCGGCAGGATATTGAGGTACGCCAGTTTATCGTCCCCTTTCGCCGCTTCCGCAGACGGAATCGAGATAATCTTGTTGCCCTTACCTTTCGACAACTGCGGCAAGTCGCTGACCGGGAACATCAGCATCCGGCCTGCGGCAGTGATCGCCAGCAGCATATCGTCCTCATTGTCGATCTCCAGCGGCGCCATGACATGAGCGTTATCCGGCAGAGTAATCAATGTCTTACCGGCCCGGTTACGCGCCACCAGATCGTTAAAGGTGCAGACAAAACCATAACCGGCGTCGGAGGCCATCAGCAGTTTCTGCTCGTCGGCCGCCATCAGCAGATGCTCTACCACCGCCCCCGGCGGCAGGGTCAATTTGCCGGTAATCGGCTCCCCCTGGCCACGGGCTGAGGGCAGAGTGATCGGATCCAGCGCGTAGCTGCGCCCGGTGGAGTCAATGAACACCACCGGCTGGTTACTTTTCCCTTTCGTGGCGGCCAGATAACTGTCCCCGGCTTTATAGCTCAGCCCGCTGGCGTCGATATCATGTCCTTTGGCGCTGCGCACCCATCCCATCTGCGACAGCACGATAGTCACCGGTTCGGAAGGCAGCATGTCATGCTCGTTCATCGCTTTCGCTTCACTGCGTTCATGCAGCGGCGAACGACGATCGTCGCCATAAGCTTCGGCATCGGCCTGCAGCTCTTTTTTGAGCAGATTATTCATTTTGCGCTCAGAGGCGAGAATGCCCTGCAACTGGTCGCGCTCTTTCTCCAGATCGCTCTGCTCGCCGCGGATCTTCATCTCTTCAAGTTTGGCGAGGTGGCGTAGTTTCAGCTCCAGAATCGCTTCCGCCTGCGTTTCTGACAGGCTAAAGCGCTCCATCAGCACCGGTTTCGGCTCATCTTCGCTGCGGATGATGTGAATCACTTCGTCGATATTCAGGAACGCCGCCAGCAAACCGTCGAGGATATGCAGGCGTTTCAGCACCTTCTCGAGACGGTAGTTAAGGCGGCGGCGCACCGTGTCGCGGCGGAAAGCCAACCATTCGGTGAGGATTTCATGCAGGTTTTTCACCGCCGGACGGCCATCCAGACCAATCATGTTGAGATTGATGCGGTAGCTCTTTTCCAGATCGGTAGTGGCGAACAGGTGATTCATCACCTGCTCCATATCCACCCGGTTGGAGCGCGGCACGATCACCAGCCGGGTTGGGTTTTCATGATCGGACTCATCGCGCAGATCGTCGACCATCGGCAGCTTTTTAGCGCGCATCTGGCTGGCTATCTGCTCCAGCACCCGGGCGCCGGAGACCTGGTGCGGCAGCGCGGTAATCACCATCGCGCCGTCTTCTTTTTTCCACACTGCGCGCATTCTCACCGAACCGCGGCCGCTCTGGTAAATTTTACGAATCTCATGGGCGGAGGTGATAATTTCCGCTTCAGTGGGGTAATCCGGCCCGGGGATAATATCCAGCAGCTCATCGAGAGAGGTTTTAGGATTTTCAATCAGGGTAATCGCCGCCTGAGCCACTTCCCGCAGGTTATGGGGCGGGATATCCGTCGCCATCCCGACGGCAATCCCGGTGGTGCCATTGAGCAAGATGTTCGGCAGGCGCGCCGGCAGCATCTTCGGTTCGTTGAGAGTGCCGTCAAAGTTGGGTATATAGTCCACCGTCCCCTGGCCAAGCTCGCGCAGCAACACATCGGCATATTTAGAAAGACGGGATTCGGTATAACGCATCGCCGCGAAAGACTTAGGATCGTCCGGCGCCCCCCAGTTCCCCTGACCATCCACCAGCGGGTAACGGTAGGAGAACGGCTGGGCCATCAACACCATCGCCTCATAGCAGGCGCTATCGCCGTGAGGATGGTATTTACCCAACACGTCCCCCACGGTACGGGCGGATTTTTTAAACTTGGCGCTGGCGTTCAACCCCAGTTCCGACATGGCGTAGACAATACGTCGCTGAACCGGCTTCAGACCGTCGCCAATAAACGGCAACGCGCGGTCCATGATGACGTACATGGAGTAGTTCAGGTAGGCATTTTCCGTAAATTCATGCAGCGCAAGACGCTCTGCACCATCATGAGTCAGATCGCTCATTAATCGTTAATCCTCAGTCTCTCCGGCCGTAGCTGCGATATACCTGTCATTATTTAAGCTGCGCCGCAGCGGCAAGCGGAAAAAAATCCCGGACGGGATTTCTGCGCGCGGCCGACAAACAGGCAGCTCAAAACGAAGGGTATCAACGGCAATATTGCCGCCGATAGTACCGCATCTGCCCTGCTTAGTCACAGGGGGAGTGATATCTTTGCACAATGAGGATAGCAGGGAACGCCAGGCGCAGGGACAGCGGACCGGGTTAGCGGCCCGCTGCGGGTTTACTGACTGATTTTCGTAATCTGTTTCACATCGATTTCGACCGAATTCCAGTCTTTGTCCACTTCCCCCTGAATTTCCACTTTATCCTGGGGCGTGACATTCTGGCCGTTCCAGTGCTTGTTATCGATATCCACATGAATGGTGCCGCTGGCGTCGCGGAACAGGTAGAGATCGTCGGACAGGCGCTGCTCAATGTTACCGCGCAGGATAACCCAACTGTCATCGCGCAGAGTTTTGGCTTTTTCCACCGTGGTCACGCTAACGCCAGGGCCGCTGAACCCGCCGCTCTGCCGGGTCGCCTGTGGCCCGTTGAACCCGCCTCCCTGCTGAGCCATTACCGGTGCAGCGCACAGTGAAAGAACTGCTAATAATGTAGCCATTTTTTTCATGGGTTTTTCCTCCTTCAAATCCCGTTTACCACGTTATTAAAACCCACAGTTCTTAACAGGTTCTTAAGATGCGGAAAAAAAGATTTCCACTGTACATCCCGGCAATGACGGGGTATTACAGCACCAGGATGGGCGTAAAACAGGAGCGTGGAATGCGAATACTGCTGATTGAGGATGATCCGCTGATTGGCGATGGTATTCAGGCGGGTCTGAACAAAATGGGTTTCAGCACCGACTGGTTCAGTGACGGGCCGCAGGGAAAAAACGCCCTCGCCAGCGCCCCTTACGATGCCGTAATCCTTGATTTAACACTGCCGGGCCTCGACGGCCTTGATATACTGCGCGACTGGCGTAATCAGGGCCTGAAAACCCCGGTACTAATCCTCACCGCCCGGGACGCGCTGGAACAGCGGGTCGAAGGGCTACGCCAGGGCGCCGATGACTATCTGTGCAAACCCTTCGAACTGGTCGAAGTCGCAGCGCGCCTGGAGGCGCTGATTCGCCGATCCCATGGCCAGACCCGGGCACTGCTGACCCACGGCGCGGTGGCGCTCGATCCCGCCGGGCTTACCGCCACCGTCAACGGTGAGCCGCTAACCCTGAAACCGAAAGAGTTTGCGCTGCTGGAATTGTTGATGCGCAACGCCGGTCGGGTACTGCCGCGCAAGCTGATCGAAGAAAAGCTCTACAACTGGGACGATGAAGTCTCCAGCAACGCCGTCGAGGTGCATGTCCACCACCTGCGCCGGAAACTGGGTTCGACATTTATCCGCACCGTCCACGGTATCGGTTACACGCTGGAAACCCCATGAAGCTGCCCCGGTTAATGAACCTGAAAACCCGGCTGGCGCTGGGTATGATCCTGCTGGCGACGCTGGCGTGGATCGGCGCCAGTCTGGCGGCCTGGCAGGAGACTCGCCAGAAACTCGATAAACTGTTCGATACCCAGCAAATGCTGTTCGCCAAACGGCTGAGCGTGATGCCGCTGGAGAACAGCGCCCTGCGCCCGCTGGAAAAAAGCAAACAAATGATCCGCAATAATCGCGGCGCGCAGGATGATGACACTCTGGCCTTCGCCATTTTTTCCGCCGATGGCGCGATGTTGCTGCACGACGGCGACAACGGCCCGGCCATTCCATGGCGCTACCAGGGCGATGGGTTTACTAATGGCTATCTTAACGGTGACGACGATGAGTGGCGCTTTTTCTGGCTGACGTCGGCGGACGGGAAATACCGTATTGCGGTAGGCCAGGAGCAGGACTATCGCCACGAAATGGCGCTGGATATCGTTACCGGCCAGATGGCGCCGTGGCTGACGGCGCTGGTACTGATGGTCGTCCTGATGATCTGGCTGTTGATCCGCGAAATGAGCCCCATCGCCAGCCTGGCCCGCGAGTTGCGGCAGCGCCAGGCAGACAACACCACGGCGCTGAAAACAGCCGATGTTCCCGGCGAAGTACGCCCGCTGGTGGAAGCCCTGAACCAACTCTTCGCCCGGACCCGCGCCTGGATGGCCAGGGAAAGGCAATTTACTTCGGATGCCGCCCACGAACTGCGCAGCCCGCTAACGGCGCTGAAGGTTCAGGCGGAAGTGGCGCAACTGGCCCATGACGATGCGCAGGGCCGCCGCCAGGCGCTGGATAATCTGCATCAGGGCGTGGATCGCGCTTCGCGGCTGGTCGATCAGCTCCTGACCCTGTCGCGCCTTGATTCACTGGAATCCCTTGACGGCGTGGAAACCTGTGCGCTGGATGCGTTGATCCAGCAGGCGATCATGGACATCTATCCGCAGGCCACCCAGGCCGATATCGACATTCGCTACCGGCTTATCGCTTCCCCGGCGCCGCGCCTGATCCAGCCGCTGTTGTTCAGTCTGCTGGCGCGCAACCTGCTGGATAACGCCCTGCGCTACACGCCGGCGGGCAGTCTGGTGGATGTGGTGGTCGAAGTGAACGGCTTTACCGTCAGCGATAACGGGCCAGGAGTCAGTGGCGAAGCGCTGGAGCGCCTTGGCGAACGTTTCTACCGCCCTCCCGGGCAGAAAAAAACCGGCAGTGGGCTCGGTCTGTCTATCGTGCAGCGGATCGCCGCCCTGCACCAAATGCGCGTCACCTTCAGTAACCGCCCGGAGGGTGGCTTCAGCGTGCGGATCAGCTGGTAGCTGGTCAATTATTGCAGTAAAAGCAAAAGTATTTGAACATTATTAGCATTTAAACCATTCACAAAACGGATTAACATTCGTGACAAACATCACATTTTAAGGTTTACAACATGAGCAACATTTTAATTATCAACGGCGCGAAAAAATTCGCCCACTCTAATGGCCAGTTGAATGACACCATGACCGAGGTTGCCGAAAGCTTCCTGCGCGACGCCGGTCACGACGTAAAAGTGGTACGCGCCGAAAGCGATTACGATGTGAAACAAGAAGTGCAGAACTTCCTGTGGGCAGATGTGGTTATCTGGCAGATGCCTGGCTGGTGGATGGGCGCCCCGTGGACGGTGAAAAAATATATCGATGATGTCTTTACTGAAGGCCACGGCTCCCTGTACGCCAGCGATGGTCGCACCCGCTCCGACGCGTCTAAAAAATATGGCTCCGGCGGCCTGGTGCAGGGCAAAAAATATATGCTTTCCCTGACCTGGAATGCGCCAATGGAAGCCTTTACTGAAGAAGATCAGTTCTTCCACGGCGTGGGAGTGGATGGCGTCTATCTGCCGTTCCATAAGGCTAACCAGTTCCTGGGCATGGCGCCGCTACCGACCTTTATCGCCAATGACGTTATCAAAATGCCTGATGTCCCGCGCTACATCGCAGAATATCGCAAGCATCTTGGTGAAATTTTTGGTTAACTGAAAGCCTGATCAAAAAGGAGTGAGTGTCATGCTGACAGTGATAGCAGAAATTCGTACCCGTCCGGGGCTACACCATCGCCAGGCCGTGCTGGACGTATTTAAAAAGATTACCCCTACGGTGCTTCAGGAAGAGGGTTGCCACGGCTATGCCCCGCTGGTGGATCATAACGCCAACGTGGAGTTTCAGGCCACGGCGACAGATTCCATCATCATGCTGGAAAAGTGGGAAACGGTCGCACATCTGGAAGCGCACCTGCAAACCCCGCATATGAAGGCATTTGCCCAGGAGACGAAGGACGACATTCTGGATATGCACATTCGCATTCTGGAAGACGGGCTGCGCTAAGCCAACCCGTAGCGGCAGAATAAAGGCGGTGATTCCACCGCCTGAGTATTTAACCGCCGTTGATTTAAACCCGCCGCAAATCCCCGGCCAGTAAAAATCCGCTCAGGGTAATTTCCCTGAGCCGTCGTACTCACACTTCAAGATCCGCGAGATCGCCTTTTTCCTGTAGCCAGTTACGCCGATCCTCAGAGCGTTTTTTCGCTAACAGCATGTCCATCACCGCCAGCGTTTTGTCAGTATTTTCGTCGTCGATAGTCAGTTGCACCAAGCGGCGGGTATTGGGATCGAGGGTAGTTTCACGCAACTGCATGGGGTTCATCTCCCCCAGACCTTTAAAGCGCTGCACATTCGGCTTCCCTTTCTTGCGCTTAAGCTGTTCCAGTACCCCGGCTTTCTCTTCCTCGTCCAGCGCGTAATACACCTCTTTGCCAAGATCGATACGGTACAGCGGCGGCATTGCCACATAAACATGACCATCTTTCACCAGCGTACGGAAATGGCGCACGAACAGCGCGCACAGCAGAGTCGCGATATGCAAACCATCGGAATCCGCATCCGCGAGAATACAGATCTTACCGTAGCGCAACTGGCTCAGATCCTCGCTGTCCGGATCCATCCCGATCGCTACCGAAATATCGTGGACCTCCTGCGAGGCCAGCACTTCGTCGGATGACACTTCCCAGGTGTTGAGGATCTTGCCCTTCAGGGGCATGATAGCCTGATACTCGCGATCGCGCGCCTGTTTGGCGGAACCGCCCGCCGAGTCCCCTTCCACCAGGAATAGCTCGGTGCGATTAAGATCCTGCGCGGTACAGTCCGCCAGCTTGCCCGGCAGCGCCGGCCCGCTGGTGAGCTTTTTGCGCACCACTTTTTTCGCCGCCCGCATTCGCCGCTGGGCGCTGGAAATCGCCATTTCCGCCAGCTGTTCCGCGGCCTGCACATTCTGATTCAGCCACAGGCTAAAGGCGTCTTTCACCACGCCGGAAACAAAGGCCGCGCACTGGCGCGAAGAGAGGCGCTCTTTAGTCTGGCCGGCAAACTGCGGATCCTGCATTTTCACCGACAGCACGTAGGCGCAGCGTTCCCAGATATCCTCCGCGGAGAGCTTGACGCCACGCGGCAGAATATTGCGGTATTCACAGAATTCGCGCATCGCATCCAGCAGCCCCTGGCGCAGACCGTTGACATGGGTGCCGCCGAGCATGGTCGGAATCAGGTTAACATAGCTTTCGGTAAGCAGATCGCCGCCTTCCGGCAGCCACAGCAGCGCCCAGTCCACCGCTTCCGTCTCACCGCTGAAGTTGCCGATAAAGGGTTTTTCCGGCAGCGTCACCAGACCGTTGACCGCCTCGCACAGATAATCATTCAGGCCATCCTGATAGCACCAGCGCTGCTCCGTGTTGTTCACCTCATCTTTAAAGGTGATTTCCACTCCGGGACACAGCACCGCTTTCGCTTTCAGCAAATGCGCCATACGGGAAACAGAAAAGCGCGGACTGTCAAAGAAGGATTCATCCGGCCAGAAGTGGACACTGGTGCCGGTATTGCGTTTGCCGCAGGTGCCGACCACCGTCAGATCCTGCACCTTCTCGCCATTTTCAAAGGCGATACTGTAAACCTGACCATCGCGGCGCACCGTCACTTCCACACGCCGCGACAGGGCGTTAACCACCGAGATACCGACGCCGTGCAGGCCGCCGGAGAACTGGTAATTCTTATTGGAGAACTTGCCCCCGGCGTGCAGCCGGCAGAGGATCAGCTCAACGGCGGGCACGCCTTCTTCCGGATGAATATCCACCGGCATTCCGCGCCCGTCATCAATGACTTCCAGGGACTGATCGGCATGCAGGATCACGTCTACGCGTTTAGCGTAGCCGGCCAGCGCTTCGTCCACACTGTTATCAATAACTTCCTGCCCCAGATGGTTCGGGCGAGTGGTATCGGTATACATCCCCGGGCGGCGGCGGACCGGCTCAAGCCCGGTGAGTACCTCAATGGCATCAGCGTTATATGATTGCGTCATGATTTAATCGTTCAGATAACCAAACAGGGGTCGCTTCCCGGCTTACTGAAGCCCAAGGAAATCGACAATCTGTGTGAAATGATTTTCAAAGCCAGTGAATGCGTGGTTTCCCCCCTGCTCCACCGTCTGACGACAGGAGGCGTAGTACGCCACCGCCTGGCGGTAATCCAGCACTTCATCACCGGTCTGCTGTAGCAACCAGATAAGATCCGGCGCCTCCAGCGGGTCAATTTGCATGACTTTGAGATCATAAATATGGCGAGACTCTAACACATATTGCTGGCCCGTCCACGGATTCTCGTTTTCGCCCAGATAGTCAAGCAACAGTTCAAAGGGGCGCACCGACGGATTCACCACCACCGCGGGCAGCATAAAACACTGGGACAGCCAGGTCGCATAATAGCCCCCCAGCGACGATCCGACGATCCCCAGCGGCGCGCCGCCATGTTCCAGCACGATACCCTCCAGCAGTTCCGCCGTCGCTTCCGGAAAGGGAGGAAGCTGCGGCACTACCATTTCAATGTGCGGATGATGGGCGCTGAGCCACTGTTGCAGGCTGGCTGCTTTTGCGGAACGCGGCGAACTATTGAATCCGTGTAAATAGAGGAGCGTAGCCATCAGTATCCTTCTGAAGCAGTATCAGGGCTGAAATGAGCCTCTTCCAGGCGGCAGACGCCGGTCGTGAGGGCGCCATCTGGGTGCAGTTCCAGCCAGCGCCAGCCTGGCGCGATGGTATCAAGCGTAAAGTTAGCGCAGTGCGGCTTAAATTGTACGCAGGTTGAAGGGGTAGCCAGAACCCGACGGCCATTCCAGTCGACGTCCAGTTCCTGGTGAATATGCCCGCACAGCAGGGTCGTGACCTGCGGGTAGCGGCACAGGATGTGATCCAGCGCCGGCGCATTGCGCAGACTGTGCTGGTCCAGCCAGCTACAGCCGGCGGGCAGCGGATGATGGTGCAACAAAAGCAGAGTATGGCGCTGCGGATCCGCTTTAAGCCGACGCTCCAGCCATTCCAGTTGATAGTCGCTGAGTTCGCCGTGCGGTACGCCAAATACCTGACTATCCAGCAGGATGATTTGCCATTTAGCGCCGATAAGCACCTGTTTGGCGCAGGAAATGCCCGCTTCCTGAAGCGCGCTAAACATTGCTGGCTGAAAATCGTGGTTTCCCGGCAACCAGACGCAGGGCATGGTGAAGCCGGCAATACCTTCAGCAAAATGGTGATACGCCTGCGCGGTATGATCCTGGGCCAGATCGCCGGTGGCGACGATCAAATCATAGTGCGCCTGCTGGCGATGGATCGCCGCGATAACCGCCTGGTAACTCTCCCAGGTGTTTACGCCAAGCAATGTTTCGCCCTTTCCGGCAAACAGATGGGTATCAGTGATTTGTAAAATCCTGATGCTGGCCTCTTCGGCAACAGGAATCTTTAACAGGCTTTCCAAATGGTGTCCTTAGGTTTCACGACGCTAACAAACCGGAACCGCCACCGCTCCATGCGCTAAACAGTAGCGCAACCAATCAGCAAGAAACTGGTTAATTTGATGCTTTTCGTCGCGTTGATGCAACTTTTTATTCGGATAATCATAACGCGCTTTAAAACGAAAGATCTGCTGGCTCGAACACACTTCGGCGACCATCGCATCATGATAGAGCCGCACCGTCATTGAGGGCAGGCTCCAGTAGCTGATCGCTGGCACCGTCTGTACTATCTCCACCAGTGTAGTGTAACGGGTAGACTCCAGCACCGTTAACCGGTATTGCGCATTATTAACCTGATAACTTACCATCGCGCCCGGCTCGTCCTGGCGCGGCAACAGGCGACGCAACTGGGCGAAATTGGTTTCGCACAGTCTCATCATTTCTGGAAAATCAGGCGTATAGCGCTTCATGTTCAGATATTCCACTCTTTTTGCAAATTCTCATAGTGCAGCTGCAACCATTGCAGGGCGATGACTGACGCTGCGTTATCAATTTTCCCCTCTTCCACCCACCGGTAAGCCTGTTCCCGACTTACCACCTGAACCCGAATATCTTCGTTTTCATCCGCCAGGCCATGAATTCCATGGGCGCTGGCGGCATCCACTTCCCCGGCGACGATAGATAACCGCTCGCTGGTGCCGCCGGGGCTGGCCAGATAGCTGAGTACCGGCTTAATACGTCCTACCGTGATACCCGCCTCCTCCATCGCTTCGCGCCGCGCTACGTCTTCAACGGTTTCGCCCACTTCAATCATGCCGGCGACCATTTCCAGCAGCCACGGAGTTTCACTGCTATTCAGCGCCGCAATACGTATCTGCTCGATCAGTACCACTTCATCGCGCACCGGGTCATAGGGTAGCAGTACGGCGGCATGGCCGCGCTCAAAAATTTCGCGCTGAACCTCACCACTCATTTCCCCGCTGAATAGACGATGGCGAAAACGATAAAGATTGAGCGAAAAAAAACCGCGATAAAGCGTTTCACGTGCAATAATTTCTACATCGTTTTTGGTGAAGTTCATGGCTGGCGCGTTCGACGTGTTGGTCATAATGATGTCCACTAGCTATGGTGATGAATTAAGCGATTTCAAGCTTGTCCGAAGACAGTTACTGGCGATAATAGCTATCTTGCTTAGGGAAATTGCTGAAAAGGGCGCTGCATGGCACATTAGGCCAACCTTAACTGCTGGCGCATTCGGTTAAAATCGGCGATCATTTTCGACACTTGTCAGCGCTAACAAAACAATTTCTGCTTCACAACAAGGAATGCAAATGAAGAAACTGCTCCCACTACTTATCGGTCTGAGCCTGACAGGGTTCAGCGCCATGAGCCAGGCAGAAAACCTGTTGCAGGTTTATCAGCAGGCGCGCCTCAGCAACCCGGATCTGCGCAAATCCGCTGCTGACCGTGATGCTGCGTTTGAGAAAATTAACGAAGCACGCAGCCCGCTACTGCCGCAACTCGGTCTGGGTGCAGATTATACCTACAGTAACGGCTACCGCGATAGTAACGGCGTGAACTCTAATGCCACCAGCGCGTCGTTATCCCTGACTCAGACCATTTTTGACATGTCAAAATGGCGGGCGCTGACTCTACAGGAAAAGACCGCCGGCATTCAGGACGTCACTTATCAGACCGATCAGCAAACGCTGATCCTCAATACCGCGACAACCTATTTCGAAGTGCTGAACGCCATCGACACGCTTTCCTATATTGAAGCGCAGAAACAGGCCATTTATCGCCAGTTAGATCAGACGACCCAGCGTTTTAACGTCGGCCTGGTGGCGATCACCGACGTTCAGAACGCCCGCGCCCAGTACGACAGCGTGCTGGCCGACGAAGTCACCGCCCGCAACAACCTTGATAACGCGGTGGAAAAACTGCGTCAGGTGACCGGCAACTACTATCCGCAACTGGCGTCCCTGAATGTCGCAGGTTTTAAAACCAATAAACCGCAGACGGTGAACAACCTGCTTAAAGAAGCGGAGCAGCGTAACCTGAGCCTGTTGCAGGCGCGTCTGAGCCAGGATCTGGCCCGCGAACAGATCCGCTATGCCCAGACCGGCCATATGCCGACCCTGAGCCTGAGTGCCTCAACCGCGGTGTCCGATACCAGCTATAGCGGCTCCAAAACTAACGGCGCCCAGTATGACGACAGCAACATCGGTCAGAATAAAGTCGGTCTGACGTTCTCGCTGCCACTGTATCAGGGCGGTTCAGTGAACTCCCAGGTTAAACAGGCGCAGTATGCGTTTGTCGGCGCCAGCGAACAACTGGAAAGCGCCCACCGTACCGTGATTCAGAACGTGCGTTCATCCTATAACAACATCAATGCTTCCATCAGTAGCATTGCCGCCTACCAGCAGACCGTGGTTTCTGCGCAGAGCTCCCTTGATGCGATGGAAGCCGGCTACTCGGTGGGTACCCGTACGATTGTTGATGTGTTGAACGCCACCACCACGCTGTACAACGCCAAACAACAACTGGCGAATGCCCGTTATAACTACCTGATCAACCAACTGAATGTGAAATCGGCATTAGGTACCCTTAACGAGCAGGATCTGGTGGCGCTGAACAACACTTTAGGTAAACCGGTTTCCACCACCCCGGATGTGGTCGCCCCGGAAACTCCGCAGCAAAATGCAGCGGTAGCCCAGGCGGCATCAACTACCAGTAACGGAAATAATCCGTTCCGTCACTAAAAGCCGTATCCAGGGCGTGCGTGCACGCCCTTTTTTACGTAAGACAACGTAAAGATCTCCGCCGGGCATCCGCTTTTCGCTTTAATTTCAACCATCCATCCCCTATCCTTAAGCACTACAGATCGACAATCCCCTGGGCTCAGGAAGACAAAAATGAAACGGACAAAAAAGATAAATCACGCGGCGTTTCGCAAAAGCTGGAACGCAAAACATTTAACTCCGGTAGCGCTGGCCATCACCGCTGTTTTTATGCTGGCGGGCTGTGAGCAGAGCGATGAGACCGTCTCGCTCTACCAGAACGCCGACGACTGTTCGCAGGCCAATCCGGGTAAAAGCGCCGAATGTACCACCGCGTACAACAGCGCCCTGAAAGAAGCGGAGCGCACCGCGCCGAAATACGCCACCCGCGAAGACTGTATCGCCGAATTTGGCGAAGGCCAGTGCCAGCAGGCGCCGGCTCAGGCCGGTATGGCCGGTGAAAACCAGGCTCAGGCGCAGTCCAGCGGCAGTTTCTGGATGCCGCTGATGGCAGGTTACATGATGGGTCGCCTGATGGGCGGCGGCGCAGGCTTTGCGCAGCAGCCGCTGTTCTCGTCGAAAAACCCGGCCAGCCCGGCATACGGAAGATACACCGACGCCGCCGGCAAAAACTATGGTGCCGCCACCCCGGGTCGTACCATGACGGTACCGAAAACCGCGATGGCGCCGAAACCGGCCACCACGTCGACAATCACCCGCGGCGGTTTCGGAGAGTCGGTCGCTAAACAGAGCACGATGCAGCGCAGCGCTACCGGCAGCACCAACCGCTCAATGGGTGGCTAAGCATGGAACGTATCGCTATCAGCGAACGCCCGGACTGGCGTGAAAAAGCCACCGAGTACGGTTTTAACTTTCACACCATGTATGGGGAACCGTACTGGTGTGAAGACGCTTATTACCAGTTTACGCTGGCCCAGATTGATCGCCTGGAAGAGGTGACGGCGGAGCTGCACCAGATGTGTCTGCAGGTAGTAGATAAAGTCGTCGCCAGCGATGAGCTGATGGCGAAGTTCCGCATACCGAAACACACCTGGGAGTTTGTCCGCCAGTCCTGGCGTTCCGGCCAGCCTTCGCTCTATTCGCGCCTCGATCTCGCCTGGGACGGGAAAGGCGAACCGAAGCTGCTGGAAAATAATGCCGATACGCCAACCTCCCTGTACGAGGCGGCGTTTTTTCAGTGGATCTGGCTGGAAGATCAACTCAACGCCGGCCAACTTGCGGCGGGCAGCGATCAGTTCAATAGCCTGCAGGAAAAGATCATTGAGCGCTTTGCCGAACTGAAAACCCGCTACGGGTTTAACCTGCTGCATATCGCCTGCTGCCGGGATACCATCGAAGATCGCGGTACCGTGCAGTACCTGCAGGACTGTGCCGCAGAGGCGGAGCTGCCGAGTGAGTTTCTGTACATCGACGATATCGGCCTCGGGGAAAAAGGGCAGTTTACCGATCTACAGGATCAGGTGATCAGCAATCTGTTCAAGCTCTATCCCTGGGAATTTATGCTGCGCGAGATATTCTCCACCAAACTGGAAGATGCCGGCGTGCGCTGGCTGGAGCCAGCCTGGAAGAGCATCATCTCCAACAAAGCGCTGCTGCCGATGCTCTGGGAGATGTTCCCCAACCATCCGAACCTGTTACCGGCGTATTTTGCCGAAGACGACTACCCGGCGATGGATAAATATGTAGTGAAGCCGATCTTCTCCCGGGAAGGAGCCAACATACAGATCATCGAAAACGGTCAGGAGATCGCCCGGGTCGACGGGCCTTACGGTGAGGAAGGTATGATTGTTCAGCAATTCTGCCCGCTGCCGAAGTTCGGCGACAGCTATACGCTGATCGGCAGTTGGCTAATTGACGATCAGCCAGCCGGTATCGGCATCCGGGAGGACCGCGCATTGATCACTCAGGATCTTTCACGCTTCTATCCGCATACCTTTATTGAATAATCTTTCCGGGCAGGCGCCATCTCAGGCCCTGCCCGTCTTCTCTTTTTAGCCGATCTGTACCGACAGCATACTCAGGGATCCCATCTCGATACCGTCGACAGGTACACTGATCGGTTCCTGACCATCCCAGGTACCCAGCACATACAGCAGCGGCAGAAAGTGATCCGCCGTCGGGTTAGACAGCGAACCGCCTTCATGATCCAGATAATGCGCCAGCGGATGCGCCTCATCGGGTCCTTTCCACGCCAGATTAGCATGAACGAAATCATTAAAAGATGTCGCCCACGGATACGGCGTGCTCTCGCCGTGCCAGCGCGCGGTACGCAGGTTATGTACTACGTTGCCGCTGGCAACCACCATAATGCCTTCATCACGCAGCGCCGCCAGCTTACGACCCATCTCCAGGTGCCAGAGCGCAGGCCTGGTACTGTCAATACTGAGCTGCACCATTGGAATATCCGCCTGCGGGTACATTTTAATCAGGACGCCCCAGGAGCCGTGATCGAATCCCCAGGCTTCTTTATCCTGAATCACCGGCACCGGCGCCAGCCGTTCTGCTACCCGCTGCGCCAGCGCCGGGGAGCCGGGCGCCGGATAGCGCATGTCGTACAGCGCCTGCGGAAAACCGCCAAAATCATGGATAGTCTGCGGGTGTTCCATCGCCGTTACCCCGGTACCGCGGGTAAACCAGTGCGCGGATATCACAACGATAGCCTTTGGCCGCGGTAGCGTCTCTCCCAAATGCTGCCACGCCCGGGTATATTGGTTATCTTCCAGCACGTTCATCGGGCTACCATGGCCAAGGAACAGTGCCGGCATACGGGAGGAGGTCATTTGCTCTATCCTTCAGGGTTATCTGCTTAATAACCACAGACTACGCGCTTTCGCGCCGGGAAGAACTCAGATAACCATGATGAAGATCTTCAGTAAATTTGAAGTTCACGCCCGGAACCTCCCTCGTATTTTCCGGAAAGGGACTTTACTATTCTTAAGAGTGTTGTTTAAAAGGAGCGTTTTATGTCGGTACCGCTGATCCTGACTCTACTGGCCGGGGGAGCCACATTTATTGGCGCCCTACTGGGCGTTCTCGGGCAGAAGCCGTCAAACCGGGTGCTGGCGTTTTCTCTGGGCTTTGCCGCCGGGATCATGCTACTTATTTCCCTGATGGAAATGTTGCCGGCGGCATTGCATACCCCCGGTATGTTTCCACTACTGGGCTACGGCATGTTTATGGTCGGCTTGCTGGGCTATTTCGCCCTCGATCGCTGTCTGCCCCACGCTCATCCGCAGGATTTGATGGACCACGCCCCGCGGCCGCGCAATCTGCGGCGCACCGCCATTCTGTTGACGCTGGGTATCAGCCTGCACAACTTCCCGGAAGGTATTGCCACCTTTGTAACCGCCAGCAGCAACCTTGAGCTGGGATTCGGGATCGCGCTGGCGGTCGCCCTGCACAATATCCCTGAAGGGCTGGCGGTCGCCGGCCCAGTCTACGCGGCCACCAATTCAAAGCGTAAAGCGCTGTTCTGGGCCGGGCTGTCCGGATGCGCGGAAATCTTTGGCGGTATTCTGGCGTGGTTGATTCTGGGCAGTATGGTATCACCGGTGGTGATGGCGGCGATTATGGCCGCGGTGGCCGGCATTATGGTGGCGCTCTCGGTGGACGAACTGATGCCGCTGGCTAAAGAGATCGATCCTGCCAACAACCCCAGCTACGGCGTGCTGTGTGGGATGTCGGTCATGGGCCTCAGCCTGACCGCCCTGCAAAGCGCCGGGATCGGCTGATTCAGAGACACAAAAAAACCGGCTGAACGCCGGTTTTTTTTATGCCTATCGCCGGTTAGCCGGCTTTACGCTGTTCGTGAGCCTGGCGGTAAGCCACCAGATCCTCAATCGTCACCACGGCCATATCGTGTTTGCCGGCGAAAGCGATACATTCCGGCGCCCGGGCCATACTACCGTCGTCGTTAGTCAGTTCACACAGCACGCCGGCAGGCTTCATTCCGGCCAGCGTCACCAGATCGATGGTAGCCTCCGTGTGGCCGCCACGGGTCAGTACCCCGCCAGGCTGAGCGCGCAGCGGGAACACATGCCCCGGGCGGTTGAGATCGCTCGGTTTGGCGCCATCGGCAATCGCCGCACGCACGGTGGTCACACGATCCGCGGCGGATACGCCGGTGGTGACGCCGCTGGCGGCTTCGATAGTGACCGTAAACCCGGTGCCGTAGGCGCTGGTGTTATGATCCACCATCATCGGCAAATCCAGCTGCTGGCGGCGATCTTCGGTAATGCACAGGCAGACAATGCCGCTTCCGTGGCGAATGGTCAGCGCCATCTGTTCAACGGTCATGGTTTCAGCGGCAAAGATCATATCGCCTTCGTTTTCACGATCTTCATCGTCCAGCACCATTACGCCGCGGCCTTCGCGCAGCGCAGACAGTGCCAGTTCAACACGTTCGAAAGGTGTACCTGTAAGTAGCGTCTGATTCATGGTAAGAATGCCTCATTAAAATTATCGATTACCAGAATCAGGGCAGTCTTAGGAGTGCCGGAATGCGGCTAAATAAATAACGCGAGCGGGCACGCAAGCCCGACTGGACCGTTATCCTCTCCCATCCGGACTTTAACCGTCGGCCCCGGAATTACACCGGATCTGCTGACCTCCGGAAATCATCCGGAGCGCTCGCGGGCTTTCAGCGTCTGCTGATTTACCGCCGGTGGGGAGTTTCACCCCGCCCTGAGAATAAGCGGATTTACTATAACGCTAATATTTGCCCCCGGCAATCCATCAAAGCCACGTATTTCCGGTTTATCCCCCGCGAGACACACATTACAATGGAATGTATTCACCCATTCACCAGCAGGAAATCACGATGATTGACCCGAAAAAAATTGAACAGCTCGCTCGTCAGGTCCATGAGTCCATGCCTAAAGGCGTGCGCGAGTTCGGGGAAGATGTGGAGAAGAAAATCCGCCAGGTGTTACAGGCGCAATTAACCCGTCTTGATCTGGTCAGCCGCGAAGAGTTTGATGTTCAGACTCAGGTACTGCTGCGCACCCGCGAAAAAATCGCCCTGCTGGAACAGCGTCTGACCGAGCTGGAAAATCGCCAGTCGGCGGCTAACGCGCCGGCACCGGCGATCCCGCCGGTAGAGAATCAGGAGTAACCCCCCCTGGTTCCTGGGGGAAACCGGCCGCCGCCGCGGACGCAGAGTATAATGTGCGTCGCGGCGCCAGTGTATTCAAGGAAGAAATAACATGGATTTTTTTACCGACTACAACACCCCCTATCTGTGTGCGCTGGCTATCGTTTTTCTTATCGGGCTCCTTGAGGTCATTTCCCTCCTGGTCGGCCACACGTTGTCCGGCGCGCTCGACGCCCATATCGATCACGTTGATCCGCTGGGTAGCCACGACGCCATCTCAACGGTACTCAGCTATCTCAACGTCGGACGGATTCCCTTTCTGGTCATACTGTGCCTGTTCCTGCTGCTCTTCAGCTTGTTGGGTATCTTCGGCCAGGGACTGGCCGTCACGCTGCTGGGAAGCCCGTTATCCAACGCGCTGACGGCGCCGCTCGCCATGGCTTTTTCTTTACCAGGGGTTCATTACCTGGGCCGCTGGGCCGAACCCTGGCTGCCGAAAGATGAAACCGCCGCCGTGTCGGAAGACAGCTTTGTCGGCTGCGTGGCCGTGATCACCGGCCACCGGGCGACGCCGGGCTCCCCCTGTGAAGGTAAACTCACCGATAAACATGGCAATACCCACTACCTGGCAATTGAACCTGATGAAGGGGAGACCTTTCAGCGCGGCGATCGGGTGCTAATTATTTCCCGCCTCAACCGTACGCGGTTTCTGGCGGAAGCCTATCCATGGGCTGACAGGATATAACCTACCAAAGGACGTAAATAGATGGACATACTTAACAACTTTTCTTCATGGATGATTCCGGCAGTCATTGTCGTCGTCGGCCTGTTCATTATTGGTATTATTTTCGCTCGCCTCTATCAGCGCGCCTCGGCGGAGCAAGCCTTTGTGCGTACCGGGCTGGGCGGCCAGAAAGTGGTGATGAGCGGCGGTGCCATTGTGTTGCCGATCTTTCATGAAGTGATCCCTATCAACATGAACACCCTGAAGCTGGAAGTCAGCCGTGCGGCCACCGACAGCCTGATCACCAAAGACCGTATGCGCGTCGATGTGGTGGTCGCGTTCTTTGTGCGGGTCAAACCGACTGAAGAAGGTATCGCCACCGCGGCGCAGACCCTTGGTCAGCGCACCCTGTCGCCGGAAGATTTGCGCATGCTGGTGGAAGACAAATTCGTCGACGCACTGCGCGCCACCGCCGCCCAGATGACCATGCACGAGCTGCAGGACACCCGCGAGAATTTCGTCCAGGGGGTACAGAACACCGTTGCCGAAGACCTGTCCAAAAACGGTCTTGAGCTGGAGAGTGTGTCACTGACCAACTTTAACCAAACCTCTAAAGAGTATTTCGATCCCAATAACGCGTTCGACGCCGAAGGTCTGACCAAACTGACCCAGGAAACCGAGCGTCGCCGCCGGGAAAGAAACGAAGTTGAGCAGGATATTGAGGTTGCGGTACGCGAGAAAAACCGCGATGCGCTGGAGCGTAAACTTGAGATTGAACAGCAGGAATCGTTCATGACCCTGGAGCAGGTACAGCAGGTAAAAACCCGTACCGCCGAGCAGAACGCCAGAATCGCCACCTTTGAAGCCGATCGCCATCGTGAGGCGGAACAGAGCCGCATTGCCGCCGAGCGCCAGATACAGGAAGCGGAAATCGAGCGCGAACAGGCGGTTCGGGCCAGAAAAGTTGAGGCGGAGCGGGAAGTTCGGATTAAAGAAATCGATCAGCAGCAGGTCACGGAAATTGCCGAGCAGAACAAGGCGATTGCTATCGCGGCGAAATCCGAACAGCAGTCCCAGGCGGAAGCCCGGGCTAACGATGCGCTGGCGGAAGCCGTTCGCTCTCAGCAGAATGTAGAAACCACCCGCCAGACCGCGGAGGCCGATCGTGCCAAACAGGTTGCTCTGATCGCCGCAGCCCAGGAAGCGGAAACCCAGGCGGTGGAACTCACTGTTCGCGCCCGGGCTGAGAAAGAAGCGGCCGAACTGCAGGCGGCAGCCATCGTCGAACTGGCGGAAGCGACCCGGAAAAAAGGCCTGGCGGAAGCTGAAGCGCAGCGCGCCATCAACGATGCCATTAACGTACTTTCCGATGAACAGACCAGCCTGAAATTCCGTCTGGCGCTGTTGCAGTCGCTGCCGGCGATCATTGAGAAATCCGTCGAACCGATGAAGTCTATCGACGGCATTAAGATCATTCAGGTCGACGGTCTGAATCGCACCGGCGGCGCAGGCGCAGCGGCGCTGGAAGCGGGTACCGCTGGCGGCAGTAACCTCGCCGAGCAGGCCCTGTCCGCCGCCCTGAGCTACCGCACCCATGCGCCGGTGATTGATTCGTTACTCAATGAAATCGGGCTTTCCGGCGATTCACTGAACAAACTCACCGCGCCGCTGCAAGCTTCCACCATTGGAAGCGCCCCGCAGATAGCAGACCCGGAAACGCCGGCGGTTCAGGCGCCAGTCGCACAGATCGAGGAAGTGAAACCGGAAGGCGTCTCAGGTTCCTGGACGCTGCCCTCTTCTGAGCAGAAGAAATAATGCCAGGCAGGCCACCTCGCCAGAGGCTGGCCTGAGATTGATGATAAACCTCATCTCATGTCCGGACTTGCTGATAACAAAAAAGGAGGAAAAACGCGTTTTTCCTCCTTTTTTCAGCCATCTGAGCAGACCGCTGAGTCTGTTTTTTATTCAGTGACGCGGCGCCCGCATCGGGCTTAGCTCTGTTTCTGAATCTTTTGAATGATGTTGGTTGTGGAGCAACCATCTTCAAAGTTCAACACCATCACCTCGCCGCCGTTTTCCCAGACCTCTTTGCTACCAGCGATCTCATCCGGCTTGTAATCGCCGCCCTTGACCAGCAGGTCGGGCAGGATTTCAGCTATCAGGCGCTGTGGGGTGTCCTCTTCAAATGGCACCACCCAGTCCACGGCTTCCAGCGCCCCCAGCACAATCATGCGCTGTTCCAGCGGGTTAACCGGGCGAGTATCCCCTTTCAGACGCCGGGTAGAGGCATCGCTGTTCACCGCCACAATCAGGCGATCGCCCAGTTTACGGGCATTAGCGAGGTAAGAAACGTGGCCGGCGTGCAAAATATCAAACACCCCGTTGGTCATGACCACCTTTTCGCCACGCTTGCGGGCGGCCGCCACAGCATCCTGCAGGCTCTCTTCGGTCATCACCCCGAAGCCGGTTTCCGCCCGGCCGCGCACGGCGTTTTCCAGTTCCACCGGCGAAACCGTGGATGTGCCCAGCTTGCCGACCACCACCCCTGCCGCCGCATTCGCAAAAAAGCAGGCTTCTTCCAGCGCCTTTCCGGACGCCAGCGTGGCCGCCAGAACGCCGATCACCGTATCGCCGGCCCCGGTCACATCATAAACTTCCTGCGCCTGGGTCGGCAGATGCAGTGGTGCTTTCCCGGGCTGCAACAGCGACATCCCCTGCTCAGATCGGGTAATCAGCAGCGCGGACAACTGATAATCGTCAATCAGCTTCATCCCGCGTTCGACCAGCTCGTCTTCGCTTTTACATTTGCCGACCACCGCTTCGAATTCCGACAAATTCGGCGTTAACAGCGTAGCGCCGCGATAGCGCTCAAAATCCGTGCCTTTAGGATCGATCAGCACCGGCACTCCGGCCTGACGCGCCAGGGCAATCATCTGCTGTACGCTGGCCAGCGCCCCTTTGGCATAGTCGGAAAGCACCAGCGCGCCAATCTGCGGCAACGCCTGGCTGATACGCTCATGAATCGGCTGCGGATCGACGCCTTCAAACCCTTCTTCGAAATCGAGGCGAATCAGTTGCTGGTTACGCGACAGTACGCGCAGCTTAGTGATGGTCGGATGGGTCGCCACAGAGACGAAATCGCACTTCACATTAACGCCGGTCAGCGACTGGCTCAGCGCGCGCGCCGCATCGTCGATGCCGGTCAACCCGACAAGGCGTGAACCCGCCCCCAGGGAGGCAATATTCATCGCCACGTTGGCCGCGCCGCCGGGCCGCTCTTCAATGTTATCCACTTTCACCACCGGCACCGGGGCCTCGGGGGAAATACGGCTGGTGGGACCATACCAGTAGCGATCGAGCATCACATCCCCCACCACCATGACGTTGGCGCGGTGGTATTCGGGCAGCGTTACTTTCATTCCTGACTCTCCAGAGCGAAACTAAATTCTGGCGCGATGATAGCACAATTAGCTGTCAGCGCGCGGTTGTGAGGCGGCCAGCCACTTTTGCCAGCTGTGGGTAACACAGGCGCGCTCGGCGCTGAACGCCTCTTCCGATACGTGTCCTGGCAGTTCCTGCAGCGCCAGGTGATGCAGAGCATCGCGCAGGGTGACGTAAGCGTGCGTCAACGCCCGGGCTTCTTCTTCCGGCATAATCTCCGCCGCGGTCAGCAATTCCAGGATACGTACATTGTCCGACCAGCGCGTCAGCTTCGGCGCTTCATGGGCGTAGCGTAGTACCAGATACTGGGTAATGAACTCAATATCGGTGATTCCGCCGGCGTCGACTTTAATATCAAAGCGTTCCCGTTGCTTGTTGCCAAGGTGAGCGCGCATTTTCTCGCGCATCTCGCGCACCTCCACCTGCAGCTTAGCGCCATCGCGCCGGTTACACAGGATCTGACGGCGAATATCGTCAAAGCGCTGGCGCAGTTGCGGATCGCCATACACTACCCGCGCCCGCACCAGCGCCTGGTGTTCCCAGGTCCAGGCCTCGTTTTGTTGATAATCGGCAAACGCGTCGGCGGTGGTCACCAGCATTCCGGCAGCGCCGGAAGGACGCAGCCGCGCGTCCACCTCATAGAGGATCCCCGAAGAGGTGCGGGTACTGAACAGGTGCATAATGCGCTGGGCCAGTCGCAAATAAAACTGGCGCCCGTCAATCTCCCGCTCGCCGTCGGTCATAACCTCCGCCGGGCAGTCGTGAAGAAAGACCAGATCGAGATCGGAACTGTAGCCCAGTTCCCAACCCCCCAGCTTGCCATACCCGACCACGGCAAAGCCGCGTCCCTCACGATCGCGCAGATGAATCGGCTGACCGTAGCGGGCCACCATCTGATTCCAGGCCTGCTGTACCACGGCATCAATCATCGCCTCCGCCAGCCAGGTCAGATGATCGCTGACCTTCATCACCGGCAGAGTGCCGGCGATATCGGCCGCCGCCACGCGCAGCAACTGCGCCTGTTTGAACTGGCGCAGCGCCTCCAGCTGTTGCTCTTCATCTTCTTCCGGCACCCGCAGCTGGTACTGGCGCAACTCATCCCGGTAAGCGTCGGTCGCGGTGGGCTGATAAAGGGTTGCCGGGTCCAGCAGCTCATCAAGCAACAGCGGGTAGCGCGCCAGTTGCCCCGCCACCATCGGCGAGGCGCCGCACAGGCGAATCAGGTGTTTCAGGGCGCCGGGAAATTCCACCAGCAGTTCCAGATAGGTGGTGCGGGTGACAATACCCGCCAGCAGCGGCGTGAGACGCGACAGAGGAACCGAAGCATCTTCCCGCTCGCAGACTTCGCGCAGCAGATGCGGCATCAGTTGATCGAGCACCTGGCGCCCGCGCGGGCCGATAGTGCGTTTGTCCATCTCCTGACGGAAATCCGCCGCCAGCGCCAGCACCCGCTGGCGCTCCTGCGGGGAGAGAGGATTCAGCACCGGCGTCGAATCATCGGCGTCCAGCGCGTCCTGCCACAGTTCGCGCCAGCCTTCCGCGCACTTCTCATCCTCTGCCTGCGGTTCATCATCGCCGATCAGTTCATTAAACACCCGGCGCACGCCGCTCATATGGCGATCCAGCGTGGACTGCAACCCTTCCCAGTGCTCTTCCGCCATCCCCCACGCCAGCCGGGCGCGGTTAAGCGCGTCTCCGGGCAGCGTCTGGGTCTGTTCATCATTGATGCTCTGCAACAGGTTTTCCAGGCGGCGCAGATACAGATAGGCCTCGCGCAGCGTCTCCACCTCCTCTTCAGTCAGCAGATGCAACTGGCCGATAGCCTCCAGCGTCGGCAGCAGCGCCCGCGCCTGAAGCTGCGGCTCACGACCGCCGCGAATCAACTGAAAAACCTGAACAATAAACTCCACTTCCCGGATACCGCCGGCGCCCAGCTTGATATTGTCGGTTAAGCCGCGACGCCGCACCTCGCGGGCGATCATGCCCTTCATATTCCTCAGCGACTGAATAACGCTGAAATCGATATAGCGGCGGAAGACAAAAGGCCGCAGCATGGCGCGCAGCTCCTGGCTCCAGATATCATCGTTATCGCCCATGATGCGCGCTTTGACCATCGCATAGCGTTCCCAGTCGCGCCCCTGCTCCTGGTAATAATCTTCCAGCGCGGCATAGCTGAGCACCAGCGGCCCGCTATCGCCAAAGGGGCGCAGCCGCATATCCACACGATAGACAAATCCATCCTGAGTAGGCTGGTCCAGTACTTTGATGAGGCGCTGGCCAAGGCGGGTAAAGAACTGGGCATTATCCAGCTCGCGGCGCCCGCCCTGAGTACTGCCGTTCTCCGGCCAGGCAAAAATCAGATCGATGTCTGAGGAAAAATTCAGCTCGCCGCCGCCCAGTTTACCCATCCCAAGAATCATCAGCGGCTGAGCGACGCCGTCGCTATTGACCGGCGTCCCCCATTCGCGACAGCAGGCCTCATACAGCCAGTCCCGGGCGGCGACAATCAGCGTCTCCGCCAGCGCGCTCAGTTGCTGCAATGTCTGTTGGGTGGTCGCCGACCGCGCTATCTGGGCCCAGGCGATACGCACCATCACTCGCCGCCGGAAGCCGCGCAGCGCCTGCATCAGCGCGCCTTCGCTGTCTACCTCCGCCAGCGCTGTCTGCAACCATGACGCGTAGTGACGCCATTCATCGGGCGCCGGGGGCTGCGCCTGCAACTGCGCCAGCCATTCGGGATGCGCCACCACACTATCAGCGACAAAATCGCTGAAGGTCAGCACTTCCCTGGCCTGTTCATTCAGGGCGGCGGCGTCCATCTCCTGCGGCAGGCGCGACGCGACGGCCTGCCATTGCTGTTCCAGCATCGAACCTGACATCATTATTTTCCCCGGTTAAGCTTTTCCACTGTGCCGCCAGAATGGCGGCTGAGCCAGCGCCTGGCGACGCAATTCCTCCACTTCGGCCCGCTGTCCGTGAGCCATAGCGTCATGCAACTGTTGCCAGCGTTCCAGCCACGGTAAGGCCAGGCTTTCCTGATAAGCCCCGGCCAGCAGGCGAACGGCGTCAATTTCCCGCACCAGCCGCGGCAAACGCTCCTGATAGTTCGCGCCGATCGGCAATTCAAACGCTCGCCGCTGCTCAGCGGCATGACGCGACAGCTGGTTATCGGCAAAACGTTTAAAAGAATCGGCGATTCTGCGCCGGGCTTTATCATCAAGAAACGGCTGCCAGCCGGCGCCGATAATCCATTCCGTCAGCGCCAGACGCGCGCCGCTGAACAACGGGCTGAATGCCAGCGTCATAGCCGATTCCCCGCTAACCAGCGACGCCTCGCAGCGGGTCAACTGATCGCGTAAGTGAGCGCTCGCTTTTCGTGGCACAATACCGCCAAACAGCGCCAGTGCATGACGCACCAGAGCCATGCCCGCAGCGACTTCACCGCGGGCACTTTCATTACCGCGCACCCACAACTCTTCATGGTACTGCCAGTGCGCCAGCGCCATTTCCAGCGCTCCGGCAAGCGCCTGTTCTATGGATGATTTTGCCGCCACGCGCAGCACGCCCAGCGGTTTGATCGGCCGCGTCGGGTTCCCCTGCGCCAGGTGATAACCGCGCGCCGCCTTGCTCAGACTCCCCTGACGCAGGCCGGGAACCGCCACCAGCTGGCGCGCCAGCTTCAGCAGATCGCCGGTAGCGCCTTCCAGCAGTTCCAGTTCCAGCTCGCAGATCGGTTCCGCATCGGCGCCACTTTTCACCTCGCCCAAATCCAGAGCTATCTCAATGCGGCTGTCACCGTAAGTAACCACCCACTTCTCACGCAAAAAATCGGTGCTGAACAGGGGTTCAACCCGCAATGCCAGCGCCTGCGCTTCCAGCCCTTGCGGCCACATATCCGCCGGGAACAGCGCCAGTTGCAGTTCAGGCGTCGCCAGCTCGACATTGTATTCCGGCCGCTGATGCAGCCCGCCAGTAGTGCGCCCGGCGGTTTTCATCGTCATCTCATAGCGGCCATTATCGCCGCGGATACGCAGCCCCATGTCATGACGACGCAGCAGCAGATCGGGGGTTTCATAATAGATGTTCAATAACTGGCGGGGCGCCGTATGATCGGCAGTCAGCGCATCAAGCGCGGCGCGCAGCGGTTCCAGGGCGGTTTGTTCAACAATAAACTTGAGTTCGATTTCCTGAGCCATAGTATGTTTAATTACCGTTGTCGACGGACGGGAGACAATTCCCGCGAACTTACCAGACGAATGTTTGTCAGTAGATATTATTTTGCAGCAAATTGCCATGTTCACGGGTGAGACTGATTTACAGCGCAAACCTCCTGGATGATTCTCATTCAGTTTCAGGTTTGGCCTCGTCAGACTGAGCCATTACTATCGTTCCACATTTAATGAAAACAACGAAAAACTGATGCACAAATTACGCCTTGTTTGCTTTACCTTACTTACGCTCAGCGTTTCAGCGACAGTCCATGCCGAGGAGAAACGCTACATTTCCGACGAACTGAACACCTGGGTGCGCAGCGGTCCGGGGGACAACTATCGCCTGGTCGGTACCGTGGATGCCGGTGAAGAGGTGCTGCTGTTGCAGAGCAATCCTGAGACCAAATACGGCCAGATTCGCGATACCAACGGGCGCACTTTCTGGATCCCGCTGGCTCAGCTCAGCACTGAACCGAGTCTCAAAGTACGGGTGCCGGATCTGCAAAACCAGGTCAACTCACTGACCGAGAAGCTCAATAATATTGACGCGACCTGGAACGATCGGACGGCGGAAATGCAGAAAAAAGTCGCCGCCAGCGACAGCATCATCAACAGCCTGAAAGACGAGAATCAGTCTCTGAAAAACCAACTGGTGGTGGCCCAGAAAAAAGTTGAAGCGGCCAACATCCAGTTGGACGACAAGCAGCGCACCATCATCATGCAGTGGTTTATGTATGGCGGCGGCGTGGCTGGCGTCGGCCTGCTGTTGGGCCTGCTGTTGCCGCACATCATTCCGGGCCGTAAGCGAAAAGATCGCTGGATGAACTGAGTCTTCGGCCCCGAATGGGGCCGACACGATTATCGATTTTTCCGGCATTCCCTGACCCGGCGCTGGCGTTTTTGTCTGTGCGCCGGATGCCCTACCTGCCGCCGTCTATCGCAGCGGGTCGCCTTTTCTTTTGGCGATCCGCGCGCTTCTTAACGTATCATCAGTAGAGTATATCAATTCAGGAGAGGTTGAGGTGAAGCGTTATCTGGTCGGTGGTGCAGTGCGGGATGAATTATTGGGGCTACCGGTCAAAGACAGGGATTGGGTGGTGACGGGCGCCACGCCGCAGGAGATGCTGGCCGCGGGTTTTCAGCAGGTCGGGAAAGATTTTCCCGTCTTTCTGCATCCGGATAGCCACGAAGAGTATGCGCTGGCGCGTACCGAACGCAAATCCGGCCGCGGCTACACCGGTTTCACCTGTTATGCGGCGCCTGATGTCACGCTTGAGCAGGATCTGCTGCGCCGCGATCTGACCATCAACGCTATCGCCCGGGACGAAGACGGCCAGTATGTCGATCCCTGGCGGGGCCGCCGCGACCTTGAGGCACGCTGGCTGCGCCATATCTCCAGCGCATTTAGCGAAGATCCGCTGCGTGTACTGCGCGTGGCGCGCTTTGCCGCCCGCTATGCCCATCTCGGTTTTCGCATTGCGCCGGAAACCCTGGCGCTGATGCGTACGATGACGGAGCAGGGAGAACTGGCGCACCTGACCGCCGAACGGGTATGGAAAGAGACGGAAAACGCCCTCACCAGCCGCAGTCCCGAGGTCTATTTTGAGGTGCTGCGCGACTGCGGCGCGCTGGCGGTTATGTTCCCGGAAATCGACGTGCTGTTTGGTATCCCGGCGCCGGAAAAATGGCACCCGGAGATCGACACCGGTATTCACACCCTGATGACACTACGCCTCGCCGCCCGGCTCAGCCAGGCGGTAGATATTCGTTTTGCCGCTCTGTGCCACGACCTGGGTAAAGGACTGACGCCCCGCCATCTGTGGCCCCGCCATCACGGTCATGGCCCGGCGGGGGTGAAACTGGTGGAACAGCTGTGCCTGAGGTTGCGCGTACCCAACGAGGTGCGCGACCTGGCGAAACTGGTGGCTGAGTTTCACGACCTGATACATACCATTGGGCAGTTACGACCGGAGACGCTGGTCAGGCTGTTTGACCGCCTTGACGCCTGGCGCAAACCGCAGCGGGTGGAACAAATCGCCATCACCAGCGAAGCGGACGCCCGGGGGCGAAAAGGGCTGGAAGAGATCGACTATCCGCAGGGCCGTCTGCTGCGCGATGCCTGGCAGGTAGCGCAAAGCGTGGCGGTCAGCGAGGTTATCGCGGCAGGATTTAAAGGGGCGGCGGTGCGTGATGAACTGACTCGCCGCCGTATTCAGGCGCTGGCAGCCTGGAAAGCCACAGCCTGCCCCCAGCCGCAAAGCTGAGGGCCAGGGCGGTTACATAAAGACCACCCATACCGCTGCGGCAACCACAAAGCGGTAAATGGCGAAAGGAATGAAAGAGACGCGCTTGATGAGCTGCAGGAAGGTTTTAATCGCGATCAGCGCCACGATAAAGGCCATCACAAAGCCCACAGCAAACATTGGTACATCGGCCATGGTCAAAAAATCGATGCTTTTGTAGAGATCCAGCGCAGTAGCGCCCATCATCATCGGCACCGCCAGCAGGAAAGAGAATTCGGACGCCGCATAGCGGCTCACCCCCATCAGCATCCCGCCGGAAATGGTGGCGCCGGAACGAGAGAACCCGGGCCACAGCGCCAGGCACTGAAAGCAGCCAACCATAAACGCCTGCCGGTAGGTCATATCGTCCAGCCCTGCCGCTCGCGGTACTTTCGGTTTCAGCACTTCAGCGGCGATCAGCAACAGGCCGCCAACCACCAGGGCATACATCACGTTGACCGGGTTAAACAGCGACTTAATGGTATCGTGGAAAATCAGTCCCAGCACCACCGCCGGGATCATACCGAGGATGATATGAATCAGAGATAAGCGCCTGGAGCCGGAACCCTCATGAGGCGGCCTGCCGAAATGAATACCGATCAGGCCAAACAGACGCCGCCAGAACATCACCACCACGGCGAGAATCGACCCCAGTTGGATCACCACTTCAAAGGTTTCAGCGGTGTCGCCCTCAAAGCCCAGCAGATGGCCGACGATGATCATATGACCGGTGGACGAAACCGGCAAAAACTCCGTTAATCCCTCAACGATCCCAAGTATCGCCGCCACCAGCAGCGAATGCATATCACCCATTAATAAAACCTCAGTCGTTCCGAACAAAAAACGGTCATAACAACGCTGACCGCAAAAAATAAAAAACCGCGCTCACGAATATACCACCAGACGGAGAAACACCGGCGCAGCGGATGGCTTAAGCCACACAGTCTGGCGTTAAGACCAGCATATGCGGATTTTGTTTAATAAAGATGACGTTATTTCGGAGGAATTCCACTATTTACACGCTCAATGAGTACGCCGACGTTCGCCGCGCGGGCCACCGCGCCGGGTTTGCTGACTTTAATTTTCACCCGCGGAGCGTTAAAGCGGGCCAACAATAATTGCGCTACCTCTTCCGCGACCCGTTCCACCAGCGCAAAACGCCCCCCTTCGACATGCTCAACCACCGCCTCGCAGACATCTGCATAACTAAGACAATCTTTAACGTCGTCGCTGCCGGCCGCTTTGCGGTTATCCCAGGCGATTTCGATATCGAACACCAGGCGCTGCTCAATGGTTTGCTCCCAGTCATAAACACCAATCGTGGTGATTACCGAAAGTTGCTCTATAAATACAATGTCCATCACGTCCACCCGCTTTTTAGCCCAACCGGATACCACTTCCGGCAAAATATGCGTATTATCCACAGATGCTGAATATAAAACGACATTTTCACAACGGAACAGCGTTATGAGTGCAATCGCGCCAGGCATGATTATCCTTGCGTACCTTTGCGGCTCGATATCCAGCGCCATTCTGGTCTGCCGTATCGCCGGTTTACCCGATCCGCGGGAAAGCGGCTCCGGCAACCCGGGAGCCACCAATGTGCTACGTATTGGCGGTAAAGGCGCCGCCGTCACGGTACTGATTTTTGATATTCTGAAAGGCATGCTGCCGGTCTGGATATCTTATCTGATAGGCCTGACGCCTTTCTGGCTGGGGCTGGTGGCGATCGCCGCCTGTCTGGGCCACATCTGGCCGGTTTTCTTCCATTTCAAAGGCGGAAAAGGGGTGGCTACCGCCTTCGGCGCCATTGCCCCGATCGGCTGGGATTTGACCGGTGTAATGGCCGGCACCTGGCTGCTAACGGTGCTACTCAGCGGTTATTCGTCACTTGGGGCTATCATCAGCGCGCTGGTCGCGCCGTTCTACGTCTGGTGGTTTAAACCCCAGTTCACCTTCCCGGTCGCCATGCTGTCGTGCCTGATCCTGATTCGCCATCACGATAATATCCAGCGGCTGTGGCGCGGCCAGGAGACTCGAATCTGGAAAAAACTGCGTAAAAAGAAAGCGCCGGAGCAGGATAAGTAGTCGCCGACCTTCCGGCTACAGCGCTAGCGGATAAGGTTCGCCGCGCCAGGCTGCGGCTGATAGACCTCATTCGACGTCCCAAGGAAACGCTGGCAGTATTCCGCCAGAAATTCAACGCACACCCGCAGTTTCACGCTACGATACAGCGGCTCCTGATACACCGCCCAGATATTGGCGCTTTGCGCATAGCCCGGTAGTACCCGCACCAGTTCCCCGGAATCCAGAAACGGCAGCACGTCCCATTCGGAACGCAGCATGATGCCTTTACCTTCCAGCGCCCAGCGCAGCACAATTTCACCGCTGTTGGAGGAAAGATGGCCGGAGACCTTCACCGATCTTTTCTCTGCGCCGTTGTCCAGCTCCCAGACGCCGTGGGTCATATCCCGCTCTTTCGTCACCAGGCAGTCATGGGCCGGTAACTCGACCAGCGACGCCGGCGGCGGATTTTTTTCCAGATACGCCGGGGCGGCGCATAATATGCGATTATTCTTTGCCAGCAGATGAGCAATATAATGCTGAGGTATTTCGTCATTAATGCGGATATCCAGGTCAATATTATCGCGGCTTAAGTCAATCTGCCGATCGAATAATTCAAAGTGCACCTGCAGTTCCGGATATAAACGCATTAATTCGGTGATCGCCGGAGCAATAAAGGTCCGGCCAAAACCAAAACTGCAGCCGATGCGTATCAACCCCTCTGGCCGGGTCTTAATCCTGGTCACGTCTTCCACCAGCACCTGCAGCCGGGTCAGGATATCCAGCCCCTGCTCATAGCAGCGCCTGCCGCTCTCGGTCAGCGTCACGCCGCGCGCCGATCGGTTAATCAGGGTTGCCCCCAGCGATGACTCAAGGATTTGGATCCGCTTGGTCACAAAGGCTGGCGTCTGGCCGAGCTTTTCCGCGGCGCCGCTGAAGCTTCCGGTATGGACAATCTCCACCAGCACCTGAAGATCTTTCGGCAACGGGTATTGCGCAATTACCATGGCATATCCCTCAAAATCGACTGAGGGCAGTTTACGTCCTGCCCGATACGCTAACTTTGGCCTTGCTCAATTTTGTAGATCCCAGGCGCTGTTTTTCTCGCGCCGACAGGTGAATTCACGAATCGTTAATTGAATATTCACAGCCGCAGAAAATAAAAAACCACTCTTTCAGTGGTAGTTTAATTTCAGCTTTTTTATTTCTTTTCATCCAGATGGATTAATAATACTGGAGCAATGTCATGAACCCACAAAATAATCAGCAAGCGATCGGTAAACTGACGCAAATTGTCGCCGACTTTACCGCCATGATATCCACCCGTATGCCCGACGATGTGGTGGATAAACTCAAGCAGTTGCGCGATGCCGAAACCTCGGACATGGGGAAAATTATCTATCACACCATGTTCGACAATATGCAAAAAGCCATCGACCTGAATCGTCCCGCCTGCCAGGACACCGGGGAGATCATGTTTTTCGTCAAGGTCGGCGCCCGCTTTCCTCTGCTTGGCGAATTGCAGGCCATTCTGAAGCGGGCCGTGGAAGAAGCCACAGTGAAAGCGCCGCTGCGTCATAACGCCGTCGAGATTTTTGACGAAGTGAATACCGGTAAGAATACCGGCAGCGGCGTACCGTGGGTCACCTGGGATATTGTGCCCGACGGAGAGGACGCGGAGATCGAGGTCTATATGGCCGGCGGCGGCTGCACCCTGCCCGGTCGTTCCAAAGTACTGATGCCTTCCGAAGGCTATGAAGGTGTAGTCAGATTTGTATTTGAAAATATCTCCACGCTGGCGGTCAATGCCTGCCCGCCGGTACTGGTCGGCGTCGGCATCGCCACCTCGGTGGAAACCGCCGCCGTACTGTCACGCAAGGCGATTTTGCGCCCGATTGGTTCACGCCATCCCAACCCGAAGGCTGCCGAACTGGAGCTACGCCTGGAGGAGGGGCTCAACAAACTGGGCATCGGCCCACAAGGCCTCACCGGAAATAGCTCGGTGATGGGGGTACATATTGAATCCGCCGCCCGCCACCCTTCCACTATCGGCGTTGCCGTCTCCACCGGCTGCTGGGCGCATCGCCGCGGCACCCTGCTGGTCCATGCCGACCTGTCCTTTGAAAACCTGTCACATACCCGGAGCGCGCTATGAAAAAGATCCTGACGACCCCAATCCAGGCTGAAGATCTGGCGGATATTCGCGTCGGCGATGTGATTTACCTGACCGGCACACTGGTGACCTGCCGCGATGTCTGCCATCGCCGGTTGATTGAGCTTAAAAGACCCATCCCCTACGACCTGCGCGGTAAAGCCATCTTCCATGCCGGCCCGATAGTGCGCCAGAACGGCGACAAATGGGAAATGGTCTCTGTAGGCCCCACCACTAGTATGCGTATGGAAGCCTTTGAGAAGCAGTTTATTGAGCAGACCGGCGTACGGTTAATCGTCGGCAAAGGCGGCATGGGACCGCTGACTGAACAGGGTTGCCGGGAGTTTAAGGCGCTGCACGTCATCTTTCCCGCCGGCTGCGCGGTACTGGCGGCCACGCAGGTTGAAGAAATCGAAGAGGTGCACTGGACCGAGCTGGGTATGCCGGAATCGCTGTGGGTGTGCCGGGTGAAAGAGTTCGGCCCGCTGATTGTCTCGATTGATACCCAGGGTAACAACCTGATTGCCGACAACAAAAAGTTATTTGCCGAACGCCGCGAACCGCTGGTTGAAGAGATCTGCGAGCACGTTCATTACATCAAATAGCCGTCACGGAGAGGCGAGTGCCTCTCCCCGCAGCAGGGACACACCATGGCTACTCTACGTGATTACTGGCGCTACCTGGCGCCACTGCTGGTGATTGCCGTTATTGCGCTGATCCCGGCGCCCGATGGCCTGGAAAGGCATACCTGGCTCTACTTCGCTGTTTTTACCGGCGTGATCGTCGGGCTGATCCTCGAGCCTGTGCCTGGCGCCGTGGTCGCTATGATCGGGATTGCCATTATCGCTATTCTGTCGCCGTGGCTGCTGTTCAGCCCGCAACAAATGGCGCAGGACGGTTTTAAATTTACCTCAAAAGCGCTTTCCTGGGCAGTATCCGGCTTTTCCAACTCGGTTATCTGGCTGATTTTCGCCGCCTTTATGTTTGGCACCGGCTATGAAAAAACCGGCCTCGGGCGACGCATCGCCCTGATGCTGGTGAAAAAAATGGGCCACCGCACACTGTTTCTCGGCTATGCGGTGATGCTGTCGGAGCTGGTGCTGGCGCCGGTCACCCCGTCAAACTCGGCGCGCGGCGCCGGTATTATTTACCCGATTATCCGCAACCTGCCGCCGCTCTATGACTCGCAGCCCAACAGCGCCAGCTCGCGCAGTATTGGCTCTTATATTATGTGGATGGGCATCACCGCCGACTGCGTGACCAGCGCTATCTTTCTTACTGCGATGGCGCCAAACCTGTTGTTGATCGGGTTGATGAAGAGCGCCTCTGGCAGCGCCCTTTCCTGGGGTGACTGGTTCCTCGGCATGTTGCCGCTGAGCATCGCGCTGATTTTGCTGGTGCCATGGCTGGCATACCTTCTTTATCCGCCGGTGCTAAAATCCGGCGATCAGGTTCCCCGCTGGGCGGAAGCGGAGCTAAAGGCAATGGGGCCGTTGTCCAGCCGGGAAAAACGCATGCTGGTACTGATGATCGGCGCTCTGGCGCTGTGGATTTTCGGCGGTAGCTATATTGATGCCGCAATGGTCGGCTACAGCGTGGTGGCGCTGATGCTGACCATGCGTATCATCTGCTGGGACGATATCATCAGCAATAAATCGGCCTGGAGCGTGTTTTTCTGGCTGGCGTCACTGATTGCCCTGGCGACCGGGTTGAACAATACCGGATTTATCACCTGGTTCGGCCAGTTGCTGGCCCAGGGGCTGGCGGGCTATCCCTCCACAATGGTGATGATAGCGCTGATTGTCGTGTTCTATCTGCTGCGCTATTTCTTTGCCAGCGCCACCGCCTACACCTCGGCGCTGGCGCCGATGATGATCGCCGCCGCTATCGCTATGCCGGAAATTCCACTGCCGGTCTTCTGCCTGATGGTCGGCGCCGCTATCGGCCTGGGCAGCATCCTGACGCCTTACGCGACCGGTCCCAGCCCAATCTATTACGGCAGCGGTTATCTCCCAACCACGGATTACTGGCGGCTGGGGGCTTTGTTCGGCATCACCTTCCTGCTCCTGTTGCTGCTCACCGGGCTGATATGGATGCCATTGGTGCTGTAACGATCGCCCTAAATGAAAACCCCATGCATCGGCATGGGGTTTCTGATTGCTGACCAGTCCTGCGCAAATTTCGTAACCACAGGCAGGCGGATCCTCTTAAAAACCGGCCGGTATCAGGCGGCGGGCAGTTCCGCCAGCGGCCAGCGCGGACGAACGCTGACGCTCAGATCTGTGCCGCCTACGGCCTTCAGCCGTACCATACCGGCATAAGCGATCATCGCGCCGTTATCGGTACAAAACTCAGGCCGGGCATAGAACACCTCGCCGCGGCGCTTCGTCATCATCCCGGCGAGCCTGGCCCGCAGCGTGCGGTTGGCGCTGACGCCGCCGGCCATCACCAGGCGTGTAAATCCGCTCTGATCCAGCGCCCGTTTGCACTTAATCATCAGGGTGTCTACCACTGCGTCTTCGAACGCGCGGGCGATATCAGCGCGAGTTTGATCGTCTGTGCCGCTGTCGCGGATGGTGTTAGCCGCAAACGTTTTCAGGCCGGAGAAACTGAAATCCAGTCCCGGGCGATCGGTCATAGGCCGCGGGAAGGTAAAACGCCCGGGCGTTCCCTGAGCGGCCAGTTTCGACAGCAACGGCCCGCCCGGATAATCCAGCCCCAGCAGTTTGGCCGTCTTATCAAAGGCCTCCCCCGCCGCATCATCAATAGACTCGCCCAGCAGTTCATAGTGACCGATGCCGGTTACGCTAATCAATTGCGTATGGCCGCCGGACACCAGCAGAGCGACAAACGGAAATTCGGGGGGATTTTCTTCCAGCATCGGCGCCAGCAGGTGCCCTTCCATATGGTGCACCGGCACCGCCGGCACATCCCAGGCGAATGCCAGCGCCCGGCCGACCGTGGCCCCCACCAGCAGCGCGCCCACCAAGCCTGGACCGGCCGTGTAAGCCACGCCGTCGATATCTTTTGCTGTCAATCCGGCCTCTTTTAGCGCCGCCTGAATCAACGGTACGGTCTTGCGTACGTGGTCCCGGGACGCCAGTTCCGGCACCACACCGCCGTAATCGGCATGCAGTTTCACCTGGCTATATAGCTGGTTGGCCAACAGACCGCGCGCATCGTCGTAGATGGCGATGCCGGTTTCATCACAGGAAGTTTCAATACCCAGTACACGCATCACTTTTACCTCTTTTACCCGGCGCGCAGTGTATGCCTTAGCGGCAATATTGTAAAACCTTGCGCACTTTTCAGCGCCGGCGTGTATACTCTGCCCCCCTGGACAGGGGTGAAGCAATAAAGCCGCTTTCTTGCCCTGGCGGTGCTTTACAAAGCAGCCGCAGTTGAAGTAAAATTCCGCACCATTTTGAAATAAGCTGGCATCGATGCCAGCGGCAAACCGAATTATCTAAAGGTGAGAGGCACATGCCGGTAATTAAAGTACGTGAAAACGAGCCGTTCGACGTAGCACTGCGTCGCTTCAAGCGTTCCTGCGAAAAAGCAGGTGTTCTGGCGGAAGTTCGTCGTCGTGAATTCTATGAAAAACCGACCACTGAGCGTAAGCGCGCCAAAGCTTCTGCTGTAAAACGTCACGCGAAGAAACTGGCTCGCGAAAACGCACGCCGTACTCGTCTGTACTAATCTGCGGAGGGTTTTTCCCCTCTTTTCAGACCGAGTTGTAGTTATAAAGGCCGTGCTTCCGAAAGGAATGCGCGGCTTGTTCTCGTTTATAAGCTAACAAAACGGGGCTTATGGCTGGACGAATCCCACGCGTCTTTATCAATGACCTGCTGGCTCGCACCGATATCGTCGACCTTATCGACGCACGGGTGAAGCTCAAAAAGCAGGGCAAGAACTATCATGCGTGTTGTCCCTTCCATAATGAGAAGACCCCTTCTTTCACCGTCAACGGTGAGAAGCAGTTTTACCACTGCTTCGGCTGCGGCGCCCACGGTAACGCCATCGATTTTCTGATGAACTACGACAAGCTGGAGTTTGTCGAATGCGTTGAAGAACTGGCGGCAATGCATAACCTGGAAGTGCCCTTTGAAGCGGGCAATGGGCCGAGCCAGATAGAGCGCCACCAGCGGCAAAGCCTTTACCAGTTGATGGACGGACTGAACGCGTTTTACCAGCAATCGCTGGCGCAGCAGAACGCCGAAAACGCCCGTCAGTATCTGGCAAAGCGCGGGATGAGTCCGGAAGTGATTCAGCGTTTCGCTATTGGCTATGCCCCGCCGGGGTGGGACAACGTTTTGCGTCGTTTCGGCGGCAACAGCGAAAATCGCCAGGCCCTGACGGACGCCGGTATGCTGGTCACCAATGACCAGGGCCGCAGTTATGACCGCTTCCGCGAACGGGTAATGTTTCCGATCCGCGATAAGCGCGGGCGAGTCATTGGCTTCGGCGGGCGCGTGTTGGGCGATGCGTTGCCTAAGTATCTGAACTCGCCGGAAACCGATATTTTCCATAAAGGCCGCCAGTTGTATGGCCTTTATGAAGCACAGCAGCATACGCCGGAGCCCCCCAGATTACTGGTGGTAGAAGGTTATATGGATGTGGTCGCCCTGGCGCAGTACGACATTAACTATGCCGTCGCGTCGCTCGGGACCTCAACCACTGCCGATCATATTCAGTTGCTGTTTCGCGTGACCAATAACGTGATCTGCTGTTATGACGGCGACCGGGCGGGTCGGGACGCGGCATGGCGGGCGCTGGAAACCGCCCTGCCGTACATGAGCGATGGCCGCCAGCTACGGTTTATGTTCCTGCCGGAGGGCGAAGATCCGGATACCCTGGTGCGCAAAGAGGGTAAAGCGGCTTTTGAAGCGCGTATGGACAAAGCGCTACCGCTGTCGACGTTTTTATTTAACAGCCTGCTGCCGCAGGTGGATATGAGTACGCCGGACGGCACGACCCGGCTCAGCGCGCTGGCGCTGCCCCTGATAAGCCAGGTACCGGGAGAAACGTTGCGCATTTATCTGCGCCAGGAACTGGGCAACAAGCTGGGGATTTTTGACGACGCTCAGCTCGATCGCTTAATGCCGAAGCTGGCGGAAAACAGCGCGCCGCGCCCGGTTCCGCAGCTAAAACGCACAACCATGCGTATACTGATAGGATTGCTGGTGCAGAATCCGACCCTGGCCGCTCTGGTACCGCCGCTGGCAGGACTGGAGCAGGAAAAAATGCCGGGGCTGCAATTGTTTAGCGAGCTTGTCGAGCTGTGTATTGCTCATCCCGGGATGAGCACTGGACAGATTCTTGAACACTATCGCGGCAAAAATGAGGCTGCCACCCTTGAAAAACTGGCGACATGGGACGATATAGCAGATAAGGACATTGCAGAAAAAACGTTCACTGATGCGCTGGATCACCTGTTTGACTCAGCGCTTGAGCAGCGGTTAAACGAATTGATTGCCCGTTCGCGGACCCAGGGGTTAACCCCGGCAGAGCGGGAAGAAGTGCGCGTCATTACGCAGGCGCGCGCCAAAAAATAGTTACAGCGCCGCAGGCCGGCGCCGGTAAGGCAAAGATTTCCACGGCTTATAACATACGTGGAGAGCCGGGCTGGCGTCCAGATGTAAATGCCGTGGCGGCACAGAATTCCTCGGCTTAACTGCCGATTATGACTCGGGAAAACCCGAAAGCCGCACTGAAGGGCAGCGGCACTAATATAAGCAGGCCCTTGTTACACAAAGTTGGCGGTTTCGCCGACCGATACCAACCCTAATGACTTTAGTGTGGATACCGTCTTATGGAGCAAAACCCGCAGTCGCAGCTGAAACTTCTTGTCACCCGTGGTAAGGAGCAAGGCTATCTGACCTATGCCGAGGTCAATGACCATCTGCCGGAAGATATCGTCGACTCCGATCAGATCGAAGACATCATCCAAATGATTAACGACATGGGCATCCAGGTGATGGAAGAAGCGCCGGATGCCGATGATCTGATGCTGGCCGAAAACACCGCGGATGAAGATGCCGCCGAAGCCGCCGCGCAGGTGCTTTCCAGCGTTGAATCCGAAATCGGGCGCACCACTGACCCGGTGCGTATGTACATGCGTGAAATGGGTACCGTTGAGCTGCTGACTCGCGAAGGTGAAATTGATATCGCCAAACGCATTGAGGACGGCATCAACCAGGTACAGTGTTCTGTCGCCGAATATCCGGAAGCGATCACCTATCTGCTGGAGCAGTACGATCGCGTGGAAGCGGAAGAAGTACGCCTGTCCGATCTGATCACCGGTTTCGTCGATCCCAACGCGGAAGAAGATCTCGCTCCGACAGCGACCCACGTTGGCTCTGAGCTTTCCAGCGAAGAGATGGACGACGACGAAGATGAAGACGAAGACAGCGACGACGACAGCTCTGATGATGACAACACCATCGATCCGGAGCTGGCCCGCGAGAAGTTCGCCGAGTTGCGCACTCAGTACATCGTCACCCGCGACACGATCAAGGCCAAAGGGCGCAGCCACGCGAACGCGCAGGAAGAGATCCTGAAACTGTCGGAAGTCTTTAAACAGTTCCGCCTGGTGCCGAAGCAGTTCGATTATCTGGTCAACAGCATGCGCGTCATGATGGACCGTGTTCGTACTCAGGAACGCCTGATCATGAAGCTGTGCGTTGAGCAGTGCAAAATGCCGAAGAAGAACTTCATCACGCTGTTTACCGGCAATGAGACCAGCGAAACCTGGTTCAACGCGGCGGTTGCGATGAACAAGCCGTGGTCCGAAAAACTGCATGACGTCAGAGATGACGTGCAGCGCAGCCTGCAGAAATTGCAGCAGATTGAAGAAGAAACCGGTCTGACCATCGAGCAGGTAAAAGATATCAACCGCCGTATGTCGATCGGCGAAGCGAAAGCCCGCCGCGCCAAGAAAGAGATGGTGGAAGCGAACCTGCGTCTGGTTATTTCTATCGCCAAGAAATATACCAACCGCGGTCTGCAATTCCTGGATCTGATTCAGGAAGGCAACATCGGCCTGATGAAAGCGGTGGATAAGTTCGAATACCGTCGCGGCTACAAGTTCTCCACCTATGCGACCTGGTGGATCCGTCAGGCGATCACCCGCTCTATCGCGGATCAGGCGCGCACCATTCGTATTCCGGTGCATATGATTGAGACTATCAACAAACTCAACCGTATTTCTCGCCAGATGCTGCAGGAGATGGGCCGCGAGCCGACGCCGGAAGAACTGGCTGAACGTATGCTGATGCCGGAAGACAAGATCCGCAAAGTGCTGAAGATCGCCAAAGAGCCTATCTCTATGGAAACGCCGATTGGCGACGATGAAGATTCGCATCTGGGTGATTTCATTGAGGATACCACCCTCGAGCTACCGCTGGACTCGGCCACCACCGAAAGCCTGCGCGCCGCTACCCACGACGTGCTGGCTGGCCTGACCGCCCGTGAAGCGAAGGTACTGCGGATGCGTTTCGGTATCGACATGAACACCGATCACACGCTGGAAGAAGTGGGTAAACAGTTCGATGTTACCCGCGAGCGCATCCGTCAGATCGAAGCGAAGGCGCTACGTAAACTGCGCCATCCGAGCCGTTCCGAAGTGCTGCGCAGTTTCCTGGATGATTAATCGTCCGGCGCATTAAACTCACAAACCCCGCCAGGCGGGGTTTTTTTATGCCGGTCAGAACGCGTCATCAACAGAAGCAGGCATTAAACGGACTGCCGCTGGTTCTCCGTTGCCAAAGCATCATAAAGTTCCCTGTAAGCGGCCACCAGTTGCTCCAGCGAGGCGCGGTTAAGTCCGCTGGGATTTGGCAATACCCATATCTGCGTCTCACCTATCCGATATTCCTGCTTCCCCCAGCGGATACCGCGACGCCCGCTGGCCTGTTCCCAGGCCTGCTTACCCAGCATCGCCAGGGCAGCGGGCTGATACCGGATGATTTTACGCTCCAGTTCTCGTCCTCCGGCGCGCAGTTCATCCAGGCCAACCTCACTGGCCTGTATCGTAGGCCGCTCCACCAGTTTCGTCACCCCGCATCCCCACTCCGGCAATAGCTGCGCTTCTTCCGGTTTAAGCTGGCGCCCGGTAAACCCGGCCAGATGGATAACTTTCCAGAAACGATTCGCCGGATGGGCGAAAGGGAAACCGGTATGGGCAGATGACTTCCCGGGATTAATTCCGCAAAAAACCACCCTCAGCCCCGGAGCCAGAATATCGGCAACCATTTTCTCTCCTTAAGATGTTCAGATTCCTGAATTATCAGGCTTTATCAGCCGGTTGTTTATAAAAACAGCATCTGTACCATTGAGGCTGGATTGACGCCCCCTGTTACATTATAATCCCTCGCCACGGCCCCTTAGCTCAGTGGTTAGAGCAGGCGACTCATAATCGCTTGGTCCCCCGTTCAAGCCGGGGAGGGGCCACCAGAATTCGATAGCAATATCAAAAAGTTAAGTCACCCTTTGAGGTGGCTTTTTTGCTTTTTATATCAGGAGTGGCGATAAAATGGCGATCTATTTTATACACTCTTAAAGGCAGTTATAAAAAACCCCGCATTCTGCGGGGTTCTCTTCACATCCAAAGCGATTCCTGTCCACCCCTTACCGGGTGTGGTGGCACTGGTTTGACATGCCCCGGCGTAACGATAAAGCGCTCAATAGACTCCATCGTCACAAAGGTGCAACTGCAATTAATGTTTGTGCACTGGTGGTAGCGTTCTTTGGTGTTTTCACTCAGATAACGGCTGGTGCGCGCGTGGGCGGCGTGCTGACACTTAGGACAGTGAAACATATGACCCCCATAAACCCGAAAAGTGATATAACATTACTCAAAAATTCATAAAATGTGAATTTATTTTCCAATAAATCACAAAATGGAATTTAATCTTCCTCCTCGTACTCGACATCCGACAACTTAACCTCAAGTTCCAGCACCGTCGTGTAACCACTGGTGCTGAGCGAATGCGTCACCTTCGTGATGATCCACGCCTGCTCATCAATGACCCGCTTAAACCCGGATACTCGTACCGGCGTTTCCGGGTAAATATCCGCCCGTCCCGTTGCCAGACTAATAGAGAACTCCGCCACACCGCGCTGTAATTTGTCCCATTTCGCCTGAGCAGCGCGCATGGCCTGAGCCCTGGTGGCGTATATCGTCGTCAGGGCGAAAACGTTGTCCGCCTCACCGGCCATGTATTCCCCTTCCCGTGCTTCCTGCTCCTTTCTGGCCTTCGGCTTGCTCGTCGCTTTCGCCTTCGGGTGCTGTAGCGCCCTGAGCTGTTGCTCTTTTGGCTTGCGTTTCAGCTTCACCTTTTGCGCCTGCTGCCTGGGGTCTTTGGTATGCAGCCATTTAGCGGTCACGCCGGTATAGGCACCCCGATCGGCAATGGCAAACTGGTGCCGGTCGCCATCGCTGCGCGTGAGGGTGATTTCCGGGATGGGCTTGCCGCTGGCAGTCACTCCCCTCCCCGCCTTCAGGAAAAGCAGCTTTCCGGCCTTTACCGAGACCTCACCGCCGTTCCGCTCCGCAAGCCGGGTCAGGAATTTTGCGTCAGACTCCTGGGACTGGTCGATATGGGAAACAGGGATACCGGCCAGACTCTCTGTCACGCTGGCCGCCAGCTTATTACGGGAGGCTATCGCCTCCACTATTGCGCCCAGGGTGGTATCATGCCATGACCCCTCACGCCGGGAATTGAGCGTCCCACGAAAGTCAGCGCTGCGGGCGCGAACCGTCACCGTATCCGGCGCCCCCCTGTGCTCAATTTCATCAACCGTAAACCGCCCCTTACCGACCAGCGCCGACCCCTTCCACCCCAGATATAACGTCAGCACCGCCCCCCTGAGCGGTAACTCGACCCGTCCGTCACTGTCGTCGATTTCAATATCGAGCTGGTCAGCCTCAAAGCCCCGGTTATCTGTCATCGTCAGGCTGATTAACCGTTCACTGATGTCCTGCGTGATATCTTCTTTTCCGACAGTCAGCATAAAATCAGGCGTGAGTGTCGCATCTGCTCCCCATGTCAGCGCATTCAGCATCAGCCCACCCCCACCATGCCAGCCAGTGACGCAGCAGCGCTCCCGGCCTTATCAATCAGCACTTCCGCCTGTTTCTGGATATCGCCATACAGGGACGCCAGCGACTCATCGACCCGGGTCAGGCTCAGGGTAAACTCAATTTTTCGCGGCGTACCATCCGCAAAAAATACCGTCTTCGTATCACTGACATTTTTTATGACATACATGCCGTATATCGTGCCGTCTCCACCAATCAGCGGCCACGCCCGCCCCTCATCGGCCATCATATTGACAGCCAGCATGGAAAGCCTGCCGCCGGTGATTTCAGGGTACAGGATACCGCTCAGCGTGATCCGCTCCTCATCCGGGCCGAGGTACTGAAAAGCGGCACGTTTACCCACACGGCTGTTAGGTGACCACCGGTAGTCCGCGCTGCGCTGCCAGTTCTGATAGGGCAGCGTCTGGCGCATAAAAACAAACAGTCCTAAAGCAAGCATCATTGTCGCTGTCCTCCTCAGTCATGCCCCATACCGGCACGCTGGCGCGCCCGTTTATCCCGCTCGTATTTTTCGAGTGCATCCTGTAGCTGGCGATCAAGCTGACCGCCCGGTACCGGGTGAGTGATACTGACATGATATTCACTGCGGCTCTGATCGATATATGACCGGCCCGCCGGCGCCGTTACAGGCTGATACGCGTTATACCCGCCGTAACTGCTCGTCGCCGGAATATAACCGCCCGCACCATACGCGGTGGCCCCGGGCCTCTCTGCTTTTTGATCAATATCTGAAGACTCTTTTTTAATGATGCCGAGTTTTTCCAGCAGCCAGGTGGCTTTGTCCCGCAGTGAATCAAATAACCGGATCGGCATCGTCAGTGCATTGCCGATAGCCTGACCAAACAGCACGCCGGCATTCCGGCAACTGTCCAGAGTTTCCTTGCTGGCCTTTACCGGCTCGATCAGGTCTTTAAACCACTGCCAGATTTTCGCCAGCCAGCCTCCCAGCGTCTCAAACACCGGCTTAAGCGGGGCGAACAACTCCGCCACCGGCGCAAAGGCCAGTCTCAGCCCCTCCACCACGCCCGCAAAAAAGGCGCTGACGGGCTCCCAGTATTTACGGATCAGTACCGCCGCGCCGACGACAGCCGCCACCACGGCCACCACTGGCCAGGAGATGGCACCAATCGCCGTCACCACGCCACCACAGACCGTCGAGAAGACGCTCCCCATCATCCCGACAACACCGATAATCGCATTGATACCGGCGACCACCGGCCAGGAGAGCAGGCCAATTGCGCCAACCGCACCAATCACGCCCAGCGCCGCGCCGCCGACGGCGGTCAGGGTCTGCGCCAGTCCTTTGTTACGGGTGATCCAGTTATCCAGCTTCAGCATATAAGTGGTGGCCGTCTGTACCAGCTTACGGAGTGACGATTCCTGCTGGTCAAACAGATCTGTCCCGACTGCCTCATACGCTGACTGAAACTCCTTAAAATCACCGCCAAGGTTATCCTGCATGACCTTTACCAGTTCTGCCGTCTTCCCGTCCGATGTTTTCAGGGTGGCCGTAAGCTGGTCGAGTTTGCCGGACGATGCCGCCGCCATCAGGACCGCCGCCGACGAGCTGGCTTCCTCCCCAAAAATGGCCTTCATATATTCGGCCCGCTGCGCCGTTCCTAACCGGTTTTTCTCAAAGCTGGTCTGCATTTCCTTCAGGATGGTAAACAACGGGCGCATATTCCCTTTTTTATCCGCCGTCTTCACGCCCAGCTCTTTAATCGCCGCCCAGGCTTTACCGGTTGGCGCCTGCAACCGGGTGATCACCGCACGGCTGCCGGTACCGGCCATTGAGCCGGTAATTTTGGCATCGTGCAGCGTCCCCACCATCGCGGCGGCCTGCTCAATGCTGATCCCGGCGTTCTTCGCCACCGGTGCCGCATAGGTGAGCGCATCACTCAGCCCGCTGAAATCAGCGGCGGTCTTGTTCATCGTCATGGAGAGCACATCGCCGATGTGACCCACAGTGTCATTAGAAAGCTGAAAAGCGGATTTCATCCCCATCAGCAGCGCGGCGTTCTCCTCCATCGTCTGGCGGTTTGCCAGCGCCATATTGAGGGTGACCGGTGTGATCGCCTGTATGGCCTCTGCATCCCCGCCCCCTTTGGCGATGATGATTTGAGCTCCTGCCGCATCATCCGCTGAGGCGGCGGTATTGTCGCCGAGCTGGCGCGCCTGCTTACGCAGTGCCGTCATTTCGGCTGAGTCTTTCGCCACCCCAAGCACAGCCTGAAGCTCTGAGTTTTTCAGCGAAAAGTCATAGCCCGGCCTGAGTACTTTACTGCCGGCCACAATACCCGCCGTCGCCATACCCACCCCCATAGCCCCCACGGACGCCGCACTTCCGGCCAGTGACTTACCGGCCTGATAACGGGATTTAACGGCATTCAGGCGCGCCTGTTGGGTACTGACCCGTGCCAGCGCTTCCCGCTGCCGGTTAAGTTGTGTGGTGGTTTCACCGATAGACGCCTTCAGACGCCGCTCATCTGCCGCCAGTGACCGGGTATTGATTCCAGCCTGACTCAGTTCCTGCCGCTGGCGCTGCACAGCCAGTCGCAGACTGTTGTGCTTCGCCTGAAGCTCTGCCGCACTGCGCCGGGCAGCCTCCATGGCCCGCGCCTGTTCCCGGGTGGGGTTAGTGGTCTTTTTAAACTGGATAGCCAGCGCCGCCGCTTCCTGTTTCGCTTTCTTCAACGCCTGCCCGGTCACCGCCAGTTGCGCACTGGATTTGCGAAACCCGTCAATACGGGACGCCTGGCCGTTCAGATCGCGCAGGGTTTTCTGCGTGTCCCGTATATCACCCGACAGCGATTTACTGGCTGTGCGGATGGATTTAAACGGACGGGTAGCCTGATCCACAGCCCTGAGCAGCACTTCAATCTTTACGTTGTTACTCACTGGTATTCCCGCTTCGCTGTAGCGCCTTTTCGCGCCAGATAAGGAGATCGGTCAGACCGAGGGAATAAAGCTCTGACGGCGGCCAGTGGAAGATCACCGCGATATCCGCCATCAGGTCATCAACAGTCAGCCGGGAAGGGAACTCTGTTGTCCCGAATTCCCGGACAAAAAACCGACCACCTTACCGGCAAACGACATCAGGTCCGGCCATTCCATCATTGACACCTCATACTCAGTCAGCGACGGGTATGTCATGCGTGGCAGTACCTTAATCAGGGCATCGACATCAGAAGTCGCCAGCGCGGCCAGCGACACGCCGCGCAGCGTGCCCGCATTGGGTTTCATCAGGGTAACCTGACTAACCAGCTCCTCCCCGCGTCGGATGGGATTTTCCAGGGTGATAATGTTCTGATTTTCAGTCGTTACGTTCTCTTTTTTCATGATGATTTCTACTCTGTCAAAAAAGGGAAAAAGGACCGGCCATTGTGCTGACCGGTCATTCAGGTATTACAGGCCGATATTCCGGCGGTGCTGTTCCAGGCGATTATTGCCGTTGACGTTCTCCACCATGTTCACGGTGTCAATTTCCACCATCACCTTTCCGTTCATGGTCAGCTTGTAGTACGTGCAGATCACCGGGATTTTTGATTCAGTATCTTCACCCTGCTTACCTTCACCAGTATCGACTTCTTTCTGGCGGCCACGCATCACCACTTCAACGGGGATAGTTTCCCCGGTGTCGTCCCGCTGGTAAGAACCGGCAAAACGCAACGGTACCGCATCAACACCAACGGCCCCGTACAGCGACCAGATGGCTTCATCAGGAAATCCGCCGACAGAAAACTCCATCGACAGGGCATCATCATCCAGACCCAGATCCACCGGGGCGCTGCCATTCATACCGGCGCCACGGTAGTTCTCCAGTTTGCGGGTCAGCTTAGGCAGAGTCACCGACTGTGCGACCCCCATAAAACTGACGCCGTCATAAAAAAGATTCATGTACTTGAGCTTGCGCGGTAATGCCATCAGTCAGACTCCTTAACTGTTGTTGACTGACGAGATAAGATTCGCCAGATATTTGTCAGTGATACGCTGGCGTAACGTCAGGTTTTCCAGCGGCGGGACCGGCGTATAGTCGTAATCCAGAATGAGCTTTCCGGCCTTCAGGGTTTCCTCATCGTTGGCGCTTTCGTCAAACCAGCACTGCGCATCAACGATGTACCCATTCGTTTTCAGCTCGCGGAACTTCGCGTTAATACCTTCCACGATGTCGCGGATAAGCGTCGCAGTGACCGGCTTATCCACCGCCCACATATGCCCCTCAGCCATGGTGTCGGCGATCACCTGTGCAGTGCGGGTGTAGTTCTCAAACAGGAAAAGCGGGTCATCAGAGCAGGTCCGGTTTCCCCAGAAGCGGAAACCCTCTTTGCGGATCAGGGTGGTCACCCCGGCCTCATTGAGGAGATCGGCATCAGTACCGGATTCCTGCAAATCCCAGAAGACAGACGCACTGATACCGGTGACGCCATTGACGCCCACATTTGACAGGGTTTTATGCCAGCCGGTGTCCTGGTCGATTTTCGCCCGCAGCCCCAGCGCCCGCGCAGTGGCGTAAGCCGTTGTGCCGGCGTTCGCCGTGGTGTCCCATGCCAGAAAATCCGGCCAGATGACCATCAGCTCACGCTGGCTGAAGTTATCGCGGTACAGCCTGGCCTCAGAAACCGTCCGACAGTCCCACGCGCTGACATAGCCAAAAGCGCGCAGCTTCTGACAGACTGACGCCAGCGCCGTTGATACCGCCTGCGTATCCAGTCCCGGCACGCCGATAATACGGGGTTTTACGCCGGTTACCGCCTCCGCAGTTAACAGCGCTTTCATGCCGGTATATTTGCCATTCTCATCCGTGGTGCCGATGATATTTGAAACCGTCTGCGCGAGAGCATCCTCATCGTTGCCGGCGCCCTCCTCCACACGGACCACCACAATGACCGGCTTTGACTGGTCGGCGATAGCCTGAAGCGACGCAGACAGGGTGCCCTTTTTACCGGCCTTACCAATCGCGGTCTGTACATTCGTAATCAGTGCCGGTTCATTAAGGGGAAATGTTGCGGCGTCAGCATCGCTGGCCGTGCAGACCATACCGATGACCGCTGTCGAGACAGTGGAAATGACGCGGGTGCCGTCGTTGATTTCGACGACCTGCACGCCGTGATGATAGTCACTCATCCGTTTACCTCATGGTTAATGGATTATTTCGTGGTTAACAGGCGTGTTTATTGTCCGGGGTCACCGGCAGACGGGCGAGCGGATGAGGTTTGCAGGGGAACAGCACAACAGAAAAGCCCCGTTGCGGGGCTTACGCGACACGACTCCAGCACATAAGCAGGGTATGCGCCTCAGTCACGCTGAGAGACTTGCCTTGCCCAAGGTTTTCCGTTTCCCCCTGTACAATATGGCTGTGAGATCCCAAGGCAATCTGATGAATATGCTCGCCAGCGCTGTCAGTGCTGCCTGCTGCGTTAGGATCAAACAAAACCCTGACTCCTCCCCCTAACTCCCATTCGTTGTTTCGTTCTGGAACACCACCATGTACATGCTCCCCGGCGGGGAGAGTTTCTTTAGTTCCCAGGTCAACATCGGTTGCCACACCGGTCACAGTGATCGGCGCTGCCGGGAGGTGCTGACGCGTCAGGGTGACGGTATCGCTTCCACCGGTCTGACCAACGTCTGAGCCGTCGGCCTTACCGATGCGTATCGTTTTATTTTCACCGGTATATATCCATTCTGACCATGGCCATTTTTCGTTTGGATTCAGCCACTGATTAAAAAATCGGGTTGTGCCGACCGGATTATCCTCTTCCCACATATCACGCCGCGCCTGGGAAATTTCAGATTTCACCATATGCTGGAGTTGAGCGCCCATTTCGTCAACGTAATCTTTTACTTCGCTTTTCGCTTTTTCGACCTCGCTGACCGACGCCATAATGACCGCCGGATCTGCAATTAAATTAACGTCCGCCGCATTACTCACGGCAATCCAGATATTTACAGCCTGCTGCCGGCCAGCACCAGATGAAAGTTCAGGCTTAAATGATTCTGGGAGATTGGCCACTGCCAGACACAAACCACTATCATCAAAGAGTGCCGCCTCCCGTATCCAGAAGCCGCCCTTCTGGGCCGGAATGACTATCTCCGCACGAATAATATTTTGCCTATGATCTGCGATAATCAGCCGATTGAGCGGGGCGCGGTACACCTCATTAACCAGAGCATTCTGATCTGCATCAGGCAAAGGCAAATATCCTCCCCCATCCCCAACGGCCATATAGGCAAAACCAACCGGGACGCCGGTCAGCGCGGCGGTGGCTACAGCCTTTTCCCCTGCGTGCGTTAACAATGCATAAAACTGGCGCACCATGCTTCACCCCATCAATGAAATAAGTTTATCCATTTCGCCCGATGTCAGAGCACCATTGAATGCCAGAATGTGCCCATAATTTCCCGGTCGCAATAACAATGTATTCTCATTATTCACCAGCCCAAATTGATAAGCAGGATGGAGCACCAGCCCTTTAATCTCATTGATATGGAATGTTCTGCTATAAGTGGTGCCAACTCTGATTGTTACCATCCCTGAAAGGGTATCAATACAAAAAACCACTGATAACACACTGCCAGCAGTTAACAATGGACCATCGTAATCATCCGCTGTTGAGGTATATTCACCAACCCTGAATAATAACTTTCCATCAGTATCATTGCGAATCCAGAATGTAGATCCAGTCGGCGCGGCATGACTTGAAATACCGATCCCCCCTGTCACTTTTGCTGCAAAAGTTGCACCGCCATTAAATGTCGATACAAATGATCTCCAGCATGTATTTTGACTACCGATAACCACCGCTGAAGTGCCGTCACGAAGTGAAGTGATTGAAAATGACTCCGCCCCAACGGTTCCGAGGTATGAGTCAGTCATCCTGTCATATAGTGATTGTGGTGACGAGCCAGAAACACGCCCGTAAATATCATCAATATACGGCCAGTAGATAATCCCTGGAATATTTGCCACCGCAATTTCATTGCTCGTAATATCGAGAGGGATGGATCCCGTTTGCCCTGGAATATCATCAAGAATAAAAGCAACACGAGTAGTCATTATACCTGGCTCCTTAATTATTTAATTTCCAGCACTTTGCCGACTGAAAAGTTATAAAGATAATCACTGTCGTAAGATGACCGGTCTCTCTCATCACTGTCACGAACAGCCCCACCCGCACCCGCCTCACCGATCGCGTATTTAACAACAGAACCTGCGACCGGAGCTGTTGACAGAGATAAAATTACAGAGACGCCATCCCCACCAGTTGTGACAGATGTAACAGAGACGTTAGTATCCGAAATATAAAAACCGCAGCAACCATCAGTATTAACCCCGCGCTCAGTATCGAGCACCAGTTTGCCAATCGGCCCCGGAGTATCATCACCACCATTGAGCATATTATTAAACCTGATAGTCAGTGTTGTGCCAGCCAGCGCGGCTGACACCGGGCGAAGGCAATCCCATTTCCTCCCCCCGAGCATGAACCTCCGGGCACGGGCCCGCAGTTCTCCCACTTTGACATATCCCTCCGCTAAAAGATGTTGCGCATCATAGCGAGGAAACTGATATTTCGGACAATACAGAATAAAATCGGGGTCAGTTTCGTGCAGGTTTACCTGCGCAGACGCGACGCCCTCTGAAGCCAGTCCGCCAGTATTGCACTGTGAATATGTCATTTTAATTGAGCGCCGTGACTGCCCGGTCCGTAAAATGACATCGTCACGGAAATCACTCAACCATTCCCGGCAGTATCCTTCATACACGGCCTGCCCTGTATACAGCTCAGCCTCACCGTGCGTAACATCCAGATCACCAGCGCGGTATATCATACCTTGTTCTTCAATAATCTCTCTTGCTGCATCAATGGCATTAAACATCGCCTGCCAGACATTCGAGCCTTTTTTCAGCGAAGCGTATTTACTCGCCCCTTTTGCTGACACTATCGGCAATAGCCTGAAACGTACGTTTTTTTGTTTTTTTAATGCTGTCATTAATGCGTCAGCGTATGACGAACAGATAGTTTGTCCTACAACACCACCGTCCCAGCGCTCATACATAGGTTCAATTCCGGTGAAGTCTGTAATCTCCGGGGGGACGTATGTGTCATTATTTACAAACACACGCACACCCAGTTTATTACCGGCAGAATCAACCCCTTTTAGCATTAAACATAAATTGCCATGTTGTGATGGTGCAGATGAAAATACCTCACCGGATAATCCTCCCCCCGGCACAGTATTGATAAAACCACGGGAACCGAGAGCCAGCGACTGACCTGTAAACACATCAATAATGACAAGCGATGGAGTGTAAACCGACTCGCCAATAGATTGCTGCCTACCGTCAACATACATACCGTTTTCATCCAGATACCACACATAAGCACCACCCACGATTAATCCGTCAATAACACCTTTCGGACCGCGTGGCAGTTTGCTCTTTGTTGTACCAGTCAATTTATTGACCAGTTCAGGGTTAGCCAACGTTCGGAATATTTCCTCGTATTTATCATGCGAGTGTGAACTGATAAACTCCCCGAGCTTATTCACTGCGATTAACCATTTCTCTCCTGAGATAACGCCCCAGCGTATATCTGACGGCCCCCGAGGTATTTTTTTTACAGTCAAGTATGACGATGAATTATAAAAGTCCCGAAAAAGTTCAACTGTAAGCTTTCCATTTGACATAAAGGCAACGGGAACAGCCACACCTGAATTATTCAGGTAATAGATAAATGAATATTCACCGGTCGCATGGGCCACACGAAACAACTGTCCGTCCTTAGTTGATGACAGCCCGGCATTCTCCCCTGACTCATCTCCAGCACTGGGATAGAATGTAAATTCCTGACTGTCAAAATTTGACTCAATAATTTTTTTTAAAAATAGCGTCCTGTTTGCAAGCTGTCTGGCCTGACGGTTAGCGGGTCCATGAATCCCCCCCTCCACTTTTTCACCGCGCTTTATCATGGAAATACCATTTTCCCATAACGGCGTTTCAATTATATCTGTCATATCATTCCCCGGAATAATGGTAATTTCCGTCATAATTCACAACGGCATCATAATAAACACTGTCATCCGGTTCATATCCTGGTGGATATACCGTAATCACATCCCCCTCAACAACAGCCACACCGGTGTATATCGAACCGCCCGATCCAACTGAAATTGTCAGTTGCGAGACATGACGGCTGGCGGGCTTCGTCTCTCCGATAAGGCGCTCCAGCTCCCTGAGCATCGGCTCACTGATGCCGGCCTCTTTCAGGTCAACGGTCAGCCGGAACGTACCCGCCGGATCGGCGACCTGCCACCACTCCTCAATCGTCATGGCATAGCCGAGGTTTTCAATCACCCGCCGGACGGCGGCTACTGAGCCCTTACGCTGATGGATCCAGAAAGCATCCGCCACCGCCCGGCGCTTTTCGCTTTCGCGCCAGCCCTCGTCCCAGGCATCCACAGAAAACGCCCAGGCGAGGTACGGCAGAAACGCAACCGGGCAGGAATACGGGTTCCACAGGTCACGCAGCGGCACCTGTAAATCACAGAGCCTGGCGCACGCCTGCGCAGCGCGACGCTCTGACGCAGACGCGCCGGGCGGCAACAGGTCGCTACTCATCCGATCCACCGATCACCACCTGATAATCCGTGCAGTTTGCCGCCTGAGTTTTATCCAGCACCACATCAACCAGCGGGGCGGCCAGCTCCACCCGTTGCACACCCTGGACATGCAGCGCGGCATAAATAGCAGAGCGGCGGATATCACGCCCGAGGCGGCGCTGTTCGTTGATATAGGCGACTAACTGCTCTTTAGCCGCCGCCAGAATGGGCTCAGTCGCCGGACCGGGGTAGACATACAGCACAGCATCCACGGCATAATTCACAATCTGCGCGGACTGCACAGTCACCCGATCAGCTACCGGACGCACCTCCTCATCATTCAGCGCTGCCGCAACAGCGGCCAGCAGACCAGCAGTGGCCGTGCCGTCGCCGTCCCGTGACAGTACAGTGACCGTGACTTCCGCCGGCGCCGGGCTTATCACTGACGCATCCGCGACCTGGCCATCCGCACTCAGGGCATGGAATTCATAGGCACCTGTCGGCCCGGCCACGCTCATCCCCTCAAAAGCGGCCGGAATACGCTGGCGTAAATCCCCGTCAGACTCCATCACCGCCGCCGTCGGGGGCGTGGAGGTATCATCCGCCGGGGTGATGGTCAGCCGTTTAACGTTATTGTTTGCCGCCAGATTATCGAGGTCACTGCTCAGGGCATAAGCGACCATGACGGCCCGGGCGGCTTCATTCACCCGCTGGCGTAGCAAAACTTCGCGGTAGGCGTTCTCCTCCAGCACCTTGACAATGGGCTCCGACTCCAGCGCCAGCGTGCGGGCAATCGCATCCTGTTCATCTTCCGGGTACAGGGAAATCAGCGTCGCCTTTCTTTCAGCGAGCAGGGTCTCATAATCCAGCGTTTCCACCACATCCGGGGCAGGTAGCTGGCTCAGGTCAATGACGGGCATAGTGTCAACTCAGTGGAATGATGGAAGAAAAACCCGCGCCGGTGTCCTGGCGCTGGCCGGTGATTTCCGCGGTCATGTTCCCGCTGGCGTCCCGCTCCACGGTCAGCCCGGTCAGACTGACGCGAGGCTCCCACTTCAGGAGAGCCATATAACAGGCGGCCATAATTTGCAGTTTCAGCGCGTCACTCTGCGGCTGGTCAATCAGGGCAGACAACAGCGACCCGTAATCACGGCGCATCACCCGCGAACCGATGGGCGTGCGCAGAATGTCACTCATGCTCTGACTGATATGCTCATCATCGGTCAGGGCTCTGCCGGTGGTCCGGTTCATGCCGGTATAACGGATTGTCATTGGGTGCCCTCCGTCCAGTCATCGCCCTGACGCACTGCGCCATGACTGTGATTGTCAATCTGTACGCCGTTCGAGGTAAACGCGCCGCCGGTGTGAGCAATGTTCCCGGACATGGTGCCGCCCTTCTGCACTTCCAGCGTGCCGGTGATCAGTTTGCTGGTACAGACCACTTCCGGGGTGTCGAGGGTGATGCGCGTATCGGCTTTAATCAGGACCAGCGGCACCGTCGCGGTAACAGACTCTGAGGCCGTAATCGTGGCGGTTTTAATACCGGTGACAGTCAGCGCGCCGCTGGCGGGCTCATATTCCAGCGCTGCTCCGTCAGGAAACGACACATGCCAGGCGTCCGCCGAGGCCGACGGCGCGGACGCATCGTCAGAGAAAATTGCCGGCAGAACAAAAGCAACATCCAGCTCACCGCCAACGGACAGGATCAACACCTGCTCACCGACTGACGGCGCCCACCAGACACGCGAACGCCCGGCGCGGCAGGTCAGCCACTGGAGCCAGTCGGTCATGATGCCGCCCGTCTGCACGCGACAGCGTCCGGCATCCGTGTCTGTCTCGACGATGATGCCGGTGCGTATCATGTTGCGCAGCAGTCGCGCGAGTTCATTTAATTGAGCAAGTATATTCATACCGGAAAGGATGCCGCCGGGGATGTCCGGCGGCAATTCGGGCGGGTTTTCTCAGGTGTGACACAACTATCAGCCAGACAGGCGCTTAATGATAATGTCCTCAATAACCTGACGGTCACCGTCAGCAAATCCCAGCAGCTCACGCGCCGGATATTCCACCGGACTGCTGTTGCGGGCTGGCCTGTCCCTGAGCCCGTACTGATGAACCTGCGCGATACGCTGCACCCTGCCGGTAAACTCCACTACCGCCGCCTCCGTCGTGGCACTGGCTTTCATAAAGCGACTGGTACGCAGCTTCGCAAACATTTCACGTTTAACCCGGCCCTTCTTTCCCCTGACCGGCTGGCGCTTCCTGGCTGCATATGGCTTACCGTCCGGCGCAGTCTGCGCTTTAATACGCTTCTGCTGGCGCTGGCGCAGTGTCTTCGCGATATCAGCAGCCATCCTGCGACGTTCAGCAGGCGACAGGGAAGCAATCAGGGCGGCCAGCCGGTCCTCAAAAGGGGTAAATTCATTCATGCCACACGCTCACCAGTTCATCGCCGGCATACAGGGCGGTGGGCCTGGTTACCGGCTCCGGCGGTGACGGCTCCGGCACATGCCGCACATGGAGACGGCCGTCCGACTCACTGACGAGGGTGCGCTCCGTGAGCATCAGGCTGATGCTCACGTCCTGGCTGTCATCGTTATTAATATCTGCAAACCAGGTGAATCCTTTTTTCCGGCCTTCGTCCGTGGTCATGATGTCCGGCTGATGTTCCCGCAGCCATGCCTGAATCGGGACCAGCAGATAATCCAGCTCCCCGGTATAGTCCGTCACCACCACGTTGAGGGTGTACTGGTTTTCAAAAGAGAGCGACGCGGCCAGCGTGGAGGCAATTTTCCCGCTGTCGATAAACAGCCTTACCATCTCGGGATTTTTGCGCAATACCGGCACGGCATCAGTTAAGGCTTTGCGTAAACTTCGCGGCTTCAGCATCAAGTTCATCCTGGCAGTATTTAACGGTTTCCACCTGAAGGGCACAACTTTCCAGCGCGCGTTCAAGCTGGCGAATATCGGCGCTCAGGTCACCCTGGGTTTTCGGGTCACTTTCCGGCATCGGGCACAGGCTGACTTTCGGACAACCGCTGTAAACAATGACCGGCGCTGGCACAGGCGGCGCGTTGGTGCACCCGGCGGACAGCATCAGGCAGATCAGCGCCGTACCAGCGGCGAAACGCTTCATTTTCATTAAGTAACCTCGCGATAGTCTGTTCACGCCGTACCGCCAGTGCCCCGGCAGCGTCCAGTTTCTGACGCAGTTCCGCGTGCGCCCGCTCGTTTTTATCAGCCCTGTTACCTGCAACCGTGAGCTGATTTTTCAGCATGACAATCTGGTTTTTCTGCTCACCGGCGACCTGATTTGCTCGGGCAAAAGAACGTGTCAGATTGCTGTTCTCCCGCTTGAGCCAGAACAGACACGCCAGGCATAACAGCAGGGCAATCATCAGCGTTTTCATTTAATCCCCTTAAGGCAGTAATCCCGTTCACGCACACGCCGGTTTTCCAGCCCCTTATTCCGCACACCGTTGACATACACCCAGCGCGGAAACTGGTCACAGGCCGCCTCCCACTGGCCGCGCTTCACAAAGTGCGCCAGCGTCGAATCACATGCGGCGCCGGATCCGACATTAAAGGCAAAGCTGACTACCGCGTCATAAACCGGCGGCGGCATATCAACCGGCAGACATATCGCGAGACGGCGCTCCACATTCAGCACATCGCTGACCAGATTCTCCGCCGCTTCCCGCTCGGTGATGTCCCGTTTGGGTACCACCCCGGCAGTGTGGCCGATGCCGGATGTCCAGACTCCGGCGCTGCACTGATACGGGCGCAACCGGCACCCCTCCAGATCGGCAATCAGTGCCAGCCCGCCTGCCGATGTATTCAGGAGCCGGAAATCCGGTACCAGGACCGCCAGCGCCAGTACAATAGCCACGCTACAACGCTTAACGATTGAGCCCACGAATAGCCCCCTCACCCAGCCCCAGAGACCGGAGATAGTTATAGGTCTTGCGGCGGTACCATAAATTCACCAGCGCGGTGAAAATGGCGCAGCCGCCCCCCACGTAAAGCGCTAACCGCTCTGTTGTCTGCGCGCCAAAATATGCCAGCGCCACAGACAGCCAGTAGGTCAGAAACGTGGTGATTTTTTCCGTTGTCAGTCCCACAGATTCACCGTCTCCGTAACAGATGATGACGGCACGGCGGGCAGATCAATAACCGTGCCGTGGGGCAGAATAACTCCCAGCTCAGCCAGACCCGGATTGGCATCCAGCACCCGTTCAAACACCGCCTGCGTTCGCCCGTAATACCGCTGACAGATAATGTCCAGGGTGTCACCCTGGCTGGCGATAACGTTCATCAGATTTGCCCCACAATGCAGCGGGGTTTGTCCTGGATTCGCGCCACAGACCAGCGCATATCCCGCCACAGTTCATCAATGGTGCCATCAATGCTGTCGGCCTTTTTATCGCCCTTCGCACTGGCATCCACCCCGCGATAACGCTCGTAAAGCGATGCCGTCGCCATCGCACACACGGCACGGGTATAGTGAAAAACGCGCACACTTTCGCCGTCGATGTCATCTGCCGGGACATCCGTCAGACTGGAGAAACCGGCGGCGATCTGCGCTTCGCGGTAGTCGAACAACTCCGCATTGGTTTCCGCCATTCCGGCGCGGATGGCCTCCCGTAACCGTTCCGGCGCGATGGTCTGCTCAAGACGCATCAGCGCCCGCACCCGCTTCGGATCGATATCCGGGAAAAAGAACGTATTTTTAATAACCGGCTCATCCACGGCGGCAGGCGGTATCACCACGCCTGCGCCGCCCGGTTCTCCGGTGTTTTTTTCAATAATCAGCGTTTTCATGACTACCTCTGAAAAGGTGGGCGGTGGACGCCGGTCTCAGGTCAGGTAAATCACCGTCATCGACCGGCGTGCCGCCCGGCGCGGGGCGCATTCTGTTAACCGGCGTTTTTTCTGGGACGACCCCGCCCTCGCTTCGCCGGTGCGGCGGCGCTGGTCCGGGATTTTGCCGGGGTTTTACGTTTAGCGGCGGGTGCCGGGTTCAGTTCCCGACCCAGACGCTCAATCTCTTTTTTCACGCCTGCCCCTCTGTCGAGCTGCATCGCCCGCTGAAGGTGCGCCAGCGCGTCAGCAGGCTGACCGTTGTCCCGCAGTACCAGACCGGTAACCTTATGGAGCCGGGCGCGCACCTGGTCCGGCATATCGTCCGCAGTGGTCAGCGCGAGGGTTTCCAGCAACTGGCAGACCGCCACCGGCTGTCCGGCATCGCGGGCCCGGAGAGCGGCAAGGGCCACCTCTTCGGCCAGCAGGTAAGGCACCGGGCGTTCATGACGGCCCGGCATTGCCAGACCGCAGCGCAGCGCATAACGGGCGATTTCCAGCGCGCCGGTGATATCCCCGACATCCAGCCGCCACAGCATGACCGTCATCAGGATGTCATCCTGTGCGCCAGTCCCCTTCTCCAGCACACCGGTTACCCACGGCAGCCAGAACGGCAGCAGCTCGCGCTTTTTATCTGCCTTACGCTCAACGGAACGGATGTTTTTCAGGGCGCGACAGTCTGCGGCCATCTTGACGAGCATTTGCTCATAAGCGCTGGCATGGCGCAGCGGGGTTTGTTCCCGCTGCGCAGCCATCATGGCCGAGACCCGCATCCGGTGACGCTGTGCGGGGCTCATCATGATTTATGCCTCCCCGCCCTGAGCCGGTGCTGTCTGTGAACCAACCAGTAACTGGACCGCCTTCGCCAGTTCTGCCGCCAGTGCGCTGGCGCCGGGCGTCTCATCGGTGGCGTCTTCGTCCGGCTCCAGAATCTCAATGTTTTCAATCAGGCAGCAGGCGCTGTAGTCCTCAATGACGAAATCGACTTTCACCTGTTCGTAGTTTTCCACCTGATCGAGCTTCGGGTTTTCGGTGATGTGGCGGCGGTGGCCATCCTCATAGAGGTAAATCGACAGGTTATCCAGCGGGGTGATCATGATGGCATTGGCCGGGAAGAATGGCGCCCGCACAGCCTGTAACTGCCCGATGGTTTTCTGGCTGATAATCAGCTCACCGGCCAGATGTTCGCTGTTCGCCTGAAACTTGTTAATCATCGGGAAATATTTGTCGGTCAGGATACGTCGACCGCAAATCACCACCATTTCCGGGTTTTCGCGGTGAACCTCATCAATCAGGGATTCCTGCGTATCCATAACCAGAGCGTCGATGTTGGCATAATGCCCGCCCTTACTTTTTCGGCCGATTTTGATGGTGTCCGAAATAACGGTACCGTCATCATCAGTAACGTTATTCATCACGCGCTCAGGAGCGTCATTGCGACATTTCTGTAACCAGCCGACCGCGACATCCTGCAACAGCGGATTTGCCGTGCGATCAGAGGTGGGCGCACGCATCACCCCGTTAAAGCCGACAGTGATATAGTCCAGCGCCTGGCGCCGGATAATGGCGTTACGGATACGGATCTGAAAATCCTGATAACGGGCCCACAAATCCAGCTTGTTATATTTCAGATGAAAATCGAAGTTCATCGGCTGGCAGAAATAGCGGAAGCTGTCCAGCTTTGAAAAGTCTGCGGTCTTACGTTCCACGTTATTATCGGTATCGGTGGTGCTGGCAATGGTGCCGTTGACATCAATACCGACTTTCTCCTCCGTCAGCTCTTTGACCACCACCATATTGATCAGCTTCAGGAAGGAAGAGGACTGCTGAATCTTGTCAAACAGGGTCTGCGTGACCGAAGGCTCAACGGTGAATTTTTTATTCAGATCGTTAACGCTGACATTATTCAGCTCGGCGATACGGCTCAGGTACTGATTAAATTTAAAACGGGTTTCTGCTCGCATTATGTCTGTTTTCCTGTGAATAAATTCAGGGTAAAAATCGTGCTTAACCCCCGGTAATACCGGGTTTAACAGTCGGTGAGACTGGTGTCCGCGTTATCCCCGCCGGTACTGACCGGACGGCGCGGCTGGCGGAAGCTTTCCGTTTTATCCAGAGTGGTTTTCAGGGTGGAGAAATCCTGCTCGGTTTTACTGATACGGCCTGTCACGTCCTGGTTTAATCCGGCGAATGCCTGCTCCAGTGCAGTGATACGCTGGTCACTGGCGCCAAGACTGTCCTGTACATGCTCACCCACCGCCGTCACCGCCTCATGAATGTCCGCGAAACGGGCATCGTCAGACGCCTGTTTACGGCTAAAAATGGCTTTGACCTTGTCAGTCAGGGCAGTGAGTACAGTCTCTGGCTGGTCTTCGAATTCCAGCGCCGCCAGGGTGGCGACAGAGAACAGATCGTCAGGGTGAGCCTTACGGCCCGCCAGGGGGTTTTGTCTGGCACGGGCGCAGAATTCCAGATATTCCGTGCCGAGGCTGGCCGGGTCATCAGTTACCGCGAGACCCACCAGATAGCACTTGCCGGAATTGGCGAAATTGGGACGGATTTCCATGGAGGTGTAAACTTTCTGGCCTGCCGCTACCATGCTGACCAGCTCATCAAGCGGGGCCATTTTTGCATACAGCGCCCATTTACCGTTAAGCGCGGAATCGTCGCTGATTTGCTCAGCTTTCAGATCCACCACATCGCCATAACGTTTAAAGACACTGTCCGGCAGGATGCCGCGCAGATGTTCGAGATTAATCCGGCAGCCGAAGACACGCGGGTCGAAGGTTTCCCCCATTTCCTGAATATCAGTGCCGCTGATAACACGACCGTCACAGGTGTCACCCTCAACACCAATGCGGAACCATTTGGAGATTTTTTTTGCCATCGTCAGGAGTCCTGATTAGTGATTAGTCGCGGTTAGTTTCCTGACTGACAGCGGGCGGGGCCATCGGTTACAGATGGCTTACTCCTGACACAACAGCGCCTTAGCGATTCATTTCCGGCGATTCCTTAGCCTTGCCTCGTATCCACACCGCGAGGCAGAAATGATCACGACAGACACCAGCCTTTTACACGACCCACGACGACAGGCGGCGCTGCTTTTCTGGCAGGGGTTTTCTGTACGCCAGATTTCCGAAATGTTGCAGGTAAAGCGCCCCACAGTGCAGAGCTGGAAACAGCGCGACGAATGGGACGCCGTTACCCCGATTGACCGCGTGGAAAAAAGCCTCGAAGCGCGGCTGATTCAGCTCATCGTGAAGACGAAAAAAGACGGCGGGGATTATAAGGAGATTGACCTTTTGGGCCGTCAGATTGAGCGGCTGGCGCGGGTCAACCGCTACAGCCAGACCGGCAACGAGGCCGATCTCAACCCGAAGGTGGCAAACCGCAACAAGGGAGAACGGAAGCAGCCGAAAAAGAACTTTTTCAGCGACGAGGCGATCGCCCGGCTGGAAGAGATATTCATTGAAAATTGCTTTGATTATCAGCTCGGCTGGTATGAGGCAGGACTGGCGCATCGTATCCGCGACATCCTGAAATCGCGCCAGATTGGCGCAACGTTCTATTTTGCCCGCGAAGCCCTGTTACGGGCACTGAAGACGGGCAATAACCAGATTTTCCTGTCTGCCAGTAAAACCCAGGCATACGTTTTCCGGGAATACATTATCCAGTTTGCCCGCCTGGTGGATGTTGACCTGTCCGGCGACCCGATTATCCTCGGTAACAACGGCGCAAAACTGATTTTCCTCGGCACCAATTCAAACACCGCGCAGAGCCATAACGGCGACCTGTATGTCGATGAAATATTCTGGATCCCCAACTTTCAGAAACTGCGAAAAGTGGCGTCCGGTATGGCGTCACAGAAGCACCTGCGCACCACTTATTTTTCCACCCCGTCCACCCTGGCGCATGGCGCCTATGCCTTCTGGTCCGGTGAGCTGTTCAACCGTGGGCGTGATGATCCGGCGGAACGGGTGGAAATCGACCTCAGTCACGCCGCGCTGTCCGGCGGCGTACTGTGCGGTGATGGCCAGTGGCGACAGATTGTCACCATTGAGGACGCCCTGGCGGGAGGCTGTACCCTGTTTGACCTCGACACCCTGCGTAAGGAAAACAGCGCCGACGATTTCCGCAATCTGTTTATGTGTGAGTTCGTTGACGACAAAGCGTCCGTATTCCCGTTTGAGGAGCTACAGCGCTGCATGGTAGACAGCCTGGAAGAGTGGGAGGACTACAGCCCGTTCGCCGATCGCCCGTTCGGGTATCGACCGGTCTGGATTGGCTACGACCCGTCACACACCGGCGACAGTGCCGGATGCGTGGTACTGGCGCCGCCGGTGGTTCCGGGCGGTAAATTCCGTATTCTGGAGCGTCATCAGTTCAAGGGGATGGACTTCGCCACCCAGGCCGAAACCATCCGCCGTCTTACCGAAAAATACCACGTTGAATATATCGGCATTGATGCCACCGGCATCGGCCAGGGCGTTTATCAGCTTGTTCGCGCGTTCTGGCCTGCCGCACGCGGTATTCGCTATTCACCGGAAATGAAAACGGAAATGGTGCTGAAGGCAAAAGACACCATTAATCGCGGGCGCCTGGAATATGACGTCGGTGCCACCGATATCACTCAGTCATTTATGGCCATCCGCAAAACCATGACCAGCAGCGGGCGCAGTTCCACCTATGAGGCCAGCCGCAGCGAGGAAGCCAGCCACGCCGATCTCGCCTGGGCCACCATGCACGCCCTGTTAAATGAACCCCTTACCGTCGGTAACGGGTCCGCACCGTCATCCATTCTGGAGTTTAATTAATGGCAAAGCGAAAATATCACCAGAAAACCCGCACGACTGTCACCACGGCAGAGCCACAGCGCATGGAGGCGTTTACCTTTGGTGAACCGGTACCGGTGCTCGACCGGCGAGAAATTCTGGATTATGTGGAATGTGTCAGCAATGGCCGCTGGTATGAACCGCCGGTCAGTTTTTCCGGTCTGGCGAAAAGCCTGCGCGCCGCCGTCCACCACAGCTCACCGATTTACGTTAAACGTAATATTCTCGTCAGTACGCTGAAGCCGCACCCGCTGTTATCCCGGCAGGACTTCAGCCGTTATGCGCTGGATTATCTGGTATTCGGTAATGCTTTTCTGGAAAAGCGCATCAGCCATACGGGCCTCCCGGTCCGGCTGGAGACATCCCTCGCCAAATATACCCGACGTGGCGTGGAGGATGACGTCTACTGGTTTATTCAGTCATACGACAGGCCGCACCAGTTCGCGCCCGGTTCTGTCTTTCATCAGCTTGAACCCGACATCAATCAGGAGCTGTACGGGATGCCGGAATACCTGAGCGCGCTTAATTCAGCCTGGCTCAATGAGTCGGCGACGCTGTTCCGGCGCAAATATTACCAGAACGGGGCGCACGCCGGTTACATCATGTATGTGACCGACGCAGCACAGAGCAGTACGGATGTTGAAGCCCTGCGTAAGGCGATGCGTGACTCAAAAGGCCTGGGAAATTTTAAAAATCTGTTTTTCTACGCGCCCAACGGAAAACCGGACGGCATAAAAATTGTTCCCCTCAGTGAAGTGGCAACGAAGGACGATTTTTTTAATATCAAGAAAGTCAGTGCTACTGACCTGCTTGACGCTCACCGTATCCCGTTCCAGCTAATGGGCGGCAAGCCAGAGAACGTCGGGTCCATTGGCGACGTGGAAAAGGTTGCAAAGGTATTTGTCCGCAACGAGCTAACCCCGTTACAAAACCGGTTCAGGGAGATTAACGACTGGATAGGCGAGGAGGTCGTCCGGTTCGATGAGTACAGCCTCGACGACGTATAATAACAGCCGCCCGCGGGCGGCTTTTTATTGCCTTTCTCACGCCCTCAACGTCCTACAGAGTCCCTGTCCCGATACAGCCACATAACCCCCCCCCGAGAAATTAAATCGCCCAGCGAGCCGCTCAGCTCGCCAGAGAAAAATAAATAACCACGCTGGCGCGCAGTGCTATCCCCGCCTCGCCTGCCCGCTTTATGGGTCGGAATTAGTGCAGTTGCAACAGGTCATCAGATCCGCATCAGCTCTGGCGGTGATCGTCAAAAGTAGTGGGTAAGCACGCATGCAGAATGATGCACTTAATGCATGCACGACTATAAAACGGAAAAATCTCGGGAAAATGGCATAAAAAAACCGGCATTCAAGATGACGGTTCAGCGTGGATAAACATAGGTCTATGGTCGGCTCGGCGGGGATTTTGGCATATTTGGTGCGCTAATCTCACTCGTTTTTGGGTGACTGATGCTGTAGAGCTTAGAGTAATTATCTTTCACTATCTCAGCACACCCAACCAGCTCTTCAGGACTAAGGTTCTCGTTGAGCATTATCTGTTGAAGGCGATTAACTACAGCCATCAGCTTAACGCTGTGGGTTTTATGCTTTGGGGTATCAAATGGCACATGATGCATATTGTCTCCTAGAATCGATAGATCACCAAAATCTTGAGATAACACATTGATAAAGATCCTTTTATTTTTGCATTCTTATGTGATTTAGTAGGTCTTTAATGACTAGCCCGAGCTCAGTACTGCTCGTATGCTCGACCAGCTTGTCGGTATAGGTGTCGACCTCGCGTGAACTAAGGTCATTGTTCTGGGCAAGACAGGTAACGTGTTTCGACCAACACTTTACCCACTCACCCTCACTAGAAACGGAAATTTGCATGCCTAATAACCTCGATTTATTTAACCAGCAGACAGCGGAAATCTTTGGGGTACTATGGGAAAACTTTCCAGTCCCACAGGTCATCACCTACGAAAAATTTAACGCTGCATTACCCGATGACTACTTTAACCAACTTAACTCACCGGAAATGAAAGCATTAAATCAATTGCGTAGTGTGGTTGAAGGTACATTCACTTTTCTTGGTGAAAATGGATATATCCAATATGAAACAGACCATCAAACATATTTTCGAAATGTGCGCCTAACCGAAAAATCGCTCGCAGTGCTCAACAAAAAGCCCGAGGCACTGGGAGGGAATGAAACTATGGGTGATAAGATTGTCAGTGCGGTGAGGGATGGTACCCCTGGTGTCATTGCTGGAGCAGTAACAAATTTGCTAACCCTAGGTATGAACCTAGTGACGTCAGTATAATAACCAATTTACTTCTAACACAGATTTAAATTAAATGAATGTTAAAACCAACAGCATATGGAAAGAAGAACAATGAAAAAAATTCATCAGATGGCAAGCGCCAACGCTCTTAAATACTTCCTCCGCAATGACTCTTATACAACTCTCGAAATCCCGAACTACATAAATTTTTCACCACTACTCAACAAAATTAATTCAGCAATAGATAATAATGAAATTTCTTTTGCTCCCGACGCCAAATTGTTAATGGGGAAAAACATAAACCATGAAATACTTGTTAGTAAGGATGGATTATACAGCTGGAGAAGAATAACACTCATTAACCCATTGTACTATGTTTATTTCTGTAAATTGATAACTGAAAAAGAGAATTGGAAAAAGATAAGGGCGAAATTCAAAGAATTTGAGTCAAATGAAATATTTCTATGCTCAAGCATTCCTGCCCAACAGAAAAATGAATCTAACATAGCATCTTCCATCATAAATTGGTGGGAAGATTTTGAACAAAAAAGCCTGGCTCTTTCGCTTGAGTATGAGTTTATGTTTAGTACGGACATAGCTAATTTTTACCCATCTATATACACTCATAGCTTTGAATGGGTGTTCATTCCAAAAGAAGATGCAAAAAATAAAATTAACGGTGACAACCCTGGTCAATTGATAGATAAGCATATTCAAATGATGATGAGTAATCAAACGAATGGCATCCCTTTAGGTAGTACGCTGATGGATACATTTGCTGAACTCATATTAGGTCAAATTGATCTTCAATTGAGGATTGAAACCACTAAATTGAATATATCTGAATATAAGGTTGTTAGATATCGGGATGATTACCGTATTTTCTCAAATAGCAAGGATGATTTGGATAAAATATCTAAATGTCTTGTTACGGTATTGGCGGGGTTTGGTTTAGATCTGAACTCTAAAAAAACCGAGTTACATGATGATATAATATTCAACTCACTTAAACCGGTTAAAAAAGACTACATTAAGGAAGCGCGAGTAGACTCCTTGCAAAAAATGCTATATGTCATTTATCTTTTCTCCCTCAAGCATCCTAATTCAAAAACAACCGTTAGATATTTGAATGATTTTTTAAGAAAATTATTCCGTAGAAAAAAAATTGTTAACAGTGGCAATCAACTTGAAGCTATGCTGGGCATAACTTCAGGCATCATGTCAAAAAACCCAACGACATATCCTGTTTGCACAGCCATATTCTCTAAAATACTCAGTTTCTTATATGATGATGATGAAAGTAAGTTCATTAAACTAGATCAACTTCATCAAAAATTAAGCAATCAACCAAATACTGAAATGTTAGATATTTGGTTCCAGCGAGTTCAAGGGAAAATTAACCCCGAATGGGCTGGAACTTATCATTCTTCCCTTTGCCTTCGAGTAGATAGTGAGTTTAGGAAAAAGAAAACATTCCCGATAGATAACTTATGGGACATGGACTGGATTCCGGGAAAAAGCACAAACAAAAATAAGGCCAAGATACTATCTATACTGAAGAAAACTAATATTGTTGACTTTGATATTCTTGATGAGATGGATGTGGATATCACCCCCGAAGAGGTCAATATATTCGTTAAGGAACATAGTGCATAATAACAGACGAGCCATGTTAATTTAAAACATGGCTCTCTATATCTTTTATCTCCAGCTTTCGTCTTCCCAAACTTCCTGGAGAATACCATCTAACGCCTCTCGGTCTGATTCCTGTTCAAACCCCACTAACTCAACACCAGTCATTGTTCCTTTTTTAACCGTAATGCGTGTTGTTGGAAAAATTGACTGTACTCTCTTAGTTAGTTCGTTCTGAAAAGCATCAATCACCTGCTGCCCTACTTTTTGTTCTTTATCTAACGTGATGTTTACTCTCACTTCGCCCCCTTCTTTTAATCGTTTTTCAACAGGAGCGGGGGCGAAAACGACAGAAAAAGAGTTGTTTTTCATCAAGTTCCCTCTCGCAATTTCCGCAATTAAATTCAAAGCAATTTCACGATCTCTTTCCTGACACACTCCCTCGGTCGTCAGACGCGCAATCATTTCGACCCGTTCAATCATGACTTGCTCGTTTAACTCTCTATCCACACAACCTCCAACTCGGGATACTGTATAAACATACAGTATCACGTATCAACAAAAGGATGGAAGAAAAAATTGTCGCAACCATAATTTGTATGTAACTGATAAGGATGAACTTAGTTATGCTTTTATCTTATAGACATCAGTTAACCCCGCGACTCGATTCAGGATTTGTCTTGCATGCTCCCTGCACGTTCTCGCCTTTACCAGGTGTGATGGCGTAGCCGGGAAAATTTCACCGGCAACAGAACCACGACACCATTTCCCATTTATGCAGCTTTTGCCACCGGCCATTAGGTGCAAGGCCTCACCCCGGCTAATAGTTTCGCCGGTCATAAGCTGAATCTCGTCTATTGTTCTGTCAATTGCAGCGCTTTGTTTATCCGTTCCGTGGACAAACTCCCGCATTGAAACCCGTTCCTTACCCCTGAGCCGGGTTGTTAACTTCCACCTTTGACTTCGACTCAACGGTTTGGATAAATCGAGGCCCAGGGGAACACTTCCACTTCCCGTACAGTTATTGACAGAACTCCAAGAGGGCGCAGGAGCGCCCTTAACGTCAACGGCCAAATCAACGGCACGCTTCGGCACAATTTTCCACTGCGTTAGCCGGGTTAAAATCGGGGTGTCAGCGCCGACGGCGGAATCGTATACGCCACGAATACAGAGAGTTTCCTCGCCATACTGGTTAAACTCGGCGCGCGGTTCATACAGCGTGCGCACCTGCAAATCATCGCGACGGACAAACGGGCCACCCTGCGCATTAACGTAACCAGCCCAGTCACCGGCGTCGGCGGCATCATGGACGGCGGCAAACTCAACGCTTAGACCGTGCGCGGTCTCGCTATCAGCGAGGCGACGCAATTCACGGTAGACCGTCACCGGCGCACCGCCGATAAACTGGAATTGACGGATGTGCCAGCGAGCCGCCCATGCTGATACGGCAGGAGCTGTATCTTTCAGCAGCTCACCGCTTTCGTCATCGGTTTCACCATCGAGAGCATAGCCGTCGATATTTTTTGAAATGTATTTAGCAACATAGCCGGTAGCGCTGCCCTTTTCCGGATCAATGGCCTCAGCATGAAAGCGCGCTTTTTTGGCTTTATCGCTTCTCAGTTCGTGGCGGTCTTCATCCCACGCATAATCACGGATGATTAGGCGCACGCGCTCGACGTCTTCCGGCAACATGAACATAAGCATGTGCCAATGCGGCGTTCCGTCGTGATGAGGCTCGGCAACACGTATGCCGAAAATGCGAATTTCTTCCCGATGCAGCTTGGCCCGAATGCGCGCCCAAAGACCGGTGAGATAACCTTGCGTATCCGACGGGCTGGCTCCATTCCATTTGCTGTTACGGTATCCCGCTTTGGTCGTGGCGTGATATTTAGACGGTGCAGTCAGGGTGTAAAACTCCCCGACGTATCCGAGTTCATTACAGATATTTTCAAACCCACGGATACGCGTCATCAGCTCGCAGCGACGTATCGCAGGGTTAGCGACCGAACCATCATATTTTTCAATCAGGCTGATGCGGTTGCCGTCTTCGTCTTCCAGATCCAGCCCCTTGAGAAATTCACGCGTGCGACGCTTCTGCTCGCGCCAGTCGATGACGCAGTTTTTACTCGCGTAGGCATGCTTTTTCTTGCTGACGTTGCCAACGGCAATGTGCAGGTGTTCGCGCCATGCAGCAGCAATGCGACGCAAACGGCCACGCCACCAAACCTCATTAAACATGCGGGTGATGGCTGGGGCAATTTCATCCTCACCGACATATTTCTTTGTCACCCGCTCCCAATGCGGCGGGTTAACGTCGAATTGCAGGGAAATAATACCGGCGCGCATGTACCACGTGTACAGCGTTTTAAGCTCGCTAAATCCGGTGTCATCAATGTCGGCCAGTTCAGCGCGAATGAAATTAGCGATATCAGCGGCCAGCAGGTCAATATCGGCGCGCGACATATCGGGGAGGCGGTTATATCTGGCGACCATATTGACCATGCGTGACGCCAGATATTGCATAAGCTGGGTATCAAAATGACCACCAAAAACAGCGGCTGATACGTTGCTTTTGATACCCGCACACTCATATTTTTTTACGACCAGTTCAAGACGCGGCAATGCCTTTTTACAAAAGCTGATTAAAAAGGCATTGGCTCGTTGACTGCCCTGATTTTGCTCCAGCACCGCCGCGGTGCGATAAACGTCAAAGCGCACGCACTCGGGCTGGAGAGAAAGCACTTTTCTCGCATGCAGCAAAGCCGCGAACATACGGTCGCGGCGATGCTGTTGGTCATAGGTAAGATATGGGCTGGCTATTGCCGACCGTGGAGTATTCCACGGATAAGCGTACTCAATCATTACTTGCCTCAACATCAGGCAAATATTTGACATTGATTAAATCCAGAGCACGCCCCATTCCCATTCTGTCAATAACAATCGAGTGCTGACGCGGATGAGAAATGGCCATGCGTTGAAAACGATTCATTCCCTTTTCAAGATGTACGCCAAACCCGCAAAACATGCAGCCAGTTCTTTTTTCGGCAGGTACACGACATCCATTGATTTCCCTGTCGAAATAAACTTCACATATTTCTACACCGCGCGTGTTTATATATTCCCATACATCACTTTCAAGCCAGAACAGCATAGGGGCGCAGTTAGGTCGCTTACCTTCGTAAACGTTGCACTGAGTACGCATTTCGCGCGCACCTCCTTCATCAGCCATGATGGCACTAATACCGTGACGGCCAGATTCTTTGGCATATGTATCAAGAGGCTCTTTTTTGAGGAAGTCACAGCACAAATCTGTAATACGCGGTGCCTGATCATTAACATACACCCTCCATTTTTCAGGTATCTTCCAGCTTTTAGCTATTTCTCCTTTTGAATTAATTCCAGTATCGTAAAGACGATGCATATTAGTGTTCTTTCCATTATCCCCCTCTTGCAAAACACGAATCATCTTGGCTACTTTTTTACTGCCAATAGGAAGACCATATTTTTTCCAAACTTCATTAAAGGCAACTTTTGGTTTAACCTGAATAACACTCGAATCAGTGCTGGCCTGCTTACGCACGAAATCAACAACTTCTGGCATTTCCAACCCAGTATTGCTGAATACGAATGGCATTTTTAGCTCCATGCTCATAACAATATGGCGTAGTACCGTACTGTCTTTGCCACCAGAGAATGAGCAGTAAACCTCACCGTCAAAATGATTGTAAAAGTCCTTTATACGACGCATAGTTATCTCAATTTTATCTTCTAAGCTCAAAGACTGACGCTGCAATATTTTTTGCTTATCGAGCAAGTTGGATTTACTCATTGTTACACCCTCGAAAAGACACAGCGCACAGTTCACCGATACGAGTTATTTCATCAGCAATGGAATTAAGTGAATTCATTTCTGAACCATGAATATGGTGATGAATCAGACCAGAAATAAGCTGATTAATTTTGGGGTAATAGCCGATAGTGTCGAGCCATTCCTCACCAGCTTTATTACCGGTCTTAACGACTTTCTTTTCATTCAGGATAAATTGATATTGGTCGCAGGTAATAACCCATTTGTCACCGACTTCGATGCGGATAGCCATTTATACACTCCTGTAATGCTTGGATTTGAGCTCGGTTATTTGCTGGCAGGTCACGCAAAAGGCCACACCCGGAATCGCAATACGGCGAGCTTCCGGGATTGGTGCGTCACATTCTTCGCAGAGGAAACGAGATTGCGCAGCGATACGGCTGCGCGCGTTGCTGATGTGGCGTTCGCGGTCTTCCTGCTCGCGCTGTTGTACTAAATCCATTGCGTCGGCCATTAGTGCAGCTCCTGTGATTCGTTCTCAAAGCGATTAGCTTCACGGCGCAGCAGTTCGGCGGCTTCGGTACCGCTCATACCCTTTTGGGTGATATGGATCGCTAGCGCCTCAAGGCGGATTGAAACTGCGAGAGCGCGGTCTTTGCGCTCTTCTTTTTTTGCATCGGTCAGCAATACGGCCAGCGCAACGCTATCGGTGTTAAAAGTATGGGTTTCGGTATTACGCATAATTGATTCTCCTGTTTTCGGGCAATAAGAAGCCCGGCGGGTTTACGCCATTAAATTTCTGTTTGGATTAATTCGGCATTGTTAGCCGTTTGGGAAATAAGCTCACTACTGCGCGAAAATGGTTCATCGCTGTAATAAGCGCCTTTTTCTCGTCAGTAGTCAGCTCACTTAATTCGAGCTCATGACGAGCCGCCGGTATTTTTGCCAGAAAGAAGATAGCGGCCAGCGCCCGATTATTTTCTTCAAATTGTGGATCACGTTTATCGCGCATATCATCGACAAAACGCTCGACCCCTTTCCAGCTATCTCCCCAATATCTCGCGCGCAATTCAGCTACATGATTGAGACCGGCCAGACGTTCGCCCGCTTTCAGCGAAACAGTCGCGGAAACAGCTTCGATAGCCATGATTCCCCCTGCTTTTGAGTAGAGAGGCCAGCCAGTAAATCAGCCTGTGAGCGGCTCGGGTGCCAGCGCTTGCCGTCCTTACCTGCGATCCAGCCGTGGCCGTAGTGCATGCCGGGGCTTTGCTTGACGAGCAGAGACGCGAATGATGGTTCACTTTTCAGCATACGCACCTCAAATCAGACCGAATGACGCGCCAATACCGCTCATGGTATCGACCACGCTCGTCATAGCGGGATTAGTCTGCAGACGCGCATGCAGCGCCAGCGCCGACAACGACAACATGCGAATGCCAGCGTTAACGCTTTCAATCATGTTGTGCTTACGGACAGAGGTCAGACGTTCATCAGATACCGTACCGCTTGCCAGTTCGCCGAGTTCACGCATTGCGCGCATGACATAAGACTGCAATTTGTCTTTAGCCAGCTCATTAACCGGTACGCATGGCAGGCAATGAATCTGCGCCAGAAAACCATCAACGAGGGTTGAGTCTTCTGTCAGGTCAGTCAGTAGCCACAATTCAGGCGGCGTAAACTGGTGAGGCTGTTCCGGGTTGAGCTTGTTACGTAACGTTTGAACGTTCATACCCGCACGCTCGGCCAGCTTCGCCATGTTGTGACGCTGCGCAAAAGCCCGGCACGCTTCGTCATAGTGGGGATGTTTGGAAACCTGAAAATCAAACATGTTGCATCCCTCCAATTCACATAAAGTGAATTAAGCACCGATGACGAGTTGAAAACGGGAATGACCCAACGCCTTACGCAACTGCTCTTCTTTCCATCGTGCGTAATAAATGCGAATCGGGCCACCTGCTTTCTTGCAGCCTTTACGGATGGTGCGGGGTTCGATTGGTACACAAGGGTTGTCGCCGGTTGTCCAGCGATAAGCGGTGCGTTCAGAAACACCCTCAAGCTCTGCAAATTGTTGCAGAGTAACGATAGGTGCAGGCACTTTGATGATTGCGATTTCAGAAGCCATATTGCATGATTCCCCATTGGTAAACATTTTCCATTGATAGCCGAAGTTTTGCCAACGTTTGCCATCAATGAACTTCACAATTGAGGACTCTATTCAACAAATGAGTAGCTGTCAACATGGAAATCACAAATGAAGATTAGAGACTACACATTTGAGGCTGTATCTATACTGGATCGCATATGCGAGATTTATGGTTTTCGCCAGAAAATTCAGTTAGCAGACCATTTTGAAATTTCCGCAAGCTCTCTTTCAAACCGCTATACACGCGGCACTATCTCATATGATTTTGCGGCTATATGCGCGCTTGAAACTGGTGCCAGCCTAAAATGGTTACTGACGGGAGAGGGAGAGCAGTACAGCGAAAATGCAATTAACTCCAACGTAAAAGAAATCCCATCATTCACTTTAAGTGAAGAAAGATTAACTGAAGACTCCCCTTTGAGTATTGACCTTAAGTTAATCAACAAGCCGGAATCTGATTGCTACGTAGTTCGTGCTGATGGAAAACTTCACTTCATAGATAGAGACTCAACTCTCTCCGATGGCTTGTGGTTAGTTAACATTGATGATGCGATAAGCATTCGAGAGCTAACCAAACTCCCCGGCAAGAAACTCCATGTAGCAGGTGGCAAAGTTCCTTTTGAGTGCGGGATAGATGAGATTAAGGCTCTTGGTCGAGTAATCGGGTTTTATAGCGATGCAAGCTAATCGCTTTTAATGTTATTAATAAGGAAATTATGATGGATACTATAATTCCATTTTTGCTATTAGGCTTGTCGGTTTTCTCAATGGTTATTTACTTGAAATCACCTGAAAAACTGATTATGCGTGCGGTTAAAGGAATTACAGCTTTTATCTTCCCGATTGGAGCTTTAGGCGCATTTTTGAGTGGTGATTATGCAACAGCGTTAACAATTCCCGTTATTGTCTTTCTCATTACGATTCGTCGTATGAATATAAACAAAAAAGATGCGTTTCCATCAGTTGCAACTGAACAAAATACTCATGTGAATAAGTCAAAGCCATTCTATGGCAATCACAACACAAAGGATTGGTTCAAAAATATTTCCTTCAGATACACGGATTCTAACGGCAATTCATCTTATAGAGAGGTTGACATAAAAGAAATTAACGAACAAAGCATGACAGGCTATTGTCACTCACGCAGACAACTACGAACATTCCGATTAGACCGAATTGATAATAGCGAAATTGTAATCCGCGACACCGGCGAATTAATCAATGTTTATGACTGGATTGTCCAGCTATATGAGGAATGAGGTTAACTAATGACCGTGCGTAAAAATCCTGCTGGCGGCTGGATTTGCGAGCTCTATCCAAACGGTGCAAAAGGCAAACGTATCAGAAAGAAATTCGCCACCAAAGGCGAGGCGCTGGCGTTTGAACAGTACACCATTCAAAACCCGTGGCAGGAAGAAAAGGAAGACAGGCGCACGCTAAAAGAGCTGGTTGATTCATGGTATAGCGCTCATGGTATTACACTGAAAGACGGCTTGAAACGCCAGTTAGCCATGCACCATGCTTTTGAGTGTATGGGCGAACCACTCGCACGCGATTTCGATGCGCAGATGTTTTCCCGCTACCGAGAAAAACGGTTAAAAGGTGAGTATGCCCGTTCAAACAGAGTGAAAGAGGTATCGCCTCGCACGCTTAATCTTGAGCTGGCCTACTTCCGGGCAGTGTTCAATGAGCTAAACCGCCTCGGAGAATGGAAGGGTGAAAACCCACTGAAAAATATGCGCCCATTCCGCACAGAAGAAATGGAAATGGCCTGGCTAACTCACGACCAAATTTCGCAACTGCTCGGAGAGTGTAAACGGCATGATCACCCTGATTTAGAAACCGTGGTAAGAATCTGTCTCGCCACTGGCGCACGGTGGTCTGAGGCCGAGAGTCTGAGAAAAAGCCAGCTTGCGAAATACAAAATCACATACACCAACACAAAAGGCAGAAAAAACCGCACCGTTCCAATTAGCAAAGAGCTCTATGAGTCCTTGCCTGATGATAAAAAAGGCCGGTTGTTTAGTGATTGTTATGGCGCGTTCCGGTCAGCTCTGGAAAGAACAGGTATCGAACTACCGGCAGGACAGCTTACCCACGTTTTGCGCCATACCTTCGCCAGCCACTTTATGATGAATGGTGGTAATATTTTGGTCTTGCAGCGCGTACTCGGCCATACCGACATAAAAATGACTATGCGATATGCGCACTTTGCCCCTGACCATCTAGAAGATGCTGTAAAACTCAACCCGTTGCAAAGTAATGAAAATCCATCATGAAAAAAGAATGCCCTATATGCAGCTCCTTATCTGAACTAAGTAAGCACGCCCATGAAGTCTATTATTTTTCATCTTTCTTCATAGGTAGTGCCGACATTAAAATACGAGCGATTAGTGAATGGATAAGATTATCATCAATGCTTGAAAATGTTGAAATATCCCCTTGGAAGCATGACCGCCAGTCTATATTCATGTGTGAACCAGCTGTTGAAGCATTGGACTCTGAGGGAAAGCATTACAGCCTATATGCCACTGAATTAACGAGATTTTTCTACACCATCAATGCACTTGAAGAAACCTACCGTTTTGTTTCACAATATTACAACGAAAGACTTAACAAACGGTTCAAAAATGACATCAGAGATGAAAGCGTTAAAGCTATAATATTATTTGAAAGCATGGAAAAATTACACATCCCTAAGCACATGCCACATATTAATGATAACTTAAGAATTTCCTTCGAAAAATATTGCAGTACATACAATAAAAACTTAAACAACAGCTTTAAATATGAAATACACCATAAATGCTATGGTTTAAATTTAGTTAGAAATCTTCGAAATCACTTAGCTCACGGAGTAATCCCAATAAACATAAACCCTAACTACAACTCAACTTTCGAGCAGTGGCTGGATCTCTATCATTTAATCAGGAAGGCAACCCGGGTTTCACTTCTTTATATACAGGCATTTTTATCGAAATACGGAAGCATCTTCGATACGGAGATATATCTTGACAGCATAGGATACTATAACTGGAGAGAAGAAAATTATGCAGATTCCTACACCCAAGGAGATCAGGAAAACGAATCTCCTGATGTTACAGACATTATTTCTCAGCTTCATCTTGATGACTGCTTCGGGTATTACAAGTTTTCCAATTTTTGAGAAGCCGTAGAGTGGTGGCAAAAATGAGGAACAATGGGTAATCGCTGAAATGGAGGAGAACGGGCTAACCTTCTCGAAGCTTTGAGTAGTTGGATTGTAGTAACGGAAAACAATGCATCACAAATCGAGAAATTTTGGGGTGCATTTTTTTTCGCGATGACAAAAACTCTAACAAGCCCTTGATAAGGAAGAAGAAAAATATAGTTTTGTATCTCTATCTTTCCAACGTTTACCTTTGGATCGCTAAGAGATCGACCAACGATAACGCTCATCGCATAATCAAGATAACTTCTTTCTAGATCATCTTCGCCAGCATCAAAGCCTAAAGCATCAGCCGCATGCGATAGCACCTCATGGATTCGATCAATGTTGATCGCTTCCAGGTTACCATTTCGCTTTGTGACTAGTAATTGCTTCAATGCTTTTCCTCGTTACATTTACCCTAACGTTCCAGAAGAGCTACTCCTCTTCAACGGAAGCTAAAATGGAGGGGATTCCTCCGTTTTAAGTGGTTTTTATGCTTCAGAAATCGTAGAAGATAGGGACGAATTTCTCATAAGCCCTCCATTATTCTAAAAAAATCGTTTAAAAACCAATGACAGCAACTTCAAAACTACGCCTATTTTCTCCACAAGCGCTGGAAGGTGTTCTAACCAACCTAAGTCCCGCATAGATCTGTACATTGAAAAAGCACATGAAATAAATTGAAAAACTTTCAATGCCTTACATGAAAATTTACTTTTTGCAACAGTTCGACTACGACGAGAAACTTGAACGCTTTTAGCGTAGGTTTTATGTTTTCTCTTAAGCTTCTTTTTCATATCCATTCCTTAGGGATTTAAGGGATATGAGGAAGCCACCTTGCCACTTTCAAACAAGCCAGTGCGGGTATACTCACGGCTTAATTCAAAATGTATGGCCATAGCTTCGTTGAAGCAATACCTCAAACAGTAAAGAAATGAAATGGCGATAAAGTGGCGGTAGAAATGGCGAATAATAGGTAATCATTGGCAAACAATGGCAATCTATGTCAATGATAAATAACGCAAACTATTGATTTTCGGTTGTTCCGGTAGGAACTCATAATCGCTTGGTCCCCCGTTCAAGCCGGGGAGGGGCCACCAGAATTCGATAGAAATATCAAAAAGTTAAGTCACCCTTTGAGGTGACTTTTTTGCTTTTTATATCAGGAGTGGCGATAAGTTTCATACCGTGCATGTTAAGGACTGCGGCGTTGATGTTCACCCTGAACCACTGCTTGTCCAGGTGTCGCCATAGCAGGCGCAGTAAAGCCTGTCCTGATAAAACCGTAAAGAGATAATGCCCCTGGAGTTCCTGCATAACGCAGGCGGCAACCGCCTCCACCAGGTCTTTACTCGTTCCTGTAACAAGCGCGACGTCCTGAAAGATTATCCGGCGCAACCAGCGATATTGAATCATCTGCGACAATTGGCTTGTATCCTGTGCATCCAGCTATACCAGCATCTAAGAATCAGGCCGCGACTGCATCACTTCGGAAATAATATTGGTGCCGAGAATAATCATTATTCAATGTCGCCCGCACGAGGCTCTCGAAGCTGATCAGGTCGGGAAATGTCCAGATCGACACCGCCAATGCTTCTGAAGCGCTGGTTAATTCGGCTCCCTGGTCCCCTTTATGGTTGCGGCGCCTGTAACGCCTTGCTCAGGATGTTATGCCATCGAGTTGCCATGACAAGCCGCTGCAATTCGCAGACTCGCTTTCAGTTCATCATCCAGGTTACAAATCGTAATCGTTGCCATAAGTACCTCTCTTAATTTCATTGCTATCCTTGATAGCATCGTTGAGCGATAACTCTCTGTTCACCTTGAATAGAAAGTGGTAAGTGCCCCAGCTCCTGAATATCGCGCCAACAGGCATATTCGGCCAGACTCACTGCCCTTTATTGCCGACATCGGCCCCACAGCCATTTAAGAAAATTCTCCCAACGGATTACCGCCTGGTAGTTTATTACGCACCATCTAAAGAGAAAGCCATCGCATCTGTTTGTAGCCATCCTCTCTTTCTGGTTTTTAGCAAACATAAACCATTCATAAACAGAACAAAAAACCAATAAAATTCAGATAAATTACAAAAACAACGTCATAGCACTCGATAAGTAAGCTCACCAACTAAAATTAATCAGGAAAATTCCCTTTTAAAAATACCCATAAAAATCAACCTGTTGATTTTAAATCATTTTTTAATATACCCATCTTAAAAAAACCCAGGATAATTCCCTAAAGACTGGAAACGTACTTTGAATGTCTATACCACCACGCAGGCAACCGAAGCATTCTATTTTTTCAGATGCATATTGATATACATCAAAAAAAATCATATTCAGAACATCAATCTGCTATTTCAGCCACATCAGAAGAAAAATCAAACCATGCCGAAAAAATAGTTTTTAATTAGCAACCGAGTCGGATTTTATTGATCTTTTTTCCTGTCGCAATGACACAGCATTAGCGAAAAATCCTATTACTCATTTTACCTGATTTACAGATAGTATTGGAGTTAACTAAGAATAATCTGTCTTTCTATGTGCCGACATTACAACAAGAGCATTCTCCGGGAGCCTCATACCGGAAGCGCACGACTACCAGCACAATATGCTACTGGTATTAATGACAGTGATGCCCTGAACATGAATCAAGAATGTTCATAACTGAATCGTTAATTAAAAATCGATCATAAAACAATACTACAAACAATAAACACTGAAGTCCGACTGTAACATTTGCTATCTAACCTGACCTGGTATAATACGAGAAAATATTATGTTTTTTTATCTGGTTTCTGATGATTATTATTTTTCACGGGGAATCTTTCACCTGTTAGCCTCACGCGGGGTCAAAATCTCCTGCCATACAGCGAATGAGAGGGAATACGACGAGCTTTTGCCACGACTGGGCTCAGACGACATCCTTATCGTAGCCATTAACTCACCAGAACAGCTCTATCGATTCCTGGATGCCCGACGTGGCATATCAGACAATGTTAACTACCTGCACGTCATGGATATCAAAAAGCTCGCCATTGCTAAAAAGAATAAAATTTCATTTATTCCAAAAAATATAACAGCCGAGGAATTACTAAAAAGGCTGAGTCTCACTTATACTCCGCGGAGAATAATGCTTTCAACCCGGGAACAATTTATCCTCGATAACATTATGAAGGGTAAAGATGTTGAATCAATTGCCCGACTATTAAACAGATCGGTGACCGCCATTTATGCCGGACGCAATCGCATTATCAATAATATGGGGTTGAACTCAACCAGTCTGGTGGCGTTGCAGTTATGCCAGGATATCTCCAGACTGAATGCTCTGGCAGACCAGAAACGATGCAAAACGCTGTCAAAATAAATGACCGCATTTAAAAATCACATCCCCTTAATTACTCACCAGTAAAAGCCCCTGAAAGCCGCACTCGTCAGTAATAAAGTACATTCTGCCGCAGCGGCATTTCACCGCCGCTGCGACACCTGGTTTAATGATGCCAGGGCTGCGCGTGCTGGCGGAAGAAATCCTGATTAATCGCGAAACCCAGACCCGGCTTGTCGGGCAGCGACAGCCAACCCTTTTTATGTTCCAACGGCTCCTCAACCAGCGCGGTACGGAAGGGGTGCGCAGAGGTGTCGTACTCAAACAGCGGCTGGCCGGCAAACAGCGCATAGTTGGTTAACGGCGTGGCGGCTACCATACATACCGAAGCATACTGACCAATCGCGGTACCCCAGACGTGTGGATTCACCTGTACGCCGCCGGCCATCGCCAGCACATTAATATGGCGCAGCGCGGTAAACCCACCGGCCAGGCAGATATCCGGCTGGGCGATATCAATCGCCTGGGCATTAATGAAATCCCGGAAACCATAGAGCGTAAATTCAGCCTCTCCGCCGGCAATCGGAATATCCAGCGCCTCCCTGACCCGCCGATAGCCGTTGAGATCTTCAGGCACCACCGGCTCTTCGAGCCACAGCGGGTTCATATCCGCCAGCGCCCGGCCAAGGCGGATGGCTTCATTAGCGCCATAGCCATGATTGACATCCACCATCAGCCCGGTATCACGGCCTACGGCGCCACGCACGGCGTTCATCACCTGAATATCATCCTGCAGGCCAAATCCCAGCTTCACTTTCATGATCGAGAAGCCCGCTTCCCGGTGTCTGAGGGCTTCTTCGGCCATCTCCTGTGCCTGACCCTGTCCTCCCGGCCGGAAAAATCCGGTAGCATAGCACTGAATTTGTTCGCGGAATGCGCCGCCCAGCAGTTTCCAGACCGGTAAACCCGCGGCTTTACCGCAGATATCCCACAGGGCGATATCCACGGCGCTGATCGCGCCGATGACCACGCCTTTACGCCCGTAGTCCCGGGTGCGCACATACATCTCCTGCCACAGTACTTCGGTGTCGCGCGGGTCTTTGCCTAACAGCAGCGGTTTCAGGGCGCTTTCAATCACCGCGGCGCCAATATGCGGCGGCTGGAGCCCGACGCTGAATGTTTCCCCCCATCCCTCCAGGCCATCATCCGTGCGGATACGCACCACCACCGTCGAGCGTCCTTTTACCCATCCCTGTGAATATGCAAAAGGCTGAGTCAGAGAACTTTGCAGAATAAACGAATCAACATGCGTTATTTTCATTTCCGGAACTCCTGTAAGGGTTGGCCAGGCTGCGGCTCAGCACTCTGGCTGGAAATAATCGGGCGGCGTACCAGGTTCAGGTAGATCAAAGCCCCAATAACCGAGACCACCGCGGAAATAAGAAACACCAGGGTAAAAGATTGGGTACTGTCGACAATAATCCCGGCCACCAGCGGCGAAATCGTCGCCCCGAGGAACCCACCAAAGTTTTGCACCGCCGCCACGGAGGCTACCGTTGAAGGCGCGGTCACTTCGGCAGGAATGGACCAGGCATGGGCGACGACGGCGCCGTTGAAACCGAGCGCCAGCGCCATCAGCAATACGGCGACGGTCAGGCCGATCCCCTGGCCGAACATACCGTTAAACGGCAACAACGCCATCACCACCGCCTGCAATAACAGAGCGCCGATAATGGTCGCCTTTTTCGCTTTCATGGTGGTCCAGCCCGGGCGTTCAGAGAGTTTTCCGGAAATCACACCGCTGGCGAGATCGCCTATAATCGCCCCAATCCACGGCACGCTGACAATCAGCCCGAGCGATTCAAATTTAATGCCAAACTGTTTGATAATAAAAAGCGGGATAAACACCAGGAATATCTGGTAAACCCACATATTGCAGAAGAATCCCGCCATCATGCCCCACATACTCTGGCGTTTAAACATCGCCGCCCAGGGCGTGTGTTTTTTTTCATGAACCGGAACGCCATCCTGGCGAATATAATCGCGCTCTTCGTCAGTCAGGCGCGGACATTTATCCACATCGCGGAAAAAAGCCATAAAAATAATGGCGGCAATTATTCCCACTCCGCCGGCCAGGAAATACATCATGCGCCAGCCATAGGTCGCGACGATCCACACCAGCAGAAAGGTGAAAAACGCCGGCCCGACTTTTAACGCCGCATCCCAACTGGCATTGGCAATACCCTGCTCTTTTTTCGGAAACCACTGGGTGACAATTTTATTGGTCGCCGGCAGTGAAGGCGCTTCCGCCAGCCCCAGCCAGACGCGGGCCAGAATTAACGCCGTCAGGGTGTAGGAGAACCCCATCGCCGCGGTGGCCAGACTCCAGACAATCACCGAAACCCCCAATAAAACCCGGGGGCCGAAACGGTCGACAAACCAGCCGGAAGGCAGTTGCCCAAAGGCATACGACAGCGCGAACGCACTCCCCAGCAGGCCGATATCGGTGGTGGAAATGCCCAGTTCAGACTGCATCGCCGGCGCGCTGATGGATAGCGTGAGACGATCGATATTGTTCACCAGCGCCAGCAGGCACAGCAGACTGAGCACCATCCAGCGCTGGCGTCCCTGCGGTTTCGGGAGCAGGCTGACTCCAGAATATTTTACCCCTGCAGACATAAGCGTGCTCCTTTAAGTAACGAGTAAACCAGTTGACCAGATGAAAAACCGTTATATTTTCCTGCCATACCAATAAACAAAAGAGGCTGATATCCAGGTTTTATTTCTTTGGGTACAGATTTTTCTTTCATACCAGACATCCTGTGATGGCCGTACGCAGATAACAGAAAGCACAGGCTCTGTTATTTATCCACGGCGGCCAGGGTTATTGACGATAAAAATAAAGCGTCTGTTATTTAGCAATGACCTCGTCATAAATACTGATAATCCGGCGGGCGTTTTTACTGACCTGCTGCGCACTGTCCCCCGGGCGATATAGCGACGTCCCCATACCAAAGGTTTTCACGCCAATGGCCGCATAATCGGCGAATGAGGTTTCAGAAATCCCGCCCACGGCGCCGATAACCGTCCCACCGGGCAGTACCGACCGGAGCGCGGCGATACCCTTCACTCCCAGTACCGATGCCGGAAAGAATTTCAGGGACGAAGCGCCGGCGCCAAGCGCGGTAAACGCCTCTGTGGCGCTGAACACGCCAGGCATCGTCACCATGTTTTTACGCGCCGCGGCTTCCAGCACCTGAACATTCACATTCGGGCTGACCATCAAACGCCCGCCCACATCGGCAACGCGCTCCACGTCCTGCGGCGTCACCACCGTCCCGGCGCCCGTCAGGATATGCGCGGGCAGAAAATTGACCAGTCGCTCAATGGAGTGAAAGGGCTCCGGCGAATTAAGCGGCACTTCAATCGCCTCAAATCCCGCTTCCGCCAGCGCTTCGCCGATCGCGCACACCTCATCTGGCCGCACGCCGCGCAGGATAGCGACCAGATTGCGGGAAAGCGCCGGCCAGGGAGCTGATATCTGCATAATGAACTCCTTATTTTCCGCACCACGTCAGCTGCGACGCCAGAAATAGCCCCTGACGCACCGCCCTGTCGGCATCAATCTGGATGCAGGATAATCCCGCCAGCGCCAGCGCTTTGCTGTACAGACGTCCCATCGCCCCGGACGCCACCAGCGTGACCGGCGTATCGCCGGAAATGGCGCTGGCCCCGGCGATTTCGGCGCCTATCAGCAAACCGGACAGACGCGCCGCGCTTTCATCCGGCCCGCTATTTTTGAGCAACATCGCCCCGCGGACGCTGAACAACTGCCCGGTTAACGGCTGACCGGACAGCATCTGCATCACGGCATCGCTAAAAGCCGGGTGATTTTCATCCACGCTTTCTGCGGCGTCGCCCAGCGAATAGCGGAGGATGGAATAGCGCGACAGCAGCGCATACAGCTCTCCGGTCAGCCAGGTATCAAAGCGTTCGACGCGGCCGTTAACCAGCCACACCCATTTCGAATGCGTGCCGGGCAAGATAATCAGACCATCGCGCATCTGCTGTTCAAGGATCGCCCCCAGCAGTTGAGTTTCCTCACCGCGCATCACGTTCGGCGTCCCCTCTGTCCGGGATAGCCCCGGCAGAATCCGCACATCGCGCGCAATATCCGTTATCCGCCGCGCGCCGCCGGTAATGGCATATACATCGGCGGGGGTGGCGACATATCCGGCGTCCTGCCATCCCTGACGCGCACCAGCCATGCCGCAAATCATCACCGGCAGATCCGCCGGGGCCTGCAGCGTATCCAGCGCGGCCTCCAGCACCCGGGCAAAGCCCTTTTGTCTGGCGGCGTCCATTCCGTCATCACTGCGGGTTTCCCCCAGGACATTGCCATCGTTATCCACCAGCCAGAGCCGAAAGCGCGAGGTTCCCCAGTCGCTGAGGGCGTAGACAGGTAATCGGTTCATCATTTTCTCCAGTCCGTTAGTGAATGATGGCGGGCGACACAGCGCTTGCCGCCCGCGGCATCAGTCAGATACGGCCAAATTCGGCCAGCAGATCCTCGACGGTTTTCCCCTGTTTCACCCATTCGCGGGTAGCTTCTTCCCTTTCCACCTGTTCTTTCGCCAGTTTCAGCACCTCCGCGGCTTTCTCCTGCGGGATCACCACCACCCCCATCAGATCCGCCACGATAAAGTCGCCGGGTTTCACAACCTGACCGCCCACCGCGATGGGCACATTAATCGACAGCTCTTCTTTACGCCCGGAGAACATGGTGTGGGTGCCGCGCGGGGTAATCGCCCGGGTCCAGACAGGCCAGCCAATATCTTCCAGTTCGTCGGTATCGCGGCCGGCGCCGTCAACGATCATCGCCCGGATACCGCGGTTTTGCGCCAGCCCGCCCATCAGGCCGCCGCACACCGAGGTATTCATATCGCCCCCGGCATCCACCACAATCACATCCCCCGGCAGCCCCATCTCCAGCGCTTTCAGGGGATCGACCAGGTCACCTTTCGACAACTGCACCGTCACCGCCTGGCCGCAGACTTTGGCGCGAAAAGCCGGTTTGATACCGCTGTCCATGACGCCAGTACGATACTGAACATCAGCAAATACCGCAGAGATGGAGTAGCTGTTAAGCAAAGCGTCAAACTGCGCCAGTAACTCAGGGCGGCGGGTAAAGTCATTAAATTCTTTTAACATGATGAATAACCTCTGGATTAACGTTGATTTTTAAGCTTGTCGCCATTAACCGGGAAACGGGGAGTTTTGCCGGTCAGCACGCTGGCGACTTCACTTGCGGCCAGGGTGCGCGCGGCGCGGATAGACTCTTCGGAGTAGTAGGCGGAATGGGGAGTCACCAGTACGCCGGGCAGTGAAAACAGGGGATTATTGGCCGGGGACCAGTTGGCGCGTTTCGCGGGCTCTTCTTCCGGATCGTCCAGCGCGGCGCCGGCGACCCAGCCTTCCGTCAGGGCTGTATACAGCGCCTGGTTATCGATTGTCGGTCCACGTCCGGTATTGACGATCAGCGCCCGGGATTTCATGCGCCGCAGTTCATCCTCGCCGAGGAAGTGACGGGTTTCCGGGGTCATCGGCACCTGCATCATCAGCACATCGGAGCTTGCCAGCAATTCATCTTTCTCGACCTTACGACCACCGTGTTCGGCAATCACACTGGCCGGCAAGAAGGGATCGTAGACCACCACATTGACGCCAAACGCCCGGGCGCGCTGCGCAATCGCCTGGCCAATGCGTCCGAAAGAGACAATGCCCATGGTTTGTCCGCGCAGACGGTATACCGGAGCGCCGGACTGCCAGCGCCAGATGCCGTCATGGGTCGCCTGGTTATAGGCTTTCAGGTTCCGCGCCAGCGCCAGCCACAGACTGACGGCATGATCGGCAACCTCTTCGGTACAATAGTCGCGCACATTGGTGACCAGAATTCCGCGCCGGGTCGCGCTGTCGACATCCACGATATCCACCCCAACCCCGTAGCGGGCGATGACCTGGCAGCGTTCCATGGCGGCGATGGTTTTCGCCCCCACCCGCGCGTACTGGTTCATAATGGCGTCGCAGTCCCGCGCTTCGTGCAGCAGTTCTTCTTCGCTTTTCGCCTGCAGGCCGACGACTTCGGCTCCAATTGGCTCGAGTATCGCGCGCTCAACATCGAGGTTGCCGTAATCGTAATCGGTGATGACTACTTTAAATTTGCCACTCATGGGTTTCTTCCCTCGTAAAAAAGATGGTCATGCAACAGACAAGTCACTTTATTGCGACAAGGAATAACTGATATCTGATATACCAGTCAAAATTAAAAGCGACGATTTGTGACGCGGATAGAATTATTTCGCCGGCGAACGGCTGCGGGAAAAAGGCCAGAACGTGTCTGGCCCGGGGAGGAAATTAGATGTTGATCAATCAGTTATCGCATCAGCCGCAGCGATATCCTCCACGCCGATTTCATAGGTTTCGTGGGTGCGCCCCAGGTGTTGATCCAGTAATGCCAGCAGCGGTTCGAGCTGCCCCTGACGTATGGTTTCAACAATCTGGCAATGTTCCTGAAACGACAGGCTGGTATGGCGGGGCTTAATCGACAGATGAGTACGCAGCGCCGCAATCTTGCCCGCATAGCGCACATAAGAGTTGGTCAGATAGCTGTTATCGCAGAAGTCAAAAAACACCTGGTGGAAATCATTGTCCAGCATCAGGTAGCGGCGCTGATCGCCAGCCTCCAGCGCCGCGCCCATTTTATCCACCACCGCCTGTAGCGCTTGCGCCAGAGCCGCCGGATCGTTCTGCATCGCGATGGCGATCGCCGCAGTCTCCAGCGCCTTACGGAACACACAGATTTCGCGCACTTCTCTGGCGCTCAGGGTGAATACCCGGACCCCGGACTGCGGCTTAATGGTGACCAGCCCCTCGTTACTGAGCTGGGCCAGGGCTTCGCGCACCGGGGTTTTCGAAACATTAAGTTCCGCAGCGATAGTACGTTCGCTGATGGCCGCGCCAAGATGGATATCACCGTTAATAATCTGCTGGCGGATATGCTGTGTTACTTCTGCCGTCAGTGTTTTCGGTCGTTTGAACTCCGTCACCATTTTTTCTCCATGGGTAAGCCTGAATATGGCGCCATAGTAACATTGATGTAGCGGATCAGTCATACCAGATACCAGATGCCTGTCGGTCTTCCGGTAAACACCTCAGCCGGCTCAGACACAGACGATGCAGACAGACGCTAACGCTACGGTCACAGCGGCGATGTAGCGATATCCCCTGGGGCGGGGAAATGGCCGGAAAAGTGTGATTCCGGCCACCGCTCACCGTTTATTCTCTGCACACTCGCCGTTAACTTGTGGTAGCGTCCCCGGATAGCCAGCAACAGGACGGTACTATGTGCAAAGGACTTTCCCCTTCAACCATCCACGATGTCGCCCGGGAAGCCGGGGTGGGGAAAACCAGCGTATCGCGCTACCTGAACGGTGAACAACACCGGCTTTCCGACGCGCTGAAACGGCGTATCAGCGAAGCCATCGCCCGCCTTGACTACCGCCCCAACCAGATGGCCCGCAGCCTGAAAAGCGGCCAGACCCGGATGCTGGGTCTGATCCTCGCCGATGTCACCAACCCGTGGTCGATTGGCATCATGAAAGGCATTGAAGATACCTGCCAGCAGCAGGGATTTACGCTGCTGATGGGTAACGCCGGCAACAGCCCGGCGCTGGTCAAAGAGTACCTGCAGTTATTCACCAGTTACCGCGTCGAAGGGCTGCTGATCAATACCGTTGATTTTCCCCCGCAGGAGTCGCCGGTCCCGCTGTTGCCCGACCTGCCCCGGGTGCTGATCGACAGAAACCTCCCCGGCACCGGCAGCGACTTTGTGGGCCTGCATAACCATGAAGCGGTGCAGGCCGCCTGCCAGCACCTGATCCAGCAACAGTTTGAAGCGATACTGTTTCTCACCGAACCGACCGGCCAGCTCACGCCGCGTATTGAGCGGTTACAGGCATTTCTCGACGTTATGGCCGGTTTCCCGCATCTGACGGCACAAACCGCGCAACTGGCGCTCCACGACGCCCGGGCCATTGAGCAGCAGCTGCGCCAGTTTTGCCAGCAGCAGCGCGGCAAACGCAAAGCGGTGATCGTCAGCAATGGCGCCCTGACGCTGCAGGTGGCGCTGGCGATGAAGCACATTGGCCTGAAATGGGGCGATGACATCGGACTGCTGGGTTTTGATGAACTGGACTGGGTGGATATTGCCGGCACCGGCATCACCACCATACGCCAGCCGGCCTTCCAGATGGGCGCGCTGGCCTGCCAGTTGCTCATCGAACGTATCCACGGAAACGATTGCCATGGGCGTGAAAAACGCTTTTTTGGGGAACTTATCATCCGCCAGTCAACGGTTATTTATTAATACTTCGTCACATTTTTTTACTCTCTGACGTGATCGCTGTGTCAAATGTGAAGGATTTGTTTGGCCAATGGAACCGGTCCCATATAAGTTACCGACTAAGGAAACGACGGCAAAGCATGGAACGCCGCGTTACCGACATTCCCCTCATTTCATGTAGTACAGACGGAAGACTATACATATGAAAGCGAAAACACTCTTTACCTCTACCCTCATCGCTGCCAGTCTGTCCCTGGTGTCTTTTTCCTCTCAGGCGGCAGACATCAGCTCCCGCAACCTGAAAATGCCGATTGTTAACGCCATTGACCATCCGCAGGGCGTCGGCGCCAAAGTGTTTGTCGATGAAATCGCCAAACACACGGATAACAAAATCAAAATTAAAATCTTCCCGAACGGTACGCTGGGCGGCGAACAGCAGGTCGCCTCCGCCATGCAGGGCGGCACTATCGAAATTTCCATGATGTCCCCGGCGCAGATTGTCGGCACTGTTCCGGAATTTATCGTGCTCGACTTCCCGTTCTCGTTCAAAAATGAAGCCCAGGCCGACGCGGTGCTGGACGGCCCGTTTGGCCAGAAACTGATGGACTACATGCCGGGTAAAGGCTGGGTGGGTTTGGCCTATATGGAACAGGGCTACCGCAGTATCAGTAACAACAAGCGCGCCATTCATAAGATTGAGGATGTCAAAGGACTGAAGATCCGTACTATCCTTAACCCGCTGTATGTCGATATGCTGAACGCGCTGGGCGCCAACGCCGTACCAATGCCGATGCCGGAGCTGTACACTGCGCTGGAAACCCGCACCGTTGACGGCCAGGAAAACCCGGAAACCTCGGTAGACGCCAACAAGTTCTACGAAGTACAGAAATACTTCAGCGGCACCCGCCATATCTATAACCCGCAGATGCTGATGGTCAGTAAAAAACTGTGGGACAAACTGTCCGCCGATGAGAAGAAAATCTTCCAGGATGCCGCCATTGTCGCCCGCGATGCCCAGCGCAAATCTGCCCGCGATATGACCGAAATATCCCGTAAGAATCTGATTGCCAACGGTATGGAACTTAACGAACTGGCGCCGGAAGAGATCGACCGCATGCGCGCCGCTGTACAGCCGGTCACCCAGAAATATGCCGAAAAACTGGATCCGGAACTGTTAAAACAATTCCAGGCTGAACTGGAAAGAACAAAAGACCTGTAATTCATCCCGTCCGGGGGCGCGTGCGAACACCAACACCAGGGAACGTTCTGCGCGCCGCCTGCAGGTCCCCGTTCAAGGAGAAAGTCCCCATGGCGACGATAGAAAAATATATCCTCCACCTGATCAATGCCATTATCGTGTTTTGCCTGGCGTCGATGATGTTAATGGTGTTTGTTAACGTCGTTTTACGCTACGGCTTTAACTCGGGCATTACCTTTTCAGAAGAAGTCTCCCGGCTGTTTTTTGTCTGGCTAACATTTCTGGGTGCGATCGCCGCCATGAAAGACGGTACCCATATTCGGGTCGATTCGCTGGTCCAGAAGCTCTCGCCTGCCGGGCAAAAAGCCTGTGCCTTTATTAGCAACGCATTAATTCTCTATGTCTGTTCCTTCCTGCTGGAAGGGGGCTGGCAGCAAACCGTCATCAACATGGACACTGTTTCTCCGGTCACCGGTTGGCCGATGGCGTCGCTGTATATTACCAGCGTCATTGCCAGTATCGGCATCGCGCTATACGCCATTCGCAACATCATTAACCTGTTCCGCAAACAAGACAGCCAGCCAGAGGAGAATAACGTATGACGGTTCTGATTTTCCTCGGCATCCTGCTTGGCGCTATCGCCATTGGCGTGCCTATCTCCTTCGCCCTGTTCCTGAGCGGCGTCGGGCTGATGTGGCACCTGGACTTGTTTGATGCCCAGCTCATCGCCCAGAACGCGGTGGACGGCACCAATAACTTCGTACTGCTGGCAGCGCCGTTCTTTATGCTGGCGGGTGAATTCATGAACGCCGGCGGCCTGTCGCGGCGCATTGTCCGCATGGCGCTGGCGCTGGTCGGCCATATCCGCGGCGGTCTCGGTTATGTAACGGTGTTCGCCGCCATCCTGATGGCCAGCCTTTCCGGCTCAGCGCTGGCGGATACCACCGCGCTGGCAGCGATGCTACTGCCGATGATGCGTGAAGCCGGCTATAACCTCAACCGTTCCGCCGGGCTTATCGCCTGCGGCGGGGTTATCGCCCCGGTCATTCCGCCGAGCATCGGTCTGATCCTGTTCGGCGTTGCCGCACAGGTGTCGATCACCAAGCTGTTTATGGGCGGCATCGTCCCCGGGATCCTGATGGGGGTCAGCATTCTGATAACCTGGTGGTTTGTTTCGCGCCATGACAAGGTAGTAACGTTCGAAAAACCCACCCGCGCCGAAGCCTGTAAAGCCTTTAAAGAAGGCGCCTGGGCGATGGTACTGCCGTTCATCATCCTGTTCGGTCTGAAGTTCGGTATCTTCACCCCCACCGAAGCCGGGGTGGTTGCTGCCGCCTACGCGCTGTTCGTCGGAAAATTCGTCTACAAAGAGCTCCAGTTCCGCGACCTGTTCAAACTGTTCCTCAACGCCGGGAAAATGACGGCCACCGTCATGTTCCTGGTGGGCGGCGCCATGGTCACCTCGTGGCTGATCACTGTTGCCGACCTGCCGGGCGATCTGATTGTCATGCTGGAACCGTTTATGGAACATCCGACCATCTTCCTGCTGGTGCTGGTTACCCTGCTGTTTGTTATCGGGACTGCAATGGACCAGACGCCAATCATCCTGATTCTGGCGCCGGTACTGATGCCGGTGGTGAAAGCGGTGGGCATCGACCCGGTGTACTTTGGGGTCATCTTCGTGATGATTACCGCGCTGGGACTGATAACCCCGCCAGTGGGCACCTCCCTGAACGCGGTGTGCGGGGTGGGTAAACTGAAGATAGGCGCGGTGACGGTGGGTATGATGCCATTCCTGATGGCGGAATTCCTGGTGGTGATCCTGCTGATTATCTTCCCGCAGATTATCCTCGCGCCTCTGGCATGGATGAGCTAGCGCGTATCACCGATAAGCCTGGCGGCGCGCAGTTTGCGCCGCCGTAGTCAGGAGACTCCCCATGCAGCCGGCTATTTTTGTCGTGGCGTCAGCCTATGGTTATGCCACCGTGCGCCATTTCGGCGGCCAACAGCCACTGCTGGCGATCGTCGCTGCCAGCGGCGCCGACGGCATTGAGATCCGCCGCGAACTGCTGGACGAAAGCGAACTGGAGGGGCTATCCCGGTTACAGGTTAAAATCGCCGATAACGGTTTGCTGGCCCACTATTCCGCGCCATTGCCGCTGTTTCAGCCGGACGGCAGTCTGAATCCCCAGTTACCTTCGCTGTTTGGCGAAGCGCAGCGCCTCCGCGCCCGGCAGTTAAAGCTCGCGCTGGGACATTTTTCCGCCCGCAGTCTTGACGACCTCGAACCGCTGGCCCGGGCGCTCAACGGCCAGCCGTTCATTCTGACTATCGAAAACGATCAAACGTCTGTCGGAGGCAGCCTGGCGGTGATGAACGCTTTTTTCCACGAAATAGCCGCCCGTTCCCTGCCGGTGAAACATACCTTCGATATGGCAAACTGGTGCTGGGTGGAGCAACCCGCTCTGGAAGCCGCCGCAGCGCTGTGTCACTGGGTGAGCTATATCCACGTTAAGGTCGCGACCTGGCACTACAACCTCTGGCGCGCGACGCCCCCCGATGAGCAGGACGCCTCATGGAAAAACCTGCTGCGCGCGCTGCCCCGGGACGTTCCGCGGGGTATTGAATATCCGCTGGCCGGCAGCAACCTCGCCGCCGTCACCCGCCATCACGTTGAGCTTTTAAGGAGTACATCACTGTGACTATGAAGCTGGTTTCTCCGCCCCGAACGGACGATACGCTGGATCTGGTAACCATTGGCGAAGCGATGGCCATGTTTGTCGCCCGGGAGTATGGCGATCTGGCCGAAGTGGAGCATTTCATCAAACGCATCGCCGGCGCGGAGCTGAACGTCGCCACCGGCATCGCCCGTCTCGGCCTGCGCGCCGGCTGGGTCAGCCGGGTGGGCAACGATGCCTTTGGCCGCTATGTCCTGAACTGCCTGGAGAAAGAAGGTATCGACCACCGCCAGGTCACGGTCGATTCCGGCTACGCTACTGGCTTTCAGATCAAATCGCTGGAAAAAAATGGAATCGATCCCATTGTGCAGTATTTCCGTAAGAACTCCGCCGCCAGCCATCTTTCAGTAGCGGATTTCTCCGCCGACTACTTCCTCCGGGCCCGCCATCTGCATCTGACCGGCGTGGCGGCCGCGCTCTCGCCCGAGGTCCTGGCGCTATGCCATCACGCGGCGGACGCCGCCCTCGCCGCCGGAAGAACCCTCTCTTTCGACCCCAACCTGCGGCCGGTATTGTGGCCGGATACCCCGACGATGGTAGAAACCCTGAACGCGCTGGCGTTTAAAGCGGATTTGGTCCTGCCGGGATTGCAGGAAGGCAAACTCCTCACCGGCCACGATGCGCCGCAGGCCATCGCCGACTTTTATCTCGAGCAGGGCGTCAAAGCGGTGGTCATCAAACTTGGGCCGCAGGGGGCATGGTTTAAATCGGCATCCGGAGAACAGGCAACCATCCCCGGATTTCCGGTCGCCCATGTCGTCGATACCGTCGGCGCCGGCGACGGCTTTGCCGTTGGGGTGCTGAGTGCACTACTGGAAGGCAAAGCGCCCGGAGATGCGTTGCGACGCGGTAACCTGATTGGCTCGCTGGCAGTCCAGGTACAGGGCGACAGCGAAGGTTTGCCGAACCGGGAGCAGCTCGCCGCCCATGAACAGGAGGAAATATCATGAAGCCAGCAATCGTATTGTACAAACGCATCCCGGAAGATTTGCGCCAGCGGCTGGATGCCCATTTCGAAGTGCGTTTTTTTGACGGCATCAACGACGCCAACCGCAGCGCGGTGCAGGCGGCGCTACAGGACGCCCGGGGAATGATCGGCGCCAGCGCGCCGGTACGCGCCGGTCTTCTCGACTGTGCGCCGCAGCTACAGGCCATTTCCACAATTTCAGTGGGTGTCGATCAGTTCGATCCCGACGACCTGACCCGCCGCGGGATCCTGCTGATGCACACCCCCACCGTCCTCACGGAAACCACCGCTGATACCATTTTCATGCTATTGATGATGACCGCTCGCCGCGCCGGCGAACTGGCGGAGTGGGTGAAAGCCGGACACTGGAAGCGCAGCATTGACGCGACGATGTACGGCGTCGATGTCCACCACAAAACGATCGGCATTATCGGTATGGGGCGTATCGGCGCCGCACTGGCTCGCCGGGCGCACGGCGGATTCGCCATGCGGGTGTTGTACGTAAACGAAACCGCTAATCAACAGGTCGAACAACAATACGACGCGCGCCGCTGCTCGCTGGATGAGTTGCTGGCGCAGTCCGATTTTGTCTGCCTGACGCTGCCTCTGACGCCGCAGACCGAGAAAATGATCGACGCCCGTCGTCTGGCGCAAATGAAACCCGGCGCGATTCTGGTTAATGGCGCCCGGGGGAAAATCGTCAACCAGCAAGACTTAATTGACGCCCTGAAAAAAGAGATTATCCGCGGCGCCGGGCTGGACGTCTTTGAACAGGAGCCGCTGCCCGCTGACAGCGAGCTGCTCCGGTTGCCTGGCGTTGTCGCCCTGCCGCATATTGGCTCGGCGACCCATGAAACCCGCTACAACATGGCCGCCTGCGCCGTCGATAATCTGATTACCGCGCTGACCGGTACCGTCACGCACAACGGCTATAACCTGCATCAACTGACGCAGCGCTAAGCCGCAGTTTAACCAGCCAGCCCGCCTCCGGGCTGGCCAGGCCGGCTATCGGGTCGCCGGAAATTCAGATATTACCAGAAGCGAAAAAACCATAATTATTATTTATATTTATTCAGTGGCGGCTATAAATAAAGATCGAGATCTATTCCTAAAAACACCTGTAAAATACTACTTTAATACCCGCCATCAATTCTGCGCTATCCGGCAAAGCATCCTATTCTCATTAATAATCAATCAACTAAAAGTCACTGCGTGATACTTACCAGAAAACCTGATAGTTGTTTTTTTATTATTTAAATTCTGCTATAACTCCTTCCCCTTTTCGGACAAAATTATACCTCTGTTATCATTTTGGATTTTTATACAACCTAATAATAATATTAGCAGATGAAATTGTTCCACTGGTGTACAGGGAGTTACCACCATGTCTTTACCTAATCGATTTTTTTATTCGCTGCCGGAAGCCGCGGAGTTTCTGACCTCCAGGAACTTAAAATGTAGTGTCAATGATTTATTACACTTTGCCGACACCGGCATGCTGGAAGTTTGTACGCCGGTATCAGGATACTGGCGCTCGACGACAGGAACTTCCGGCCTGGATTACCGCGAATCCGTCTTTCTCCCCCATCCGGATTTCTCCTGGCACTATCCATTTTCGATACCCGATAATTATCAGATCGATGATTTAGAGCTATCAACACGAATTTTATATATATCATCCAAAAAATTACTGGACTTCCCGGATGCCCCGGACCACCAGGCGCCTGAAGCAGCAGCCTGCCGCTATCTTTATATCGATGGCATGATGGCGTTACATAGCCTGCGTAAATCGATGGCCTTTTATGATTTCCTCAAACAAGGCCTTGCGCCGGCGGCCAATTTTATCTATGCCTGCCCGAGAAATATCGGAAAAGCAACAGACACCCAGACCTTCCCAAAGCTCAACTTTAACCTGGTGCCATTTAGTATTGAATTTGCCGACCTGTTTATCACCGACAGCGAAATACGCCTGTTGATGAATGGTGGTAAAGAGTTCACCAGTGATTTTACCGGCCGGGAACGCACTTACTGGCTGCCTTTTCTGGCCCGCCATTCTGTTTCCCGCCAGGATATCATCGCCCGGGGGAAAAACGTCCACGCTTTTTACCGTGATACCAGCAACCCATCAGTAACAGACCTGCTTTAACCGGTGGCGCCGGTCGTCACAGACGGCCGGCCATTCACTGCGCTCCCATGTTTAATCCGGGGTTATTACGCTGCAAAGTATTGGCCGTAACGACACTGCCACGGATAAAACAGGAACAGTTTAATAAAACGCTCCTCGTTTACTTCCGGTTAATCAATATACTTATCATCACAGGTCAGGTTACCGATACGTTTCCTGATTAATCCCCTCCTCATCACAGGGCCGGTTGCGAAATAAAGGCGGCGCTTCAGCCCTGAAGCAGGAGTTAAGCACATAATTCACGTCAATGGAGGTGGAAAATGACAGGCTTCCGACAGGAAATCGACTATCTGCGTCACTATTTTCAGCGCGTACAGCATATTGAAAAACCGCTCTTCGCCTGGCTATGGCTCAGCCCGGAACAGCGTATTGAACGATTAACTGAATTAATGTCGCCAACGGTAAAAAAACGCCGCTAATATATTTAGCAGACATATAAATTAATTATTCAAATCAGATTTATATATGTATTAAACCCAAAATCGTTTTTATATTTGTTCCTTGTTTTTACTTTAAGTAAAAAATCAATATGCCCGAAGTTATTTTTTTGCAAACTACATCACTAAATTTAATTTCGGGTATTTATTTCTCTTACTGATGCGATTAATTTTCGACGTGAATTAAGTACCTTTACAGGATCCATCGCTAATGAACGTATTCAGTTACCTGCAACGTCTGGGTAAAGCCCTGATGTTACCCATCGCCACGCTTCCGGTGGCCGCGATTCTGCTCCGTCTCGGCCAGCCGGACGTTTTAAATATCCCGTTTATCGCCAGCGCTGGCGGCGGTATCTTTGACAGTCTGCCGTTATTGTTTGCACTGGGGATCGCTATCGGTCTGGCCAAAGATAACGCCGGCGCCGCCGCGCTGGCTGGCGCCGTCGGTTTTCTGGTGCTGACCAAAGCCACTGCGGTGATTGATTCCACCATCAATATGTCTTTCTTTGCCGGCATTATCGCCGGTATTGTGGCGGACCATTGTTACAACCGTTTCTCCGACACCAAACTGCCGGATTTTCTGGCATTCTTTGCCGGTAAACGCCTGGTGCCGATCATGACCGGGCTGATCTGCCTGTTGCTGGCGTGGATTTGCGGTCATATCTGGCCTGCCGTACAGCACGGTATCGACCACTTCAGCCTGATGGTCTCCAGAAGCGGTGAAACCGGCTGGTTTGTGTACGGTATTCTCAACCGGGCGCTGATCCCGTTTGGTCTGCACTATATTCTGCACTCGGTATTCTGGTTCAGCCTCGGTGATTGCCTGAAAGTCACCTACGATCTGGGCGGCGCGATGCACAATATCTGCCTGGCGCCGGAGGTGGTGAAAGGTTTAACCGTCGGTGGCATGGTGCCGGGGATTGATGGTTCGGCGATTAGCCAAATCGCCAGCGAAATGACCCGCGGCGATCTGAACCGTTTCTTTGCCGGCGATCCCCATGCCGGGGTCTATATGGCATGGGCCTATCCTGTCTTTATGGGCGGCCTGCCGGGTGCTGCGCTGGCGATGTATTTCGCCGCGCCAAAAACACGCCGCCCGCTGATTGGCGGTATGCTGCTCTCCGTGGCGCTGACCGCGTTCCTGACCGGTATCACCGAACCGCTGGAGTTCTCCTTCCTGTTCCTCGCGCCGGGACTGTATGCGCTGCATGCCATTCTGGCCGGCGTCAGCATGGTAATCGTCAATAGCCTGGGGATTCTGCACGGTTTTGGTTTCTCCGCCGGGCTGATCGACCTGGTGCTGAACTGGGGTCTGGCTACCCGACCGTGGATGCTGATTCCGCTGATTGCGGTATTCTTCGCGATCTACTTCGTCTGCTTCTCGCTGGCGATCCGCTTCTTTAACCTGAAAACCCCGGGCCGTGAAACGCAGGATACCCTGGCGCAAAGCGTGACGGATGACGATATCACCATTGAGCGCTATATCACCGCGCTGGGCGGCAAAGACAATCTGCGATCCGTGGACGCCTGCATTACCCGCCTGCGTCTCACCCTGGCCGACAACCGCCGCCTGGATGAAGCGACCCTGAAAACGCTCGGCGCCAAAGGGGTGCTAAAAATCGGTACCCAGAGCGCCCAGGTGATCCTGGGTCCGCAGGCGGAAGGCATCGCCCAGCGAATCCGCAACCATACCGGTTTGTAATTCAGCAGGGAAACCGTCACGACGGTTTTCCCTTTATTGCGCCTGGCTCAGCGAACCTATTCATTACACGCCCTGCGCGATTTCATGGCCTGGGAGATAAACAGGAACAGTTTGTGCATTGCAGCCTTATTTGTTCCTGTTTAAAACGTACACTTAAAACAAAACAGCCCGGCCAATATTCACCCGGAGGTTAACGATGCGTCAGTTGCAGAAAGTTCGCCAGTACCAGCGCCTGCTCGACCGTTTCGGTAACCAGGAAACCCACACCACGCTCAGTGAGCTGGCCGAGATCCTGATTTGCAGCGAACGCCACGTACGCACGCTTATCAAGCAGCTCAGCGCCAGCGGCTGGTTGAGCTGGCAGGCCAGCCCGGGCCGCGGTCATCGCGCGCGACTCCAGTGCCAAATGCCGGCCAGCAGCCTGAGCGTATCCCTGATGCAGGTTTGCCTGGCAAAAGGGGATTACCAGAGCGCGCTCCAGTTAGCCGACGGCGATCCCGCCAGCCTGCACCACATTATCGCCCCGTTTCTGGGCGGAAAATGGCTGCAGCACCAGCCAACGTTACGCATCCCCTGGTACCGCAGCCTGGGGACGCCAGCCCCGACACTGGGCGCCCAGCGGGCGGAACGCCACCTGGTCGGCGAGATCCACGCCGGACTGACCCGTTTTATGCCCGGCCACCCGGAGCCGATCGCCGATCTGGCCCATCACTGGCAGTGCGATGCCGCCAGACGCCGCTGGCGTTTCTTCCTGCGCACCGGGCTGCGCTGGCAAAACGGCCAGGGGATTGAGGCGGAGCAGATTCTGGCCGCGCTGCATCAGGCGCTGGTCGATCCGCTGCGTAACCGGGGAACCGAACATATCAGCGACATTCGCCTGAGCCATGAGGATTGCCTGGAGTTCCGTCTTGCCAGCCCTGACGCCCTGCTGGCGCAGCGGATGGCCAGCCCGCTGTGGCGTTTGCCGCACCCGGCGCTGCCGGAAATCGGCGCCGGCCCTTTCAGTATCGCGTCTCACCAGAGCCACTATCTGCGCCTGGAAAAACATCCGTGGTATTTCGCGAACCACCCGCTACTGCATGCCATTGAATTCTGGACCACCTCCGGCGCCGGGGCGCGCTCGCCAGCATTTAAATCCGGGCATATTACCGTTGGTCAGGGTCAGCAAAATCGCCAGCCAGAAACCCGGTCCCAGCCAGGAAAAGGCTTCACCTGGATGATGATCCACCACCGGCACCCGCTGCCGGTGCGCCAGGCGCTGCGCAGTCAGTTGCTGAGCCTGTTTTATCGTGACCTGGCCGCACGCAGCGATCTGGTGCCGGTAAGTCAGTTACTGGATGACCTCGCCATGCCGGCCTTTTCTCCGGCAAATGAGGGCGCACTGCCGACCAGCGCCAGCCTCGCCTGTTACGACACCGCGGAACTACGCCTGCTGGCGGAAAAAATGCAGGCCTGTTGGCGCCGCCAGGGCCGGGAACTGAAGATGTATTTTTATCAACGCCGCGAGTGGTACCAGGCCGGAACACTGGACGGTATGGATATGATTATCGGCGACCACCTGGCGGGAGAGATTCCGGCATTAACCCTGGAGGAGTGGTTCACCCACGATCCCGCCTGGCAGGCGGTGCTCGAACCTGATGTCTGGCTGAAGGGGAAACAACATCTGCTGGCCTGTAGCGCCGATGCCGAAAGTTATCCGCAGCGGATTGCCGATTTCTATCGACCGCTGCTGCATGATGCCCTGTGCACACCGCTATTCCACTACAACTACCAGATCAACGCGCTGGAAAATGTTGAGGACATTACCCTCACCGCCGACGGCTGGTTTGATTTCTCCCGCCTGTGGCTGCCCCCGGCGCCGGCTCAGCGCAGCGGATAGCCGTCGGAGACAATCTCCATCAACTCTTTCACATAGGGGGTCATCGGCGTTTTTACCATCGCCGGGAAAAAGATCTGCGGAGAAGGGAAAACCTCCAGTACATGGCTGTTGTGTAACTGGCTGGCGTCCACCTCGCAACAGGGCAGCAGGGTAGCGCCCTCCAGCCCGGATTCCAGCCAGTCGAGGATCGCTCCGGGCTGGGTAATGTGCATCATCACCTGCGGATGCACGCCTCCCTTACGAAACAGATCGAGCAATATTTCATAAGTCCCGGCATCCCGCGCCCGATGCAGCAGCACCAGCGGATATTTACCCAGCGCCAGATACGGGAAAGGATCCTGCGGTTTTTCCGGCAACAGCTTTTTACTGACCACCGCTACCAGTTTGATCGGATCGAACGCCACAAAATCGTAGCCTTCGCTGCGATAGGGTTTCTGAATCAGCGCAATATCAATTAATCCGTCATTGAGCAACGACTCAAGGTGACTGGAATCCGATACTGAAATACTTAATTCCACCTGTGGATGGCGGCGGTGTAATTCCAGAAACAGCGGCTTAAAGTAACGCTGAAACAGATGAGTCAGGCCAATACGTAATACGCGCACCTCCTGGTGGGCAATCTGAATGGTTTCCTGAGTCGCATCTTCAACCTGGCGTAAAATTTCGCAGGCGCGGCGATACATGTGGTAACCGGCATTGGTCGGTTCAATGCGGTTGCCGTTCCGTACAAACAGCGCCACACCCAGCTCTTCTTCCAGTTCCTGAATCCGCTTGCTGAGCGGCGGCTGCGCCATATTCAGTAGCCGGGCGGCCTGGCTTACCGACCCCTGCTCCACCACCTTGCAGAAATACTTCAGCCTCTTCAGATCCACCGCATCCTCCCGATTTGCTGCCGATGTTTATCCATCATAGCGCACCAGCACCACACTTTTTCGATATGGGCTGCATGACATAAACGGTATTTGTCGCTGTTTTTTCCGGGGAATATATTTCTTATTCCCCCTCCCGGTATCGAGAAAATAACATCATGACCCAGTACGCCGATGAAAAATCGCTGGTCCGCGATATGCGCACCGCGCTGGAACTGCTTAAAACACTGCCCGGCGAATATGTCGAAACCCGGGTGGAAGTCGATCCCCATGCCGAGCTATCCGGGGTATACCGCTATGTCGGCGCCGGCGGCACCTGCCAGCGCCCGACCCGGAAAAACGGCCCGGCGATGGTGTTCCACAACCTCAAAGGCTTTAAAGATATCAGCGTGGCCATCGGGCTTAACGGTTCACGCAAACGCGTCAGCCATTTTCTCAACTGCCCGCCGGAAAAACTCGGTTTCCTGCTGAAAGATTCGGTAAAAAACGCCATCCCGCCGGTGGAAATCGCCGCCAGCGAAGCGGTTTGCCAGCAGGTGGTCCACCTGGCCGACGACCCGAATTTTGACCTGCGTACCCTGTTGCCGGCGCCGACCAATACCGAAGAGGACGCCGGCCCCTATATCACGATGGGTCTGTGCTACGCTTCCGACCCGCAGACCCGGGAGTCGGACATTACCATCCATCGCCTGTGCGTCCAGAGCCGCGATGAACTCTCCATGTGGCTGACGCCAGGACGCCATATTGATGCTTTCCGTATGAAGGCGGAGGCGGCGGGCCAGCCGCTACCGATATCCATCAGTATTGGGGTGGATCCGGCTATCGAAATCGCCGCCTGTTTTGAGCCCCCCACGACCCCGCTGGGGTTCAACGAGCTGAGCATCGCCGGCGCCCTGCGCGGCCACCCGGTAGAGATGGTGAAATGTAAAACTATCGATGAGAAAGCGATTGCCCACGCGGAAATCGTCATTGAAGGCGAACTGCTGCCAAACGTGCGGGTACGCGAAGACCAGAATACCCATACCGGGCGGGCGATGCCGGAATTTCCGGGTTATACCGGGGAAGCCAAAGAAGCGCTTCCGGTAATCAAAGTGAAAGCCGTCACCCATCGCCGCAATCCAGTCTGGCGCACCACGCTCGGCCCGGGCGAAGAACATGTCAATATGGCCGGGATCCCCACGGAAGCCAGTATTCTTGATATGGTGGAACGCGCCATGCCGGGCAAACTGCTCAACGTCTTCGCCCATTCCGCCGGCGGCGGCAAACTGCTGGCGGTGATGCAGTTTAAAAAATCCTCCCCGGTGGATGAAGGACGTCAGCGCCAGGCGGCGCTGCTGGCGTTTTCTGCCTTCTCTGAGCTGAAAAACGTTATCCTGGTGGATGAAGACGTGGACATTTTTGACAGCGATGATGTGCTGTGGGCGATGCAGACCCGCTATCAGGGTGATGTCGATACGGTGTTTATCCCCGGCGTGCGCTGCCATCCCCTCGACCCGTCGCAGATGCCGGAATACAGCCCGTCGATTCTCCAGCAGGGCATGTCCTGTAAAACCATTTTCGACTGCACGGTGCCGTTCCACCTGAAATCGCATTTTGAGCGTTCGAAATTCAAAGCAGTGGACGTCAAACGCTTCCTGACGGATTTCGAATAACGATGTCGGGGAGTTATCGTTTTTTTTCGCTGGCGCTCGCCGTCCACCCGCGCCCGCGCTGCGCCGCTGAAACGTGCCCCACAGCACCCGGCGGGATTCTACCGCGCAAAGTCACCCGGACTGGCGACAGCAGAGGCATGACAAGCGAACATAATGCTGACGGGTCCAGCGGTTAATGGTGCCGCGATGATTTTTAGCGGTCTGCTATGGGTGATGTCGTTCTCCTGGCGATGGAGCACACTGGCTGGCTAACGGCGCCAAAAAATCGCCGCTACAATAGGCTGACAGATACGGCGGATGGGTTGCCCGGTCCGCTGTTTATTGCTCCTGTCAGCCTCGCCTGACCCGCAGCGCCTCCCCCAACCCACGGATGTTAAAGATGATTTCCGAACATGTTGTACTGCTGGATGAACAAGGTCATCCGGCAGGTATTCAGGAAAAAGCGACGGTACATCACACCAGTACTCCCCTGCATCTTGCGTTTTCCTGTTGGGTTTTCAACCAACAGGGTCTGCTATTGCTTACCCGTCGGGCGTTAACCAAAAAGGCCTGGCCCGGGGTATGGACCAATTCAGTATGCGGTCATCCGCAGCAGGGAGAAGCAATGGCAGCGGCAATAGCGCGCCGCTGCCGCTACGAGACCGGGCTGGAGGTCAGTGATATTCAGTCGGTCTACCCGGAATTTCGTTACCGCGCCGTGGACAGCAGCGGGATTGTTGAAAACGAGATTTGCCCGGTGTTCGCCGCCCGGGCGCAGAACGCGATAGCCCCCCGCGCCGACGAGGTGAGTGATTACCGCTGGTTGCCCCTGGAGCAGGTGCTGCAGGCGGTTGAGACCGCGCCCTGGGCGTTGAGCCCGTGGATGGTGATGCAGGCCAGCCACCCGGCGGCGGCGCAGGCGCTGAGGGGGTATCAGGGGGGGAGGGGGTAAGTTTTTTCGTTCAGGCGGTGAGTCTGGAGCGACGCTTTTTTCCGTTCATGGTGTCAGTCGGGAATCTGTCTGATGCACCGCTGTTTTTCCGTTCACTTTATGTCTGGTGCTCTTTGTTAACTCCGGTTATCAGTGAACGGGTCGGGGAGCGTCCCGCTCGCTCCCCGACTCCCCTCGCGGCCCCGCAACGGAAATCGCCGCTTCGCGGTCCCTTCCACTCCCGGCCTTATCCCGCGGACCGGGCATGACTCGATGTCCTGTCTCGGCATGCCCTCCCGGCGCCATCCATGGTGCCTGGTCCTTGTCTCGCGGCCTTCGTTCCAGCGATTTCCAGCGGGGGGATATGCCCCGCTGCCATTTTATTGTCTGGTTTGCAGCATCATTGTCGCGGTAAGACTGGTTTAATTCTTTGAAAAATAGGTGGAAGTCTGCGGGAAGTCTGCGGGAAGTCTGCGGGAAGTCTGCGGGAAGTCTGC
>NZ_KQ947378.1:0-179765 GCF_001484765.1 Entomohabitans teleogrylli | reverse complement strand
TCTGCGGGAAGTCTGCGGGAAGTCTGCGGGAAGTCTGCGGGAAGTCTGCAAAAAATTTGTAACAGCATCAAAGCAAAAACAAGCACTCATCAACCGGAACTCTCTGTTTCTCAAAAGTTCCGGTAACGCCCCCTATAGCAATAAACAGCAATTAACATGCCTTTTAAAATCCCCGATTTCACCGCGGGGGTGTTGAATCCGGCTTAAAATCGCCGGCTATTTTTGCGCATGGCCGGGGCAGGCCGGAGGGAACCGGCCTGAGGGTAAGCCGGCACAGGGATGTGCCGTCTTACCCGACCCGAAGCCAGACGCGAAAATTGACGGGCACCGCGCAGCGGCGATTTTACTGCCGGGAGCCCGGAGTGGAGAGGGGGCGGCGGCGAGCCCCCTCTCCCCGTTCACCTGGCGACAAAAGCAAAATAAGGCGCTGACTTACGGTGAACGGAATTTCCTCCCCAGGAAAAAATCGCAATGAACGAAATCTCCTGCCCAGGCAAAAAATAACCACAGCGAACAGAATTCATTGCCGCAGACTAAAAGTAAAAAAAGCGACACCTGCCACCTCTCCCCGTTCACCTTATGCGGAATAAACACAGAGCACAAAATTCAGGTGAACGGAACTTATTCCACGTTACAGAAAACCACTCCCCCACAAGAACTTCTCAACCGGAACTCTCTGTTTCTCAAAAGCACTGATAACCCCCCACAGCAATCAACATGCCTTTTAAATCCCCGATTTCACAGCGGGGGTTGAGTCCGGCTTAAAATCGCCGGCTATTTTTGCGCATGGCCGGGGCAGGCCGGAGGGAACCGGCCTGAGGGTAAGCCGGCACAGGGATGTGCCGTCTTACCCGACCCGAAGCCAGACGCGAAAATTGACGGGTACCGCGCAGCGGCGATTTTACTGCCGGGAGCCCGGAGTGGAGAGGGGGCGGCGACGAGCCCCATCTCCCCGTTCACCTGGCGACAAAGGCAAAATAAGGCGCTGACTTACGGTGAACGGAATTTCCTCCCCAGGAAAAAACCGCAATGAACGGAATTCCTGCCAGGGAAAAAATGATCACAGGCGAACAGAACTCATGGCCGCAGCCAAAAACATCACAAAAAACTCACTCCCCCTTCTGATGCCAGTAAGCCACCGCCCTGAGCAACTGTGCATCCACCTTCCCTTCCAGCGGCGTAATAATACGCTTAATCATCTCCCCCTCGCCGGTCAGCCAGATAAAATAGTCGCTCTGCGGTATCGTCCACTGCCCGAGCCAGGCGGCGATGTTCGCTTCTGTCGCCGCGACCCGAATGTCGATATTGAATTCGCTCAGGTGCGCCAGATAATCGCCGCTGGCCGCATCGCTCACCGTCACCAGCGCCCGTACCGAATCCGCCGCCACGCCGTACTCGCGCAGCGTTTCAAGACGGCGGCGCAGAGCCGGCATACCGGTTTCATCACACAGATACAGCTGCCAGCGATAGTCCACCGGTACCACCAGCGAACCGCGCGGTCCGCCAATAATCAGCTTATCCCCGGCCTGCGCCTGGCGCGCCCAGTTGCTCGCCACACCGTCGGCGTGCAGGTAAAAGTCCAGCGTCAGTTCCTGACGCGCGGCGTCAAACAGCGGCGTATAATCCCGCGATGGCGGACGTACATCGCTCTGCCAGACAATCCCATCCTCAGTTACCTGCGGCGCCACAAACTCCACGCCGGGCTGGGGGAAAAAGACTTTGCTATGATCGTCGAAGCCGGCAGAGCTAAAGCCCGCCAGCGCGCTACCGCCAAAGACGATGCGCTGAAAATGGCTGGCGACGATTTCACTGCGCAGTACGGTAACTTCACGGAATTGCAGGGTATTGCGCACCCGGCGCGGATAGTGGTTTTTTTGTTCAGTCATCAGTTCTACCAACGTGAAAGGTTAATTTAGATATATCGAAATTTAAATGATAATGATTACTAACAACAAAAAAAGCAAGCATTTTCGATATAGTGAGAAATCCATAACGCCTGCAACAATTTTCCTTTTAAAATCAAAAAACAATCCGTATATTTCGCCTGTCACTCGCTTATTAATCGCACATTTAGATACCATCAACACTTCGATCCGCAACAGGAGCTACCGTGGCCCGTCACCATCACCCGGCTGAAAACACCACACCTTCCCCCTCCGCCGCCCCGCACCATCGCAGCGGACGTTTTTTTGGTCATGGCGATCTGCGTCTGGTGGTGCTGGATATCCTCAGCCAGGGGCCGGGACACGGCTATGAACTGATCAAAGCCATTGAGTCCCTGACCTGCGGCTACTACGCCCCCAGCCCGGGGGTGATGTACCCGACCCTCGACTTCCTCAATACCCAGGGACTTATCAGCACTGAAGAAGAAAACGGGCGCAAAAAAATCACCATCACCGCCGCCGGGCTGCGCTGGCTACAGGCCGAACAGCCACATCTCAACAACATCAAAGCGCGTATTCAGGCCAAAACGGTAGGCCACGAACTGCGCCGCCACCCGGAAATGAAGCGGGCGCTGGAAAACCTCAAAGCGACGCTGAACAACCGCGTCAACCAACAACCGCTGAGTGATAGTGAACTGATGCGCGTAGTTGCTATCCTTGATGATGCCGCGCAGGCGATCGCCCTGACCGGCGTCACGGCGCCAGCGGAGACTGCAAAAAGACAGCCGTGAAATCCCGCGCAGCCCTGAATAATTCGGGTTGCCGGAAGGTAACTGGAATAGTAATTGGGGTGAATCCGCGCAGTCAGCGCACAGGCCACCGGAAAGATGACGAGGATAAACACCGATTTACTGATATCGCGCCATCATTATCACCGGGGTTTCTGTTACCCTGAGCGTCAGGTCGGGTACCGACAGGAGAAGAAGCATGGAACCAACGTTACTGCGCATTGAGGAGCTGAGCGTGACGTTACCCGCCGCCGGGCGTAAACTGCTGCATAACATCTCCCTCGACCTCGCCCCCAACACCTGTCTCGGTATCATGGGAGAAAGCGGCAGCGGCAAAAGCCTGCTGTGCCGCGCCATCATGGGCCTGACCGGCAGTGAATTCCGCCGCAGCGGCAAAATAACGTTTCTCGGCGCCGATCTGACCCGGCTGGATGAAAAGCAGATGCGCCGCTACCGCGGCCCGGCGGTGAGTATCGTTCTCCAGCACCCGATGAGCGCCTTCGACCCGCTGCAGCCGGTCGGTAAACAGATGATCGACAGCCTGCGCGCCCACCTGCCGTTAACCGTTCAGGAAGCCAGAGACCAGGCGCTCGCCATGTTGCAACAGGTCGGCCTCAGCCACGCCGCTCAGCGTTTTCATCATTATCCGTCACAGCTCAGCGGCGGGATGCTGCAGCGCGTCACCATCGCTATCGCGCTGGGGCTGAAACCGCGCCTGCTGATCGCCGATGAACCCACCACCGCGCTGGATAGCGTTTCACAGGCCGAAATCATCGCCCTGCTGGCTCGCCTGCGCGCCGAAAATGACATGGCGCTACTGATGGTATCCCATAACCCCGGCGTTATCCGGCAACTGGCGGATCGGGCTATCGTGATGCAGGCGGGACAGATCGTGGAAGACAATGAGATTCACGCCCTGTTTCACCAGCCGCAGCATCCCCATACCCGGGAGTTGATCGGTGCCTGGCAGGCGCTACAGGGGAGATATCGCCATGCTCTGTTATCTGCCGCAACATCAGGAGCCGCCCTGTGAATGACTGGTTAACGATACAGCACCTCAGCCATCGCTACCCGCGGATTCAGGCCCTTGACGATGTCTCCTTTTGCGTAGCGCGCGGCGCCTGCCTGGGGATTGTCGGCGCCAGCGGCAGCGGGAAAAGTACCCTCGGGCGCATTTTGCTGGGACTGGAGCGCCCGACACACGGCGAGGTCAGTCTTGGCGGTCGAGCGTATCGCCGCCGCAGGCTGACTGGCGGCAGCGTATGGCGGGCGCCGGGAAGCGTCAGCGCCGTTTTCCAGGATTACCGGTCCTCGGTAAATCCGGGCATGACGGTGGAGCAGATCGTCGCAGAACCGTTGTGGCTGGGGGAACGCCCGCCTGCCGGCGAGCAATCCCGACGCATCGCCGGGTTACTGGAGCAGGTCGGTCTGGATACGACGCTACGCGCCCGCTACCCGCACCAGTTGAGCGGCGGGCAGTTACAACGGGTGTGCATCGCCCGGGCTATCGCCTGCCAGCCGGATTTTATTGTGCTGGATGAAGCGGTCAACGCGCTGGATATGCGGGTTCAGCGCCAGATCCTCGACCTGCTGGCCAGCCTGCGCCAGCGCCTGAACCTGACATTACTGTTTATCAGCCACGACATCACCGCCGTCACTTACCTGTGTCAGCAGGTGATTTTTATGGATCAGGGACGAGTAATTGAACGGGTTGACGATATCTCCGCCACCGGTCAGGTGCGTCATCCGCAGGCCCGGCGCCTGCTGTTATCCGCTGTGCTGTGAGTCGCGGCGTCCGGCGACATCCAGCATATCGCGCAGGCTGTCCCCCAGGTAGTTGCAGGCCGCCACCGTCGCCACAATCGCCAGCCCGGCGGGCAGCATCTGCTGCGGATGAATCATTAATACGCTGCGCGCCTCGCCCAGCATCGCCCCCCACTCCGCGACCGGCGGCTGCACGCCGAGCCCGATAAACGACAGCGCGGAAAGCAGCAAAATCACCGCGCCGCTGTCGGTAGTGGCCAGCACGACCAGCTCCGCCGCAGTGACCGGCAGCAGGTGGCGACGGAAGATATACCATGGCGAGCCGCCCGCCAGACGGGCGAACTGAATGTAATGGCAATCGCTGTACTGCAGGACAATCCCGCGCACCATCCGCGCGTACCACGCCCATTTCACCAGCACCATCGCCAGCACAATGTTTTCCAGCCCCGGCCCCATAATGCCCACCAGGGCGAAAATCATCACTTCCCCGGGGAACGACAGCATCACGTCGCACAGACGCATCAGCGCCCCGTCCACCCGGCCACGAAAATAGCCGGCGATGGCGCCGAGCAGCGTGCCGATGGCGAGGGTCAGCGTCATGGCGAATAATGCGCTGAACAGCGTGGTACGAATACCGAACAACAGCCGCGACAGCACGCAGCGCCCAAGGTGATCGGTCCCCAGCGGATAAGTCAGGCTGATTCCCTGAAACTTATCGCGCCACGATACCAGCAGCGGATCGTGCGGCGCCAGCCAGGGGGCCAGAGTCCCGGCCAGCGCCAGCAGCAATAACAGCAGCACGCAGGCCAGCGCCAGCGGATCACGCTTCAGGTGGCGCCATATCCGGCGCATCATCTGACCACGCCCCGCCGCAGGCGCGGATCGAGCCACATCTGCAGAGTATCGATCAGGAAATTGCATACCACGAACAGCACCGCCATCAGCAGTACATAGGCCTGGATAACCGGGTAATCGCGCTCAAATATCGCCGTTACGCATAACCGCCCCAGTCCCGGCCAGGCAAAGATATTTTCAATGATCAGCGTACCGGCGATCAGTTTTGGAATACTCATCCCCAGCGCCACCAGCGGCGAATAGAGAGCATTCACCAGCACATAGCGCCACAGGATCCGTCGTTCGCTGAGCCCCCTCGCCCGGGCATATTCCACCCAGGGCTGGTGACGGTTGGCCAGCATATTGCTGCGCAACAGGCGCACATAAGTGCCGATATAGCCGCAGGCGAGGGTCAGAGCCGGGAGGATCACCGCGCCCGCTTCATCGATACCGCCCACCGGCAGCCATCGCCACTTCACCGCCACCAGCCAGAGCAACAGCAACCCCAGCCAGTAGCCCGGCATCGCGGTCAATAAAAACAGCCCGGCGCGGATCAGTTTATCCGGCCAGCGATCGGCGGCGCTGACGCACAACAGCGAGAGCACCAGCGAGATAACCACAATCATCGCCAGTGTGGTGGCGGCCAGCCATAGCGTAGCCGGCAAAGCCCGGGCCAGTTCGTCCGCTACCGGCTGACGAGTGATAAACGTGGTGCCAAGGTCAAAATGCACACAGCGATGCAGCCAGGTGAGGTACTGCTGCCACAGCGGAGCGTCCAGCCCCAGTTCGTGGCGCATATCGGCGATAGCCTGCGGAGTGGGAACAATGGCGTTCACCCGCAGCGCTACTTCGGCAGGATCGGAGGGGGAAAGCTGGATCAGCAGGAAAGCCACGCCGGAGATAATGAGCAGCAGAGGCACCATCATCAGCAGCCGGCGTAGCAGGTAACGCGTCATGCTTAGCGCGCCCGGAAGTACATTTTCTCAAATGGTATTTCGTACTGGGAAGGGTTAAACGTCACCCCCTGCAGCTGCGGTGTGAACACCGCTTTAGTCCGCGAATAGGTGAGCGGGATATACACCCCTTCCTGCGCCAGGATCATCAGGATCTGACGGTACAGCGCCTGACGCTGCGGCTCATCGTTAGCGATCAGCACCCGATCGATCATCCGATCGAGACGGGCTTTATCCGGTAGCCCCTTCTGCCCCTGATAGTCAGCATGGGACGGAATACGGAAAGAGGAGACATAAGATTGCGGATCGTACGGCGTGCCCCAGGAGAGCGAATACTGAATATCGAAATCGCCGGATTTCTGGCGGTCGAGATACGCCTGTTTCTCCTCCCCGAGTAGTGTCACCTCAACGCCGATCTGGCGCAAATCGCTCTGCACCACTTCGGCTATCTGGCGCTCCCCGGCATTATTGGTGTTGTATGAGAACAGCAACCGCAGCGGAACACCCTGTTTTTCCCGGGTGGCGCGACGATCGCCGGCGGGCTGAACCCATCCGGCCTGATCGAGCAGCGCCGCGGCGCGGGCTGGCTCGTAATCATAAACCGGCAAATCGGCGATATCGGCGTACGGCACCGAGCGGGACAGCAGGGTCCGGGCTACGCTTTCACTGCCCCCCATGACCCCGTCGGCAATGGCCTGTTTGTCCACCGCATACTGCAGCGCTACCCTGACCTGCCGCTCTTTCAGCGCCGGACGGCTGCTGTTAAGCACCAGCGCCCGGGAGGCGACCGGGTCGCTAATCAGAGTGGTGAAACGCTGTGTGGCCTGTAAGGCCGCAAAATTGTCGCTGTCGATCATGTCGCCATCGGCGCCAAAAATCAGCTGGATATCGCCCTTTTCCAGCGCCATCAGCATGCTCTGGCGGTCGGGGATCACCCGCCACATCACGCGCGCCAGCTCTGGCGGCGTCCCCCAGTAGTGAGGATTCGCGGCGAAAAGCGCATACTGATTTTTGACATGCTGCTCCAGCAGCCACGGTCCGGTGCCGGCATAGCCGCTGACGCCGTTTTTCGTCTGCCCGTCGATAAAATTTTTCGGCGAGATAAAGCGAAACGGGCGGGTCAGCCCCAGCTCCACCAGGGTGGGATAATAGGGATTTTTCAGATGAACGGCGACGGTGTAGTCATCAGGCGCCGTGACATGGTCGATTTGCCGCACCAGCTCCAGCCAGGCGTGGCGCTGATAGTTAGCCAGCACGGCATCGAAATTGGCTTTCACCGCCGCGGCATTAAAGGCCTCCCCGTCGCTGAAGGTGACGCCATGGCGCAGATGGAAGGTATACACTTTACCGTCCGGCGATATCTCCCAGCGCTCCGCCAGCCAGGGCTGTACGCCATCGCGAGTGTTGATAACCAGCGGCTCAAACACCATGTTCTGCGCCGCCATTTCGCCGCTATAAGTATGAGGATTGATATCGCGAATATCTTTGGTGCTGGCATAATTCAGCGTCTGCGCCGCCGCGGTACCCGCCGCCATCAGCCCCGCGCACCAGACCATCGCCGCCGTCAGCAGCCTCAGGATTGTTGTCATTGTGCTTCCCCCGGCGGATTATTTTTCAGCGCACAGCATGAACATCGGCGTTGACGCGTAGTTCACTTTCTCTTCGTCATCCCACAGCACATCGCCAACCCGGGTATCGAGCATAATTTTGTGGTAGCCGCAGGCCAGCAGCGCCCGGGTGTCCCACTGCGGACGGCGTTCCCGGCTGAGAGGCAACTGGCGGGCGATATTCTCCATCGCCGTGGTGTCGGTGTTCACATAGTGGTCTTCCAGCCCCATGTGCCGGGCCCTGGCCCGATCCGCCAGATATCCCTGGCGGCACTCGTCGTCAAAAAGTTGCAGATACCAGTTGGCGTCAAAATTGATCAGCCGACCGCCGCTGGCCAGCACCCGATACCACTCCTGGTAAGCCTGTAGCGGATACGCCAGATTCCAGGTCACATTGCGGGTCACAATCAGGTCGAACTGATTATCGTCAAAAGGCAGGGAGTGCACATCGGCGCTGACAAAGCGGATATCCACCTTCCAGGCGGCGGCGTTGACCCGCGCCTGCTCCAGCATGGCGTCAGTCATATCCACCGCGGTGACCTGGTGACCGGCCAGCGCCAGGGTCACGGCAAAGAAGCCGGGGCCGGTGCCAATATCCAGTACCCGCAGTCGCCGCCCGTCGGGGGCATATTCCATGATCTTACTCAGCCAGCGGGCGCGTTTGGCGCCCGCCAGTTCGGCGGCATTGAGCTGGCTATAGTCAAATGCCCGGTTGGCCCAGTAGTGCCGGACCTGGTGGTCTATCTGCTGCGCAGGGGTATCGGTAATCTGGCTCACACGCACTTCCTGTTATTATAAGGCCCGTGTCTTTACAGGCTCTGGCTGGGGAAAGAGTTCTCAGCTCCCCCTTATAGCAGACAGGCGATGGCGATTTAACCAAAAGGTATGAAGAATTTTAAAAAATTCATACTTTATTGATCCTGCTTAAACTTCAAATCAGGACGAAACCATTCAGCGTGGGATGAGATTGAGCCGCCCGTGGCGCACGCCGGTCTGGGAAATCACCGACTCCGCCAGCGCTTCGACTTCATCCGTCGCGCCGTTGAGAATCAGCGTTTCGACGCACTCATCGTGGCTCAGGTGGGCATGCATGGTGGAAACCGTCAGCCCGTGGTGGTGGTGCTGCATTTCCGCCAGCCGGCTGGAAAGCTGGCGCTCGTGGTGGTCATAAATGTAGCTCAACACCCCCACACATTCAGCACTTTTATCATTCTCCCGCGCCATTTCGCCCAGCTCGCGGCGCAGCATGTCGCGAAAGGCTTCGGAACGGTTGGCGTATCCTTTGCGGCGCATCAACTCATCAAACTGTTGGGCCAGTTGATCGTCAATCGAAATGGTCAGTCGTTGCATGTTGTTCTCCTTTTCCCACCTGATAGTAAGGCAGGATGACGGCAGAACGAAACAAAATCCCGCACCAGAACACAACGCGCCGCTATTTTCGCGCCGCCCGCGCTGGCTTCACAAATCCCATAAAATTTACGACAAACCTCATCCCATCGCCGAATTTGCCGCCACCACCAGATAAAAAATGCGGAACCCCCATTTATTGGTGTTTGGCCGATCGCCACCAGGAAGGAAAAACTATGTTTTTTGCTGCCAGCTCCGCCGCCCGACGGGACGCCCGAAGGCGCCCCGCGGCTCCAGGCGCGGGCAAGACCCGGCGCCCTGTGCGGCTGAACCTTAATATTTCAGCGTCGACAGCGCCTCTTCCCCGGCTTTAGCGTATTTCACCTGCAGATCTTCGGTGACGTTAAAGGTCGAAATCAGCAGTTTGCCGTCCCGGGAGGAGAGTTGCATCAGGTTATAGATTTTTCCATCCGCGGCCGGGGTTAGCATCTCAATACGGCTCATTTTTCTGCCATTCACCGTCACCTGCGACAGCGACGGGGAGAACGAACTTAACTGCTGCTTCATCATATCGGCAAATTTCTCCACCTGAGCATCACTTATCGCGCTACTGGTGGCGCTAAAGGCGATGGAGACTTTACCGCCCTCACTCTCCACATACCAGGCTTCCTGCGGGCGCTGGGCCGCCGGGTATTTGGCCTCCAGCAGTTCCTTCGGCATTTTGACATATCCCTGCGGCAGCACTATCGTGGCGCTACCGCCAAGAATTGAAGTGGCGGCCGGCTGAGAGGCTCCCTCTACCGGCGCCTTATTTTCGCTGTTTGCGTTGTCACAGGCGGAAAGGACCAGCGCCGAACCGGTGAGCAGTGAGATAAAAAATAGTTTAGCCTTTAACATGAGTCACTCCTTGTAGAAATAAAATACTGGCACTGCAATGTATTAATCAGATTTCTGATTTCCCTTACACCGGTGAATATATCATGATTTATGCCTGCAAATTCTGCTACAGGAATATATTACCGATACTTCAACCATTAATTATTTTCAACGATAGCGATGACCGACCCTCTGACATTGCCTGTAAAAGGCACTCCGGCGCGGGTAATCGCGCCAGTTTGATAATAATGGGCGGTAAAATTAATAGTACTTTGTGAATTAAATACCTCAGACGATTGATTATTCTGTACTTCGCCATGGCTACCGGTGCTAACACGCGTGGTACCGTCAATATTAATCCGCTGCCCATTGTATTGCATGGCAATTTCCAGCCCGTTAATTTTATTTCCCCCGTCATCATAGAGCGTAATATTTTTCTGCATACTCACAGAAGGTTCGCTCCCGGCGTCGGTAAACCGCACTGTCACATCGGGAACCTGGCCGGAGCACTCCAGTTGCAGACTAACCGGTATTTCTGTTCCGGTTACCGGGTTGCCGCCGTTATAGTTATACATATCCGCCGCCCAGCGCCCCATGGCCACATCATAAGTATCGGTGCGCAGCTGGCAGGAAGGGGCAACCAGCGTAATCGCATTCCCCGGGATCGGCATATCTCGTACCGAAGGAAACACGGAAGAATTCACCCCATTAAAACTAATACCATTCACTCCCGGAGCAAGGGCAGTTACGGGTCCATAGGTGGTTAAATTACCGGTTTTTATCAGCTCCGCTCTTGTGGAAACCAATAAACGGCCACTTTCCATCCGATATTTTCCGGTAACGGCATCATATATCGGAAGTAGTATTAGCGAGGGGCGCTGAGATACTGAAACTGTACCGTTATGCGTTCCGCTATATTCTGCACCGTTGTTTAACAATACATTAGCTGCTTCAGCAAAATACCCGGTAGCACCGTTACGACACCCCAGATTAGGATCCATACAGGCCTGCTGATTATTCCACTCATACTTCGCATACATTTTCAGCGTTAAGTTCGCCGCAATATTATTAACCCGCACCGGGATTGCATCCGGAAAAGACAGATTAAAGCGCTGGTGAGTAATCCCTGTATTAAGTGCTCTGCCCCCTGAGTTCGACACACCATTGCCTATGCAATTAATATTGAAATCGAGAAAATTCCCGTAATCCCAGGAATAGATTACGCTACCGTCAGGAATACTATTATCGACCACTATCGTCTGCGGAATAGAAAAAGCGCTGATGGTGTTATAGTCCAGGGTACAGGTACCGGCAATCTCACCGGTCACACTACCAGTATTGGTATACCATAGTACGGTCACCGCATCAGCCAGCGGCGAGAATACCCCGGCCAGCAGTCCGTTGATCAGCCATAGCATCGGTAAGCAAAAGCGCCGTATTTTCACAGTGCCACCCCGGCTTTATATTCCTCACCCACGCCGCCCCAGTCGTGGATACTACTCCAGATCACCGTCAGTTTTCCGGGCTTCAGCGTCTGCGGCAGTAAGTAGCGCATGGTGCCTTTCGGCGGCGCCATCTGTTTTTTATCTTCCAGCCGAATCCCCTTGCCGGCGCCATTGCCCACCGCCAGCTCGCCAAAACTGATATAGAAAGGCGTCGGGTTACTGGCTTTCAGCCAGTTTTTTCCACCCTCCCGCTCTATCGACCAGGTCACCTGCGCCGCCGCCACCCGGGCATCCCCGGCCTGTAACCCGTCCGGGCGCACAAAGACTTTGATACGGTTACGAATAGCCACCAGCAATCGGTTCTCAGAAGGGTTTTTCGCCTTCGGCGGGATCTCCTGAATAGACAGCCAGTACGCCGACTCCCGGTCCTGGGGAATGGCCCCTTTCATGACCACCAGGCGTAATTTGCCCTGGGTGTTGCCTTCCAGTTTCATCACTGGCGGCGTCAGTACCAGCGGAATGTTGCTATCCCCGCCCTGCAAATCCTCCAGCCACGACTGCACCATATAGGTTTCGCTGCTGCCGTTGACAACTTCTACCGCGGTTTCCCGATCCGCTGCATACGCGACCACCCGCGTCAGCAGCGGGCGTACCGCTGCATCAACCTGGCCTGCTAACAACATTCCCGTCATCAGCAGGACGTTCAGTAATGGATTGTGTTTCATAATGGTGTTCTTCCTTCGTTGCGACTTCCGTGTACTGCCCTACCGGCAGTCCACCACAATTTTTTGATGCCAGTTTTCCGGCTGACGCTGAGCCTCGGTCGCAGCGGGTAGCGTAAAACCACACTGCTCCGCCGGATTGTCGCCCCACAGCACTTTCAACGACTGATCGCTACGGGCATCCAGACCGCTCAGATAAGCCAACCCTTTATTACCGACAATACCGGCCTCTTCGTTTTCACCCTGCACATAGACCATAGCGCCCAGCGGTACGGATTTCGGGCTGTGGATTTCCACCATCGCTCGCCGTCCTACCCGGGTAGCAAACTCCAGCAGCACTGCCGCGCCGTCGCTCGGTACTACCTTGCGCGAAGACTCTTTCAGCTCCACGCCCGCGGTTTTGGCGGTATCCAGGGTTATCTGGTTGTAGCGGTAAGGAGTGAGATGCGTCACCATGGCATGACCAAAGTAGTCGGTTTGCGCATTCCCCGATCCGGATACGCCGATACCCGACGCGCCCGGCGTTTTCACTATCGCCACGGTATTGCCCAGTTGCGGCGACAGAATCGCCCCGCCGCCATACAGTGTCAGACCGCCGCTCATCCCTGCGGAAAACTGGGTCGAGTAGCTGCTGCGGCTGGCGCTGCCGCTGATATTGGCCAGACTGCCGTTGTACCCCAGCGAGCCCGACTGACTGTATTTGCCCTGGGTATTGCGCTGTACGTTGAGCGAATAGTTGAGCGTGTTTTCCAGCGCACTGGCGGAATACCCCAGCGACTGGCTGTAGCGGTTATCGCGATCCCGGGTCAGGTTGTAGTTCATAAATCCGTGGTCTTTGCCGCGGGCCGGGCTGCCCAATGGCATGCTGAGCGACAGATTCAACTGGTTATCGCGGGTACTCCCTTCCCGGGTCAGGGTCCAGGAGAGCGTGAGACTGACCGGACCGACGGTAGTCCCGGCGCCGCTGCTGATAGAGGTACTTTTGCGATCGGTGCCGTAAAACCTGTCCTGGCTCAGGGAGGCATACAGGCTACCGTAATGGTTAAGGTTCTGACTCAGGTTCATCTCTACCCGGCTACGCTTGCGCTGATCCCACTCAACATCTCCCCAGTCATAGCCATTGATACTGCTGCGGCTCTGGCGCGACAAAAACTCCTGAAAATCAAGAAACTCTTCGGAGCGGTACTGATAGCCGAGGATCTGCAGTGAAGTATCGGTCGCGTCAAAATAGCGGGCATACAGAAAGCGCAGCGCCGAACCGTCCCGGGTCTGGTCGCCATGCCATTTATCCTGATAGCGGGCGTGAGCCAGTTCAGTGGAAAATGCGCCGATATTGCCGATGTTCCACGCCAGCCCGGCGGACAGGGACTGGTAGTCCTCCGAGGCCAGCGCCGTACCGCTCAGGGTGAAGTGCTCAAAGCCATATTCAATAACGCCGTTCACCAGCGCCGGCTCCTGAGTCCCGGCGCTCTGGCTGCGATATTTCCCCGCCGCCGCGCTGTAACGCAGCGCCCCCGGACGGATCATATTCGGCAGTGCGGTATAGGGGACGCGGAACACCTGGCGCTGCCCGTCAGCCTCCTCCACCGTCACCTCAAGATCAGCCCCCACCTGGGCGCTATATAAATCATCGATGGCGAATGGCCCCGGGGTCAGCGTGGTGCTGTAAATAATATTGCCGCGCTGGCGCACAACCAGGCGGGCGTTGGTGCGCGCGACGCCGCGGATCACCGGCGCATAGCTAAACTGGTTATCCAGCGACATACGCTCGCTGGTCGCCAGAGACACCCCGCTCAGGGGTACTGTACCGGTCATGGAGCCGGAGGTTTTGGTATAAATTTCCCCGATTTGCAGGCTGCTGCGCAGAGTCACGATATCCCGTGCCAGATAGCTACGATCGTGGTTTGACTGCCAGTTTTTACCGGGATTGCGATAGAACGAATCAATACTGTAAAAACGCCACGCTCCCAGCGTCCCGACGCTGTTGAGATTGATATACGCGCTGCGCGACGTCATATCGTCCGCATCCCAGCCATTGCCAGAACTTCCCTTGATGCGCGAATGGTAAAAATAGCCGCGATAAGCTGTCCGCAGGCTGGTCACGCCGTGATCCCACTCCAGCGGCGAAATCATGGTGAAACGCTGACGGTCTACCGCCTCCTGGGGCACGGTGATATTCAGCGTCTGCCGGGCGTCCTGGTATGAGATCTGCGCAGCCGGGATGCGCTGTGTCACATCTTCACAGCGTTCAGCGACCGCATGCGAATCAGCGTCGTCTGCCGCCCAGCCGTCGTAGAGTTCCACTTTTATCCCCAGCCCTTTCAGCTGTTCCCGGGTCAGGCAAGGCTCCACTTTGTGTTGCTCGCCGCCGACAAACCGCACCTCCATATGTTCCGCCAGCCGATCGTTCACCTTCACATCAATGTTCTTCAGCCCTGGCGTAACGGCGTTCTGATAAATAAACACCTCCGGCGAAGCGCCATTTTTATCGCGCAGCAGAAAATCCTCTTCGAAACCCGAATCAGCCATCACCACGGCGGGCAAACAGGCAGAGATCACGCTCAGACGTAACAGCCTGGAGGCGGAAACGTAAAACGAACGTTGGTGACTTTCCATGGCGGACTCCGTTCTTCCTTTCACGGATAAAAGCACGACATATTCCCGGCCTCAGGCCGGGAAAAACTGCCCCGCGCAACGGGGCAGCACAGCATCAGTAATAGGCAATTTCGAACAACGTTTGCGCGGTGACCGCGCCGCTGGTTACCGATGAACCCAGCGCCTTATAGGCCGCCACATAGTTCAGCGTCACACTGCCCGGTGAGCCGGACGGCGGCAGCGCGCTGCCCTGATCGGCGGAAGTCGGCGCAGACAGGTGATCGGCGTTAATGTTGATCTGGGTGGTGCTGTCCGGGCGCAGGATAGCAATCCCGACATCTCCCGCGCCGCCGGAGGTGGTATTACGCAGTACCGCCGGATCGCCAGCCGCTGTCTGGCCGGAAACAAAGCGGGTGTAAACCGTGTCAGGCGTCGAAACGCCCGCCTGGCAGTTCGTCAGGGCAATGGAGAACGGCGTGTGACCAGCATAGCTGCCGGTAGTCGGCAGAGCGGCTACCGTAGCCGGCGGTAAGTTGATCTGCGCGGTTACCGTTCCGCTACTGGAGGTATAGGAGCCCCCGGAGTAGCTGATAGTCAGATCGGCGTCGCAGGCGCTGCTGACCACACTACCAGTAAAGTTAATGGTGCCGTTGGATGCCAGCGCGCTGGCGGAAAATAGTAGCGCGGCAACGGTGACCGGAAGAAGGGCATATTTGAATTTCATAATAAAAACTCCATTTTTCATTGAAAATACTTACCGGCCAGTTTGCTCTGGCAGGTAATTTCCATCATTCATCGATCAGAATTACCAGGGCGTAAAAACCCAACACTTAATAAATAAAGCGGTTATTAAATTAAGGTAAATCAAATCTTTCCTGACGCTTTCCATAAAGGAAACTGTTAAGCACTAGATAACGGTTTTCATTCTCAGCACGTCCCGGCAAATCAGAATGCCGGCCGAATTACATTGCGTAAGACCATACTCACGGTAGACATCGCGCTTGATCTGGCTGAGATATTTAATTGGTAGCTGAGTATGTTTCGATAAATCATCCAGGGACCAGCCATCCCCCAGATAGTTAAATATTTCGATTATCTGCCGGGAAACCTTTCCCTGGCAGAGCCGCTGCGTGCCGGCCTTTTGGATAATATCAACAAAACGTCCCACCGTGATGTTCTTGGGCAGCAGCCAGGGGAAACAGGGGCTGAACATGGTCATCACCGGTATCTCCAGCATAATAATCAGACGGCAGTGGAATAGCTCCGGATAATGAATAAAAAATCGTTTAAGCGATGTTTCATTAACAGCAAGAACAACCACATCGCCCGTTTTAAAATTGAAACCAGAACTCTGGCTGTGCATAAAATAATATTGAGAGTATATTTCAAGATTTTGTGAAATAACCTCCTGCATTCCGGCAAGAAAGAAAACGTCGTCTGAAATAAAGTAATATTTCATTATTATCTCCCTTTCCCTGAGAGAAGTTAGGATCAGATATCTTTTGCAGATGAATCATTTTATCTGCCGCGGGAGATTTTTTGACAATCGTTTAAATCGAATAACCTCAAACTCATAATAGGTAAAACCTATTGATAAGATCAAAATGGTCGCCCGTCGCTATCATTAACGATGCTTACTATTCGTGAATACCGAATATTTCAAACAACGGAGAAATCTTTAAAAAAAAGTAACGGCAAAGAAAAGGTTTGTTTAAATCACGGCCCGGAAGAAAGCGCCGCATCTGGAATTTCAGCGGGAAAATCGGAGTCAGGACATTAAGATGCGATATCTTTGTTCACAAATAATGCTAAAAGGCAACAAAAAAATCAGATCCCAGCTCACAATTAAGAATAAATGAAGTTTATTTAGGAAAATTCCACAAGAAAAGTCCTGGTCAAAACACCTAAAAGCCCCCTTAACGGCCAATTAAAAACGACGAAAGGTTCCTTTTTGCGCGTGAAAAACAGTCATAAAGTTGATTTAGATCATCAAAAAAAGCCTGGCACAGGCATTAAAAGACAAGAAATATCTGACCTAAAAACAGCCGGCAAACTGCACAAAAAACAGCCATAACTATAAAAAACAACCACCTGAAAAACAAATACGCGACCAATCCCCGATATCCCATCGCCAGATATCAAATCGAAATACCAAAGCGCTATCGGGAGGGATTTCTCTGCAAGCCTACAGTGACAAAAATTTCCGAAAAGTACCATTAACAGAACCTAAACGAGAGTCTTTCTGAACATATTGATAAATCGTATGAGCACAACATAAGTCTGTTTTCACCATGATACGGCAAATTTTGCCCTATCCTGATGCCCTTGCCCCACCATAGCGCAGACGCTGAAAAGCGCCGTTTTATGGGTCATAGCGCCAAAACAGGCGCAGCCGCGATTTTATCTGGCTAAAAATTGCGCAAAAGCGCTGCCCTCAGCCGTTTATCCCGATTTTCACCTCTGCCTCCGGAATGGCGCAAACCCTGCAATACTTAAATCAGTATCATGTGATACGCGATCCCCGGGAGCACATTTTGAACAGGTTACCTTCTGGCGCTTCGGCTCTTGCCTGTACCGCGCACGCACTGAACATCATTGAAAAAACCACCCTTAACCACGAGGAGATGAAAGCGCTAAACCGGGAAACCATTGAAAATTTCCAGCAGCACGTTAACCCGGGTTTTCTTGAGTATCGCAAATCCGTCACGGCCGGCGGGGATTACGGAGCCGTAGAGTGGCAGGCGGGCAGTCTGAATACGCTTGTCGACACCCAGGGACAGGAGTTTCTTGACTGCCTGGGCGGTTTTGGCATTTTCAACGTGGGGCACCGTAATCCAGTTGTTGTTTCCGCCGTCGAGCACCAGCTCGCCAAACAGCCGTTGCACAGCCAGGAACTACTCGATCCGCTACGGGCAATGCTCGCCAGGACGCTGGCCACCCTGGCGCCGGGCAAGCTGCAATACTGTTTCTTTAGCAATAGCGGTACCGAATCCGTAGAAGCGGCGCTGAAACTGGCGAAGGCTTACCAGTCGCCGCGCGGTAAATACACCTTTGTGGCAGCCAGCGGCGCGTTCCACGGTAAATCGCTGGGGGCGCTGTCCGCCACCGCAAAAGCCACCTTCCGCAAACCGTTTATGCCGCTACTGCCCGGATTCCGCCATGTGCCGTTCGGCAATATCGACGCTATGCGCACCCTGTTCCAGGAGTGTAAAAAAACCGGCGACGATGTGGCGGCGGTGATCCTCGAACCGATTCAGGGGGAAGGCGGGGTAATTCTGCCTCCGGCAGGCTATCTACCCGCGGTACGCAAGTTGTGCGACGAGTACGGCGCTCTGCTGATTCTTGATGAGGTGCAGACCGGTATGGGCCGCACCGGTAAAATGTTCGCCTGCGAGCACGAAAACGTGCAGCCGGACATTCTGTGCCTGGCCAAGGCGCTCGGCGGCGGGGTCATGCCGATTGGCGCAACGCTCGCCACCGAAGCCGTTTTTTCGGTACTGTTTGACAACCCGTTCCTGCATACCACTACCTTCGGCGGTAACCCACTGGCCTGTGCCGCGGCGCTGGCAACAATCCATGTGCTGCTGGAACAGAATCTGCCGGCTCAGGCTGAGCAGAAAGGGCAACTGCTGCTGGACGGTTTCAATATCCTGGCCCGCGAATATCCGCACCTGGTCGTCGAAGCCCGCGGTAAAGGGATGCTGATGGCAATTGAGTTTTGCGACAACGATATCGGTTACCAGTTTGCCAGCGAGATGTTCCGTCAGCGCGTGCTGGTGGCCGGGACGCTGAATAACTCGAAAACCATCCGCATCGAACCGCCGCTCACCCTGAGCGCCGAGCAGTGCGATCAGGTACTGCGTGCGGCGCGCCACGCCCTGAACAGCCTGCAGGAGACCCAGCGTCAGGCGGCCACGGAAGAAGAGTAAATCCCCTCCCCCGGGTCACCGGGGGATTTTCCCTGCGGCGATTCTTTGAATCCCATCACAATCGCCCGATCGGCCTTTTCTCTTTTCCCACGCGGCGGCTACATTACTAACTCATCCGACCACATAATTAAAACAGAGACTGGAAGAGACATGATGAGCTACCCATCGCTTTTCGCCCCGCTGGATTTGGGCTTTACCACGCTGAAGAATCGCGTGTTAATGGGCTCGATGCATACCGGGCTGGAAGAACGTCCCGACGGCCCACAGCGGCTGGCCGCCTTTTACGCCGAACGCGCCCGCCACGGCGTGGCGCTGATTGTTACCGGCGGTATCGCCCCTTCGCCCTCCGGGGTCGCCATGGCGGGAGGCGCGGTACTCAACGATGCGGCACACCTCGACAGTCACCGGGTGATTACCGACGCGGTGCATCGCGAGGGCGGGAAAATCGCCCTGCAAATCCTCCACACCGGGCGTTACAGTTATCAGCCGCATCCGGTGGCCCCGTCCGCCCTACAGGCGCCGATCAATCGTTTTGCGCCGCACGCCCTGAGCCATGACGAAATCCTTGCCGAAATCGCCGCTTTCGCCCGCTGCGCCGCGCTGGCCAGAGAAGCCGGCTACGACGGCGTGGAAATCATGGGGTCGGAAGGCTACCTGATCAACGAATTCCTCGCTGCGCGTACCAACCAGCGCGACGACGAGTGGGGCGGCGACTACCCACGACGGATGCGTTTCGCCGTCGACGTGGTGCGCGCGGTACGCCGGCAGGTGGGGGAGGACTTCATCATTATTTACCGGCTGTCGATGCTTGACCTGGTGGAAGGCGGCGGCACGCTGGACGAGGCAATCCAACTGGCCCGGGCCATCAGCGAGGCCGGCGCCACCCTGATTAATACCGGAATCGGCTGGCACGAAGCCCGGGTCCCGACCATCGCCACCCCGGTGCCGCGCGGCGCTTTCCGCTGGGTTACCCGCCAGCTTAAAGGCCATGTGGATCTGCCGCTGATTACCACCAACCGGATTAACGATCCCGCCGTAGCGGAGCAAATCCTCGCCGACGGCGATGCGGATATGGTGTCGATGGCGCGCCCCTTTCTGGCCGACGCCGAACTCCTCAGCAAAGCGGCATCCGCCAGAGAAGCGGAGATCAATACCTGTATTGGCTGCAACCAGGCCTGCCTGGACAGGATCTTCGCCGCTAAAATTACCTCCTGCCTGGTGAATCCGCGCGCCTGCCATGAAACGGAAATGGTCATGGCGCCCGCGCAACGGCGCAAAAACCTGGCGGTGGTCGGCGCCGGCCCGGCGGGGATGGCCTTTGCCATTAACGCCGCCGCCCGGGGTCACCGGGTTACACTGTTCGACGCCGCCGCCGACATCGGCGGGCAATTCAATATCGCCCGTCAGATCCCCGGCAAAGAAGAATTCAACGAAACCCTGCGCTACTACCGCGCCATGCTGGCGAAAACCGGCGTAGAGGTACGTCTCAACCAGTGGGTCGCCCCAGACATGCTGGCGGAGGCGGATGAGGTGGTGCTGGCCAGCGGTATTGTCCCGCGTATGCCGCCCATTGACGGTATCGATCACCACAAGGTTCTGAGCTATCTGGATGTGCTGCGCGATAAGAAGCAGCCGGGGGAACGGGTGGCGATTATCGGCTGCGGAGGTATCGGCTTCGACACCGCGATGTACCTCAGCCAGTCCGGCCCCCCCACCAGCCAGAACATTGACGAATTCTGTCGCGAATGGGGCATCGACACCACTCTGCGCCAGGCCGGCGGCCTGCGTCCGGAAGGAGCGAGCCCGACCCGCAGCCCGCGCCAGATAGTGATGCTACAGCGCAAAGCCAGTAAACCAGGCGAAGGACTGGGGAAAACCACCGGCTGGATCCACCGCGCCACGCTGCTGGCCCGCGGCGTCACCATGATCCCGGCGGTGAGCTACCAGAAAATCGACGATGACGGCCTGCACGTGCTGATTGGCGGAGAACCGCAGTTGCTCAGTGTCGACAGCGTGGTGATCTGCGCAGGCCAGGAGCCGCGTCGCGAACTGGCGGAGCCGCTGCGCGCCGCCGGAAAAATCGTGCATCTGATTGGCGGCTGTGATGTGGCGGCTGAGCTGGACGCCCGCCGCGCCATCGCCCAGGGCACCCGGCTTGGGCTGGCGATTTAAATACCGCCGGGCGGCGCGGCGCTGACTGAAGCTCAACGCCGCGCCGGATAACAGCAAGCGGCTTAGTGATGACCTTGACGCTGTTTCACCGCCCGCAGCACGACAAATTTATTGTTCGAGGCCACCAGCGTACAGTTACCGAAGATTTTCTTCAGCTTGCGGTGATAGTCGAGATGGCGGTTGCCGACAATTCGCAGTTCGCCGCCGTATTGCAGGCAGCGCCGCGCATCGTTAAACATCTGCCAGGCGATATGGTCGGTGATAGCATGTTGCTGGTGGAAAGGGGGATTACACAGCACAGCGGCAAAACGATTGGCCTCGATGCCAGACAGGCCGTTATTGACCCGGAACTCACAGCGCTCCAGCGCCGGTTCCAGATTGCGCTCAACATTCAGGCGGCTGGAGGCCAGCGCCATATAAGACTCATCGGTGAACAACACCCGCGCCTGCGGATTATCGGCCAGCAGCGTCATGCCGATCACCCCATTACCACAGCCGAGATCGACCATCTCCCCCTCCATGCCCTGCGGCAGATGCTGAAGAAAGAACCGCGCGCCGATATCCAGAGCGCTGCGGGAAAAGACGTTGGCATGGTTGTGTATCAGCCACGGCGTTCCGTCCAGTTTCCAGTCGGCGGTGGGCGACATTTCCGCCAGCCCTGGCGCCGTGAAAGTGCAGTGAATCAGGCGCGCTTTCTTCCAGGCCAGAGTGGTTGTGGTCGGCCCGAGGATCTTTTCAAACAGCGCCAGAGTCGAGTTATGAACATCCCGGGCCTTTGCGCCAGCGATAATGCGGGTCTGCGGCGTCGCCACCTGGCGCAGCGCGCGTAGCTGATGTTCCAGCAGCGCCAGCTGTTTGGGGATTTTGATCAGCGCCAGCGCCGGCGCGGCGGGCAGCGGCGCCAGGCTATCCAGAAAAGTGACCTGGTTTTGGTCAATGCCGTTCAGACGCAGATTGTGTTCCAGCGCCTGGCGGGCGATAAATGAATCGCTGATGCTCACAGGGCCGCGTTCCGCCAGCGCACAGGCCAGTGCGCCGAAGGCATCATTAAAAATAATTGTCGGGCCGGATGGCGCCTCATGCTGCTGCAGCAGATATTCATCCGCCGCTTCCCACGCCTGCAGCGGGGTCGCGTCCCCCTGTGGCGGGAAACGCTCCAGCGTGAAAAGACGTTCGTTTAACTCGACCTGGCTCATCAGCCCTCCACAATGGTAAAATCCGCGCGTGTTATCCCCTAATTACCGCACAGAGTAAACCTTTTCTTTGTTATCTTCAGCGGCCGGAGAAACGGGACGGAACCATGACCACACTCACCTACCTGCAGGGTTACCCGGCGTCGCTGCTCGCCCAGGTTGAAGCGCTGATCGCCGCAAATCGCCTCGGCGCAGTGCTGAAACAGCGCTACCCGGATCGCCACGTCGTTACCAGCGATAAGGCCCTGTGGCAGTATACGCTGCAACTGAAAAATCAGTTTCTGCGCAGCGCGCCGCCGGTCAATAAAGTGGCTTTCGACAGTAAAATTCATGTGATGAAGCACGCCCTCGGGCTGCACACTGCGGTATCTCGCGTCCAGGGCAGCAAACTGAAAGCCAAAGCCGAGATTCGTATCGCCACTGTGTTTCGCGACGCCCCCGAAGCCTTTCTGCGCATGATCGTGGTACATGAACTGGCGCACCTGAAAGAAAAAGACCACAACAAAGCGTTCTACCAGTTGTGCTGCCATATGGAGCCGCAGTACCACCAACTGGAATTCGACACCCGGCTATGGCTGACCCATTTAGCGCGCTCAGCAACCCCATAGTCAGCCCCTCGTCGTCTGCTCTGTGATTCGCCGCGACAGGGACGAAAGCAGCCTCACACGATAGCGGCATCTCTTTTTCCGCGCCCCGGGCCTGCGTTCTGCGGCGCAGAACACGGGTTTTTGCGCCGCGGCGTGCTAATCTGACAGGAATGACCAACCTGGAGAACGCACCCGTATATGATACGTTTCGCTGTTGTTGGGACCAACTGGATCACTCGCCAGTTCGTCGATGCCGCCCACGAAAGCGGCAAATATAAGCTCACCGCCGTCTATTCACGCAGCCCTGAACAGGCTCAGGCTTTCGCCAGCGATTATCCGGTCGACCATCTGTTTACCTCCCTTGACGAGATGGCCCGCAGTGAGGAAATAGACGCAGTCTATATCGCCAGCCCTAACGCGCTGCACTTTCCGCAAACCCGCCTGTTTCTCAGCCACCGTAAGCATGTTATCTGCGAAAAGCCGCTGGCTTCGAACCTGCGCGAAGTGGAGGCCGCTATCGCCTGCGCCCGGGAAAACGGCGTGGTGTTATTTGAAGCCTTTAAAACCGCCAGCCTGCCCAACTTTATCGCCCTACAACAGGCGCTGCCGAAAGTGGGTAAACTGCGCAAAGTGCTGCTCAACTACTGCCAGTACTCATCACGTTACCAGCGCTATCTCGACGGAGAGAATCCCAATACCTTCAATCCGGCCTTCTCTAATGGTTCGATCATGGATATTGGCTTCTACTGCCTGGCCAGCGCTATGGCGCTATGGGGCGAGCCGTATTCGGTCAGCGCCAGCGCCAGCCTGCTGGACAGCGGCGTCGACGCGCACGGTACTGTGGTGATGAACTATGGCGATTTCGATGTCACCCTCCAGCACTCAAAGGTCAGCGATTCGGTGCTGCCCAGCGAAATTCAGGGGGAAGCCGGTTCGCTGGTGATTGAGAAAATCTCCGAATGCCAGCGCCTGTCCTTTGTACCGCGCGGCGGCAAAGCCCAGGATCTGACCCAACCGCAGCACATCAACACCATGTTGTATGAAGCGGAAACCTTCGCCCGACTGGTAGAGGAAGGGGAAGTGAATCATCCGGGGCTGGCGGTGAGCCGCAGTACCGCGAAACTGCTCACTGAGATTCGCGCGCAAACCGGCGTAACCTTCCCGGCGGACGATATCGATATCAGTAGCGGGGCCACGGCGTAAAGCTGTGTAAAAGTCTGCGGAGAAGCCATTGACCAGGTGAATGACCTGTAATATTTTGTTAAATGCAAAGGGGAGTAACTTCATTGCCGGTGGATCGTCATGACGAAGCGTAAGCTTCCGGTCGCCGGGCAGTGTCGAATGGTTTCCATTCTACGTTGTAAGTGAGACCTTGCCGGAAGGCGAGGTCTATGCAGCGTAAAGCAAAGCGGCTGGCGTCTTCCGACGTTGGCCGTTTTTGTTTTGACCTGAAGGAAACTCTCATATGCATAGTGTCGGCTCTCCACTGTTGTGGGGCATCTTCGCCGTCGTCGTTATCGCCATGCTGGCGGTCGACCTGTTGTTGCAGGGGCGCCGCGGCGCTCACACCATGACCATGAAACAGGCCGCGACCTGGTCGATTGTCTGGGTCTCTCTGTCTTTGCTTTTTGCCGCCACGCTGTGGTGGTATCTGTCCGGCACCGCCGGGCGCGAGGTGGCCAACGCCCAGGCGCTGGCATTCCTCACCGGTTACATCATCGAAAAAGCGCTGGCGGTGGACAACGTCTTCGTCTGGCTGATGCTGTTCGGTTACTTTGCCGTTCCTCCCGCGTTACAGCGCCGGGTACTGATCTACGGGGTACTGGGGGCGATCGTTCTGCGCACCCTCATGATCTTCACCGGCAGTTGGCTGATTTCGCAGTTTGAATGGCTGCTGTATATCTTCGGCGCCTTCCTGCTGTTTACCGGCGTTAAAATGGCGTTGGCCAAAGAGGACAGCACAACCGGTATCGGCGACAAACCGCTGGTGCGCTGGCTGCGCGGCCACCTGCGCATGACCGATAAGATTGAAAATGAGCGCTTCTTTGTGCGCAAAAACGGTTTACTGTTCGCCACGCCGCTGCTGCTGGTACTGATTCTGGTCGAACTGAGCGACGTGATTTTCGCCGTAGACAGTATCCCGGCTATCTTCGCTGTCACGACCGATCCGTTTATCGTGCTAACTTCCAACCTGTTCGCCATCCTCGGCCTGCGCGCCATGTACTTCCTGCTGTCCGGCGTGGCGGAGCGTTTCTCGATGCTCAAATACGGGCTGTCGGTCATTCTGGTGTTTATCGGCGTGAAAATGCTGATCGTCGACATCTACCATATCCCGATCGCCATCTCCCTTGGCGTGGTCGCCGGTATTCTGACCCTGACGCTGATGATCAATGTCTGGGTGAATAAGCGCAATGACCGGATAAACGCCCGCTAATCCCAGCCACCGGGGCGAAGATAGTCTGATTTTTCAGCATCAGTCATGTCGCTTTGCCCCATTTAGTGGTTAGATAGAACGCATGTCATTCACCGCGGGCCGGATGCCCGCCGTTGGTTCCCGCAGAGCCGCGGCGTTTCGTCGCGGCCCGCAGTACATACCGTCAGGAGACAGGGATGACCCTCTATGACATTAAACCGCGCTTTCAGCAGTTGCTGCGTCCCTGCTTAATCTATCTGCACCGCCGGGGGATCACCGCCAACCAGGTCACCGTGGCCGCGCTGGCCGCCTCGTTGCTGACGGGTCTGTTGCTCTGCCTGTTCCCCCGGCCGGCGCTGTTTATGATCCTGCCGCTGTGGCTGTTTATACGTATGGCGCTCAACGCCATCGACGGTATGCTGGCGCGGGAGTTTCACCAGCAATCAAAACGCGGCGCGTTACTCAATGAAGCCGGCGATGTGATATCCGATGCCGCGCTGTATCTGCCTTTCGCCCTGCTGCCCGGCGCCCAGCCGGCGCTGGTGGTAATCGCCGTGCTGCTGGCCGTGCTCACGGAATTCTGCGGTGTACTGGTACAAACCCTTGGCGCGCCGCGTGGCTACGGCGGTCCGCTGGGCAAAAGCGATCGTGCGCTGCTGTTCGGCGCCTACGGTCTGTGCATCGGCCTGTGGCCATCAACCCTGAGCTGGTCGCCATGGCTGTTTGCCCTGGCGGCGCTGCTCTGCGCCTGGACCTGCGTCAACCGCTGCCGCCGCGCCCTGAATACCGACCCCGGGGAGCCCGGGAAACATCCTCACGAAGAGAAATCATCATGAACATGGAAAGTCGCACCTGCGAACAACAGACGTTTACCACCAGCGACGGCGTCGCGCTATTTTACCGCCACTGGCCGGCGCTTCAGGAGACTCCGCGGCGGGTGGTGGTCATGTTTCACCGCGGCCATGAGCACTCCGGGCGTCTGCAGCATATTGTCGATGAGTTGGGTCTGACGGACAGCGCCTTCTACGCCTGGGACGCCCGCGGCCACGGCCACTCGCCGGGCGAGCGCGGTCACAGCCCTTCCGTCGCCCGTTCAGTGCAGGATGTGGACGAATTCGTTCGTTTCGCCGCCGCCCACAGCCAGTTGCCGCTGAGCGAGGTATTGGTCATCGGCCAGAGCGTCGGCGCGGTGCTGGTCGCCGCCTGGGCCCACGACTATGCGCCAAAAATCCGCGGCATGATCCTCGCCTCCCCGGCCTTTAAAGTGAAGCTGTATGTGCCTTTTGCCCGCCCCGGTCTGGCGCTGATGAAACAGTTTCGCGGGCTGTTTTTCGTTAACTCGTATGTGAAAGGCAAATACCTCACCCATGACCCACAGCGGGTGGCCAGCTTCAACAGCGATCCGCTGATTACCCGGGCTATTGCGGTGAATATCCTGCTGGAGCTGTATCAGACCGCCCGACGGGTGGTGGATGACGCCGCCGCGATTACTCTGCCGACCCAGTTGCTGATTTCCGGCGATGATTTTGTAGTACACCGGGCGCCGCAGTTGCGCTTCTACCAGGGCCTGCGCAGCCCGGTCAAAGAAGTGCATCTGCTGGAAGGCTTCTACCATGACACGCTGGGCGAAAAAGATCGCCAGCAGGCCTTTACCCGGATGCGTGATTTTATTGAACGGCTATATACCCTACCCCGGCAAGCCCATGATTACCAACAGGAAGATCGCTGGAGCCCGAGCGCCGACGCCTGGCGCCTGCTCCAGGTGCCGCCGGGGCGCTTCACCCCCAAAGGGCTGTACTATTCGGCGCTGACGCTCGGCCTCAACACCCTGGGCCGCGCCTCCAGCGGCCTGCGCCTCGGCCTGGAGAGTGGGTTTGATTCCGGCAGTACGCTCGATTACGTCTACCGGAACCAGCCGCAGGGCAGCGGCATTTTCGGGCGCGTGGTGGACAGAGGCTACCTGAACAGCATCGGCTGGAAAGGGATTCGGGTGCGCAAAACCCATCTGCAGCAGACTATCGCCCACGCCGTGAAGCAGTTGCAGGAAAAACAGCTACCGGTGCGGGTGGTGGATATCGCCGCCGGCCACGGGCGCTACGTGCTGGATGCCCTGGCCGGGCTGAACGGCGTCGAGTCGATCCTGCTGCGCGACTACAGCGAACGCAATATTGAGGCCGGGCAGGCGATGATCGCCGAACGCGGCATGGCGCAGCTGGCGCGCTTTGAAAAAGGCGACGCTTTTAACTACCCGCAACTGGCGGCGCTGGACCCGGCGCCAACGCTGGGCATCGTCTCCGGCCTGTATGAGTTGTTCAACGACAACCAGCCCATCCGGGCATCGCTGGCCGGACTGGCCGTCGCGATCCCGCCCGGCGGGCTGCTGATCTATACCGGGCAGCCCTGGCATCCCCAACTGGAGATTATCGCCCACACGCTGACCAGCCACCGGGACGGTATTCCCTGGGTGATGCGTATTCGCTCCCAGGGCGAGATGGATGCCCTGGTCGAGGAGGCCGGCTTCGAAAAATGCCAGCAACTGATTGATGAATGGGGCATTTTTAGCGTGTCGCTGGCGGTGAGACGCCACCATGAGTGATTGCCTACTGCCTGCCCATGCACCGCGCCGCGCTCTGTGGTGGCGCGGGGTCGGCTGGCTGGCGCTGCTCGGGCCGCTGTTTTTTATTACTTATGGCCAGGTTAACCAGTTCACCGCCGGGCGGGAAAATATCGGCAGCGTGGTATTCGACTGGGAGCAACATATTCCTTTTCTGCCCTGGACAATTGTCCCCTACTGGAGCATCGACCTGCTGTATGGCCTGTCGCTGTTTGTTTGCACCTCTTTCCGGGAACAGACCCGCCACGCCTGGCGGCTGATTGCCGCCTCGCTGGTGGCCTGCGCCGGTTTTCTGCTGTTCCCGCTGAAATTCAGCTTCGTGCGCCCGCCCGGCGATGGTCTGTACGGCTGGCTGTTTCAGCAACTGGAGATGTTCGATCTACCCTACAACCAGGCGCCGTCGCTGCATATCATGCTGGCATGGCTGCTGTGGCTGCGTTTCTGGCCGCACCTGCGCCCCGCCTGGCGAGCGGTGATGAGCGGCTGGTTTGCGCTGATCGCCGTTTCGGTGTTAACCACCTGGCAACACCACGCCATCGACGTGGTCACCGGTCTGCTGGCCGGCGCGCTGGTCAGCTATGCGATTCCGGTTCACGGCGGCTGGCGCCGGGTGACGCCTGACGCCAGAGGTCGCAGACTGGCGCGGCGCTATCTGACGGCGGCGCTGGTCTGTATGCTGATAGCCCTGTGGTTTCCCGCCTGCTGGCTGCTGTGGTGGCCGGCGATTGCTCTGGCGCTGGTGGCGCTGGCTTATGCCGGGCTGGGGGTTGCGGTGTTCAGAAAGCGTCCCTCAGGCCAGCTTTCCCCCTCTGCCCGCCTGCTGCTAATGCCCTGTCTGGCGGGGGCAAAGCTCTCCGCGCGCTGGTTCATGCGCCGTCTGGCACCGGTCAGTGACGTGGCTCACGGATTGTCTATCGGCGGTTATCCGTTCGGCGCCGTCAGCCAGCCGGCGGTACTGGACCTCAGCGCCGAACTGGCGCGCAGCCGCTTTCTGCGTCGCAAAGATTACCACTGCGTACCGATGCTGGATTTGGTGGCGCCGGACGTACGGCAACTCGACAGCGCCGTCACCCTCGCCGATACGCTCCACCAGCGCCACGGCGCGCTGTTGATCCACTGCGCGCTGGGGCTGTCGCGTAGCGCTCTGGTCGCCGCGGCATGGTTACTGAAACGCGGCCTCGCCGCCACCCCGGCCGCCGCCTGCGAACAGGTGCGACATCACCGCCCGCAGGTGGTGCTGCCGGCAGATTTTCTGAAGGTACTTGAGCAATGGCACAACCAGAACACCACGATCCGCTAAGTCAGCCCGCCGCGCTGCGGGTGCTGACGATTCATCTGGCCAGCTGGCGCTATCTCAGCGCGCTAACCCTGCCGCCGCTGCTGCAGGTGGTTCTGGCGCCATCCCCGGGCGGCGCCCTGCTGCTGGGGCTGATTTTACTGGCGCACTACTTCTGCTGGCGGCTGTGGCTGGATGAGCGGCTGTTCCGGGTACTCCGCGCAGACCACGCGTCGACGTTTGATGCGGCGCTGGCTGCGCTGTGGAAAACCACACCCGGCGCCGCGCCGCGTACCATGGCGCAGCGCTGGCAGGGCGCGCGACGTCTCCTGCGCCAGGCACTGGGCGCAACGCTGGCGCTGTGGGCGCTGTGGCTACTGATGCTGTGCTTTCCCGCCTGACTGCGCGGTGGCTCAGCGCGCAAACGGATCGTTCTGCGCATCGTCATTCCACAGGTATTCCATACGCTCAGCGATCTCCAGCGCCTGTTCGCGCCCGCGAAAATCAGCCACTGCCTGCAGGGCCATGTCGATACCGGAGCTGATCCCGGAGGAGGTATAAAATTTACCGTCCCGCACCCAGCGGGCGCGGGGTTGCCAGAGTACCCGATCATTAAGCGACGTCACCCAGTCGAAAGCGCGCTTATTACTGGTGGCGCGCAGCCCGTCCAGCAGCGGAGTGGCGGCCAGCAGAGCTGAACCGGTACACACCGTCATACACAGCCGCGCCAGCCCGACCTGACGCTGTAGCCATTCCAGATATTCGCTATCGGCGCACAGACGGCGGGTGCCCTGACCGCCGGGGATCAACAGCGCTTCAAAGCGGGGCACCCCAGCAGGCTCAGTCACCACCGTGACGCCGTGAGAGCTGATCACTTCACCGCCGCTGCGCGAAATAAAACGCAGCCGACAGTCCGGCACACAACCAAACACTTCCGCTGGCCCCATCGCATCCAGGGTCTCGAAATCATCAAACAACAGTACTGCAATTGTCGTAATGGCCACCTGGTTTCTCCTTGTACATCGGGGATCAGATATTCACTAAGTGAACATAATGAAAATTGATTATTTTTCACTCACAATTAGTGTCATTTATGTCACAAAATTGTTCCACAACCGTTACATCCTGCGGTAGATGTCGTAATTTTTAGTGGTTGCATCTTTTCGACGCGTGACTTTTCTTTATACTCATTCAGGCAAACATACTTTTTTACATCCTGTTGTATACGTAACAAAGAATACGCTCACGGGACAGGACCACAACACCACAGGAAAGATGGAATGACAACACAAGGTTCAGCGGGATTTTTTCAACGCCTTGCCCGGGGCAGTCTGGTAAAACAAATTTTGATAGGGCTGGTGCTCGGGGTCATTCTGGCCACCGTCTCCAAACCCGCAGCGCTGGCTGCCGGCCTGCTGGGTACGCTCTTCGTCGGCGCTTTAAAAGCCGTCGCGCCGGTACTGGTGCTAATGCTGGTCATGGCTTCGATCGCCAATCACCGCCAGGGGCAGAAAACCAATATCCGCCCGATTCTGGTGCTGTATCTGATAGGTACCTTTGCCGCGGCGCTGACTGCGGTGGTGGGCAGCTTCCTGTTCCCCTCTACGCTGCATCTGGCCACCGGCGCGACAGACATCACCCCGCCGTCCGGCATCGTGGAGGTGATGAAAGGGCTGCTGATGAGCATGGTTTCTAACCCGATCGGCGCTCTGCTTAACGCCAACTATATCGGTATTCTGGTCTGGGCGATTGGCTTTGGCTTTGCGCTACGTCACGGGAGTGAAACCACCAAAAGCCTGATCAATGATGTTTCACTGGCCGTCACGTTCATTGTTAAAGTGGTGATTCGCTGCGCGCCGGTAGGTATCTTTGGCCTGGTCGCCTCCACGCTGGCGGAAACCGGCTTCAGCACGCTGTGGAGCTATGCGCAACTGTTGATGGTACTGGTCGGCTGTATGCTGGTGGTGGCGCTGGTCATCAACCCGCTGCTGGTTTACGTTAAAATTCGCCGCAACCCGTACCCGCTGGTGTTTGCCTGCCTGCGCGAAAGCGGTGTGACCGCCTTCTTTACCCGCAGCTCCGCCGCTAACATCCCGGTTAATATGAACATGTGCGAAAAGCTCAACCTGGACCGTGATACCTATTCAGTATCGATTCCGCTGGGCGCTACTATCAACATGGCCGGCGCGGCGATCACCATTACGGTGCTGGCGCTGGCGGCAGTCCATACCCTGGGGGTTCCGGTGGACCTGCCGACCGCGCTGTTGCTGAGCGTCGTGGCATCGCTGTGCGCCTGTGGGGCATCCGGCGTGGCGGGTGGCTCTTTGCTGCTGATTCCGCTGGCCTGCGGTATGTTCGGTATTCCGAATGAAATCGCCATGCAGGTGGTGGCGGTGGGCTTTATCATCGGCGTCCTGCAGGACTCCTGTGAAACCGCCCTCAACTCCTCGACTGACGTCCTGTTCACCGCGGCGGTCTGCCAGGCGGAAGACGCGCGTCTGGCCAGCAACGCGCTGCGCAACTGATGTTCCGGCTCCCCGCCTGCGGGTGGGGAGCTACGCTTCCTTCTCCACCCGGAACGGATCGATACCGCGCTTCTGCATACGCCAGAAACGAATGATGTTCATGCCGTTGATCACCAGAAAACTCCCTTCAATCATGGTCCCGCCGATCGATCCCAGCCACAGGTTATGGCTCATCCAGCAGGCGGTGGAACACCACATCACACAGCGCGTCGTCAGTCCGCGGGTGCGAAACAGCGCCCAGGTACTGGCTACGGTGCCCGCTATCGGCAGTAATTCCATCCCATGCTGTAGTTTCGCCAGCCCCAGTCCCAGCGTCAGGACAATAAAGACCGCCATCACCCACAGGCTGCGGGTGCGCATGGAAATCACGGTACGCAGCGCGTTAAGCTCGGCGCTCATACCCGCCGGTATCGCCCCCATCAGGAAAAAATGCCCGCCAATTACTGCGCTGTAGACCGACAGCTGTAGCCGGAAGCGCCTCTCATCGCGGTTAAAAAACGTGGTAATCCCGATGAGAAATGCCACAACGCCGACCCCCTGGGCCAGCCAGTCAATATCCATGTCGATCCTTGATCTACCGATGCTAAAAGTAAAAAACGGCGCCGGTGAACACCGATACGCCGTTTGTGCAACCCACGTTCAGACTACAGCGTGACGCCGCTTTTGAAGATAGCCAGCTCGCGGAAATCGTTGCGTTCATTACAGGTTTGCCTGCCGCTGGCGATCGCCGCCACGGCATCAATGAACTGTTCCAGCAGTTGCGGCATCGCGGTGCCATGCAACAACTGACCCGCGTCGAAATCGATCCAGTGTGGCTTCTTCGCGGCCAGCTCGCTATTGGTGGCGATTTTCACCGTCGGCACAAAGCCGCCGTAAGGCGTGCCGCGCCCGGTACTGAACAGTACCATATGGCAGCCGGCGCCAGCCAGCGCGCTGGTGGCGACGGCATCATTACCCGGCGCGCTCAACAGATTAAGGCCCGGTGTTTTCAGGCGCTCGCCGTAGTGCAAAACATCCATCACCTGGCTCTGGCCGGCCTTCTGGGTGCAGCCGAGGGATTTCTCCTCAAGGGTGGTGATACCGCCGGCTTTATTCCCGGGGGACGGGTTTTCATAAATGGGCTGTTGATGGGCGATAAAGTACTGCTTAAAGTCATTCACCATCGCCACGGTCTTGTCGAATACCGTTTCGTCGTGGCAGTGGCTCATCAGAATGCGCTCTGCGCCGAACATTTCCGGGACTTCAGTCAGCACCGTGGTGCCGCCGTGGGCCACCACATAGTCGGAAAAACAGCCCAGCATCGGGTTAGCGGTGATCCCGGACAGTCCATCCGAACCGCCGCACTCAAGGCCAAACTTCAGCTCACTCAGTTTTCCCGCCTCGCGCCGATCGCCGCGCATCGCGTCATAAAGCCGCTGTAGCGCCTCCACGCCGGCTTCCACTTCGTCATCCTGCTGTTGGCAGATCATAAAACTCACCCGGCTGTCGTCGTACTCGCCGAGAGTGTCGCGAAACGCATTTACCTGATTGTTTTCACACCCCAGCCCAATAACCAGCACCGCGCCGGCATTGGGGTGGCGCACCATATTTTGCAGCATAGTGCGGGTGTTGAGATGGTCATCGCCCAGTTGCGAGCAGCCAAACGGGTGGCTGAACAGATGCACCCCGTCAATGTCCGTCGCGTCGTGGTTGAGCTTTAAAAAACGCTGCTGGATCTGGCGGGCAATGCCGTTCACACAACCTACCGTCGGCAGGATCCACAGCTCATTGCGGATCCCGACATCGCCGTTAGCGCGCCGGAAGATCTGCACTTCGCGATCTGCCGGCTGGGTTTGCGCATCATGAAAATCAGGTTGATAGCTATACTCATCCAGATCGCTCAGATTGGTGCGTGCATTGTGTGAGTGAATATATTCGCCAGGCTGAATAGCCATCAGCGCATGGCCAATCGGCAAGCCGTACTTAATGACATTCTCTCCCTGAGCAATGGCGCGGATGGCGAACTTATGACCCCGCCCCACCGCCTGAGGCAGAGTAAACGCGTTACCGTCAACGGTCACTACCGTGCCCTCCGCCAGGTCCACTAACGCGACGGCCACATTGTCCAGCGTATGGATCTTAATGTATTGCATATCAACCTCGGTAACGCCTTAGTTCAGTTCAATGGCAAAGTAGTCGCGCGCATTGTTAAAGCAGATGTTTTTCACCATCTCGCCCAGCAGATTGATATCCGCCGGCGCTTCGCCCGCCGCTACCCAGCGGCCAATCATCTGGCACAGAATGCGCCGGAAATATTCATGGCGCGTATACGACAGGAAGCTGCGGCTGTCGGTCAGCATCCCGACAAAGCGGCTCAGCAGACCCAATTGCGCCAGTTGCGTCATCTGGCGCTCCATGCCGTCCTTCTGGTCGTTGAACCACCAGCCGGAACCGAACTGCATTTTTCCGGGTATCCCTTCGCCCTGGAAATTGCCGATCATGGTGCCCAGTACTTCGTTATCGCGCGGGTTCAGACAGTAAAGGATGGTCTTCGGCAACAGGTTTTCTTCGTTCTGCTTGCTCAGCAGCTTAGAGAGCTCTTCCGCCAGCGGACGATCGTTGATGGAGTCAAAGCCGACGTCCGGCCCCAGCAATTTGAACTGGCGCTGGTTATTGTTGCGCAGCGCGCCGATATGGTACTGCTGCACCCAGCCGCGGCGGGCATATTCCGCCCCCAGCCATACCAGCACCGCCGTTTTGAATTGCGCGGTTTCATGCGCGTCCGGGGCGCTCCCTGACAGGCGGCGCGCCAGAATCGCGTCCAGCGTCGCATCGTCTGCTTCGGCGAACAGCACTACGTCCAGCGCGTGGTCAGACACCTTACAGCCGTGAGCGGCAAAGTGATCCAGGCGCTTACTCAACGCGGCCTGCAGATCGCTGAAGCGGCGAATCTCGACGTCCGCGGCGGCGGCCAGCTTGCCGATATAGTCAACGAAAGTGTCCTGTTCGATGTTAAACGCTTTGTCCGGGCGCCAGCTGGGCAGCACTTTAATGTCGAAACTGCCATCTTCGGCCACCTGGCGGTGATAGCGCAGATCGTCGATCGGATCGTCGGTGGTGCCGACCATTTTCACGTTCATCTGTTTCATGATGCCGCGGGCGGTAAAATTGTCCTGCGCCAGCAGCGCGTTACATTCGTTCCAGATCTCTTCCGCGGTGGCCGGCGAAAGCAGTTTGCCGGTGATGCCGAACGGACGACGCAGTTCCAGGTGGGTCCAGTGATACAGCGGGTTGCCGATGGTATGCGGCACCGTCTGCGCCCAGGCCTCAAACTTCTCGCGATCGCTGGCATCGCCGGTGCACAGGCGCTCAGCAACACCGTTGGAACGCATCGCCCGCCATTTATAGTGATCGCCCTTCAGCCAGATATCATACAGGTTTTTAAAGCGGTAATTCTCAGCGACCTGCTGCGGCGGCAAGTGGCAGTGATAGTCGAAAATCGGCTGATCTTTGGCGTAATCATGGTACAGACGGCGGGCAAATTCGGTGTCCAATAAGAAGTCTTCGGTCATAAACTGAGACATAGTGGTTCATCCTCCGGATGCGTTATTCGAATACTTGCACATAATGCCACTAAAGTTATCACACCAATTTAATCCAACCGAGTAATTTTTCGTGAAAGGAGTCACAAAAAATACATATTGAGAAACCGTTTAGCCGCCATTTTTAGCTCGCCATCCGCGCCAAATCTGGCCTGCAGCCCCGTTTACATACCCACACAATTAAAAACGCTTTTGTGATATCACTCAACTTTTAAAGATGTATGACAAGTTATCGTATGCGCCGCCGATATACCACCGATGAGTGAATAACGGCGAGTTATCTATTGCTTTACCGGTACGGAAACCGAGTTTGCCTCAGGCAGTACTTTTCAATGGCAAGAGCCGGCCTGTACCGGGAATCCCCTTCCCGTTTCAGCCGCTCGTTACAGCTATCGCGCAGGCGCCAGGCATGAATTCGCCGCCTCTCCTGACGCAATACATAACAACCAGAGGTTTGAAATGAGAAAGATCAAAGGCTTACGTTGGTACATGATCGCACTGGTGACACTCGGCACCGTGCTGGGTTACCTGACGCGTAATACAGTGGCCGTCGCCGCGCCGACGCTTCAGGAGCAGCTCCATATCACCACTCAGCAGTACTCTTACATCATCGCCGCTTACTCCGCGGCCTATACCGTTATGCAGCCGGTAGCCGGCTATGTTCTGGATATTCTCGGTACCAAAGTGGGTTATGCGATGTTCGCCGTGCTGTGGGCGGTGTTCTGCGGCGCCACGGCGCTGGCAGGCAGTTGGGGTGGTCTGGCCATTGCGCGCGGCGCGGTTGGGGCAGCGGAAGCGGCCATGATCCCGGCAGGGCTGAAGGCCAGCTCCGAATGGTTTCCGGCCAAAGAACGCTCTATCGCGGTGGGTTACTTCAACGTTGGCTCATCCATTGGCGCAATGATCGCCCCGCCGCTGGTGGTCTGGGCGATCGTCTGGCACAGCTGGGAAATGGCGTTCATCATCACCGGGGTGCTGAGCTTTGCCTGGGCGATGTTGTGGCTGTGGCTGTACAAACATCCCAAAGACCAGAAACATCTCACCGGCGAAGAACGCGACTACATCATTAATGGCCAGGAGGCCCAGCACCAGACCCAAAATGCCCGCAAGATGTCGGCGTGGCAAATCATTCGCAACCGCCAGTTCTGGGGCATCGCGCTACCGCGCTTTCTGGCGGAGCCGGCGTGGGGGACCTTTAACGCCTGGATCCCGCTGTTTATGTTTAAGGTGTATGGTTTTAATCTCAAAGAAATAGCCATGTTCGCCTGGATGCCGATGCTGTTCGCCGATATGGGCTGTATCATCGGCGGTTATCTGCCGCCGCTGTTCCAGCGCTGGTTTGGGGTTAACCTGATAGTCTCACGTAAAATGGTGGTGACCCTCGGGGCGCTGCTGATGATTGGCCCGGGGATGATCGGCCTGTTCACCAGCCCGTATATTGCCATCGCGCTACTGTGTGTCGGCGGTTTTGCCCACCAGGCGCTGTCTGGCGCGCTGATCACCCTCTCTTCCGATGTCTTTGGTCGTAACGAAGTCGCTACCGCCAATGGCCTCACCGGCATGGCGGCATGGACCGCCAGTACGCTGTTTGCTCTGGTGGTCGGCGCGCTGGCGGATACGATGGGCTTCAGCCCGCTGTTTGCCGCGCTGGCCGTCTTCGATCTGTTAGGGGCGCTGGTTATCTGGACGGTGTTGAAAAATAAACCGGCCAATGAACTGGAAACGCTCCCGACATCCGCCGCCGCTGTACAGCATTGATGCTTTTTTGCGGCGCCCGCAGCAACGGCGCCGCGTTCTACCTTCCCGGGCCGCCAGCCGGCGGCTCCCGACCGCTGACAAAGCAGGAAAAAGCGTGGTTCTTCCTGCTTTGTGGTTATCAGCCGAAAATCAATACGTTGATTTTCCGTGTTTTTTAGCGGGTGATATCTGCAGCATTGATAATGCAATGAGGTCTGCCATCAACCCCGAGCCGCCTGCCGGCGGCTTTTCACTTCCTTTCTGGAGGTGCCTTGCGAAAAGTGGTATAACAAATTAAATAAGCCAAATATATTCCTGGAACCTGGAGCCGCGCATGGAAATAACGGAACCCCGACGTTTATATCAGCAGCTTGCTGCCGAACTGAAAGAGCGGATTGAAGGCGGCGTTTATCAGCCCGGAGAAAAACTCCCCGCCGAGCGCTTTATTGCCGAGGAGAAAAACGTCAGCCGCACCGTCGTGCGCGAAGCCATTATCATGCTGGAGGTGGAAGGCTACGTTGAGGTACGCAAAGGTTCCGGTATCCACGTGATCTCCAGTCAGCCGAAACACAGCGCGCTGCCGGATGAACGCCTGGAGTTCGCCAGCTTTGGTCCTTTTGAACTGTTACAGGCGCGCCAGTTAATTGAAAGCAATATTGCCGAGTTCGCCGCCACCCAGGTGACCAAGCAGGATATTGTTAAGCTGATGGATATTCAGGAAAAGGCGCGCAGCGAAAAATGTTTCCGCGATTCAGAGTGGGATCTACAGTTCCACGTTCAGGTCGCTCTGGCGACCCAGAACAGCGCCCTGGCGGCCATCGTTGAGAAAATGTGGACCCAGCGCGTCCACAACCCTTACTGGAAAAAACTCCATGAGCATATCGATCTGCGCACCGTCGATCACTGGTGCGACGACCACGATCAAATCCTTAAGGCATTGATCCGCAAAGATCCGCATGCCGCCAAACTGGCCATGTGGCAGCATCTGGAAAACACCAAGCAGATGTTATTCAATGAAACCAGCGATGACTTCGAGTTCAACGCCGATCGCTACCTGTTTGCCGAAAATCCGGTGGTGCATCTTGATACCGCCGCCCATCCACAGAAATAAACATTTCCCGACGGGGGTAAGCAAACGCGATATAGTGTCAGCGTTTGTAAATACCCTCGCCAGACCCCCTTCAGGCAAGCAAAATCAGGACTCACTCGCGCGGAAATATTGTGACGCTATCCAGCGCGCTTTGTTACAATCGTCAGCACTTTCTCACGCAATGCCTGAGCATTGCATCAGTTTCACAAGGAACTGTGATAAAGAGAAAATTCCTGATAGCCGCTGCGGCATATAAAACGCTAACCATAACGCCGTAGCTCGATTTGTTGTCTCGTATACCACTGGTTTTAACGATGTGCCAGGAAACATGAATGGAACTATTTACCCAACTGCTTAACGCTCTGTGGAGCCAGGATTTCGAAACACTCGCCAATCCATCAATGATTGGCATGCTTTATTTTGTGCTGTTTATGATTCTGTTTCTGGAAAATGGTCTGCTACCCGCCGCTTTCCTGCCCGGCGACAGTCTGCTAATTCTGGTCGGCGTGCTGATCGCCAAAGGCGCGATGGGTTATATCCCAACGCTGGTGCTGCTGACTACCGCCGCCAGTCTGGGCTGCTGGCTCAGTTATATTCAGGGAAGGTGGCTGGGCAATACGCGGATCGTGCAAAACTGGCTGGCCCATCTGCCCGCCCACTACCATCAACGCGCCCATCATCTGTTCCATAAACACGGGCTGTCGGCGCTGCTGATTGGCCGCTTTATCGCTTTTGTCCGCACCCTGCTGCCGACCCTTGCCGGCCTTTCCGGGCTGAATAATGGCCGGTTCCAGTTCTTCAACTGGATGAGCGGTCTGCTGTGGGTATTGATTTTAACAACGCTGGGTTACCTGTTAGGTAAAACGCCGGTGTTTATGAAATATGAAGATGCACTGATGTCGTGCCTGATGCTGCTGCCGGTAATCCTGCTGGTCTTTGGCCTGGTCGGTTCACTGGTGGTGGTGTGGAAGAAAAAATACGGTAACCGGAGTTAACACGGCTTAGTATGCGCATTCCTCGACCGTTTCGTTACATTCTGTCTGTTAGCCTGCTGGCCGGCGTACTGGCGCTGGCCTGGTCCGCTGCGCGCCATAACGACGCCACGCTGGAAATCCGCGCGACCCACGCCGGCGCCAGCGCGCCGGACGGTTTCTTCGTCTGGCATCATCTGGATGCCAGGGGAATCAGCGTCAGAAGCATTACCCCGCAAAACAACATCTTGCTGGTTAAGTTCGACTCCAGCGCCCAGAGCGAAGCCGCCCGGCAGATCCTGCAACAGGCGCTGCCGAAGGACTATATTGTCGCCGCCGCCGAAGATAACGATCTGGCGCATATGCTGCTGTCGCGCCTGAAAGGGGAATACCGACGCTTCGGGTAGTTTCCCACCACTCTGATTTTGCGCCAATCCTTTGGGTTTTGTCTGATACCCGGCTATGATTAGTCGGCATTTGAAATTCACCAATTCAATGTATTACAGACACTGGAACAGAGCTGGTCTACCACAGACTGGCTGCACAAAGGAAGGTTTTACCATGAATTACCGCTCAATTCTCGCTCTGGCCCTTTTCTCTTTTACTACCGTCGCCGCTGCCCAAAGCGCCTCGCCGTGTAGTGAAAAAGAGCAGTCAATCCTGCGCGAAATTAGCTACGCCGAAAAACACGGCAACCAGCATCGCATCGACGGGCTGAAGAAAGCCCTCAGCGAAGTGCGTGAGCACTGCACCGATAGTAAAGTACTTGCCGATCACCAGAAAAAAATCGCCGATAAGCGTGAAGATATCGCCGAACGCAAGGCCGAACTGGACGAAGCGCGTCGCAAAGGCGACCCGGAAAAAATTGCCAAACAGCAACGAAAACTGGCCGAGGACGAAAGCGAGCTGCAGGCGCTGTTGTCCCGTAATTATTAATGCCATCAGGCGGTGCCCTGGTTCCCGGGAGGCACCGTCGCGACCCTAAAGCCTTTGCCCCCGTTCGCTTCTGCTATGCTATAAATGAGCTTCCACCACGGAACTGGCTATTAATAATCATCTGGAGAAAACTATGTCTAAAGATTCCACCTCAGAACATTTGCGCGCTGAATTAAAATCCCTGGCAGATACTCTCGAAGAAGTGCTGAGCACTTCCGGCGAAAAATCGAAAGATGAACTGGAAAAGCTGCGCAGTAAAGCGCAGAAGGCCCTGAAAGAGAGCCGCTACCGCTTAGGCGAAACCAGCGATGCTATCGCGCGCCAGACGAAGGAAGCGGCGGCCAAAGCCGATGACTACGTGCGCGAAAACCCGTGGACCGGCGTAGGCATCGGCGCGGCAGTCGGTATCGTACTGGGCGTTCTGCTGGCGCGGCGTTAATGATGTCTGATACCCATCACCCCCAGGGGCCCGGCAGAAGCGTTATCGGCATCGGTCAGCGGATGATCGCCATTGTCGTCAGAATGGTGGAAACCCGCTTGCGGCTGGCCGTTATCGAGCTGGAAGAAGAAAAAGCCAACCTTTTCCAGTTGCTGCTGATGCTCGGGCTGACGCTACTGTTCGCCGCCTTCGGGCTTATGAGCCTGATGGTGTTGGTTATCTGGGCCGTCGATCCGCAATACCGCCTGAATGTGATGATCGCCACCACCGTCGTGCTGCTGTTGCTGGCGTTGATCGGCGGTATTATGACGTTGCGTAAGGCCCGTCGTTCCACGCTGTTGCGCCATACCCGCAATGAGCTGGAAAACGATCGGGCGCTGCTGGAGGACGAATCATGACGCGTGCCGAGCGCGAGAAGCGTAAGGCGATACTGCTGGGGCAGATCCAGCAGCAGCGTCTCGATCTCAGCGCCTGCCGTAAAGAGTGGCAGTATGCCACCGCGCCCTGGGATCGCGGCTGGAATACCCTGCTCAGCCTGCGCTCATGGGCGCTGGTTGGCAGCGGCGTGATGGCGGTGTGGAGCGTGCGTCATCCCAACTTCCTGCTACGCTGGGCGCGGCGCGGCTTTGGCGCCTGGAGTACCTGGCGTCTGGCGCGGAATGCGCTGCGCCAGCTTCGCTAACCCTCAATAACCTGACATGCCTCTCTTATCGCGCCAATGGCGCGTTAAGAGCGTCAGGTTTCGCTTCGCGCCTCATCATCATTTTTTTTGAACAAAAATAACAGTTTTTCTTGCTAACAATCCCCCGACGCCCCCTCTATTATCCTCTCCATCGCCGGCATTGATGGCTACTCGCCCGGAAATGCAGGAACAATAGCCCCGGGCAGTGTTGCCCTTTTTTAAAGGTCTCCTGGAGAGAAAAATGAAAAAATTCGAAGATGTTGGCATTCTGATTGCGCGTATTTTAATGCCGGTGCTATTTATTGTCGCCGGCTGGGGAAAAATTACCGCTTATGCCGGCACCCAACAGTATATGGAAGCCATGGGCGTTCCCGGGTTCCTGTTGCCGCTGACGATTCTGCTTGAGTTCGGCGGTGGTCTGGCCATCCTGTTCGGTTTCCTGACCCGCACCACGGCGCTGATCACCGCACTGTTTACCCTGCTGACCGCCTTACTGTTCCACAGCAACTTTGCCGAAGGGGTGAACTCGCTGATGTTTATGAAGAACATGACCATCGCAGGCGGTTACCTGCTGCTGGCTCTGTTCGGACCGGGCGCCTTCAGTATTGACCGCGTCCTGAAGAAAAACTGGTAATCCCTCAGCGCTGCGGCCCCACCCGGGTCGCAGCGCTGTCTGGCATTCTGAAAAGCGCGACATGCATGCAAGCTCAGGTATGACAGGTATACTCAAATAGCCTCCCGCCTTTTCCCCGGCTCAGTATCAGGAGAACATCATGGGACAACTGATTGACGGTGTCTGGCACGACACCTGGTACGACACCAAATCCACCGGCGGACGTTTCCAGCGTTCCGCCCCGGCATTCCGTCACTGGCTGACCGCCGATGGCGCCCCTGGCCCGACCGGCGACGGCGGCTTCGCGGCGCAAAAAGATCGCTACCATCTTTATGTCTCCCTCGCCTGCCCCTGGGCGCACCGCACGCTGATCGTCCGCAAACTGAAAGGGCTGGAATCCCTGCTGCCGGTTTCAGTGGTCAATCCGTTAATGCTGGAGCACGGCTGGACCTTCGACGACAGTTTCCCCGCCGCCACCGGCGATGCTCTGTACCAGCACGAATACCTGTATCAACTCTATCTGCAGGCCGATCCCCACTACAGTGGCCGCGTCACCGTCCCGGTTCTCTGGGATAAACAGACGCAGACCATTGTCAGTAATGAATCGTCGGACATTATTCGGATGTTTAATAGCGCGTTCGACGCGCTGGGCGCCAGGGCGGGAGACTACTATCCGCCTGCGCTGCGGGACAAGATCGACGAACTGAACGGCTGGATTTATGACACCGTCAATAATGGGGTTTACAAGGCGGGTTTCGCCACTTCACAGCAAGCCTATGACGACGCCGTCGGCAGTCTCTTTAACTCACTGGCGCGGCTGGAGCAAATTCTCGGCCAGCGCCGTTACCTGACCGGCAACCAGTTAACAGAAGCGGATATTCGCCTGTGGACGACGCTTATCCGCTTCGATCAGGTCTATGTGACCCACTTTAAATGCGATAAATACCGCATCAGCGACTATCTGAACCTGTACGGTTTTATGCGCGATATTTACCAGATGCCCGGCATTGCCGAAACGGTCAATTTCGACCATATTCGCAACCACTATTTCCGCAGCCATAAAACCATCAATCCCACCGGGATCATTTCCATCGGCCCGCATCAGGATCTTAACGAGCCTCACGGCCGGGATACCCGATTCAGTTAACCGGGCGCCGGGAGCGGCAGTCGAACGCCGCTCCTGAAGCGCTGCCAGCCGCGCTATGTCAACCGTATACCTTACCCAGTAGCTTCGGGATCTCGCGCAGGCACCAGGATTTGGCTTCCCCCATACTGTCGCGCCGCCAGGCCATAATGATGTCCAGCTCGCTGGTCGACTCCGGACTAACCACCCGCAAGCGTCCCTCGGCAATATCTTTCTCCACCAGATGCCAGGGCATCGTGGCGACCCCCATTCCGGCCAGCAGCGCCTGACGCTTATCCTCCATAGAACTCAGGGTCAGACGCGGCTGTTTGTCCAGCAGTTGTACCGTTAGCACCGGGCGCTCACGGGCGGTATCCGCCACCGCCACGCCGCGATATTTCACCCGGGTGACGTCGGACAGCGGCTCCGGCTCCTGGTGAATCGGATGGTCTGGCGCCGCCACGTAGACGCTCATCACTTTGTACAATTTACGGGAGTTAATCTCGGAAGAAGATCGAAAATGCATATCCGGCGCAATCACGATATCCGCTTTACCTTGCTCAAGGCTTTCCCAGGCGCCGGCCAGTACCTCAGTCATGATCGACAGTTGGGTATTGGCCTTTTCCGCCAGTTTGTCCACCAGCGGGAAGAGCGATACCGCCGGTACGAAAGCTTCGGTCACAATGGTCAGATGGGTTTCCCAGCCTCTGGCCAGCGCTTCCGCGTCGGTAGTGAGCTTATCCGCCGCCTCGAGCAATACCCGCCCGCGCTCCAGAAGCATACGCCCGACATTGGTGAATTTGGTCCGATGTCCGGAGCGGTCAAACAGCACCACATCCAGCTCTTCTTCAAGTTTTTGCATGGTATAGCTCAGCGCCGAAGGCACCCGCCCCAGCTCATCCGCCGCCGCGGCAAAGCTGCCACGCCGGTCAATCGCATCCATCACCCGCAACGCTTCCAGCGTCAATGCTCTGTCTTTTGCCATCGCGTTCTCATTCAGGAAATTTGAACATACCCAGCAGATTAACTGGCTAACAATGCAGCGTCCAGACATTTAACATGGTGATACAGAAAGAGAGGTTATTATTATGATTACGCCACGCACAGCCAAACAGTGCGGCCAGGCCGATTATGGATGGTTGCAGGCCCGCTACACCTTTTCTTTTGGCCACTATTTTGATCCCAAATTGCTGGGTTACGCCTCCCTGCGGGTATTAAACCAGGAGGTACTGGCGCCGGGCGCCGCCTTCCAGCCGCGCACCTATCCCAAAGTGGATATCCTGAATCTGGTGCTCGACGGCAGTGCCGAATACCGCGATAGCGCCGGTAATGCCGTACAGGTTGACGCCGGCGAAGCGCTGCTGATCTCCACTCAGGACGGTGTAAGCTATAGCGAGCAGAATGTCAGTAAAGAAAGTTCCCTGACGCGTATGCAACTGTGGATGGATGCCTGCCCGGAACGGGAGAATCCGCTGCTTCAAAAAATCCCGCTACCGCCGGTGAAACATCAGTTGCTGGCGTCGCCGGACGGGCAGGAGGGCAGTCTGATCCTGCGCCAGCAAGTATGGATCCACCATCTGTGTCTGGAAGAAGGTGAACGGATACCGTTTCGTTTACAGGGGCCACGCGCCTATCTGCAGTCGATTCACGGCAGTATCCATGCGCTGACCCCGGCAGAAGATAAAGGGTCGCTGACCTGCGGCGACGGTGCGTTTATTCGTGATGAAGCTAACATTACCCTTGTTGCCGATTCGCCTGTACGCGCATTACTGATAGATTTACCGGTATAGATGGATGATGGATTAGCGGAGTCAAATGTGAGTAAAAAAGCCCCCCACAAAAAGAAAAAAGCCGTCGTCCCCCCGGCGGCAGTGGAAATCAGCGTTAGCCAGAATCCTGCCAACCCCGGGGAGTTCGGCTACAACGATATGCTTGGCGAACTGGAAGCCATCGTCGCCGAAGCGCAGGTCAGGCTGGCGGAGGAAGAGGCTACGGCCTGATTGCCGCGAACAACCTGCGTTCTCCCGGGCGCCAGCGCGCCCGGGAGCTTCATACTATCTCGCCTGCTGCCCATCGCTGACAGCGCCAGGTCATATTTCTGTCATCGCCACTCCCTAATATCAACGCTGCTTTTTACCTTTGGTTCAGGGAGATTAAATATGCAAAAAATACTATCCCAACTGACGCTGTTGAGCGGTATGGCGTTCAGCGCTCCGTTGCTGGCCCAGCAGGAAGTTCCCGCCGTACTGGCCGGCCATGCAGTATTACCGGTGAAATCCACACTGGCGGCGCCTGAAGACGCGCCGGCCGACCTGCGGCAAAGCGGGAAATACACCAGCGGCAAGCGGGTGACCAAACCCGGCAGCGTGGCGGGAAAATCTGCCGATCGCCCCACGGGTATTGGCCTGCCGATCGACGGCCAGCCGCTGCAGGGCCATTCAGGCATCAAGCGCATGGCCGACGGTACGTACTGGGTACTTACCGACAACGGTTTCGGCAACAAGGCCAACTCGCCGGATGCGATGCTGTATCTCAATCAATACCAGGTAGATTTCGCCAGCGGCGAGGTTACCCGGCTGAAAACAATATTTCTGCACGATCCGGACAAAAAAGTACCGTTCCACATCGTTAATGAAAGTAGCGAAAAGCGCTATCTGACCGGCAGCGATTTCGATCCGGAAAGTTTCCAGTTTGCCGATAATGCGCTGTGGATTGGCGAAGAGTTTGGCCCGTATCTGATCAAAGCTGACCTTGATGGCCGCATTCTGGCGGTTTTCGATACCCCGGTTGACGGTAAGATAGTGAAATCGCCGGACAACCCAACCCTGACGCTGCCCGGCGCCCCGGACGGCCAGCTTAATTTTCAGGTGGCGCGCTCCAAAGGCTTTGAAGGGATGGCCGCCGCGCCGGATGGCAGCATGCTTTACCCACTGCTGGAAGGGGCTTTGTGGGATGGTAAGCAGTATGAAAACATCGATGGCAAGCGCTACCTGCGGTTACTGGAGTTCGACGTCAAACAGCAGGCGTGGACCGGTCGCAGTTGGCAATATGTACTGGAAGATAATCAGCATGCGATTGGCGATTTTAATATGATCGATGCCAGCCACGGGCTGATCATCGAACGCGACAATGGCGAAGGCACCGCCGATCGCGCCTGTGCTGCAGGTACCGCGACTGAACACTGTTTCAGCAATGTCGCGAAGTTCAAGCGCGTGTATCGCGTTGCCTTCTCCAACGCAAATGCCGGTAAACCAGTGGAAAAACAGGCCTGGATCGATTTGCTGAAGATTCAGGATCCCGACAAACTGGCGCGCAAGCCGCTGAATGATGGAGTCTTTACCTTTCCGTTTTTCACCATTGAAAATGTGGATGTCGTGGACAAGAACCACATTATTGTCGGCAATGATAACAACTTTCCGTTCTCCGCCAGCCGCCAGCCTGATACCGCGGACGATAACGAATTTATTCTTCTGCGGGTGGATGAACTGCTGCGCTGACACAGCAATGCCCACAAACAACACAGGCGCCGATACCTGGGGCCTGTTATTCACATCCTTCGTCTAAGCGCTTTTAGCGGCCAGTTGTTCCCTGCCATAGTAAATACGTTATCTCCTTCTGAACCGGTTACCTGCGAACACTCTCCCTGTGCCCAACTCCGCTCAGTTTTCCTGCCCCTGTTACATTTTCCGCCATATCCTGCACGGTGATAAAAAACAACGCATTATTTTTCAATAAATTAAAAAATTCTCAAGCTGGTATGGATTCTGCAAAGCGTAGGTCGTTATTCGCTTTCCCCGATGACCACAAGGAGAAAAAGATGGAATTACCCTCTCTGTATACTGCGGCGCTATTTAACGGAGAAAACGCCGGCTTTCTCGATCAACAATACCAGTTGTGGCTGGATTCCCCGGAACAACTCCCGGAAGACTGGCAACAACTCATTTCGCAAACAGAAAACGCCAGTTCCCTTGCCAGCGCAGCCGCGACGCAAGCGCCTCCTTCCGGCGCCGCGCTGAAAAAACAGATTGCGGTGACCCTGCTTACCCGGGCAATACGTGATAAAGGCCATCTGCATGCCCGTCTCGATCCCCTTGGGCTACAGCCTCAGCCACCAGTCCGCGAGCTGGATCCGCATAGCTGGGGCCTGGAAGCGGCGGATATGCAGCAGAGCTTTTATGTCACGTTTGGCGCCCGGCAGGCCAGCATGCCGCTGACCCAGGCGCTTTCTCTGTACCAAACCGCCTGGTGCGGCACGACCGGTTACGAAATCATGCATCTGGAAGATGCCCGGGAAATTGACTGGCTGCTGAGCCGCATAGAGCAGCCGGCCCCCGCCGATGTCGCCCCGACACAAAAACTGGCGCGTCTTGAACAGCTCACCCGCGCCGAAACCCTTGAACGCTACCTGCATACCCGTTATGTCGGGCAAAAGCGTTTTTCACTGGAAGGTGGCGAAAGCGCCATTCCGGCTATTCATGCGCTGATCGACCAGTTAAGCCGCCAGGGCGTGGAAGAGCTGGTAATGGGTATGGCGCACCGTGGTCGTCTGAATGTCCTGGTTAACGTCATGGGCAAATCGCCTGCCCTGCTGTGCGCTGAATTTGAAGGCAAACAGCCGCGGCTGTCCGGCTCCGGGGATGTTAAATACCACCTTGGCTATGCGAGAAATATTGAAACGGCCCACGGCACAATGCACCTGTCGCTGGCCTGTAACCCCTCACACCTGGAGATAGTCAACCCGGTAGTCCAGGGGCAGGTGCGCGCCCGCCAGGACCGGCGCAGCGATAGCCATCGCCAGCAGGTTGCCGCACTACTGATTCACGGCGACTCGGCGCTGGGGGGCCTGGGCGTCAACCAGACCACCTTCGCCCTGTCCGCCACTCGCGGCTATGCCACCGGCGGTACAGTGCATCTGGTGATTAACAACCAGGTCGGCTTCACCACCTCCCACCCGCAGGATATGCGCTCATCCCGCTACTGTACCGATATCGCAAAGGGCGCCGGTATGCCGGTGCTGCACGTCAATGGCGACGATGTGGACGCGGTGTGCCAGGCGATGAGTCTGGCGGCAGAGTGGCGCCAGACCTTCCACAAAGATATCGCTATCGACCTGGTCTGTTTCCGTAAGCATGGTCATAACGAAAGCGATGAACCCCGCCTCACCCAGCCGCAGATGTATCAGGCCGTCGACAGCCACCCCGGCGTGCGCAGCCGCTATGCTGACAAACTGGTCCGCCAGGGAGTGCTGACCGAAGCATCTGCCGCAGCAATGGTGGAGCAAACCCGCCAGTGGCTGGACAACCCGGAAGTGGAAAACCACCCGCAGGCGTCAGGACACCGCTGGAGCAGCGACTGGCGCGCGGTCGATCAAAGTAGCTGGAGCCCGATTACCGGCACCCAGGTATCCCGTGAACGGATCGCCGGCTGGGGCGAGGCGCTGTCCGGCGTCCCCTCTGAATTCGCGGTTCACCCCACCGTCGCACGCCAGTTGACGCAGCGCAGGGCGATGTCCCGCGGCGAACAGCCCGTCGACTGGGGCATGGCGGAGGCGCTGGCCTGGGCCTCGCTGGTCGAAGAAGGCCACCGGGTTCGTCTCTCCGGCGAGGACGCCGGGCGCGGTACCTTCAGCCATCGTCACGCGGTACTACACCATCAACAACAGGCCGCCAGTTATATCCCGTTGCAGCATATCAGCCCCCGCCAGGCGACCTTTGAGGTGATTGATTCGGTGCTCAATGAAGAAGCGCTGCTGGCGTATGAATATGGTTATTCCACCAGCGCGCCGGACGCTCTGACCATCTGGGAAGCCCAGTTTGGCGATTTCGCTAACGGCGCCCAGGTCGCTATCGACCAGTTCATCTGCTCCGGCGAAACCAAATGGCAGCGCTACAGCGGCCTGACCGTTATGTTGCCCCACGGTTACGACGGGCAGGGACCGGAACACTCATCGGCGCGCCCGGAGCGCTGGCTACAGCTATGCGCAGAAAACAACATGCAGGTGGTGATGCCCAGTGAATCCAGCCAGATGTTCCATCTGCTGCGCGGCCAGGTGATGCGCCCGATGCGCAAGCCGCTGATTATCCTGATGAGTAAGCGCCTGCTGCGCGCCAAAGCCGCGATGAGCGATCTGACCCGTTTCACCGACGACACTTTCCGCCCGGTGATTGGCGATCCGCTCAGCCAGCCGCCCGCACAGATTCAACAGGTCATCCTGTGCAGCGGCCAGGTCTACTACGACGCGCTGGAAGCTCGCCAGCAGCGCGGTCTGGAAGAGAAGGTGGCGATTATCCGCCTTGAACAGCTATATCCGTTCCCGGACGAGGCCCTCTCCGCCCTGCTGGCGCCGCTGAACCGCTGCCGCCATTGGGTATGGCTCCAGGAAGAGCCGGAAAATCAGGGCGCCTGGCGACAGATTCACCACCAGCTCGTCGCCCTCACGCCAGGCGCACGCTGGCGCTATGCGGGCCGCCCCGCCGCCGCCGCGCCAGCCACCGGCTATGGCGCCGTTCACCGTCAGCAAATTACCGACTTCCTCAACGAGGCATTTGCCCCGGTCCTCCAGGAAGTGGAGAAAAAAGTCACTGCAGGAGCAGAACAATGATCGAAATTACCGCCCCCCAACTCCCCGAATCCGTTGCCGAAGGTACCCTGTCGCGCTGGTGTAAACAGCCCGGAGAGGCGGTACAGCGCGACGAAGTCCTGGCGGAGCTGGAAACCGACAAAGTGATCCTCGAAATCCCCGCCCCCCAGGACGGCATCCTCAGCGCCATCATCTGCCCGGAAGAGACCACGGTGACCTCCGGGCAACTGTTGGCCCATCTCCAGCCCCAGGCCGCTACCGCCGCGCCTGACTGTACCGGACCCGCCGCGGCGTCTGCGTCATTGACCCCGGAAATGGTAGCGCCGCCGGTGATGCCGGCGGCGCGTCAGGAGGGGCTGCGCCAGGGGATCGCCCCGGAACAGGTAGCCGGCAGCGGTAGCGGAGGGCGGGTATTAAAAGAAGATGTCGCGCGCGCCGCCGCGGCAAAAATCCCCGCCGCCGCCAGCGCGCCGGCATCGTTCATCGCGGCAGACGCCCAGCCCCGCGGCATACGCCGTGAACCGATGTCCCGGCTGCGCGCCCGGGTGGCGGAGCGATTACTCGCCTCGCAGCGGGAAAACGCCATTCTGACCACCTTCAACGAAGTGAATATGCAGCCGGTGATGGATCTGCGCCAGCGCTGGAAAGCGCCTTTTGGCGAAAAACACGGCGTAAAACTCGGCTTTATGTCGTTCTTTGTCAAAGCGGCCGCTTACGCGCTGAGCGAATATCCGATTCTCAACGCCAGCGTCGAGGGGCAAGAGATTGTCTGGCACGACTACTGCGACATCGGCATCGCCGTCAGTAGCCCCCGGGGTCTGGTAGTACCGGTACTGCGCGACGCACAGCGGATGTCGATCGCCGATATTGAACGCCAGATCGCCGATTACGCCGTCCTGGCCCGCGCCGGCAAACTGCCCCTTGAAGCCCTGCAGGGCGGAACATTTTCGATCACCAACGGCGGCACCTTCGGCTCGATGATGTCCACGCCGATCATTAACCCGCCGCAGTCCGCCATTCTCGGCATGCACGCGATTACCCCGCGCGCAGTGGTGGAAAACGATGCCATTGTCGTACGGCCCATGATGTATCTGGCCCTGAGTTATGACCATCGCATTATTGACGGACAGGAAGCGGTACAGGCGCTGGTACTGGTCCGCCGCCTGCTGGAAGCGCCGGAACGTTTTTTACTGGAAATTTAAAAGGAAATCACCATGAGCACCCTTTACGATGTGGCGGTCATCGGCGCCGGCCCCGGAGGCTATGTCGCGGCGATTCGCGCCGCGCAGCATGGGCTGAAGGTCGCCTGCATTGACGATTACGCCGGACCTCAGGGGGAACCCTCCCCCGGCGGCACCTGCCTGAACGTAGGCTGTATCCCTTCCAAAGCGCTGCTCCAGTCCTCTGAGCTGTATCACGCGCTACAGCACGAAGGAGCTGCCCACGGTATCAGCGTCAGCGGCGCCACGCTGGATGTTCCGGCGATGATGGCGCGCAAAAACGCCATCGTGACCCGTCTCACCCAGGGTATCCGCCTGCTGTTTGAACGTAACCGCATCGCGTTTTTCCACGGATGCGCCACGCCGCTGCGCTGCCTGGATGGCATCTGGCAGCTTTCCCTCAGCCAGCACCAGGCGTCGCAAACCCTGCAGGCCCGCCATGTCGTGCTGGCGATGGGCTCCCGGCCGCGCGCGCTGCCGGGAGTGACGGTCGATAACGTCACTATTCTCGATAATGCCGGCGCGCTGGCGCTCACCAGTTGCCCGGCGCGGCTCGGCGTGATCGGCGCCGGCGTCATCGGCCTGGAGCTGGGTTCTGTCTGGCAGCGGCTGGGCGCGCAGGTCACACTGCTGGAGATGGCCGACACCTTCCTGCCGGCGCTGGAAAAACGCCTGGCCAGCGAAGTCCGCAAAGCGCTGACTGCCAGCGGCCTGACCATGGAATTTGGCGTCACCCTGGAACGCGTCGAAAAGCGCGGCAAAACCCTGGTCCTCCACTGGCAGCAAAGCGAACAAGCGCAGCAAACCACGGTCGATAAACTGATCGTCGCCGTCGGGCGGGTGCCCAACAGCGACAGGCTCGACATCGAAGCGCTGGGGATAACCAAAGACGCGCGCGGCGGTATCGCCGTGGATGAGCTGTGCCGTACCGGGCAGCCGGGGCTATGGGCGATTGGCGATCTGGTGCGCGGCCCGATGCTGGCGCATAAAGCCATGCATGAAGGTATTCAGGTGGCCGATGCCATTGCCGGGCAGCCGGTGGCGCCGGTCGATCTCTCCGCCATCCCCTCCGTGATTTATACCGACCCGGAAGTCGCCTGGGTAGGCGTTACCCAGGCGCTGGCCGGCGTCAAAAAAGGCAGTGCGCCGTTCGGCGGGAATGGCCGGGCGCTGGCGCTGGGTCGGGATACCGGCCGCTGTACCCTGTATGTCCAGGAGCAGACCGACAGGCTGGTCGGCGCCGCCATTGTCGGCCCGCAGGCTTCCGAACTGATCAATGAGGTCACCATGGCTATGGCGTTCCAGGCGTCGGCGGAAGATCTCTCGCTCACCATGCATGCCCACCCGACGCTCAGTGAAGTGCTGCATGAAGCCGCGCTGGCGGCAGATAAACGGGCCATCCACGGCTAAAAATCATTCACGAGGAGAAACAGGAATGAATCTTCATGAGTATCAGGCCAAAGGCCTGCTTGCCAGAGCGGGCCTTCCGGTTCCGCGGGAAGTCTTCATCAGCGACGCCAGCCAGTTGACTCAGGCATGGCAACAGGTTGCCCACGGCGGGAAAGGCGCGGTCGTCAAAGCGCAAATTCACGCCGGCGGCCGCGGTAAAGCCGGCGGCGTCAAAGTTTTTAGCGATGCGCAGGAAGCACAGCGCTTTGCCGCCGGGCTTATCGGCAGACATCTTGTCACCTACCAGAGCGGCCCACAGGGGCAGTACGTGAGCGGAGTGCTGGTGGGAGAGAATATCTATCCGGTACGCCAGGAGCTCTATTTCGGCATGGTGGTGGATCGCGAAAGCCAGAGAACCACCATTATTGTCAGCCCGGAAGGGGGGGTGGAAATCGAACAGGTGGCGCGGGAAACGCCAGAGAAAATCGGTAAAGTACATGTCGATCCGTTGACCGGCGTACAGCCGTGTCATATCCGTGAATTGCTGAGCGTACTCCAGCTGGAAAAAGCGCAATGGCCCGCTTTCAGCCAGTTGGTGGAAGACGCCTGGCAGGCATTCCACGCCTGCGATTTCGCTCTACTGGAGATTAACCCGCTGGTGATCCGCGAAAACGGCGACCTGATGTGCGCCGACGCCAAGGTTTCACTCGACGATAACGCCCTGTACCGCCATCCGGATCTGGATGCGCTGCGCGATGAAACCCAGGAAGATCCCCGGGAACGCCAGGCGGCGGCGCTGGATCTTAATTACGTCTCTCTGGACGGCGATATCGGCTGCATGGTAAACGGCGCCGGACTGGCGATGGCCACCATGGACATCATCAAACTCTACGGCGCCGAGCCGGCAAACTTCCTTGACGTCGGCGGCGGCGCGACCCAGCAGCGGGTCACTGAAGCTTTCCGGCTAATCTGTTCCGACGCCCGGGTCAAAGGCATCCTGGTAAATATTTTTGGCGGCATCGTGCGCTGCGACATGATCGCCAACGCGATTATTCACGCCCTTGAACAGGAGCGCGTGACGGTACCGGTGGTGGTGCGGCTGTCCGGCAACCATGCCGCCACCGGCCAGCAGTTGCTGGCCAACAGCGGTCTACAGGTAAAAGCCGCCAGTTCACTGGATGAAGCGGCCCGGCTCATTATTGAACAACTGAATCAGGAGGTGGCATGAGTATTTTAGTTAACCAACAGACGCGCGTTCTGGTTCAGGGATTCACCGGTAAAAACGGGACATTCCACTCTGAGCAGGCCATCGCTTACGGCACGCGGATCGTCGGCGGCGTGACGCCGGGCAAGGGCGGACAGCGCCATCTCGACAGGCCGGTCTTTAACAGTATGAAAGCCGCAATGGCGGTCACCGACGCCGATGCCAGCGTGATTTATGTGCCGGCGCCGTTCGTGTTTGACTCAATTGTCGAAGCCGTTGAGGCCGGCGTGAAGCTGATCGTGGTGATTACCGAAGGGGTGCCGACGCTGGATATGCTGCGCGCCAGGCGCCTGCTGGACAGCCATCCCGACGTGCGGCTGATTGGGCCGAATTGCCCGGGAATTATCACGCCGGGCGCCTGCAAAATTGGCATTATGCCTGGCGATATCCATCTCCCCGGGCGCATCGGCATCGTCTCGCGCTCCGGTACCCTGACCTATGAAGCGGTGGCGCAAACCACCGCCCTCGGCATGGGTCAGTCTACCTGCATCGGCATCGGCGGCGACCCGATTCCCGGGACTAACTTCATTGATGCGCTACAGCTGTTTGAAGACGACCCGGACACCGATGCCGTCATTATGATCGGCGAAATCGGCGGCAACGCCGAAGAACAGGCGGCGGAATTTATTCGCCATGAAATGAGTAAACCGGTGGTCGGTTACATTGCCGGCGTCACGGCGCCGAAGGGTAAGCGGATGGGCCACGCCGGCGCGATCATCTCCGGCGGCAGCGGCAGCGCAGAGGACAAATTCCGCGCCTTTGAGCGTGCCGGCATCGCCTGGACCCGCAATCCGGCGCAGATTGGCAATACGCTGGCCGAGGTATTAGCCGGGAAGTAAGCGCTGAGCGGGCGCCAGCGCAATCAATATCACCGAAAAGGGGCTCAGTGCAGACGCTGAGTCCCTTTTAAATCAAACCGCCACAACTCTTCTTCGCTGCCTGGCATGTCTGGCAAAGTCTCAGGTTGTTGATACTTAAATCCCACCAGACATGAAATTAAGCGCGCCTTTAATCATCATGCGATGAGCGCCAGCGGCGCAAAATTTAGTTTGTCACACGTTAACCGGGACTGTTGCGGCTTCATGGGCCATCAGCACATATTTGTTGTCATCCGGCAACCAGAACGGGGTTTAAACGTGCAGGCATCCGGACGTATTTGAGCCGTTCTACAGTCATCGGCGGGATAACCAGACGTCGATTGATATCACCCATAATATCACTGGCGCCCTATTCATAAACTCCATATCCCACAGGGGGAGCGCTACCGCCAGCAACGCCACGCTACTGGTGTGGTAGCGCTGATTTTGCTTGCTCCTGGCCGATGCCCGAACAGCGCTCATGTAAAGCGATACCGCAGGACGAGCTTCCCCGACTCCCTCCCTCATTTCCCTGTGCGCCAGACGGCGCACTTTTTTTTCACTGTGCGGAAATCCACTCAATTTTTATGTGCCCATTCAAAATAAAGATTTAAAAATCAATAAATTAAAATAAACAAATACCTGGCACACCCCCTGCAATAAGGAGAACGACTATTTCTTTCCGATTAACGAGGTCACTATGTCCAGTATTTCATCCAACATGCCGGATAAAAAATGGGCCATACCCCACCCCGGGCTATGGATTGCCGCGCTTGCCGCCATCATCATCATGTTTCTCCCCTTTGGCCCGGACCTGCCGGTCGCCGGAAAAAACATGATAGCCATCCTGGTGTTCGCCATTATCGTCTGGATTAGCGAGGCGATGGACTACACCGCCAGCGCCATCGCCATTTCGGCGCTGATCATCTTCCTGGTCGGATTCGCTCCGGATATCCAGAACCCGGATGCCCTGCTGGGCACCACCAAAGCGCTGAAAATGACCCTGTCCGGTTTTTCGAACTCGGCGCTCGCCCTGGTGGCTGCCGCGATGTTTATCGCCGCCGCCATGACCGTCACCGGTCTCGACCGGCGTATCGCGCTGTTCACCATGTCGAAAATCGGCGCCAGTAGCCGCAGTATTTTGATCGGCGCTATCGTGGTAACCATCGTTCTGAGTCTGGTGGTGCCCAGCGCTACCGCGCGCACCGCCTGTGTGGTGCCAATCATGATGGGCGTGATCGCCGCGTTTAAAGTGGACAAACATTCGCGCATGGCCGCCTCAATGATGATTGTCATTGCTCAGGCGACCAGTATCTGGAACGTCGGCATTCAGACCTCCGCCGCACAAAACCTGCTGTCCATGGGCTTTATTCATAAAACCCTCGGCGCCGAGCACGCTATCAGTTGGCTGGACTGGCTGCTGGCCGGGGCGCCGTGGAGTCTCGCCATGTCAGTGATCCTCTACTTCCTGGCGCGCAAATTACTGCCGCCGGAAACCGAAACCGTCGAAGGGGGAACCGATGCGATTAAGAAATCCCTCGCCGATCTCGGTCCCACCACCGCAAAGGAAAAACGCCTGATTGTCATTTCTCTGCTGCTGCTGTTCTTCTGGGCCACGGGCGGCAAACTGCACAGTATTGATACCACCTCAGTTACCCTCGCCGGTCTGGCGATTATGCTGCTGCCGGGTATTGGTGTAATGCAGTGGAAAGACGTGGAAAAACGCGTCCAGTGGGGAACGCTGCTGATGTTCGGCATCGGGATTAGCCTCGGCTCCACGCTACTGGATACTCAGGCGGCGACCTGGATGGCGAACTACGTGGTGAAAGGGTTCGGCCTCGAGTCCCTCTCCGCCTTCACTATCTTCGCTATCCTGGCGGCGTTTCTGATCATTATTCACCTCGGGTTCGCCAGCGCCACCGCGTTAACCGCCGCCCTGCTGCCGATCCTGATAAGCCTGCTGATTAGCCTGCCGGAAAGCGCCGGCGTCAACCCGGCCGGCATGACTATCCTGCTGGCATTCACCGTCAGCTTTGGCTTTATTTTGCCGATTAACGCGCCGCAGAACATGGTGTGCCTGGGGACTGACACCTTCACCCCACGCCAGTTCACGCGCATTGGGGTGGTGTTGACCATCGCCGGCTACCTGATGCTGCTGCTCTTCGCCTCCACCTGGTGGAAAGTACTGGGTCTGATGTAACAGGAGATAAATCAGATGGAAATCGCTATTGAGAAAATTCGTTGGTTAACTGCTGGCCTGCTGGAACTGAGCGGGTGTGAACCGGATATCGCTCAGGATGTTGCGGAACATATGATCGAGGCTGACAGACACGGCTACAGCAGTCACGGCGTCTCGCTGTTACCCAAGTATCTCGACAACATTGCCCGGCGGGATGTCACCCCTAATGCGCGTCCGGAGCTGTTGACCGAAAGCGCCGGCCTGCTGCGCTTTCACGCCCATAACGGTTTTGGCCAGCACGCCACCAAAGTGGCGATGCGCGCGGCCATCAGCAAAGTCAGAAACGAAGGATATTGTCTGATGACCCTGTGCCACGCCCATCACCTGGGGCGCCTGGGTCATTACGGGCAGATGGCTACGGACGCCGGACTGAGCCTGTTCGCCGTCAGCAACGTCACCGGACGGCCGGCGCTGGTGGCGCCGTGGGGCGGGGCGGAGGCGCGCCTGACCACTAATCCATTCTGCTTTGCCTGGCCGGTGGACGCCGGGCGCCCGGCGGTATTGGTGGATTTCGCCACCAGCAGCATGGCGCTCAACAAAGCGCGGATCCTTGCGCAGCAGGGGCAACGCGTCGCGCCGGGCCAGGTCATTGATGCCGGCGGTAATCCGAGCGACGACCCGGCGGTACTGTTCGCCAACAGCGCCGGCGCCCTGCTGCCGTTTGGCGGCCATAAAGGCTTCGGCCTGGCGTTAATGATTGAGCTGATGGCTGGCGTGCTTTCCGGCGGGGATACCATTGCCCAGGATCACAGCGCCAACGGCTCAGCCCACAACCATCTGTTCGCCCTGCTGGTCGATCCCAGCCGATTCTGCGGCAAAGCGCAGTCTCAGGATAAAGTGAATGATTTTATTGACTATTTACTGCAGACCAAACCGCAACCGGGGATCGATCATGTGATTTACCCCGGTATGCCGGAAGCAGCGATGCGCGCGGCCCACAGCGCCAGTATCACGCTGCCGCCTGCGCTCTGGCAGTGGATCACCGAGCGCTACGCCGGCAAGGGAATCGATTTACAGGTTCCCCTGACGGCCAACGCTTAACTGGTCGACTCCGCAGTACGAAATACCTGCGGATTGATCTGGTGCTTGTTAAGTTTGTCGTACAATGTTTTCCGCGGCAGCATCAGCTGCCGCGCCGTCAGGCTGACCTGGCCGCCGGTCTGGCGCAGCATATCCTCAATCAGCTTCTTCTCGAAAGCATCAATACAGGCGTTCAGGCCGCACTCTTCCTGCTGATTGATGGCAACCGACTGCGGCGCGCTCAGAAGCCCCAGCACAAAACGCTCGGCGGTGTGTTTCAGTTCCCGGACGTTGCCCGGCCAGTTCTGGGCCTGCAGCCACGCCAGCAGTATCGGCGAGATCTCCGGCAGCGGCTGATGGTAATTTTGCGCCGCCTGGCTGGCGAACCAGTAAAACAACTCGGGAATATCTTCGCGGCGCTCGCGCAGCGGCGGAATGCGCAGCGTCACCACATTCAGACGGTAGTACAGATCGAGCCGGAAGCTGCCCTGCTCGCACAGCTTCAGTAAGTCAACTTTGGTTGCCGCCACCACCCGGCAATTTACCGGGATCAGTTGGTTAGCGCCCAGCCGCTCAATGGTGCGCTCCTGCAATACCCGCAGCAGCTTGGCCTGCATCGCCAGCGACATCCCCTCAATTTCGTCAAGGAACAGAGTACCGCCATCGGCATGCTCGAACTTGCCAATACGCCGCTTTACGGCGCCGGTAAATGCGCCCTGCTCATGGCCGAATATCTCGCTTTCAAACAGACTCTCTGGCAGGCCGGCGCAATTCAGCGCCACAAAATGACCGCGGGTGGCATTGTTCCAGTGATGCAGGGCCCTGGCCACCACCTCTTTACCGCTCCCGGTTTCGCCGTGAATCAACACATCGGCGCCAGTGCCGGAAATACGCATCAGCATGTCGCGCAGCGCGTTCATCACCGGGCTGCGGCCAATCAGTAGCGGTCCCTTCTCCTGCTGTAGCGTGTTCTTGAGCAGGCGATTCTCGACCACCAGACGTCGCTTTTCCACGGCGCGCCCCACTACTTCGAGCAATTTTTCCGAGCTGCACGGTTTTTCAATAAAATCATAGGCGCCGTTGCGCATCGCCTCGACGGCCATTTCCACATCGCCATGGCCGGTTATCAGAATCACCGGCAGATCGCTGTCCCGCTCCCGGGCGTGCTTCATGAGATCCAGCCCCGATAATCCGGGCAGGCGAATATCGGTGACGACAATGGCATAGGGCTCTCTCTCAATGGCCTGTAGCCCCTGTTCCGCGTTGGTCAGCGCAATAACCTGATATCCCGCCAGCGCCATCGTCTGTTCGCAGGCAAAGCGCACATCATCACTGTCTTCAACATAAATAATTTTTATATCAGGAAGATGCTGGTTCATCTTGCTCTCTCCATTCATCCCACACCAGCGTGAATACCGTACCGCCGTCCGGGTGGTTATCCGCGCTGATAGTTCCATGCGAACTGGTAACAATTTCGCTGACAATCGCCAGCCCAAGCCCCATGCCCCGGCGTTTGGTGGTAAAAAACGGCTCGAAGATGCGCCCCAGAACCTCCGGCGATACCCCGGGACCACTGTCTTTAATGGCGACAATCACCTGACCGCCGTGTTCGCGGACCGCGATATCCAGACGTTTGAGCGGCTGGTTCTCCATCGCATCAATAGCGTTAATGATCAGGTTACTGAAGATCTGTTCCAGCCCCAGCCCATCGCAGCCCACCATCAGCGACGATGACGAAATATTGATGCGCCGCTCCACGCGGTTTTTCTCCAGATTGTGGTTCAACAGCGCCACTGCGTTATACAGCGCTTTGACAACATTGGCGTTGCCCTTCGGCACCCGGTGACGACTGGCGAAGGCCTTCATTTCCGAGATGTTCTGGGTCATACGCTCAATGACCGAAATGATATAGCGCAGGTTCTGATCGACCTCAGAATACATATGGCGTTCCAGCATTTTGCGCGCGTTATCGGTCAGGGCATGGACCGCCGCCAGCGGCTGGTTCTGCTCATGAGCCAGTTCCGTGGCCATCTGCCCCAGCGCCGCCAGCTTGCTGGATTCGGCCAGTTCGCTGCGCGTATGCTGCAAAGTACGCTCGGCCTCAATGCGCTCCTTCATCTCCTGAATCAATTTCTGGTTAATGCCTTTCAGCGCCCGGGTTCTGGCGCTGACCTCCCTTTCCAGGTACTCGTTATTTTTCTCCAGGAGATTTTGCGCCCGTATCCGCACCCGCAGATATTTAAATAGCATCAATAAAAACAGGTAGGCGATCAGAATCACCGCACCAGCAATGCCGATCACCAGATAGACATTTTTCATTGACGAGACCGAGGCAATTTCCCAGTTAAATTCCGGGATCGTCAGCTTTTGCCGGTAATAGCGGGGAAATAAACAGCTTTGTGTCTTATCAAGATTAAATAACCTAAAGGCATAAAAATCAAAACAGGGGTAATGCTTCACCACTTCCATAGCGCTGATATTATACTGTCTGGTTTTTACGAATTTCTCCAGAACCGGAGGCGGCAGCGCATATAACGATTTTATCCGCCACTGCGGATTAACACTTAAAAATATAACACCATGCTCATCAGAAACATAGATATTATCCGGCCCTTCAGACCAGGCGCTTTCAATATCATTAAGACTGATTTTCACCACCATCACACCAGCAATACGCCCCTGATGCTCAATGCGAAATGACAGGAAAAAACCCGGGCGCAACGTCGTACTGCCAATACCGTAAAACTTCCCCAACCGGCCCGCCATGGCCTGAGTGTAATAGGGACGAAAACTATAATCCTGACCTACATAACTCCCTTCTTCCTGCCAGTTGCTGGAAGCCACCGCCTTCCCCTTAGGGTCCAGAATGAACAGCGCCGCGGTACGTAGTTCTTTATTGAATTTTTCAAGGCGCACATTCAATGTCGCCAGGGAGTCGTTATTCGGGAAAATAACATTATTATGAATCAGGCGATCCTGGGACAGCAGGAAGGGTAAATAATTATATTGTTCAATGGTTGAATACAGCGTCGCCTTATACATTTCCAGACGCATGCGCCCGGCATCGGAAGAGGTTAAGAAAAATACTCTTAAGAAAAAATACCCGCAGCCAAGGAGAATAACAAACAACAGAAATCCAACAGTAACGAAATACCGCTTTTGTTCAAAAATATTCGCATTTGACTTTATCATAAAAGTACCATGGAAGGTATTTTTGAATAATTATATGGAAAATCCCCAGTCAGCAGTACCAGTTGCGCCGGATAGTGTGAATTCACCTGCACATTCCCGGGAAAAGTGTGCGGATTAGGGGACACTGTGCGAAAACCTGCCTTACAGGACCGGCCAGACGGGTATCGCACCATCCGCCATAAAGATAGGGCCGCATGTGCCACAAAAGTAAAAACCCCGCCAGTAATGACGGGGTTCAGAAGATGTGAAGCTGACCGGTAAGCCGGGTTCTGTCTTGGACAGTCATTCATCTAGGCCAGCAATCGCTCACTGGCTCAAGCAGCCTACCCGGGTTCAGTACGGGCCGTACCTTGTGAACCCCTATTTGGCCTTGCTCCGGGTGGAGTTTACCGTGCCACGAACTGTTGCCAGTCGCGCGGTGCGCTCTTACCGCACCCTTTCACCCTTACCTGATCCCGCTTGCGCGGGCCATCGGCGGTTTGCTCTCTGTTGCACTGGTCGTAGGCTTGCGCCCCCCAGGCGTTACCTGGCACCCTGCCCTATGGAGCCCGGACTTTCCTCCCCTCCGCCCGTCTCCCCCGAAAGGGACGACGACGAAGCGGCGACTGTCTGGTCAGCTTCGGCGCGAAGTATAGTGGGTTTCCCTGCCGCTGTCACGCGGCAGTATGCATCCCAACCCGCAGCGCGGCGGCGATATTGCGCGAGGCGCGGTAAATATTATCGAACGCATCGCGCAGGGCATCGTCCAGCGACACAATCCGATTCAGCACGCTGAATACCGCATCGATACCATATTGATGCACAATGGCCACGTCCGGGGACAGACTACCGGCAATGCCAATCACCGGTTTATGATATTTCCTGGCCACGCTGGCGACGCCCACCGGCACTTTCCCGCGAATACTCTGGCTGTCGATACGCCCTTCGCCAGTCAGCACCAGCGCACAATTATGAATATGTTCTTCGAGGTTCAGCGCTTCGGTAACAATCTCCACGCCGCTGCGCAAATCGGCATTGAGAAACGCGGTTAATGCCGCGCCCATACCGCCGGCCGCGCCGGCGCCGGGCATGGCGCGCACATCTTTATGCAGACTGCGTTCAATGACACTGGCGTAATGTGCGAGGTTTTTATCCAGTGTCTGAATCATCGCTTCACTGGCGCCTTTCTGCGGCCCAAAAATCCGCGACGCGCCGTTTTCCCCGACCAGCGGATTGGTCACATCGCAGGCCACATCAATTACGCACTCGCACAGACGAGGATCCAGCGCGCTGATATCAATACAGCTCAGGGTTGCCAGACTCCCGCCGCCGTTACCAATCTCTTTTCCCTTTGCATCACACAGGCGCGCGCCCAGCGCCTGCGCCATACCGGCGCCGCCGTCATTCGTGGCACTACCGCCAATACCGATAATGATATGCCGCGCGCCGTTATCCAGCGCCTGCAGGATAAGTTCCCCTGTGCCGCGCGAAGTCGTCACTAACGGATTGCGCTTCTGCGGCGGTACCAGTGCCAGGCCGCTGGCCTCCGCCATTTCAATAAACGCCGTTTTGCCATCGCCAGATATCCCCCAGCTTGCCTGAACCCTCTCTCCCAGTGGCCCGGTAACACAGGTGCTGATTTTACTGCCGTGCGTGGCGGTAACCATGGCATCGACCGTCCCTTCACCGCCATCCGCCACCGGAATGGAGACGTATTCGGCATCGGGAAAGATTTCCCGAAAGCCTTTTTCTATCGCCTGCGCCACTTCAACCGCAGAGAGGCTTTCTTTGTATGAGTCTGGTGCGATAACGATCTTCATAATCGATCCATGCGGAGGTCAATGCCACGACGGGCGAGAAAAACAGAGTGCGTTACCGCGCCTGTACAACAGATGGCAAATATCAGCCTTGTCACGCAACTCATCCGGGCCAGTTCAAAAGCGCTGAATCGCGTATTGCCCGTTAACCGCAAGGCCCACCAATCGGTTTTGGGCCTTGCCGGTTATCTGAGCTTTTACTGGCCGACTTCAACCTTAGCCAGTTTTTCGTAGTAGCACGCCAGTGCGCTGTGGTCAGCGGTACCCAAACCATCGGCGCGCAGCGCCTGCATCATTTCCATCACCGCCGCAGTCAACGGCAACTGGGCGCCCACGCCGTGGGAAGTGTCCAGCGCATTGGCCAGATCTTTAATGTGCAGGTCGATACGGAAACCCGGTTTGAAGTTGCGGCTCATCACCATCGGCGCTTTTGCATCCAGCACGGTACTGCCTGCCAGTCCGCCGCGAATAGCCTGGTACACCAGCTCCGGGTTAACGCCCGCTTTCGTGGCCAGCACCAGCGCTTCTGACATGGCGGCAATGTTCAGCGCCACAATCACCTGGTTAGCCAGTTTGGTCACGTTACCCGCGCCAATCTCGCCGGTATGCACCACGGAGCCGGCCATCGCTTTCATCAGATCGTAGTATTTGTCGAAAATCGCTTTGTCGCCGCCCACCATCACAGACAGCGTGCCGTCGATAGCTTTCGGCTCGCCGCCACTCACCGGCGCATCCAGCATGTCGACACCTTTGGCTTTCAGCGCTTCGCTGATTTCACGGCTGGCCAGCGGGGCGATAGAGCTCATGTCGATCAGCACTGTGCCCGGCTTCGCGCCATCGATAATGCCGTTTTCGCCCAGCGCCACTTCTTTCACATGCGGTGAGTTCGGCAACATCGTGATGATCACATCGCACTGTTCGGCGATCGCTTTCGCGGTGGATGCTGCTTCGGCGCCGGCGGCGATCATTTCAGCCACCGCCTCAGCGTTACGATCAGACACCACCAGGGAGTAACCGGCCTTGATAAGGTTTTTACTCATCGGTTTGCCCATGATACCCAGGCCAATGAAACCCACTTTCATCGTCATAACTTTTCTCTCTCTTAATCGTTACGGGTGGTCATTATTTTTTAAACAGATCGCTCAGTTTCTGGGTGGCGGAGCGGAACACGCCCAGATCGCTGCCTACCGCCACGAAAGTAGCGCCCCATTCCAGATAACGGCGGGCGTCAGCCTCAACGGGCGCCAGAATGCCGCACGGTTTACCGTGCGCTTTCGCACGGGCAAAAATATGCTGAATCGCTTTTTGTACATCCGGATGGGAGGCGTTCCCCAGATGACCCAACGCAGCAGCCAGATCGCTTGGGCCAACAAAAACCCCATCGACACCTTCGGTTGCCGCAATGGCATCTACGTTATCGATACCCTGCTGGCTTTCGATCTGCACAATGATGGTGATGTTGTTATTCGACTGGGCAAAGTAATCCGGCACGGTGCCAAACATGTTGGCGCGGTGCGATACGGACACGCCGCGAATCCCTTGCGGCGGATAACGCGTAGACGCCACCGCGTTGACGGCCTCCGCTTCCGTTTCAACAAACGGGATCAGGAAGTTGTAAAAACCGATGTCCAGCAGGCGCTTGATAATCACCGGCTCATTCGTCGGCACGCGCACTACCGCCGCGCTGGTACTGCCTTTCAGCGCCATCAACTGCGGAATAAAAGTGGAGACATCGTTTGGCGCATGCTCGCCGTCCAGCACCAGCCAGTCGAAACCTGCCAGCCCTAAGACTTCGGTGCTGATGGGGCTCGCCAGCGCCGACCAGCAGCCAATCTGGGTCTGCCCGGCGGCCAGGGCAGCCTTGAATTTGTTGGGAAAAACGTTGTTATTCATAATATTACCCTTAAATTAACCGATGCTTATTTCTGCAGTTCCATGCGTTTAATATCGCCCGCCATCACCAGGTATCACACCATCGCCACCAGGGCGGAACAGCCGGGCCGCCGCTGTCCACATAATAACCTCTCCAGGGATGTAAACAGGGGCCAGAAAGACAGACCAGGTCGAGACTTTAGCGCAGCCGCTGCGATTCCGAACCCATCCGCCAGGGATCGGCATCAGTAAACAGACCCCGCCGAAGGCAGAAAAGACATACCCCCATCAATAGCACGCTCAACTGGAGTTCTTTGACCGCTTCAGCGTCGGCAATCGACAGGTTAGCGCGATCAACATAGTTAACGGCGATGACGATAAATACGATTAACAATATAAGACTGCGGGTGTCGTTGTCCTTTTTCATTTCGATTATAGTATCCAGTATCATTTTATATCCTTTAAGCAGAGGCAATTAAGGATCCTGATTATTGATAAAGGCAATTCGGCCCGAATAAACACTCACTGACTGTCTTATTTTAAATTAACCTGATGCAATCAAATCGGTCTTCAGTATAATTTCCATACTCACACCAGGCACCAGACATATGCACAATTGATAATTTCAATATCCTGTTTTTTTGTGGCAAACGCCCAGCACCATGGGCGCTGCGCCACAGATTTTCATATTGCCATGCCCGCCACAGCAGGCCCGAACGCATTAAGTGACTCAAGTCACATTCTTACCCGCCAGTGCCTGACATTATCCTCCACAGTCTAATCATAAAGCTATTTTTAGTTATATTTCCGCACCGCATACTGGAGAATATGGACAATGGCCGCTATCGAAATTAAATCGCCGTCGCCCAGGGCATTTTATATAAAAGTTCACGACACGGATAATGTCGCGATTATTGTTAATGACCATGGTCTGAAAGCGGGCACCCGTTTTCCGGACGGCCTGGAATTAATTGAACATATTCCACAGGGTCATAAAGTTGCGCTGGTAGAGATTCCAGCCCACGGCGAAATTATCCGTTACGGCGAAATTATCGGCTACGCGGTGCGCGCGATTCCTCGTGGAAGCTGGATTGATGAATCCATGGTCGAACTCCCCGAAGCGCCGCCTCTTCATACACTGCCGCTGGCGACCAGGGTACCGGAACCGCTACCGCCGCTGGAAGGTTACACCTTTGAAGGCTACCGCAATCCGGATGGCAGCGTGGGAACCAAGAATCTGCTGGGCATCACCACCAGCGTACACTGCGTCGCCGGCGTGGTGGATTACGTGGTGAAAATCATCGAACGCGATCTGCTACCCAAATATCCGAATGTTGACGGCGTGGTGGGACTTAACCACCTGTACGGTTGCGGCGTCGCCATCAACGCGCCCGCCGCGGTAGTGCCGATCCGCACGATTCACAACATCGCCCTGAATCCCAATTTCGGCGGCGAAGTCATGGTTATCGGCCTGGGTTGTGAAAAACTCCAGCCGGAGCGCCTGCTGCAGGGCACCGAAGACGTTCAGCCTATCGCCGTGGATAGCGCCAGTATTGTGCGCCTGCAGGATGAACAACACGTCGGTTTCAAATCGATGGTCGACGATATTCTCCAGGTGGCTGAACGCCATCTGGCGAAGCTGAACCAGCGCCAGCGCGAAACCTGCCCGGCCAGCGAACTGGTGGTCGGCATGCAGTGCGGCGGCAGCGATGCTTTCTCGGGCGTCACCGCCAATCCGGCGGTGGGTTATGCCTCCGACCTGCTGGTGCGCTGTGGCGCAACGGTGATGTTCTCGGAAGTGACGGAAGTACGTGACGCTATCCATCTGTTGACGCCGCGCGCCATCAATGAAGAGGTTGGAAAACGCCTGCTGGAAGAGATGGCCTGGTACGACAACTACCTGGATATGGGGAAAACCGATCGCAGCGCCAACCCTTCGCCTGGCAACAAAAAAGGCGGGCTGGCGAACGTGGTAGAAAAAGCGCTCGGTTCAATCGCCAAATCCGGCCAGAGCGCCATTGCCGAAGTGTTGTCGCCGGGTCAGCGCCCGACCCGACGCGGCCTGATTTATGCCGCCACGCCGGCCAGCGATTTCGTCTGCGGCACCCAGCAGGTGGCCTCAGGTATTACTGTGCAGGTCTTTACCACCGGACGCGGCACGCCATACGGCCTGCTGGCTGTGCCGGTCATTAAGATGGCGACCCGCACTGAACTGGCCAACCGCTGGTATGATTTGATGGATATTAACGCCGGCACCATTGCCACCGGCGAGGAGACCATTGAGGATGTGGGCTGGAAGCTATTCCACTTGATTCTCGACGTGGCCAGCGGGCGGAAGAAAACCTTCTCCGATCAATGGGGGCTGCATAATCAACTGGCGGTCTTCAACCCGGCACCGGTGACCTGATTCCCCGCGCTTATCTGCCTGGCATGGCCTGCGGGCCATGCTTTTTTATTCCCCTTATCTTGTTTACCTTGCCACGCCAGCCCCCAACTTTCGAATATCAGCGTTTGACCCTCATTAGCCTTCGATTACACTGGCAGGAATTTATTATCGGGCAAATCATAATGAACTCATTCGAACGACGTAACAAAATCGTTGAGATGGTAAACGAGCAGGGCAGCGCGCTGGTGCTGGAGCTTTCGAATACTTTTGGCATCTCTGAGGTGACTATCCGCGCCGACCTGCGCTTACTGGAGGAGAAAGGCCTGGTCACGCGCTTTCACGGCGGCGCCGCTAAACCCGGCAGTCCGCTTGGGGAAAGCGAGGAAGTCCTGCCGGAAGACCACTACAAATTGACCAGCGATCCTAAAAAACGTATCGCCCGGACCGCCGCCGCCATGATTGAGGAGGGGATGACCATCATCCTCGACAGCGGCAGTACTACCCAGTTGATCGCCGAAGCGCTGGCCAAAAAAACCGATATTACCGTCATTACCAACAGCCTTCCGGCGGCTTTTACGCTGGCGGAAAACAAAGACATTACCCTCGTGGTCTGCGGCGGTACGGTACGTCATAAAACCCATTCGATGCACGGCACCATCGCGGAACGTTCTTTACAGGGCATCAGCGCCGATTTGATGTTTGTCGGCGCCGATGGTATCGACACCAGCAATGGAATCACCACCTTTAACGAAGGTTATTCCATCAGCGCCGCTATGGCCGCCGCCGCCCACCAGGTGATAGCGGTTCTGGACGCCACAAAGTTCAAGCGCCGCGGCTTTAACCAGGTACTGCCAATAGAAAAAATCAGCTGTGTGATCACCGATCGCGGCATCAGCGCGGAGGATAAAGCGGAGATGCTGGCCGCCCATGTCGAATTGATTGTGGTGTGACGACGAAGCGCCTGCATCTCCCTGGGCGCAGGAGAGTATTCTCCAACAGCGATTACGACACGATCTCCGGCAATGATGGCGGAGATCAGACGTTCAAGGCCGGCCTGGTGAGTGAATAAAAATCGCCTTCGCCCGGACCAGCACTACTGCTGCGCCAGGGCATATTTGTACAGGGCGTTCTTCTTCACCCCGTGGATCTCCGCCGCCAGCGCCGCGGCTTTCTTGAGCGGTAATTCGGCCTGCAGCAGCGCCAGGGTACGCAATGCCTCGGCGGGCAGCGCGTCCTCCTGTTTCTGGTAGCCTTCCACTATCAGCACCATCTCGCCTTTACGGCGATTGTCGTCTTCCTTCACCCATGCCAGCAGTTCTCCGATCGGCGCGCCGTGAATCGACTCCCAGGTTTTCGTCAATTCCCGGGCCAGCACCACATAGCGGAACTCCCCGAGCACCGCGCAGATGTCTTCCAGACTATCGAGCAGGCGGTGAGTGGATTCGTAGAAAATCAGCGTGCGCGGCTCCTGCTCCAGCGCCTGTAGCGCATCGCGGCGCCCTTTCGACTTCGCCGGTAAAAAACCCTCGTAGCAGAAACGGTCAGACGGCAGGCCGGCAGCGCTGAGCGCGGCAATCGCCGCACAGGGCCCGGGCAGCGGTACCACAGGAATTCCAGCCTCGCGACAGGCACGCACCAGGTGATATCCGGGATCGTTAATCAGCGGCGTACCGGCATCGGACACCAGCGCAATACTCTGCCCTGCGCGCAGCTTCGCCAGCACACTTTCGGACTTTTGCTGCTCATTATGGTCGTGAAGCGCGAAAAGGCGCGCATTAATGGCAAAATGGGCGAGCAACAGCCCGGTATGTCGGGTATCTTCGGCAGCAATAAGATCAACAGCCTGTAACACTGATAGCGCACGCTGCGTGATATCACCAAGATTGCCGATGGGCGTCGGAACAATGTATAGCGTACCGGGTGAAATCACCGCCAAATCGTGTTGTTTCATTGTTTCATCCGTATTGCCGATTTAATATTGAACATTGGGTAAAATAAAACCATGCCCATCAGGCCTGGTATTGCCGTCAGTTTGAACATGGAAAGTCGCGCCGCAACGCATACTACGTAAAGATGCGAGCACTGCCCAGGGTCAACATGGCGTCGGCAATCGCCCTGATGGACCTGGCTACAACACTGGATACAGTATGGTACCACTAACCTTTTTACGTTCTAATGCCAGGCGCTGTTTGCCGGTCGTACTGGCATCATTGCTTTTCGCTGGCTGTAGCACACAACCGCCGGATCAGTCGGGTACTTATCTGCAGGGCGGCGTTCAGGCCGACTCCGCATTCTATCTGGATCAGATGCAGCAAAGCGCAAATGATACCAGGATCAACTGGCAATTACTCGCCATTCATGCCCTGCTGACCGAAGGGAAAACCCAACAGGCTGTCGATCTGTATAACCAGTTACCCCAGTCGCTGAACGCGATACAGCAGCGCGAGCAGTCGCTGCTGGCCGCAGAAGTCCGGCTGGCGCAGCGTGATTATGCCGGCGCCAGCAATCTGCTGGCCGATATGCAAATCGGGCAGTTCAACCAAAGCCAGCAGGCGCGCTACTGGCAGGCGCAGATCGACGCCAGTCAGGGGCGCCCCTCCCTGCCGCTACTGCGTGCGTTGATAGCCCAGGAACCGCTGCTCAGCGGCCAGGCGAAACAGAAAAATATCGACGCCACCTGGCAGGCGCTCAGCCAGATGACCCGCGAACAAGCCAATAGCCTGGTGATCAACGCCAATGAGAATGTTCTGCAGGGCTGGCTGGATCTCCAGCGTATCTGGTTCGATAACCGCAACGATCCCGACATGATGAAAGCCGGAATCAAAGACTGGCAGATTCGCTATCCGCAAAACCCCGGCGCGCGACTGCTGCCCAGCCAACTGGTGAATGTCCAGCAGTTTAAACCGGCCTCAACAGAAAAGATTGCCCTGTTGCTCCCGCTCAGCGGCCAAGCGGCTATTTTTGGCCAGACGATCCAGCAGGGCTTTAATGACGCCAAAAATAATGGCGTAACGCCGGTTATGGCAACCGCCAACACGATGCCGCAAATCCCCGTTCCACCGCAGGAGCCCGCCGATGCTCAGACGCCGACCGTCGCGGATAATGGCATCGCCAGTCCATCCGCGGCATCGGTCAACGATCTGACCGGCGAACAGCCGGCGCCGGCAGTGCCGTCAGCCCCGGCTCCGGTTCAAACGGTAGCGGCCACGCCGGCCAATCCCGGGGCGGAAGTGAAGGTGTATGATACCAGCGCCCAACCGCTGGCGCAGATTCTGGCCCAGGTCCAGCAGGACGGCGCCTCTATCGTGGTCGGTCCGCTGTTGAAAAACCAGGTGGAACAACTGCTGGCCAGCAATACGCCGATGAATGTTCTGGCGCTGAACCAGCCGGAAAGGGTAGAAAATCGCCCTAACGTCTGCTACTTCGCCCTCTCCCCGGAAGATGAAGCCCGGGATGCCGCCGGCCATATCTGGCAGCAGGGGCAGCGCTCGCCGCTGATCCTGACCCCGCGCAATAACCTTGGCGAGCGCGTGGCGCAGGCCTTCGCCAGCGAGTGGCAAAAACTGGGCGGCGGCACAGTGCTACAGCAAAAATTTGGTTCGGTGGCCGAGCTGAAAGGAAATATCAACAGCGGCGCCGGCATTGCGCTTTCCGGAACGCCAGTGACCGTAAATCAACCCCAGTTTGCAACACCGGACGGCATGTCCATGGCCTCCACGGTCAGCGATATGGCGGTGAGCGGCGGCGGCGTGGATGCGGTTTATATCCTCGCCAGCCAGGATGAACTGGCGCTGATCAAACCGATGATCGCCATGCGCGCCGGCAGCCGTAGCGGCGCGCAACTGTACGCCAGTTCGCGCAGCGCCCAGGGCAGCAACGGCGCCGATTTCCGTCTGGAGATGGAAGGTCTGCGCTACAGCGAAGTCCCGATGCTGGCCGGCGGCAACCCGCCGCTGATGCAACAGGCGCTCTCCCGGGTACGTAACGACTATTCGCTGGCGCGGCTGTATGCCATGGGTGTGGACGCCTGGTCGCTGGCTAACCACTTCTCACAAATGCGTCAGGTTTCCGGTTACCAGATCAAAGGTAATACCGGTACGCTGAGCGCCACATCGGACTGCATCATTAACAGGAAGTTATCATGGCTGCGCTACCAGCAGGGACAGGTAGTCCCGGAAAGCTAAGCCGCCAGCAGTCAGGGGCGGCGTATGAACAGCGCGCCCGCCGCTGGCTGGAAAGCAAGGGACTGCGCTTTATCGCCGCGAATATGCGTACCCGCGGCGGCGAAATTGATTTGATTATGGCGGAAGGCGCCGTCACGGTATTTGTGGAGGTTCGCTACCGGCACAGCGCGGCGTTCGGCGGCGCGGCGGCCAGCGTAACGCGCCACAAGCAGCAGAAAGTGTTGCAGGCGGCCCGGGTGTGGCTGGCAAGCCACAATGGGAGCTTTGATACTGTGGATTGCCGTTTTGATGTGATAGCCTTCACCGGTTCCCACGTCGAATGGCTGAAAAACGCCTTCGCCTGACGCCAGGCCGCCAGCCGGCCCGGCATCAACAACCGGCGTTAATTGCTAAGGATCACCGTGCTCGAAAGAATTAAAGTCTGCTTTACGGAAAGTATTCAAACCCAGATTGCAGCGGCGGAAGCGCTGCCGGATGCCATTTCCCGGGCGGCCATGACGCTGGTTCAGTCACTGCTGAACGGTAATAAAATTCTCTGTTGCGGCAATGGTACCTCCGCAGCGAACGCACAGCATTTTGCCGCCAGCATGATCAACCGTTTTGAAACCGAACGGCCTGGCCTGCCGGCGATCGCACTTAACGCCGATAATGTGGTCTTAACGGCAATCGCCAACGATCGTCTGCATGATGAAGTGTATGCCAAACAAGTCCGCGCGCTGGGTCAGACCGGGGATGTACTGCTGGCTATCTCAACCCGCGGCAACAGCCGGGATATCGTTAAAGCCGTAGAGGCGGCGGTAACCCGCGATATGACGATTGTCGCCCTTACCGGCTACGACGGCGGAGAGCTCGCCGGTCTGCTCGGGCCGCAGGATGTGGAGATTCGTATTCCCTCCCATCGCAGCGCGCGCATTCAGGAAATGCACATGCTGACGGTGAATTGCCTGTGCGATCTGATTGATAACATGCTATTTCCACACCAGGATGATTAAGGAGTACTTATGAAGGCTTTCAGGCCGCTGGCAGTCCTTATTACGGCATTACTGCTACAGGGTTGTATTGGCGCCGTGGTGGTAGGCAGCGCCGCGGTAGCGACCAAAACCGCCACCGATCCGCGAACGGTCGGCACTCAGGTGGACGATGGCACTCTGGAACTGCGCGTCAATAACGCCCTGTCGAAAGATGAACAGTTGAAGAAGGAAGCCCGGGTTAGCGTCACCGCTTACCAGGGGAAAGTCCTGCTGACCGGCCAGGCGCCGAATACCGAACTTTCCCAGCGGGCAAAACAGATAGCCATGGGCACCGAGGGCGTAGCGGAAGTGTATAACGAAATCCGCAACGGCAGCCCGGTTGGACTGGGCACCGCCTCATCCGATACCTGGATCACCACCAAAGTCCGTTCGCAGTTGCTGACCAGCGATCAGGTGAAATCCTCGAACGTGAAAGTCACCACCGAAAACAGCGAAGTGTTCCTGCTGGGCGTCGTTACCGAGCGTGAAGGCAAAGCTGCCGCCGATATTGCCAGCCGGGTCAGCGGCGTGAAACACGTTACGACCGCATTCAGCTACCTGCAGTAATCTATGCCTGTATCAGCGCTGCCCGGACGCAGCGCTGATACGTCCTACTGCCACGCCCTGTCTGTTCAGCGCCGCTTCGCCGCCATGTCGTGCATCTGTTGATTGGTCAATACCGTAACGCCATGCTGCGCCGGCGTCAGCATCTCTTCCAGCATAGCGCTGGCGACATCGCTGGCGGCAATCGATCGCCAGCCAGTCGGCAGCATCCGGAACAGCGGCGCCAGCAGCTCTTCGCTCCAGCGCTTTTGCTGGCGTTCCCCCAGCAACATAGAAGGGCGGGCGATGGTCAGATACGGCCACTGCTGAGCGATCAGCGCCGCCTCCATCTCCCCCTTTACCCGATTGTAGAAAAAGGGCGACACGGCGTTGGCCCCCGCAGCGCTGACTACCAGCATATGGCTGGCGCCCAGTCGCCGGGCAGCCAGCGCGGTATCAATCACCCTGTCCTTATCCACGGCGCTGAACGCCTCGCGACTGCCGGCCTGGCGGCGCGTAGTGCCAAGACAGCAAAAAGCGCTATCCAGCGGCGTCTCAAGCTGGCTCAAAGCCTCTTCGAGGCGCGGATTGACGATATTGGTGACGTTGTCCAGCGGCGGCAGCGCGCGGCGGGTCACGGCGATAATCTGGCCGACGCGCGGTTCCGCCGCCAGCTTATTCAGCAGCGCCTGCCCGACCATCCCCGTCGCGCCGGTTATCAGTACCCGGCTCATAACGGCCTCCTTTTGCAGAGTAATCTGTTGGTCATTCTCCCCCCATGATCCAGGCTTACTGGTCTGTGTCGTTAATTATTCATCATCTGATAAAAAATGTCGGCACAGTTTCTGAAACCAAAACCACGGAGGCGCTATGAACAAGCGTATTGCTGTACTGATCACCGACGAGTTTGAAGATTCAGAGTACACCTCGCCGGCCCAGGCACTGCTGGATGCCGGGCACGACGTGATCACCATCGAAAAACAGGCCGGGAAATCGGTCACCGGCAAACGTGGCGAGGCCCACGTGATGATTAACGCCGCCATTGATGATGTCAGCCCGGAACAGTTTGACGCCCTGCTACTGCCCGGCGGTCACTCCCCGGATACCCTGCGCGGCGACGATCGCTTTGTACACTTCACCCGTGAAATAGTGAACAGCGGTAAGCCAGTATTCGCTATCTGCCACGGACCGCAGCTACTGATCAGCGCCGACGTGGTACGCGGCCGCAAACTCACGGCAGTGAAACCGATTGTCGTGGATGTGAAAAACGCCGGCGCCGACTTTGTGGATCGGGAAGTGGTGGTGGACAGCGAACAACTGGTGACCAGCCGGACGCCGGACGATTTACCGGCCTTTAATCGGGAAATGATCCGCTTACTCAGCGCCTGATTCGCGCTCCCAGTGAAGTTTCTTGCCAAAACCCAGCGTGTTGTCGGTAAATTTCAGCTCATCGATGCGGATTTCCCACAGCGGCGCCGACATCGCTCTGGCGACCGGAAAACGCTGGTTATACAAACTGCGCAGCGCCGCGCTCTCCTCGCCGTCGACCAGACGAATTTCACCGCGAAACTGGACGCCGCGGATCAGCGCCACGGTTTTTGGCTGGCCGTTCACCGTACCGGCGACCGGCGCGCGGCGGCCGGCCATCTTACCGTGGCGGGTATCCGTATCGCTCAGCAGATAGAAGGCGACACGCCCGGCATCATAGACATAAAAGGCATTGGCGCACCACAGTCTGGCGTCTTTTGCCACACACCAGGTCACAACGTGCTGTTTACTGAGCCAGCGGCTAATCGCGGCGAGGGTTTCCATAATGACTCTCTGAAAAACGGCTTTACGATGCGGCGGATGCCGCCGCCCGCTAAAGCGTGATAAGGTGGTGCGACTGATTATCCCGCGATTTTACGCCCATGTCTGACTGGTTTTTGTATTTGATCCGCACCGCCGATGACCGCCTGTATACCGGCATCACCACCGATGTCACGCGCCGCCTTACCCAGCACCAGCGGGGGAAAGGCGCCAAAGCGCTGCGGGGAAAAGGCGAGTTAATCCTGGCTTATAGTACGCCGGTCGGCGATCGCAGCCGGGCGCTGCGCGCGGAATATCGCATTAAACAGCTGAGCAAAGCCCATAAAGAGTCGCTGGTGGCGGGGCAGATGGCGTTTGAAGATCTGCTTGCCGACCTGCCAGCACCGCTTAAAAACGATTAAAGTGGTCGTGATAATCCACCTGACCGCTGACGCCATTAAGCGCATCGTCCGCCAGCCGATGCACCTGGAAAGCCGCTTCGCTCCCCGGCCAGCGGCAATGCAGACCATAGCGCGCCGCTGGCTCAAACCCCAGACGGCCATATAAAGCCGGGTCGCCAAGCGCCACCGCCGCCGCATAGCCAAACTCGTTCAGCGAGTCCAGCCCTTCATACACCAGTTGCCGGGCCAACCCCTGGCCGCGCCAGGCTTCGTCAACCGCCAGCGGCGCCAGACCGACCCACTGGAGATCTTCGCCGTCGACGCTGACCGGGCTAAAGGCGACATAGCCTACCACCTGACCATCATCATCGGTCGCCACCAGCCCAAGGGTTAACAGGCCATCCTCCCGCAGGGAATGGACCAGTTGCGCTTCGTCGTCGCGTTTGAACGTACGCCGCAACAGCGCATCAATCCCCGGCGCATCAATGGGAATCTCAACACGAATTAACATGGCTCACCTACCGAATGTTCTCTGGATGTCGGCGTCGCTTTCAGCCCCGCCTCCACAAAATCCGCCAGTTGCAGCAACACCATGCGTAATGGCTTCGGCATTGCCTCCAGCTCAATGGCGTCCATTAAATTTTTGACATACAGACCGAGTTCCGTGTCCCCTTCAATCACCAGACGCCGCTGGAAAAACAGAGTATCCGGATCCTGCTTGCGGGCGGCGATCATCAGCAGATCGTTCGCGTCAGCGCTGAAGCTGACATCGGCGGCGGCGTTATCGCGCACCACCAGTTTGCCGTCTGCCACCGACGTGAACCACTGCAGGCCGATATCCCGCACTTCAATACTCAGCCAGCGCCCGTCGAGGAACGCCAGATCGCCATCTTCCAGCGCCTGGCGGAACTGCCAGCCGAGCAACTGTTCCAGAACCTGGCGTTTTAGCGCAAAAGGCGCCAGCCTGACCGGCGTTCTGATTAATGACGGCCCAAGGCGCACCAGGCGCGCATGCAGTTTCTCCAACACGAACTTTACTCCCTGAAACGAAATATGCCGTTATTGTGCCACAGTGCTGAAATGGCATCGCGGCGTAAAATCAACAATTGCGCTGCTTGTGATACCACTAAATTGCCGGTCCGCGCTATTCATCAATACGCGATTAACTGCCTTAAATCAAAAATTGTTGCCAGCAGGTTAACTAGAATCGCTCATCACTCACTTTTTTAGCCGCCCGGCGACGGCGCGGCGTAGCCTGCATTGAATGCAGCCAGGATATGTTATGGAGTTACTTTGCCCCGCGGGTAATCTTCCGGCCCTTAAGGCGGCCATCGAAAATGGGGCCGACGCGGTCTACATTGGCCTGAAAGACGATACCAATGCCCGCCACTTCGCCGGGCTGAATTTTACCGAGAAGAAACTACAGGAAGCAGTCAGTTTTGTGCATCAGCACCGCCGCAAACTGCATATCGCTATCAACACCTTCGCTCACCCGGACGGCTATGAGCGCTGGCAGCGGGCGGTGGATATGGCCGCGCAGACTGGCGCCGATGCGCTGATCCTCGCGGATCTGGCGATGCTGGAATATGCCGCCGAACGCTATCCGCATATTGAGCGCCACGTCTCCGTGCAGGCTTCCGCCACGAATGAAGAGGCAATTCGCTTTTACCAGCGCCATTTCGATGTCGCCAGAGTGGTGCTGCCGCGCGTTCTGTCGATTCACCAGGTGAAACAGCTGGCGCGCGTGACGCCGGTTCCGCTGGAGGTGTTTGCTTTCGGCAGCTTGTGCATCATGGCGGAAGGCCGCTGCTATCTGTCCTCGTACCTGACCGGTGAATCGCCCAATACCGTCGGCGCCTGTTCGCCGGCGCGCTACGTTCGCTGGCAGCAAACCCCTCAGGGGCTGGAATCGCGGCTCAACGACGTACTTATCGACCGCTATCACGACGGCGAGAACGCCGGTTATCCGACGCTGTGCAAAGGGCGCTACCTGGTCGACGGCCAGCGCTATCACGCCCTCGAAGAGCCGACCAGCCTGAATACCCTGGAGCTGCTGCCGGAACTGCTGGCGGCGAATATCGCTTCGGTGAAAATCGAAGGACGCCAGCGCAGCCCGGCCTATGTCAGCCAGGTCGCCAGAGTCTGGCGTCAGGCCATCGATCGCTGCATGGCGGATCCGCAGAGCTATACGCCGCAGGCCGCGTGGATGGAAACCCTCGGCGCCATGGCAGAGGGCACCCAGACCACGCTGGGCGCGTATTACCGGAAATGGCAGTAGAGGAGCCACAATGCAATATTCATTAGGGCCGGTACTGTACTACTGGCCAAAAGAGACCCTGGAAAGTTTTTATCAGCAGGCCGCCGCCAGTAGCGCGGACGTTATCTACCTCGGCGAAGCCGTATGCAGTAAGCGCCGCGCTACAAAAGTCGGCGACTGGCTGGAAATGGCGAAAACCCTTGCCGCCAGCGGCAAGCAGGTGGTGATATCCACCCTGGCGCTGGTTCAGGCCCCTTCAGAGCTGGGTGAGTTGAAGCGCTATGTCGACAACGGCGAGTTCCTGATCGAGGCTAACGATCTGGGAGCCGTGAATCTCGCCGCTGAGCGCAGACTGCCCTTTGTCGCCGGCCATGCCCTGAACTGCTACAACGCCGTGACGCTACGCCTGCTACTCAAACAAGGTATGACCCGCTGGTGCATGCCGGTGGAACTCTCCCGCGACTGGCTGGTGAATCTACTCGACCAGTGTGAGGCGCTGGGGATCCGCCGTCAGTTCGAAGTGGAAGTGCTCAGCTACGGCCATCTGCCGCTGGCCTATTCGGCGCGCTGTTTTACCGCCCGTTCCGAGAACCGCCCGAAAGACGAATGCGAAACCTGCTGCATCCATTATCCAAACGGCCGCGATATGCGTTCCCAGGAAGATCAACAGGTATTCGTACTCAACGGCATTCAGACCATGAGCGGCTATGTCTATAACCTGGTCAACGAACTTCCTTCCATGTCCGGGCTGGTGGATATGGTGCGTCTGTCGCCGTTAGGCAGCGAGACTCTGGCGATGATCGATATTTTTCGCGCCAATGAAAACGGCGCCGCGCCACAGCCGCTGGCGGTGAATAGCGACTGTAACGGCTACTGGTGGCGGCTGGCCGGTCTGGAGTTACAGGCCTGAGAAAAAGCTCGCTTTGTTAACAGCAATCGTCAATGCTTAATGCAGTATTAGAAATACAGCTTTCCGGCGCTCTGGCGGGCAAAAGACACCCGCCAGAGCAATCCGGAAGAAGACCTTCAATCTGACGTAATGCTGTAATCAAGTGAGCTTATTATGCCTGCACAATCTGTTATTCCTTTTTCCGTACTTGATCTGGCGCCGATACCTGAAGGCTACGCGGCGGCAGACGCTTTTCGCCACTCGCTGGATCTGGCGCGCCTTGCCGAACGCCTCGGTTACCATCGCTACTGGCTGGCCGAACACCACAATATGACCGGCATCGCCAGCGCGGCGACCTCAGTGCTGATCGGTTATCTGGCCGCGAATACCCAAACTCTGCATCTCGGTTCCGGCGGCGTGATGCTCCCCAATCACTCACCCCTGGTGATCGCTGAGCAGTTCGGCACCCTCAACACCCTTTACCCGGGGCGTATCGATCTTGGGCTGGGCCGCGCGCCGGGCAGCGACCAGCGCACCATGATGGCGTTACGTCGCCATATGAGCGGCGATATCGACAATTTTCCCCGCGACGTTAGCGAGCTGGTCGACTGGTTCGACGCCCGGGACAGCAACCCGCCGGTGCGGCCGGTACCCGGCTATGGCGCCAGAATCCCGGTCTGGCTGCTGGGCTCCAGTCTGTACAGCGCCCAGTTGGCCGCACAGATGGGGCTTCCGTTCGCTTTCGCCTCTCACTTCGCGCCGGATATGCTCTTCCAGGCGCTGCACCTGTACCGCAGCAGTTTCCGGCCTTCAGAGCGGCTGGCGAAACCTTATGCGATGGTATGTATCAACATCATCGCCGCCGACAATAACCGCGATGCGCAATTCCTGTTTACCTCCATGCAGCAGGCGTTCGTCAAACTGCGGCGCGGAGAAACCGGCCAGCTACCGCCGCCAATCGACAATATGGATACCTTCTGGAGCCCGGCGGAACAATACGGCGTCGACCGGGCGCTGGGAATGTCGCTGGTAGGCGATCAAGCCAAAATACGCCATGGATTGCAGTCGCTGCTGCGCGAAACCGCGGCCGATGAAATCATGGTTAACGGCCAGATTTTCGATCACGATGCGCGCCTGTACTCCTTTGAACTGGCGAAGCAGGTACATGAGTCGCTGACGGATTAATCGTCACCATCGCTTCACCTCCGGAGCCCCTTTGCTCTGGAGGTGATGATGACTCTCCGCAGGATTGAGAATATTTACCCTCAGCCATCATCACTCTGGAGGGTAATGACGCGTGCCCGAAAATCTCCCCTTCGTGGAAGAATTTTTGACAAATATGCCCGGAGCCAGACTAAAAGCCTGGCGTTCAGGAATTAATGATAAACCGGCAGTAAGTTAAAGCTGGAAAGGATATGCACCAGCGCATTGCCAATACCGAATACCAGAATAAGCGCGATCATCCCTTTCCCTCCCCATACCCGAAAAGCCGGGCTGCCAAAACGTTTCCGGGAAGCATTCGCCAGTAGCGCAGGCACAATCGCCGCCCAGATGGTCGCCGCCAGCCCGGCATAGCCGATGGCGTATAGAAAACCATTCGGCCACAAAACCCCGCCAATCATCGGCGGCAGGAAGGTAATCAGCGCCGTTTTAAAACGCCCGAAGGCAGAGTCGTCAAATTTAAACAAGTCGGCCAGGTAATCAAACAGGCCCAGCGTAACCCCAAGGAAAGAACTGGCTACCGCAAAGTTGGAAAAAATCACCAGCAGCAAATCAAGCATGCGGCTGTTCAGTACACCGCTCAACGCCTGGACCAGCACATCAATATTACCGCCTTTATCAGCAATATCGATAAAGGCCGGTCGGGCAATATTTCCCATGGTGCCCAGCAGCCAGATAACATACAGGCCAAGGGCGATCAACGTTCCCCATACCAGGCAGCGGGTGATAATGCGCGGATCTTTACCATAATATTTCATCAGGCTCGGGACATTGCCGTGATAGCCGAACGATGCCAGACAGAATGGTAACGTCATCAGCAGATAAGGCGCGTAGCTCGGACTCGCCTCCGCGACGTTGAACAGTGTCGCCGGCGTGACATGCCCCAGCAGACTGCCGAAAGTCAGGAAGAAGGTGATCACTTTGGCGCCGAGGACAATCGCCGTGAGGCGGCTGACCGCTTTTGTGCTCATCCAGACCACCAGCGCAACAATCAGCGCGAACCCCAGCCCGGCGAGACGCGCCGGTACCGCCAGCGACATCTCCGCGAAGGTGTGTTGCAGAATAGAGCCGCTCGCCGATATGTAGGCGTAAGTCAGGATATACAGCACAAAGGCGATCGACAGGCCGTTAATCGCATTCCAGCCTTTACCCAGCAGATCTTTAGTGATGGTGTCAAAACTGGCGCCGGCGCGATAGTTAAGATTAGCCTCAAGGATCATTAACCCGGAATGCAGCATGCAAAACCAGGTAAAAACCAACGCCGCCAGCGACCAGAAAAACCATGCCCCGGACATGACTACCGGCAGGGAAAACATACCGGCGCCAATAATGGTGCCGGCAATAATAACTACGCCGCCCAGTAAACCCGGCGTGGTGGTGCTGGTTGTTGCCAGTGTTGCCATAACTCTCTCTGCTGTGAATAGATGTTTTATTTTTCAGTGATGATACATCGTACCAGTACATGAGTACAACGCAGAGAGAAAATTTACTCTATATCTGAAACGTAAATTTATCGCTACACGTTACGTCAGATTTACAGTATAAAATATAACCACCGACGATCGCGGAGCAAAAAAAAGCCCCGACTCGCGTCAGGGCTCAGATTTATTTTCTGGTGATTCGGGTAAGTTCTGAAGCCGGGTTACTGTTTATCTCCGGCCTTAGTATCACTTACGCATCGCCAAAACGGCGACGACCACTGGAATCATCACGGCGCGGGCCGCGACCTTCACGACGTTCGCCGAAACTACGTCCACCTTCACGGCGCTCACCGCTGAAACGGCGTTCACCACGCGGTGCGCCTTCACCGCGACCACCTTCACGACGCTCGCCGCCGCCGAAGCCACGACCACCGCCACCGCCACGACGTTCGCCGCGCGGCTGTGCATCGCCCAGCAACTGCATGTTCATCGGCTTGTTCAGGATGCGTGTACGGGTAAAGTGCTGCAGCACCTCGCCCGGCATACCTTTCGGCAGTTCGATAGTCGAATGGGAAGCGAACAGCTTAATATTGCCGATATAACGGCTGCTGATATCCCCTTCGTTAGCAATCGCACCCACGATGTGACGAACTTCGACACCATCGTCACGGCCGACTTCGATACGGTAGAGATCCATTTCACCCACGTCACGACGTTCACGGCGCGGACGTTCACTACGCTCGCCACGCTCACCACCGCGGCGCTCAAAGCGATCGTCACGATCGCGGAATTCACGCTTCGGACGGCGCTCAATAACCTGATCCGGCGGCAGAATCAGCGGACGCTCGCCCTGAGCCATTTTCAGCAGCGCTGCAGCCAGGGTTTCCATATCCAGCGACTCTTCAGGCTGCAGTTTCTCCAGCAGAGCACGATACTGGTCCAGATCGCTGCTTTCCAGCTGCTGCTGAACTTTAGCGGCGAATTTTTCCAGACGGCGTTTGCCCAGCAGTTCCGCGTTCGGCAATTCCACTTCCGGAATGGTCAGCTTCATGGTGCGCTCGATATTGCGCAGCAGGCGACGTTCGCGGTTTTCGACAAACAACAGCGCACGGCCTGCACGACCGGCACGGCCAGTACGACCAATACGGTGCACGTAGGATTCAGCGTCCATCGGGATATCGTAGTTCACCACCAGGCTGATACGCTCAACGTCGAGGCCGCGAGCGGCAACGTCGGTGGCGATCAGAATATCCAGACGCCCGTCTTTCAGGCGTTCCAGGGTCTGCTCACGCAGCGCCTGGTTCATATCGCCGTTCAGCGCCGCGCTGTTATAACCGCTGCGCTCCAGAGCTTCCGCTACTTCCAGCGTGGCATTCTTGGTACGTACGAAAATAATCGCCGCGTCAAAGTCTTCCGCTTCCAGGAAACGCACCAGCGCTTCGTTTTTACGCATCCCGTAAGCCGTCCAGTAGCTCTGGCTGATGTCCGGGCGAGTGGTCACGTTAGTCTGAATGCGCACTTCCTGCGGCTCGTTCATAAAGCGGCGGGTAATGCGGCGAATCGCTTCCGGCATAGTGGCGGAGAACAGCGCGGTCTGGTGACCTTCCGGAATCTGCGCCATGATCGTTTCTACGTCTTCGATAAAGCCCATACGCAGCATTTCGTCGGCTTCATCCAGCACCAGACCTTTCAGGTTAGAAAGATCCAGCGTACCGCGCTTCAGGTGGTCCAGCAGACGACCCGGCGTACCGACGACAATCTGCGGCCCCTGGCGCAGGGCGCGCAGTTGAACGTCATAACGCTGACCGCCGTAAAGGGCCAGTACGTTCACGCTACGCATATGTTTAGAGAATTCCGTACAGGCTTCCGCCACCTGCACCGCCAGCTCGCGCGTCGGAGCCAGCACCAGGATCTGCGGCGCACGCAGATCCGCATCAATATTGTTCAGCAGCGGCAGAGAGAATGCCGCTGTTTTACCACTGCCGGTCTGAGCCATACCCAGCACGTCGCGGCCGTCCAGCAGGTGCGGGATGCACGCGGCCTGAATCGGTGACGGTTTTTCATAACCGAGATCGTTCAGTGCTTCAAGGATGGGAGCCTTCAGGCCCAGATCGGAAAAAGTGGTTTCAAATTCAGCCATGTAGTACAAATGCCTCTGGTTCATTGGCGGCCAGTCTACATAACTCGTCGTGAAAATGTTCTGCAATTTTCATTGAAAAGTGTGAACCGGCTCAAAGTAGGTTAATCGACGAACAAAACGCCCTCGCCTGTTAAGGCGATGACTTACAAAACGTTTTGGGCTGATAATGTCCGTCAGCTATTGCTGGTCCGATTCTGCCAGGTCGTCTTGCTCCTGGCCCAAGAGCGCTAATTCCAACAATGCATAACGGTGCTCAACAAAATTATGGACGTTGTTGGCAACCGCTAATTTGAACAGAGCCGCAGCGCTGTCCCTATCCCCCAGACTTAGGTAATACTTACCTAAATAGAAGTTGGTTTCACTGAGATGCTCAGCGAGCGAGGTGTTATCCGTTGCGTCTGCCTGAAGGCGCTCCATTAGCGTTTTCTCGCTAATATTGCCCAGGTAGAATTCGACGATATTCCATCCCCATTGATCTTTGGTCGCCTTATCGAAGCGCTGCTGTAGCGCCGCTTTGGCCTGTTTTCCATCCAGTCTGCTCTCTACAACGTAGAGCCAGAGACTGCGGAAAGGATCATTGGGATCGTCTTGATAAAACGCCAGCAGATCATCTTGCGCTAACCGGTAACGGCCCCCGTAATACAGGGCGATACCACGGTTCAAGTACGCGTAGTTGTAAGTTGGATCAAGCTCAAGTACAGAATCAAACGCTTCATAGGCAGCATCAAAATTGCCTGCCTGCGTTAAATAAATGCCTAAGTAATTGAATACTTCAGGCATATCAGGTCTTATGGCCAGCGCTTGCGAAAAATCGTTACGCGCCAGTGCCCGCAGACCGAGGCTATCATACAATACTCCGCGCTCATATAAAAGCTGTGCGCGTTCGTCATCGGTTAAAGCCCGACTGGCAAGAATCTGCTCCATGCGCGCCAGAATGACTTCTTGCTGCAAAGTCGGCTGCAATGGCACCGCGAGCACTTCGTTCTTACGCCAGGCAGAGTTGCTGCATCCCGCCAGCGTAAGAGCTGTCGCAACAAGACACCAGCGCAAAAAAGGCTTCATTTCCCACTCCCGAAGACAACAATTGGATGAACGTCCTGTCCCCCGGCTGCAAAAGGGCGTGTCCTGCCCTCTAATAAGCAGCTCTCCATGTCGCCACAGAGAGCTGAATCAGCGGCCTGAATTACTCGGCTTCAGGCGCGGCTGGTGCTGCAGACTCCGCTGCCGGAGCCGCCGCAGTGGCTTCTTTAATGCTCAGACGAACGCGGCCCTGGCGATCAACTTCCAGTACCTTCACCGGCACTTCCTGACCCATCTGCAGATAATCAGTCACTTTCTCTACGCGCTTGTCGGCGATCTGAGAAATATGCACCAGACCTTCTTTACCGCCGCCAATGGCCACAAAGGCGCCAAAGTCAACGATACGGGTCACTTTACCATTGTAGATACGGCCAACTTCGATCTCCGCGGTGATCTCTTCAATGCGGCGAATCGCGTGCTTCGCTTTATCACCGTCGGTCGCAGCGATCTTCACAGTACCGTCATCTTCGATTTCGATAGTCGTGCCAGTCTCTTCGGTCAGCGCGCGAATTACCGAACCACCCTTACCGATCACGTCTTTGATCTTATCCGGGTTGATCTTAATGGTATGAATACGCGGCGCGAACTCAGAGATATCGCCGCGCGGGGCATTGATAGCCTGTTCCATTACGCCCAGGATGTGCAGACGCGCGCCCTTCGCCTGGTTCAGCGCAACCTGCATGATTTCTTTGGTGATACCTTCAATTTTGATATCCATCTGCAGGGCAGAGATACCATCGCGGGAACCCGCTACTTTGAAGTCCATATCGCCCAGATGATCTTCGTCGCCGAGAATATCGGACAGAACAACATAGTTGTCGCCTTCTTTCACCAGACCCATGGCAATACCGGCTACCGCCGCTTTGATCGGCACCCCGGCGTCCATCAGCGCCAGTGACGCGCCACAGACAGAAGCCATTGAGGAAGAACCGTTGGATTCGGTGATTTCCGACACAACGCGAACGGTGTACGGGAACTCTTCCATCGTCGGCATCACGGCCAATACGCCGCGCTTCGCCAGGCGACCATGACCAATTTCACGGCGCTTCGGCGAACCGACCATCCCCGTTTCACCTACGGAGTATGGAGGGAAGTTATAGTGGAACAGGAAGGAATCCGTACGCTCGCCCATCAGTTCATCGATAACCTGAGCGTCGCGCGCGGTACCCAGCGTTGCGGCAACCAGCGCCTGAGTTTCACCACGGGTAAACAGCGCGGAACCGTGAGTACGCGGCAGTACGCCGGTACGTACGTCCAGCCCACGGATCATATCTTTTTCGCGGCCATCGATACGCGGCTCGCCAGCCAGCACGCGGCTACGCACCACGTTTTTCTCGATAGCGTGCAGAATTTCGCCCAGCTCATTGGCGTCGAGAGTTTCATCTTCGGCAGTCAGAGCGGCGATAACGTCAGACTTGATCACATCAACCTGAGCATAACGTTCTTGCTTGTCGGTGATGCGGTAAGCATCGCTCAGACGCGCTTCGGCCAGCGCAGCAACGCGCGCGTTCAGCGCTTCGTTGACCGCTTCCGGCTGCCAGTCCCAGCGAGGTTTGCCCGCTTCTTTCACCAGGTCATTGATGTTCTGAATCACGATCTGCTGCTGCTCGTGACCAAACACCACGGCGCCCAGCATCTGATCTTCACTCAGCAGATCGGCTTCTGATTCCACCATCAGTACTGCCGCTTCTGTACCGGCAACCACCAGATCCAGTTTGCTGGATTTCAGCTCTTCGGCCGTCGGGTTAAGGACATACTGATCGTTGATGTAGCCCACGCGCGCCGCGCCAATCGGACCATTGAACGGGATACCGGACAGTGACAGCGCAGCAGAAGCGCCAATCATCGCGACGATATCCGGGTTAACCTGCGGGTTTACAGAAACGACAGTCGCAATCACCTGCACTTCGTTAACAAAACCTTCCGGGAACAGCGGACGAACCGGGCGGTCGATCAGACGGGCGATCAGGGTTTCCCCTTCGCTCGGGCGACCTTCACGGCGGAAGAAACTGCCCGGGATACGGCCGGCAGCATAAGTACGTTCCTGGTAGTTCACCGTCAGCGGGAAAAAGTCCTGACCCGGTTTAGCTTTTTTGGCGCCAACCACGGTAACGAATACCGCGGTATCGTCCATGCTGACCATTACGGCGGCCGTTGCCTGGCGCGCCATCATACCGGTTTCAAGCGTAACCGTATGTTGACCATACTGGAATTTACGAACGATCGGATTAAGCAAAATGTTGTCCTTTCAAATGAATAGCGGCACGCCACCGGCCATGCCACTGTTAACACCCGATCTCCATCGCATCCTCGCGACTAATGACAACCCTAATCCGCCTGGCGGATAAAGCCTCTCATTAGCCGCGCGAACCTCTGCAACAGAAATCCATTTTTGCAACAATACATGACTTTCCACGAAATTGCTGCGGTTTGGTTGAAAAAAGGGGCCTTTCTGAAGGCCCCTTTTCCGAAACTGGCAAGAGTTAGCGACGCAGACCCAGGCGCTCAATCAGCGCAGAGTAGCGAGCCACATCTTTACGTTTCAGGTAGTCGAGCAGCTTACGACGCTGAGAAACCATACGCAGCAGACCACGACGGCTGTGGTGATCTTTTTTGTGCTCTGCAAAGTGACCTTGCAGGTGGTTGATCTGGGCAGTCAGCAGGGCTACCTGAACTTCAGTAGAACCGCTGTCATTAGTGCCACGACCGAACTCAGAAACGATTTTAGCTTTAGCTTCAACGCTTAGAGACATTTTTCAACTCCAGAATTATAGATAAAAAATTAAGGGTGCCGATCTCTAATTCAGCAACCCGAGCAGGCGGCGAAAATGCACAGCAAATTACCGCCTGGTTAAGCCGGAACATTCTACCCGTCACGGCCTGTTATCGCAAGGTGACGACGGTTTATGCCGGGAACTCCACCACCAGACGGCGGGGCGCCACCCGGCCTTGATCGTCAATTTCACCCATACCGATAAATCGTTGCTCATCCCCTTCGGTCACCCGCACCAGCCCGGCTGCCGGCGCGCCGGCGGCCCGGACAGCCTGTCCGTTCCTGAAATATCCCGCAACCGCCGGGGGAATATTCACCGCCGGGAATTCCGCCGCCGGACTGTCCATCGGCATCAGCAGCGGATCCAGCAATTCATCTGCCGCAATGCCCTGCGCCTCGGCCTGCTCCTGCAACATTCTTAACTGTTCCAGGGTAACCATTTTGTCGACCGGATATTTACTCACCGCCAGACGACGCAGGAAAATCACATGCGCGCCGCATCCCAGCTTCTCACCCAAATCGTCAATGATGGTGCGAATATAGGTTCCTTTGGAACAGTGGATCTCCAGCTCCAGCTCATCCTCTTCATGGCGAATAAACAGCAGTTCATACACCACAATAGGACGCGCCTCTCTGGGCACCTCGATGCCCTGGCGAGCGTATTCATACAGCGGCCTGCCCTGGTGTTTCAGCGCCGAATACATCGACGGAACCTGTTGCGTGGCGCCGCGAAAGCAGTCCAGCGCCTCAAGCAATTGCTGATTGCTGAAATTTACCGCCCGCTGCTCGACGACTTTGCCGTCAGCGTCGGAAGTATCGGTGCGCTGACCGAGCTTCGCGATTACCCGGTAACGTTTGTCAGAATCCAGCAGGTAGCGGGAAAATTTCGTGGCCTCGCCCAGGCAAATCGGTAGCATACCGGTAGCCAGAGGATCGAGCGCGCCGGTATGACCGGCGCGGTTAGCGTTAAAAATCCGCTTAACTTTTTGCAGCACATCGTTTGACGACGCGCCCTGCGGCTTATCAAGCAACAGCACGCCGTGAACGTCGCGACCGCGACGACGAGGACGACTCATCAGTCCTCCTTCGAATCGTCCGCCGGATTTACGCGGCGCTCTTCATCATGTTTCACCACGTTGGTCACCAGATTGGACATACGCATCCCTTCCACCAGCGAGTTATCATAGAAGAACGTCAGTTCCGGCACGATGCGCAGACGCATCGCTTTACCCAGCAGCGTACGGATATAGCCGGACGCGTCCTGCAATGCCTTTACACCTTCTTTTACTGCTTTTTCGTCCTGATCGTTCAGGAAAGTGACGTACACTTTGGCGTAGGCCAGATCCCGGGAGATCTCCACCCCGGAAACGGTTGTCATCAATCCGACGCGCGGATCTTTAATTTCGCGCTGCAGGATGATGGCAATCTCTTTCTGCATTTCCTGCGCCACGCGCTGCGGGCGACCAAATTCTTTCGCCATGATGTTATTCTCCAGACTAATAAGGGGGCCATAGCCCCCTTCAGAGTATTACTTACCTTGTCACTACCGGGTGTATCAGGAAATGGTACGCTGAATTTCGATCACTTCGAACACTTCGATGACATCGCCGGTGCGTACGTCGTTATAGTTCTTCACGCCGATACCGCATTCCATCCCGTTACGGACTTCGTTCACGTCATCTTTGAAGCGGCGCAGAGATTCCAGCTCGCCTTCATAGATAACCACGTTATCGCGCAGTACGCGGATCGGGTTGTGACGTTTGACCACGCCTTCGGTAACCATACAGCCTGCGATGGCGCCGAATTTCGGTGATTTGAACACGTCACGGACTTCAGCCAGACCGATAATCTGCTGTTTCAGCTCCGGAGACAGCATACCGCTCATCGCCGCTTTCACTTCGTCGATCAGGTTATAGATGACGGAGTAGTAACGCAGATCCAGGCTTTCCGCCTCAATCACCCGGCGGGCCGAAGCATCGGCACGGACGTTGAAGCCGACCAGAATCGCGTTGGACGCGGCTGCCAGGGTAGCATCGGTTTCGGTGATACCACCAACGCCGGAACCGATAATCTTGACTTTCACTTCGTCAGTAGACAGTTTCAGCAGCGAATCGGTAATAGCTTCCACAGAGCCCTGAACATCGGCTTTCAGCACGATATTCACTTCGGACACTTCGCCTTCGGCCATGTTCGCGAACATGTTCTCCAGCTTGAGTTTCTGCTGGCGAGCCAGTTTCACTTCGCGGAATTTACCCTGACGATAGAGCGCCACTTCACGGGCTTTCTTCTCGTCACGCACCACGGTGACTTCATCACCGGCAGCCGGAACGCCGGACAGGCCGAGGATCTCCACCGGAATAGACGGACCGGCTTCAGAAACTTCCTGACCCAGTTCGTCGCGCATCGCGCGCACGCGGCCATACTCGAAGCCACACAGAACGATATCGCCTTTATGCAGAGTACCTTCGCGTACCAGTACGGACGCAACCGGGCCGCGGCCTTTGTCGAGGAACGATTCGATAACCACGCCGCTGGCCATGCCACTGCGTACCGCTTTCAGCTCCAGAACTTCCGCCTGCAACAGGATAGCGTCCAGCAGCTCATCAATACCGGTACCGGCTTTCGCGGAAACGTGGACAAACTGGCTTTCGCCGCCCCACTCTTCCGGAATGATGCCGTACTGGGACAGTTCGTTTTTCACGCGATCCGGATCGGCTTCCGGCTTATCGATTTTGTTCACCGCCACCACAACCGGCACCTGCGCCGCTTTGGCATGCTGGATAGCTTCAATCGTCTGCGGCATCACACCGTCGTCCGCGGCCACTACCAGTACCACGATATCCGTCGCCTGGGCGCCGCGAGCACGCATAGCGGTAAACGCGGCGTGGCCTGGGGTATCCAGGAAGGTGATCATACCGTTGTCGGTCTGCACGTGGTACGCACCAATGTGCTGGGTAATACCACCCGCTTCGCCGGAGGCCACTTTGGTGGAGCGAATGTAGTCGAGCAGCGAGGTTTTACCATGGTCGACGTGACCCATGATGGTCACAACCGGCGCGCGCGGCTCAGCCTGAGCACCGGTATCACGGTCGCTCATTACCGCCTCTTCCAGCTCGTTCTCGCGACGCAGAATGACTTTGTGGCCCATCTCTTCAGCAACCAGCTGTGCGGTTTCCTGATCGATGACCTGGTTAATGGTCGCCATTGCGCCCATCTTCATCATTGCTTTAATGACCTGAGAACCTTTCACCGCCATTTTGTTGGCCAGTTCAGCCACGGTGATGGTTTCGCCAATCATTACGTCACGGTTAACGGCCTGAGCGGGCTTCTGGAAGCCCTGCTGCAGCGCGCTGCCTTTACGCCTGCCGCCTTTACCACCGCGGATGGCAGCGCGGGCCTCTTCGCGATCGGCTTTAGATTCCGCATGCTTGTTGGTTTTCTTCGGGCGGGCCGCTTTCGCGTTGCGGCCGCGGCCACGGCCGCCTTCCACTTCGCGATCGCTGTCGTCTTCCGCCTGACGAGCGTGCTGGGATGTCGTGACGTGATAGTCGCTCCCCTCATCGCTCTCATCTTTATTGGTCCAGCGGCTTTCGCTTTCTTCCGCCAGACGACGCGCTTCTTCCGCCGCCAGACGGGCACTCTCTTCGAGTTTACGACGCGCTTCTTCTTCCGCCTTACGCTTCAGTTCCGCCGCTTCAGCTTCACGACGGGCTTTCTCGGCCTGGGCGCTTTTGGTCGATTCGTCAGATTGTTGGTTAATCACTTTGTCTTTTTCCGCAGCTTCACGTTTCGCCTGTTCAGCGACGTCACGCTTAGCCTGTTCTTCAGCTTCGCGTTTCGCTTTTTCCTGCGCCTCGCGTCTGGCAGTTTCTTCTGCCTCACGACGGGCTTTCTCTTCCGCCTCACGCTTCGCCTGTTCTTCCGCGGCGAGACGCTCAGCCTCCAGCGGATCACGTTTTACAAAGGTGCGTTTTTTGCGGACTTCAATTTGTACCGACTTACTTTTACCACCGGTACCCTGAATGCTCAAAGTACTGCGCGTTTTGCGCTGTAAAGTCAACTTGTCCGGCCCGGAACCATGTTCACGGTTCAGGTGAGCAAGCAGCGTTTGTTTCTCTTGTGCCGTTACAGAGTCTTCAGCGGACTTCGGGATCCCTGCATCAGCAAATTGCTGTACCAGGCGATCCACGGAGGTCTGAATCTCTGCAGCCAGCGTTTTTACGGTTACATCTGTCATGCTGTTCCTTCCTGCTACAGTTTATTACGCTTCATCGCCAAACCAACAAATATTGCGGGCAGCCATGATCAATTCACCGGCTTTTTCATTGGTGAGCCCTTCAATATCTGACAGGTCGTCCACGCCCTGTTCGGCGAGGTCTTCCAGCGAACAAACTCCACGGGCGGCCAGTTTCAGTGCGAGAGTACGATCCATCCCCTCAAGGTTGAGCAGATCTTCCTGCGGCTTGTTATCGCCGAGGCTCTCTTCCTGGGCCAGCGCCAGGGTGGTGAGCGCGTTTTTAGCGCGCTCGCGTAATGCTTCTACGGTCGGTTCATCCAGGCCATCGATCTCCAGCAGCTCTTTCATCGGCACCCAGGCCAGTTCTTCGAGCGTGGAGAAGCCTTCTTCTACCAGTACTGTGGCGAAATCTTCATCGATATCGAGATACTTCGTAAACGTATCAATCGCCGCATGCGCTTCAGCCTGGTGCTTGGCCTGCAGGTCTTCAACGGTCATAACGTTGAGTTCCCAGCCGCTCAGCTGCGACGCCAGGCGTACGTTCTGGCCGTTACGACCAATGGCCTGCGCCAGGTTACCCGCTTCAACGGCGATATCCATGGTGTGCTTATCTTCGTCCACCACGATAGACGCTACGTCTGCCGGCGCCATGGCGTTGATCACAAATTGCGCCGGGTTATCGTCCCACAGCACAATATCGATACGCTCGCCGCCCAGTTCGGTTGATACCGCCTGAACGCGCGCACCACGCATACCGACACAGGCGCCGACCGGATCAATACGCTTATCGTTGGTTTTCACAGCGATTTTGGCGCGGGACCCCGGATCGCGGGCTGCGGCTTTAATCTCAATGACTTCTTCGCCAATTTCAGGCACTTCAATGCGGAACAGTTCGATCAACATTTCCGGTTTGGAACGGGTGACAAACAGCTGAGCGCCGCGCGCTTCCGGGCGAACAGCATACAGCACGCCGCGAATACGATCGCCAGGGCGGAAGTTTTCACGCGGCAGCATATCTTCGCGCAGAATCACCGCTTCGGCGTTATTGCCCAGATCCAGAGTGATGTTTTCACGGTTCACTTTTTTCACCACGCCGGTGATTATCTCACCTTCATGCTCGCGGAATTGATCCACAACCATTGCGCGTTCAGCTTCACGAACCTTTTGAACGATTACCTGTTTCGCCGTTTGCGTCGTAATGCGGTCGAAAGTGACAGATTCAATCTGATCTTCTACATAATCGCCGACATTCAGGGACGGGTCTTCGAAACGCGCCGCATCCAGGGTGATTTCCCGGGTCGGCATGGTCACTTCTTCAACCACGACCCAGCGGCGGAAAGTATCAAAATCGCCGCTCTTACGATCGATGCTGACGCGCACATCAATCTCTTGCTCGTATTTCTTTTTTGTCGCCGTTGCCAGAGCACTTTCCAGCGCCTCGAAAATCTTTTCGCGCGGAACCGCTTTTTCGTTAGAAACAGCTTCTACAACAGCCAAAATTTCTTTGTTCATCCTGGGTTTCGCCTCAATCCGGACTGTTTAAAAGTGGGGAACCAGGTTCGCTTTCTGGATATTGCTCAGCGCGAACACTTCATCTTTGCCTTCGACCGTGACTGTGATCATTTCACCCTCAACGGCTTTGATTACACCCTGCCACTTGCGGCGATTTTGTACCGCCATCCGCAGTACCAGCGAGACGTCCTCACCCAGGAAACGGGTGTAATGATCGGCCGTAAACAGGGGGCGGTCGAGGCCGGGTGAGGAGACTTCCAGGTTATAAGCCACCGTAATGGGATCTTCTACGTCCAGTACCGCACTCACCTGGTGGCTGACATCAGCACAATCATCAACATTGATGCCATCTTCACTATCAATATAGATGCGCAGCGTGGATGTGCGACCCCGAACGAATTCAATGCCGACAAGCTCAAAACCCAGCGCTTCGACCGGTGCTGTAATCATCTCTGTTAATTTTTGCTCTAACGTGGACAACGCCACCTCCAGGACATAAAAAAAGGGCCTAAAGCCCAGTTATACTGTTGTCAGATAACAAAAAACCCCGATAAATCGGGGCGTTATATAACTGAACCCTTGTAAGTCGGATGCTTTCCGGGAGAATTCTTTTCAAAATCGACAATAAAAGCGCCAGTGACGCGTAACTGCCTGCTTGAAAAACAACTCTCAGGGAAAGTGGTTGCGGGGGCCGGATTTGAACCGACGACCTTCGGGTTATGAGCCCGACGAGCTACCAGGCTGCTCCACCCCGCGTCCGAAAACGTGGCGAATTCTACGCCGATAATGCAAAAAATGCAAATATTGTTGGGATTTGGTACCGAAGACGGGACGTAAAACCGGGGGAGATTATATTGCCTGAATTCACATTCTGTCAACACAGCGTTCCATGTCCGACATTGAATGATTCCCCGGCGGTTTCTGGCTGATGGATAAGCCCCTCCGCCAGTAGTGGCCACCAGGGAAATTTTAACTAAATATGCACGAATCCCTTCCGGTAATAGATAAAAGATGATTAAATGAAAACTCATTTATTTTGCATAAAAATGCAATAATGGCGAAAATGGTCACTCATCAGTCAATTAAGCAGGGTTTTATTTTATGACGACGATTCTCAAGCATCTACCCTCAGGACAACGTATTGGCATCGCTTTTTCCGGCGGTCTGGATACCAGCGCTGCGCTGCTGTGGATGCGACAAAAGGGAGCTGTGCCCTATGCATATACTGCAAACCTGGGGCAGCCGGACGAGGATGACTATGAAGCGATTCCTCGTCGTGCAATGGAATATGGCGCGGAGAATGCTCGACTGATTGATTGCCGCAAGCAACTGGTGGCGGAAGGCATTGCGGCGATTCAGTGCGGCGCGTTCCACAACACTACCGGCGGCCTGACCTATTTCAATACCACTCCCCTGGGACGCGCCGTAACCGGCACAATGCTGGTTGCGGCAATGAAAGAAGATGGCGTGAATATCTGGGGCGACGGCAGTACCTATAAAGGTAACGATATTGAACGTTTCTATCGTTACGGTCTGCTGACCAACGCCGAACTACAGATTTACAAACCCTGGCTGGATACCGATTTTATTGATGAACTGGGCGGCCGCCAGGAGATGTCTGAGTTCATGGTCGCCTCCGGCTTTGACTACAAAATGTCCGCAGAAAAAGCCTACTCGACCGACTCCAACATGCTGGGCGCGACGCACGAAGCGAAAGATCTTGAATACCTCAATTCCAGCGTGAAAATCGTCAACCCGATCATGGGGGTAAAATTCTGGGACGAAAGCGTCAAAATCGCCGCTGAAGAAGTCACCGTGCGTTTTGAACGCGGCCACCCGGTCGCCCTTAACGGCAAAACCTTTACCGATGATGTGGCGCTGATGATGGAAGCGAACCGTATCGGCGGGCGCCACGGTCTGGGCATGAGCGATCAGATTGAAAACCGTATCATTGAAGCGAAAAGCCGCGGTATCTATGAAGCACCGGGAATGGCATTGCTGCATATCGCTTATGAGCGCCTGCTGACTGGCATTCACAATGAAGACACCATTGAGCAGTATCATGCTCATGGACGCCAGTTGGGCCGTCTGCTCTACCAGGGCCGCTGGTTCGATCCGCAGGCGCTGATGCTACGTGACTCCCTGCAACGCTGGGTCGCCAGTGCGATTACCGGTGAAGTCACTCTGGAACTGCGTCGCGGCAACGACTATTCGATCATGAATACGGTCTCAGACAATCTGACCTATAAAGCGGAACGTTTGACCATGGAGAAAGGCGAGTCGGTGTTCTCTCCTGACGACCGTATCGGCCAGTTGACGATGCGCAACCTGGACATCACCGATACCCGTGAGAAGCTGTTCAACTACGCGGAAACCGGCCTGCTCACCTCTTATTCTGAAGCCTGCCTGCCGCAGATTGAGAACCTCGACAAATAATGGTCTTATCCACTATCCCGGGTCGCCTTGAGCCCGGGATAGTACATGATCAGGATGAGATAGCCGTCGGAAAGTATGCTGAAGATTCATCCGTTTGTCGTGGACCAAAACAACCCTGAGACTTTGCTAATCCAGTATCACTAACAGGATGAAAACATTCCGGAACGCGACCACTCGGGGATATGGCTACCGTGAGAGTGAGTTAAACTCTTCGGTTTACACCCTCATTGATATCACTCAAGCGCAGACCCTCTGCCATCATTCAGCACCGGAGGCAGATTCACCGTTCACGGTATCCCCGGTTTCTTCTTCGTGCATCGGCCCCACCACAAGGTGAAATACGGATTGACACTAAACCCGCTATCCAGGCAGCGGCATGCCCTGAATGATACCTGACAGGCACTTCTCAACTGACCATGATTTGCCGTCGCTGCTGGCTCAGTTTGCGGTATTGCAGTGGCGACATGCCGACAAATTTGCTGAATGTGCTGTAAAAACGACTGCTTGAGCGAAACCCGGCAGTATGAGCTATATCAAGAATCGTTTTGTCAGTATCGCTCAATAATGCACGAACATGATTAATGCGCATTGCCGTAATGTACTGTTTCATCGTCAGTTGCATCACGCGCTGAAATATCCCCATCGCATAGTTAGCATTGAGCTTCACATGTTCAGCGACATCATTAATAGTCAGAACCTGATCGTAGCTACCAGCAATAAATTCCAGCATCTGGCTCACGTAAAACTGCGCGTGGCGCGAGACCCTGTTTTTATGTGTGCGGGTGGTTTTGTTGAACAGAATGGGCTGCCAGCCAGAAAGACTAAAGCGCTTAAGCATCAGGCCTATTTCATCGATTGCCAGTTGGCGAATTTGCTCGTCATGACTTTCCAACTCTTGCCGCCAGCGCTGGACTTCAAAAGCGCTTAACTGCTGGTGGGACAGCGATTTAATGACCATCCCATGAGTGACATGGTTAATGAGATCCCGGTCCAGCGGCCAGGAGAGGAACAGGTGCATCGGCAGGTTGAAGATCGCCATCTGCTGACAGGTACCTGTCCGGGTAAGCTGATGAGGTGTACAGGCCCAGAACAGGGTGATGTGTCCTTGTTCTATCTGCACAACATCATTGTTGATCAGGTATTCCACATCGCCATCAAAAGGAACATTCACTTCCACCTGACCATGCCAGTGGCTGTTGCTCATAACCTGCGGCGATCGCAATTCAATATCCATTCGCTGACTTTCTGAATAAAGCGACAAAGGACCGCGACTCTGCTTTTCATCGCTACAGCACATATATAGATCAGGCGAAAAACGAGATGTCAGAGGTGTATTCATAGCCTTTTCCTGAATTATAAGAATCATACCCCCTCGGCAGAGGCTGGGCCGGGAATAAGGACACAAAATCAACAGCCAATTTCGATAATAAACTGATTTTCAGACCGGATACTCTTCTTTTTCAGTCATTTTATCCCAAAAAGTCATTTCGCTTTACTTATAACACTGGATCTGGATTTACGGGAATACTCATCCGGGAAGACGGAGGCTTTCACCCGAAGTCCGTGCCACCATGGCGTTGTTCAACACATTCGGGAGAGTCATGGTGAGAGAACCTAAAATTACCTTTATCGGCGCAGGCTCCACGATTTTCGTGAAAAACATCCTGGGCGATGTATTTCAACGTGCAGCCCTTAAGTCTGCGCATATTGCCCTGATGGATATTGATGATGCGCGTCTGGAAGAGTCGCATATCGTTGTCCGTAAGCTGATGAGTTCTGCTGGCGCATCCGGACAAATCACCTGCCATACCGACCGCAAAGCGGCGTTACACAATGCGGACTTTGTGGTGGTCGCCTTCCAGATTGGTGGTTACGAGCCCTGTACAGTCATCGATTTTGAGGTCTGCCGTCGTCATGGGCTGAAGCAAACCATCGCCGATACGCTTGGCCCGGGCGGTATTATGCGAGCGCTGCGCACTATCCCGCATCTGTGGCAGATTTGCGAGGATATGACGGAAGTCTGTCCAGATGCCACGCTGCTCAATTATGTTAACCCGATGGCGATGAATACCTGGGCGATGTATGCACGCTATCCGCACATCCGACAGGTGGGCCTGTGCCACTCCGTGCAGGGGACAGCGGAAGAATTGGCTCGCGACCTGAATATTGATCCCGCCTCGTTGCGTTATCGCTGCGCCGGTATTAACCATATGGCTTTTTATCTTGAACTGGAACGTAAAACCACTGGCGGTAGCTACGTTAATCTCTACCCCGAACTGCTGGCGGCATATCAAACCGGACAAGCACCAAAGCCAAACATTCACGGTAACGGGCGCTGCCAGAACATTGTGCGCTATGAGATGCTCAAAAAACTGGGCTATTTCGTAACGGAATCGTCGGAGCACTTTGCCGAGTACACGCCGTGGTTCATCAAGCCCGGGCGTGAAGACCTGATTGAACGTTACAAGGTGCCGCTGGATGAGTATCCGAAACGCTGCGTGGAACAACTGGCAAACTGGCATAAAGAGCTGGAAGAGTTCAAGACCGCAGAACGAATCGAGATTAAGCCTTCGCGGGAATATGCCAGCACTATCATGAACGCTCTCTGGACTGGAGAGCCGAGTGTGATTTACGGCAACGTACGTAACGATGGCCTGATAGACAACCTGCCACAAGGGTGCTGCGTGGAAGTGACCTGTCTGGTGGATGCTAACGGTATTCAGCCGACCAAAGTGGGCAAACTGCCAGCTCATCTGGCAGCCATGATGCAGACCAATATCAACGTTCAGACTCTACTGACCGAGGCAATCCTCACTGAAAATCGTGACTACGTCTACTATGCGACCATGATGGACCCGCATACGGCGGCAGTGCTGAGCATTGAGGAGATTTATACGCTGGTAGATGACCTGATCGCGGCCCACGGCAACTGGTTACCAGCCTGGATACACCGCTAATATCTGGCTACACCGGGCATACATTTTGGTGTGCAAATTCTCTGATAACAGAAGGCGGGCGCTGGTAACAGCGGCCCGGTACCTTATGAGCATCTCCCTGACAACAAAACTAAGTTATGGGTTCGGCGCGTTTGGTAAGGATTTTGCCATTGGCATTGTGTATATGTACCTGATGTATTACTACACCGATGTGGTGGGACTATCGGTCAGCTTCGTCGGGACTCTCTTCCTGATTGCACGGATTTGGGATGCGGTTAATGATCCCATTATGGGCTGGATTGTTAACGCTACGCGTTCGCGGTGGGGAAAATTCAAACCCTGGATATTAATCGGTACGCTGACGAATTCACTGGTGCTGTTTCTGCTCTTCAGTGCGCATCTTTTTGAAGGGAACGCACAGATAGCTTTTGTCTGCGTGACCTATATTCTGTGGGGTATGACCTATACGCTCATGGACATTCCGTTCTGGTCGCTGGTACCGACCATTACCCTTGACAAGCGTGAACGTGAGCAACTGGTGCCATTTCCCCGGTTTTTCGCCAGTCTGGCCGGATTCGTCACCGCTGGAGTAACGCTGCCATTTGTAAACGCGGTGGGTGGTGTGGACCGAGGATTTGGCTTCCAGATGTTCACATTGGTACTGATCGCATTCTTTATTGTTTCGACGATCGTTACTCTACGTAAAGTACATGAAGTTTACTCTTCCGATTGCGATGCAACAGCGGACAGTTCGCGTCTGTCATTAAAGGCCATAGTGGGATTAATTTACAGGAATGACCAGCTTTTATGCCTGCTGGGAATGGCGCTGGCCTACAATGTTGCAGCCAATATTATTACCGGCTTTGCGATTTACTATTTCACCTATGTGATTGGTGATGCTGACCTTTTTCCTTACTACCTGTCCTACGCAGGCGCTGCCAATTTGCTGACGCTGATAATCTTTCCCCGGCTGGTAAAAACGTTGTCCCGACGTATTTTATGGGCGGGTGCATCGGTGATGCCGGTTCTAAGTTGCGGAGTGCTTTTTGCAATGGCGCTGGCAAGTTACCACAATGCTACCCTGATCGTTATTGCGGGGATCTTCCTGAATATCGGTACGGCACTGTTCTGGGTACTACAGGTAATTATGGTGGCGGATACCGTCGATTATGGTGAGTTTAAGTTGAATATTCGCTGTGAGAGCATTGCCTATTCCGTACAGACGATGGTGGTGAAAGGCGGCTCGGCATTTGCAGCGTTTTTCATCGCCATAGTGCTGGGGCTTATCGACTATATCCCTAATGTGGCGCAGCCCGCTCACACGATCCTGGGAATGCAGTTCATCATGATAGCCCTGCCCACACTATTCTTCATTGTCACCCTGACTCTCTACTTTCGTTATTACCGCCTGAATGGTGATACGTTGCAGAAAATACAGATCCATCTACTGGATAAGTACCGTAGAACACCGCCGCCAGTTGTGCAGCAGGAAATACCGGAGGCCCTTGTTGGAACGACCGGAGATGTGAAAGCGTGAACATGGAATGGACTTCACTAATTGGCTACATTGCGGCAAGCCTGACAACGCTCTCTTTTTTACCACAGGCAATTAAGGTTATCACCACCCGTAATACGCAAGGGATTTCCCGGCTGATGTACATAATGTTCGTCTGCGGGTTGATGATGTGGCTGATTTACGGGCTGTTGATTGATGATGCAGTCGTTAGCGTAGCGAACTTTCTGACACTGGTGTTCGCCCTGCCGATTCTGGTGATAAAGTACCGTAGCGAGTAATACCGGCTGACGAATGGTATGTGGACCAAACTATCCGATGAATCGTACCGCTAACACTATGCCTGGATGATCAATCCAATAACCTGTGGATTGTACTCACAAACATGTCGATGGATGTTGAATTTTGTTGATATGGGAAGATACAGAAGAGCCGGGACTTACGCGGATTGCAACTAATTGCACATAAAAAAAAGACGTCCTGCGACGTCTTTTTTCCGGAATATTGGTACCGAGGACGGGACTTGAACCCGTAAGCCCAATCGGGCACTACCACCTCAAGGTAGCGTGTCTACCAATTCCACCACCTCGGCACTTCATTTACCTACGCGATGACACTTCACCGCGTTAAAACTGGCAAGTTACTGCGGGATATCGCTAACCGGTTTATTGGTTTCCGCCGGCTGCGTGGTCTGCTCCGTTTGTGCGGGCTGAGACAGATTATCCCACTCGCTTCCTTTATTCGTCTTGTTGCTATTGATGTTCCCCAGCACCAGGCTGATGATAAAGAACAGCGTCGCCAGCACCGCAGTCATACGGGTCATGAAGTTGCCAGAACCACCTGAGCCGAACAACGTGGCGGATGCGCCTGCACCGAAAGAGGCTCCCATATCCGCACCTTTACCTTGCTGCAGCATGATCAGGCCAACCAGGGCCACTGCCACAATAAGGAAAACTATCAGAAGAGCTTCGTACATAATCGACCTATTCCTTGCGGTATCACCGCACACCAATTGCTTCTTACCAGACAAAGCAGGGTTTATTTGTCATTCCCCACTGAAGCGGGTGTGAATACTAACCAAAGCGTCTGCCCTTAGCAAGGGCAATTTTTTAATAACGCTTTGATTGCGGAAAAAATGGTCACGGCAGTCGCGGCTGCGCCAGTTTCTCCCAACAGCGCTGTAATACCGACCGGTTTTCCCCGCGATTGCACCAGACAGTAATCGGCACTTCACAGGTTAACGCGCGCTCATCAGGGCTATACTGTACCAGCTCGCCGCTGGCCAGTTGTTCCGCCACCGTCGACGCCGGCAACCACGCCATCCCGATATGGCGTAACACCATCTCCCGGACACTCTCGCTCAGTCCGCTCTCAAACACTTTGATCAAACGCGATTGCAGCTTTTCCTCTGCCGGGCCGACAATGCGCCGCACAATCGTATAATCGCTGTAGCTCAGCCAGGGAATCGGCGCGTTCTGACGCTCAATGCCGTTAATCAGCCGTGATGAGATGACCGGAATAAAGCGTTCATAGCGCCACACAATGTTCTGTAACTGTTGCGCCACTTCCGGTTCCGGACGCGCCTGCAGTGAATCGTAGGTGATTAGCAGATCGATCTGCCGATTGAGCAAGGCTTCAAAATGGTTATCCACCCCCTGCACCGATGAGTTCACATTAAAACGCAGCCCGGACTCGCTCTGGCGTAAAAAGCCGATAATATCGGGCAATACGTTGATCGACAGGGTGTGAAGACTGACCATAACGATAGTATTTTCCGAAGCGGGCGAGAGGGTTCCCAGCTCATAGCGCGCCTGGGAGAGGGTCTCCAGCACGCGCCGGGCATAGGGTTCGAAGCGCACCCCGAAACAGGTCAGGGTGACCGGTGTGGTGGTGCGATCAAACAGCGGCGCGCCGAGGGTTTCCTCCAGCGTTCTGATGCGCCGGCTCAGGGCGGGCTGGGTCACATGGCGGGCGCGGGCCGCCCGGGAAAAGCTACCGTACTGGCTCAGACATAAGAAATCTTCCAGCCATTTACTGTCCATGGGTCATTCCTGGCAATCTGTGTCGTTTCACTGGCGTACATCTCTGGTACGTTTCTGATTTTTATCGCCGCGTAAAGCCGGGCATTACTCCGCCGTATCACATAAAAAAGGCCGGAATAACCGGCCTTAAACACTATGCTGCGGTTAGACGTTTTTTACTGCATCAGCAATACGGTTGGCAAACGCCGTCACCTGCCCCTCATCTTCGCCTTCCACCATCACGCGAATCAGCGGTTCAGTACCGGATTTACGCAGCAGCACACGCCCACGCTTACCGAGCGCCGCTTCCACTTCGGCAGTGACGTTTTTCACCGTCTCATTTTCCAGCGGATCGACGGAACCCGCGGTGTAGCGCACATTCACGAGGATCTGTGGGAATAGTTTCATGCCGCTGCACAAGTCATGCAGACTCATATTATTACGCACGATTGCAGTAAGTACTTGCAAACCTGCCACAATACCATCGCCAGTGGTGGTCTGGTCCAGCAGGATCACATGGCCCGAGTTTTCGGCACCGATTCGCCAGCCTTTCTCCTGCATCAGCTCCATAACATAGCGATCGCCGACTTTCGCCCGGGCAAACGGTACCCCCAGTTGCCTGAGCGCGACCTCCAGCCCCATATTGCTCATCAACGTACCGACCGCGCCGCCGTGCAATTGCCCCTGACGCAGCGCCTCCCGGGCGATGATATACAGGATCTGATCGCCGTCGACTTTATTGCCTTCGTGGTCAACCATAATCACCCGGTCGCCATCGCCATCGAAAGCGATACCAAGATCGGCCTGTTCTTTGATCACCCGCTCCTGCAACATGCGTACATCCGTGGCGCCACATTTGTCGTTGATATTCAGGCCATTGGGCTCACAGCCGACGGTAATCACCGTTGCCCCCAGTTCGCGCAATACATTCGGCGCGATGTGATAGGTCGCCCCATTGGCGCAATCAACGACAATTTTCAGGCCGTTGAGGCTAAGTTCGTTAGGGAATGTGGCTTTACAGAATTCGATGTAGCGACCGGCGGCATCAACAATACGGCTCGCTTTTCCGAGCTCAGCGGAATCCACGCAGCTAATCTCTTTTTCCAGCTCCGCCTCGATAGCCTCTTCAACGTTATCCGGTAGCTTGGTACCGTCAATGGAAAAGAATTTGATGCCATTGTCATAGAACGGGTTGTGCGAGGCAGAGATAACAATTCCCGCTTCGGCGCGGAAGGTGCGCGTCAGGTATGCCACTGCCGGGGTCGGCATCGGACCAGTAAAAGCGGCGGAAAGGCCGGCAGCGGCAAGGCCAGCCTCAAGCGCGGACTCCAGCATATAACCAGAAATGCGCGTATCTTTACCAATAATCACTTTACGCGAACCATGACGCGCCAGCACTTTACCGGCCGCCCAGCCCAGCTTCAGGACAAAATCAGGGGTGATAGGCACATCGCCAACCCGCCCGCGGACACCATCGGTGCCAAAATATTTACGGTTACTCATAACGTTTGTTATCCCTTGCTGACAGTGTGGCTTCAACCACCCTCATCGCTTCAACTGTCTCTTTCACATCGTGTACACGAATAATCTGAGCCCCCTGCATCGCGGCAATCACCGCACACGCCAGACTACCGCTCAGACGCTGATCCGGTCCAACATTCAGCAACTGCCCCACCATCGATTTACGCGACATCCCCACCAGAAGCGGCAGGCCGAAATGGTGAAGTTCAGAGAGTCTGGCCAGAAGCTGATAATTATGGTTGAGATTCTTACCGAAACCGAACCCCGGGTCGAGTAACAATTTTTCTTTTGCGATGCCTGCGGCTTCGCAGCGGGCAATGTGCTCAACGAAAAAACGCTGCACATCAACAAACACATCATCATAGACCGGCGCCTGCTGCATGGTCTTCGGCTGCCCCTGCATATGCATCAGGCACACCGGCAGCCCACTCTGCGCCGCCGCCTCCAGCGCCCCCGGCTCGGTCAGGGAGCGAATATCATTAATAATGTGAGCGCCCACTCGCGCCGACTCGCGAATCACTTCAGGTTTCGAGGTATCCACAGAGATCCACACCTCAAAGCGCCGGGCGATCGCCTCAACGACCGGCACCACGCGCGCAAGCTCCTCTTCCACACTGACTTCCGCTGCGCCCGGGCGCGTGGATTCGCCTCCCACATCGATAATCGTTGCCCCGGCATTAAGCATCAAATTAGCGTGTTTGACCGCCTCAACCAGCGTGTTGTGAGTTCCGCCGTCGGAAAAGGAGTCTGGCGTGACATTGAGAATCCCCATCACATGGGGGTGTGAAAGGTCCAGTGTTGAGCCCTGGGCAAAGAGTTTCATTGCTATCCCTTGTAAATCCTGAGGTTAAGGCAAAAGAAAAACCCCGGAGCAGGCCCCGGGGTTTTCAGTTTCAAACAATATCATATGGCGCGGTAATTACTTATCGCCCAACTCTTCTGACATGGTATTGCCCGGGTTTGGCGTACGCGGTTCATCAACCGGACGCGGCGCTCGAGGAGTACCGTTATTGTCAGAATTACCGTTTGTATTCGGATCTTCCCAGCCAGCCGGCGGGCGCACTTCACGGCGCGCCATCAGGTCATCGATCTGCGGCGCATCAATAGTCTCATATTTCATGAGCGCATCTTTCATCGCGTGCAAGATGTCCATGTTATCGTTGAGGATCTGACGCGCGCGATTGTAGTTACGTTCAATCAGCGCCTTCACTTCCTGGTCGATAATCCGCGCAGTCTCATCAGACATATGCTTGGCTTTCGCCACGCTACGACCAAGGAAGACTTCACCATCTTCTTCAGCATACAGCAGCGGCCCCAGCTTGTCGGAGAAACCCCACTGGGTCACCATGTTGCGTGCCAGGTTAGTCGCCACTTTAATGTCGTTGGAAGCGCCGGTAGAGACATGCTCTACGCCATAAATGATCTCTTCCGCCAGACGGCCGCCGTACAGAGTGGAAATCTGACTTTCCAGCTTCTGACGGCTGGCGCTGATAGCATCGCCTTCCGGCAGGAAGAAAGTCACACCCAGCGCACGCCCGCGCGGAATAATAGTCACTTTATGCACCGGATCGTGTTCCGGCACCAGACGGCCAATGATCGCGTGGCCTGCTTCGTGGTACGCGGTAGACTCTTTCTGCGCTTCCGTCATCACCATGGAGCGGCGTTCCGCGCCCATCATGATTTTGTCTTTCGCTTTCTCAAACTCCACCATGGAAACCACGCGCTTGTTGCCGCGAGCGGCAAACAGCGCCGCTTCGTTCACCAGGTTAGCCAAATCGGCGCCAGAGAAACCCGGCGTACCGCGGGCAATAATCGCCGCGTCAATATCGGTCGCCAGCGGCACCCGACGCATATGCACTTTCAGGATCTGCTCACGTCCGCGCACGTCCGGCAGGCCAACCACGACCTGACGGTCAAAACGACCAGGACGCAGCAATGCCGGATCCAGAACGTCCGGGCGGTTAGTCGCCGCGATAACGATGATACCTTCGTTGCCTTCAAAGCCATCCATTTCGACCAGCATCTGGTTCAGGGTTTGTTCACGTTCATCGTGACCGCCACCCAGACCCGCGCCGCGCTGGCGACCCACGGCATCGATTTCATCGATAAAGATAATGCAGGGCGCCGCTTTCTTGGCCTGTTCGAACATATCACGCACGCGGGATGCCCCCACGCCAACGAACATTTCAACAAAGTCAGAGCCGGAAATGGTAAAGAAAGGCACTTTCGCTTCACCGGCGATAGCCTTTGCCAGCAGCGTTTTACCGGTACCCGGCGGCCCCACCATCAGGATACCTTTAGGGATCTTACCGCCCAGTTTCTGGAAACGGCTCGGCTCGCGCAGGTATTCCACCAGCTCGCCCACTTCCTCTTTTGCTTCGTCGCAGCCGGCAACGTCCGCAAACGTGGTTTTGATCTGGTCTTCAGTCAGCATCCGCGCCTTGCTCTTACCGAACGACATGGCGCCTTTGCCGCCGCCGCCCTGCATCTGGCGCATAAAGAAGATCCACACCCCAATCAGCAGCAGCATCGGGAACCAGGAGATAAAGATCGAAGCCAACAGGCTCGGCTCTTCCGGTGGTTCGCCTACGACCTTCACGTTCTTGGTCAGAAGGTTATCAAGCAATTTGGGATCGTTAACCGGAATATACGTCGTGTAACGGTTACTGTCTTTCTTGGTAACGTTAATCTCACGTCCGTTGATACGCGCTTCGCGAACCTGGTCCTGGTTGACTTCTTGCAGGAAGGTAGAGTAATCCACCCTACGGCCATTTGACTCGCTGGGCCCAAAGCTCTGGAAAACTGACATCAGCACAACTGCGATGACCAGCCAGAGTATTAGGTTTTTCGCCATGTCACTCAAGGGATTAACCTCTTATTACAACTGTGTTAAAAACAGCGTCAGGATACTATATATCCAGCGTCTTTCAAGCGACAGCGGTGGTTTATGCCGCCGGGGCCCGAATACTCATGGTTATACTTTACGCCCGGTCGCTACAATATACACTTCGCGCGAACGGGCGCGCGAAGAGTCCGGTTTACGAACTTTAACTTTCGTAAACAGAGAACGAATTTCCCGCAGGTACTCATCGAAACCTTCGCCCTGAAACACTTTCACTACAAAACTCCCCCCGGGAGCCAGTACGTCGCGGCACATTTCAAGCGCCAGCTCTACCAGATACATGGCGCGGGGAATATCTACAGCAGGCGTCCCGCTCATGTTCGGCGCCATATCGGACATGACAACCTGTACCTGACTATCACCTACACGTTCCATAAGGGCTTTCATGACTAATTCATCACGAAAATCCCCCTGAAGGAAGTCCACACCAACGATTGGATCCATAGGTAAAAGATCGCAAGCGATGATACGACCACTGCCACCTATCTGGGTTACCACATATTGCGACCATCCACCAGGGGCGGCGCCGAGATCGACCACCGTCATTCCCGGTTTAAAAAGCTTGTCACTCTGTTGTATTTCATCAAGTTTAAACCAGGCGCGGGAACGTAGCCCCTTTTTCTGCGCCTGTTGAACATATTTATCGCTAAAGTGTTCCTGAAGCCAGCGACTGGAGCTGGCAGAACGCTTTTTACCTGTCATTTCACATTCCATCCGGGTTCATCGAACACCTCCGCCCCGAAAAAAGGAGGTTGTTATTTGGCTACTGAGGGGAGATGGCGGTAGAATGAACCGTTTTCAATCCCAACTAAGCAAAAAATACGATGAATCTGAGTACTAAACAAAAACAGCACCTGAAAGGTCTGGCACATTCGCTCAAGCCGGTAGTCATGCTTGGCAACAATGGTTTGACCGAAGGGGTACTGGCCGAGATTGAACAAGCGCTTGAGCACCATGAGTTAATCAAGGTGAAAATCGCCACTGAAGAACGCGATACCAGGACCTTGATCGTGGAAGCTATCGTGCGGGAAACCGGCGCCTGTAATGTACAGGTCATCGGTAAAACGCTGATTCTTTACCGCCCCACCGAAGAGCGTAAGATTTCGCTGCCGCGCTAAAAAGGCGTTGTTCCGGCCAAATTGGCTACCAGAATCAACACCCTTCTGGCGGCGAGTGTGAACATGCCACGCCTCAACCATGGTTAAAAGGCCGCACCGCGGCCTTTTACCTGGTTTTACAAAACCCCACTGATGTAGAGCGTAGCAGATATCACAGGTACTCGACCTTCACGATATCAAATTCTACCTGCCCCCCAGGCGTGTCGATGACGACCGAATCGTCTACTTCTTTGCCGACCAGGCCGCGCGCTATTGGCGAGTTCACGGAAATCAGGTTCTGTTTAAAATCCGCTTCATCATCGCCGACAATGCGATAGGTCTGCTCTTCATCCGTGTCGAGGTTCAGCACGGTGACCGTCGCGCCAAAAATCACCCGCCCGTTGTTCGGCATTTTGGTGATATCAATCACCTGGGCATTAGAAAGTTTGGCTTCAATATCTTTGATTCGGCCTTCACAAAATCCCTGCTGCTCGCGGGCGGCATGGTACTCTGCGTTTTCTTTCAGATCGCCATGTTCGCGCGCTTCCGCAATCGCGGCGATGATTTCCGGACGCCGAACCGACTTCAGAAACTCCAGTTCTTCACGCAATTTTTCAGCACCACGTAGTGTCATCGGAATAGCTTGCATTTGTTATACCTCTTAAATAAAACACCCCAGCAATCGGTAAAATCTGCAGGCGTGTATTTACCACTCATCCGGCGGCGCACACCCTTTACCGGACGAAAAACAAAAGAAAACTGACCCGGAGCGCATCCTCCAGGTCAGTATCGATTTTTCATTTTGATAAACATTTTACCCTGAAGTTCCCTGAGGGTCATCGTTTACTTTACGGGGCGATGCGCCTTAGTATGACGGCACCGTGTTTCCAGGCTGTAACCGCGAGATTATGCAATTTTCCAGATTTGTCGTCGCCATGTTGGGCTGCTCGGCGGCGTTAACCGCCCATGCCGCCAGTGTAGAAGAGTACGTTAATCAGTTACCGGCGGGAGCAAACCTGGCGTTAATGGTTCAAAAAGTGGGCGCCAGTGCGCCGGTTATCGATTATCACAGCCAGCAAATGGCGCTGCCCGCCAGTACTCAGAAAGTGATCACCGCCCTGGCCGCTCTGCTGCAACTCGGTGCGGATTACCGATTCACCACCACGCTGGAAAGCCGCGGCGCGATAAAAAATGGTGTACTGGAAGGTGATCTGATCGCGCGCTTTTCCGGCGATCCGACCCTGAAGCGCCAGCAATTGCGCAATATGATCGCCACCCTGTCAAAAGCCGGAGTGCGCCAAATCCGCGGTAACGTGATGATCGATACCTCCGTATTCGCCAGCCATGATAAAGCCCCCGGCTGGCCGTGGAACGACATGACCCAGTGCTTCAGCGCACCGCCTTCGGCGGCTATTGTCGATAAAAACTGCTTTTCCGTGTCGCTGAGCAGTGCGCCAAAGGCCGGCGATCCGGCTTTTGTACGCATCGCGTCTTATTATCCGGTCACCGTTTTCAGTCAGGTGAAAACGCTGGCGCGGGGCTCCGCGGAAGCTCAGTACTGCGAGCTGGACGTGGTCACCGGCGATCTTAACCGCTATACCCTGACCGGCTGCCTGTCTCAGCGCAGCGATCCACTTCCGCTGGCGTTCGCCATTCAGGACGGCGCCAGCTATGCCGGCGCTCTGCTAAAAGCCGAGCTGAAGAGCGCCAGTATTGATTATACCGGCACGCTGTTGCGCCAGACACAGCCGAACCCGCCCGGTACCGTACTCGCCAGCACTCAGTCAGCGCCACTGCATGAGCTGTTAACAGTGATGCTGAAAAAGTCTGATAACATGATTGCCGATACCGTCTTTCGAACCATTGGGCACAGCTACTATGGCGTCCCCGGTACCTGGCGCGCCGGCGCTGATGCAGTACGCCAGTTATTGCGCCAGAAAGCGGGCATTAGTCTCGGCAACACGATCGTGGTTGACGGCTCCGGTCTTTCGCGCCATAACCTGATCGCCCCCGCAACCATGATGCAAATTTTGCAGTACATTGCTCAGAACGACAGCCAGTTGAATTTTATTACAATGCTACCGCTGGCGGGGCACGATGGTTCGCTACAGTACCGTGCCGGCCTGAATCAGGCGGGCGTGGACGGTAAAGTGTCGGCAAAAACCGGATCCCTGCAGGGGGTCTATAATCTGGCTGGGTTTATTACCACCGCCAGCGGTCAGCGCATGGCGTTTGTCCAGTATCTGTCGGGTTATGCCGTCGAGCCAGCCGATCAGCGCAACCGGCGTATCCCGCTGGTGCGTTTTGAGAGTCGTCTGTACAAAGACATCTACCAGAATAATTGACGATGAAGCTACTGATTGTTGAAGACGATACGCTGCTGCAGGAAGGGCTTTCAATTGCGCTCAGTAAAGAGGGCTATGCCCTGGATTGCGCAGGCAGCGCCGCCGAAGCCGACGCGTTATTGCAAAGCGGAGAATATAGCCTGGTGATCCTCGATCTCGGTCTGCCGGATAAAGACGGCGCGGAGCTGCTTGGTCAGTGGCGCCGCCGGGGGGTCAGTACGGCAGTATTAATACTGACCGCCCGCGATGCGCTGGAAGATCGGGTCAGCGGCCTGGATGCCGGCGCCGACGACTATCTGGTGAAGCCGTTTGCGCTGGTAGAGCTTCAGGCGCGCGTTCGGGCGCTGATTCGCCGCTACCAGGGCCAGAGCGATAATCTGATTCAGCATGATAATCTGACCCTTAATCTTAGTTCCCGTCAGGTGTTGCTGGACGACATGCCAGTGGAGGTGACGCCCAAAGAATTCGCCCTACTGACGCGGCTTATCATGCGGGTTGGCCAGACGGTGCACCGCGAAACGCTGCAGCAGGATATCTACAGTTGGCAGGATGATCCGGGCTCCAATACCCTGGAGGTACATATTCACAACCTGCGCCGCAAACTGGGTAAAGATCGCATCAAAACGGTGCGCGGCGTCGGTTACCGTCTGGAGAGCCATTCGTGACCAGCATGCGCCGCCGCCTTATGATTCTGCTGGCGATCATTCTGCTGTTTTTTCAGCTTATCAGCGTTATCTGGCTGTGGCATGAGAGCCGCGAACAGATCGGTTTCCTGGTCAATGAAACGCTGTCTGCCAGGGCGCGCAATCAGCATGTCGAAAAAGAGATCCGCGAGGCCATCGCCTCACTACTGGTTCCTTCCCTGGTGATGGTCGGCTTCACGCTGTTTTTCTCCTTCTGGGCCGTAACCTGGATCACCCGCCCGTTAAACCGGCTGCGTACCAGTCTGTCTGGCCGTTCAGCGGATAACCTGACGCCGCTGCCTATGTATTCGGATATGGAAGAGATGGTGGCGGTGACCAGTTCCCTTAACCAGTTACTGGCCCGGCTCGACCATACTATTCAACAGGAGCGGCTCTTTACCGCCGATGCCGCCCATGAGCTGCGCACACCGCTGGCGGGGATCCGCCTGCATCTGGAGTTAATGGAGCAGGCAGGCACGGCTCAGGCCGGGATGCTGGTCGAACGGGTTGATCTGCTGATGCATACCATCGAGCAATTGCTGATGCTGTCACGGGCTGGCCAGGCGCTGGCCAGCGGCCACTACAGCGATATCAACTGGAGTGAACAAATCGTCGCCCCGTTGACCATGGAAATGGAGGAGCTGGCCGCCCGACGGCGGCAACAGATCGCCTGGCCTGCCCCTTCTTCACTGGCTGTTCAGGGCGATGCGGTGCTGTTACGTCTGCTACTGCGCAATCTGCTGGAAAATGCATCCCGCTACAGCCCGGAAGGCAGCATGATTCGCGTCGAGCTGCGGGAAGAGGCCACGGGGACACGGCTCAACGTGCTTGACGAAGGACCGGGGATTGACGAGCAGCATCGCAAAACCCTTGTGGAGCCCTGGCGCCGTCTCGATCAGCGCTATGGCGGCAGCGGCCTCGGGCTGAGTATCGTCCAGCGCATTACGCAGTTACATCATGGCAGGTTGATTCTCGACAACCGCACTGACGGACCGGGGCTGAACGCCGGCTGTTGGCTGCCGCATACCATCCAGTAATATTTCCCGTCCCCAGGGCGACAGCGAGACAGGCAACATCCGGATATCTGGCGCAAACCTCCACTGGCGGTCATGGCAGCCGGTGCACCGGAAGAAATATTTCTAAGGGTCAAAACACACCGGGAGCCTTCAGGCTCCCGGTCGTTAATTAGCGCTTATAAATAAACTCTACGCCTTCTTCGTCGTCCTCATCCCAGTCGTCATCCCACTCTTCTTCAGCTTCGGCTTCCGCCTCTTCAAGCTGCTGACGGTGGTAATCGTCCCACATGAATTCGACTTTTTCCGGCGATGCGCTCTCTTCCTCATCGACAATTGGGTTTTCAATGATAAAGTTCATGACATCCCAGCACAGCGCATTAACCCCGTCGCGGCTGGCGGCGGAGATCAGGTAATGCTTACCTTCCCAGCCCAGCGCCTGAGCAATTTCCTGGGCTTTGGCTTCCGCCTCTGCGCGATCCAGCAGATCAATTTTATTGAATACCAGCCAGCGCGGTTTAGAAGCCAGCTTTTCACTGTACTTTTCCAGTTCGCCGATGATAACCCGGGCATTCTCTACCGGATCAGAACCGTCGATCGGCGCCAGATCGATCAGATGCAGTAGCACGCGGCAGCGCTCCAGATGCTTCAGAAAACGGATCCCCAGACCCGCGCCTTCCGCGGCCCCTTCAATCAGACCGGGGATATCGGCCACCACAAAGCTTTTCTCGTTATCCATACGCACCACGCCAAGGCTTGGCACCAGGGTGGTAAACGGATAATCGGCTACCTTCGGCTTCGCGGCGGATACCGCACGGATAAAGGTTGATTTACCGGCGTTGGGCAGCCCCAGCATACCGACATCCGCCAGCAGCATCAGCTCCAGCTGCAGATCGCGTTTCTCACCGGGCGTACCGTTGGTTTTCTGGCGCGGGGTACGGTTAACGGACGATTTAAAACGGGTGTTGCCCAGACCATGCCAACCCCCTTTCGCCACCATCAGGCGCTGCCCGTGTCGGGTCATATCGCCCATGGTCTCGCCGGTTCCCTGGTCGATAACCCGGGTGCCCACCGGCACTTTGATGGTGACATCTTTACCACGTTTCCCGGTGCAGTCGCGGCTTTGACCATTCTGCCCACGTTCGGCACGAAAAGACTTCTCAAAGCGGTAATCGATTAGGGTATTGAGGTTCTCGTCGGCTTCCATCCAGACATCGCCGCCATCGCCGCCATCGCCGCCGTCCGGACCGCCTTTAGGAATATACTTTTCACGACGGAAACTCACGCAGCCGTTGCCGCCATCTCCCGCCGCGACCAGAATCGTTGCTTCATCAACAAACTTCATTTTACTTCTCCGAAAATCATTCGCCCGGACGAGGTGCCTGCACAACCGTGTCGTTTTTGCGCCAGCGTCCCCACAGGCGGTGGCCGATGGCGGAATACATCGCTCCCGCGACCACCACAAAGGCACCCAGATACCCGACCATATTCAGTATCGGCATGGCAAAGTACTCAGGCCAGGCGAGTGATAATAAATCTGAAAACAGCAGCGTAAACAATGGCGTCAACGTGATCAGGGCGCTCACCTGCGCCGCCTGCCAGCGGGCCATCGCCTCTGCCAGTGCGCCGTACCCAATCAGGGTATTCAACCCGCAAAAAATCAGACACGCCAGTTGCCAGTTACTGAGCTGCATAATGACCGCCGGCTGCGCCAGCGGCAGTAATACTATCGTACATAAAGTGTACAGCAAAAGCAGGATTTGTTGTGAGGCAAGACGACGCAACAAGATCTTCTGCGCCACACCGTAGCTCACCCACACCATTGACGCCCCGACCCCGAAAATCACCCCCCAGGTGTAATCGGTCAGCCGGGTAAATATCTCCACCAGACTGGTGTTGAAAAACATCACCAGGCCGCACAACAACATCAGCGCGCCCACCACCTGGGTACCGCGCATTTTCTCTTTCAGAATGATGACGCTGGCCACCATCATCCCCACCGGAGAGAGCTGACCTATCACCTGAGACGCCGTCGGGCTGACATACTGCAGTGAAGAGCTGAACAGGATGAAGTTCCCGACCAGCCCTGCCGTCGCGATAATCAACAAAATCAACCAGCGGGGTTTACGAAACATCTTCAGCGGCGGCAACTTGCCGCGTACGGCGAGGATGATCCCCAGGCCGGCGCCAGCCATCAGGAAACGATAAAAAACAATGGTGGGCGGTTCCATCACTTCCAGCACCTGTTTCATCGCAATCGGCAGCGCTCCCCAGAACATAGCCGTTGTCAGCGCCAGGATGATACCGATGCCCGCCTGCTGTTTCATTACCAATTCCTTTACCGTACCGCCATCAAACGCCCGCTGGATCTGAGGCGTCGGTGTAAGAATGTAAAAAGCCCCGCAACACGTTGCGGGGCTTCCATCCGTTACCGGGACACGAAAAACTTATTCAGCGACGATGCTGACGAATTTACGGTTTTTCGGGCCTTTAACTTCGAACTTAACTTTACCGTCAGCCAAAGCGAACAGAGTGTGGTCGCGGCCGCAACCTACGTTGCTACCAGCATGGAATTTAGTACCACGCTGACGAACGATGATGCTGCCAGCCAGAACTGCTTCACCGCCGAAACGTTTTACGCCCAGACGTTTAGCTTCAGAATCGCGACCGTTACGAGTTGAGCCGCCAGCCTTTTTGTGTGCCATTTATATATGCTCCCCTGGTAATTAAGCGCTGATACCGGTGATTTTCACATCAGTGAACCACTGGCGATGGCCTTGCTGCTTACGGTAGTGTTTACGACGGCGAAACTTAACGATTTTCACCTTTTCGCCACGGCCGTGAGCAACGACTTCTGCTTTGATTACGCCGCCATCAACGAACGGAACGCCGATTTTGACATCTTCACCATTTGCGATCATCAGAACTTCAGCGAACTCAATGGTTTCGCCAGTTGCGATGTCCAGCTTTTCCAGGCGAACGGTCTGACCTTCGCTTACTCGGTGTTGTTTACCACCACTTTGGAAAACCGCGTACATAAAAAACTCCGCTTTCCGCGCGCCTTCTGTGTTTCTCAGAGCGCGCTATAAATATTCACAATAGGGCGCGAATATTACGCAAATCGTGAGGCTTTGACAAGTGCGATTGTCATTCTGCGTAGAAAAAAAACGCAACCGTGATTGCAGCGTTTAACTGTCGCCGTTTTTCGGTACAATCAGCACTACGGTAGGTATTTTAACAATCTCGTTAATTCCATAGATCACCTGTGGTAACGGAACGATGGCCAGATTTTTGCGATGAATTTAGAAAATATTAACCAGTTAACCGCGCAAGATATGGCGGGAGTCAACGCGACAATCCTCGAACAACTCAGTTCCGACGTTCAGCTCATCAACCAATTGGGCTACTACATCATCAGCGGCGGCGGAAAACGTATTCGCCCAATGATCGCGGTACTGGCGGCACGGTCGCTCGGTTATCAGGGTGAGGCCCACATCACCATTGCGGCGCTCATCGAGTTTATCCATACCGCCACGCTGCTTCACGATGACGTTGTAGATGAGTCCGACATGCGCCGCGGTAAAGCCACCGCGAATGCCGCCTTTGGCAACGCCGCCAGCGTACTGGTGGGCGATTTCATCTATACCCGCGCCTTCCAGATGATGACCAGCCTCGGCTCCCTGAAAGTCCTGCGTATCATGTCAGAGGCCGTTAACGTGATTGCCGAAGGCGAAGTGCTACAGTTGATGAACGTCAACGATCCGGATATCAGCGAAGAGAACTACATGCGCGTCATCTATAGTAAGACCGCGCGTTTGTTCGAAGCGGCTTCCCAGTGTTCTGCGATTCTGGCCGGCGCAGACGCAGCCCAGGAACAGGCGATGCAGGATTACGGACGCTACCTCGGTACGGCGTTTCAGTTAGTTGACGATCTGCTGGATTACAGCGCTGACGGTAAAACGCTGGGTAAAAATGTTGGCGACGATCTTAATGAAGGTAAACCGACGTTGCCGCTGCTGCACGCCATGCGCCACGGCACCCCGGAACAGGCGCAGATGATCCGCGATGCGATTATCCAGGGTAATGGTCGCCATTTACTGGAACCGGTTCTGGAAACCATGGCCGCCTGCGGCTCTCTGGAGTGGACGCAAATGCGCGCCGAGCAGGAAGCCGATAAAGCCATTGCCGCGCTGGCCGTTTTGCCCGACTCTCCTCACAAAGAAGCGCTGATTGGTCTGGCGCACCTGTCAGTTCAACGCCATTATTAATCCCTGGCCTGCGTTTGCGCGCGGGCCGCTTTCCCTGCGATTCCTTATTTCACCCCAATTACATCACTGTGTGTCGCCCTGCACATTTCCGAATACATTAAGAATTTATTGAAACCATTTGGAAACGTTATACGGTAAAGTAAGCTTCCGCATAAAGCGATTGCCGAAAGCTTGACATTGAGTACAGGGAGAAAAAATGGAAAGGAAATTCATCGACTGGCATCCGGCCGATATTATTGCTGCGCTGCGTAAACAGGGAACGTCACTCGCCGCCGAGTCCCGCAAAGCCGGGCTGAGTTCTTCTACACTGGCGAATGCGTTGACCCGCCCCTGGCCAAAAGGTGAATGGCTTATTGCGCAGGCAATCGGCGTGGAGCCGTGGGTTATCTGGCCTTCGCGCTATCACGATCCGATCACTCATGAGTTTATCGATCGCCAGAAACTGATCCGTAACCGCTAAAAAAACGGGGCGATTAACGCCCCGGCATTTCTGTAACGCTGCGGTCGCCGCTTATTCGCCTTTCACGCGCTCGATCTTCGCGCCCAAAGCACTCAGCTTATCTTCAATCCGCTCATAGCCGCGATCGATATGGTAAATACGATCGACGATTGTCGTACCTTCAGCGATACACCCGGCCAATACCAGGCTGGCGGAAGCACGCAGATCGGTGGCCATTACCTGAGCGCCGGACAGTTTTTCAACGCCGTGACAAATAACGGTATTGCTTTCAATTTCCGCGTGCGCCCCCATACGAATCAGCTCCGGCACATGCATGAAGCGATTCTCGAAGATCGTTTCGGTAATCACCCCGGTACCTTCAGCCACCAGATTGAGCAGCGTAAACTGTGCCTGCATGTCAGTCGGGAACCCCGGATGCGGCGCAGTACGCACGTTCACCGCCTTCGGACGCTTACCGTGCATATCAAGGCTGATCCAGTCTTCGCCCACTTCGATATCCGCGCCGGCTTCACGCAACTTGGCCAGCACCGCATCCAGAGTATCCGGCTGCGCCCGATGGCAGACAATCTTACCGCCGGAGATCGCCGCAGCGACCAGAAAGGTCCCGGTCTCAATGCGATCCGGCAATACCCGGTAGACGCCGCCGCCAAGACGCTGCACGCCTTCAATGGTGATGCGGTCAGTGCCCATACCGGTGATTTTCGCTCCCAGCGTATTGAGGAAATTCGCCGTATCGACAATTTCCGGCTCACGGGCGGCGTTTTCAATGATCGTAGTGCCTTCCGCCAGTGTCGCGGCGGACATAATCGTCACCGTCGCGCCGACGCTGACTTTATCCATCACGATATGCGCCCCTTTCAGGCGCCCCTGAACAGAGGCCTTAACGTAGCCCTCCTCCAGTTTGATCTCGGCACCCAGTTGCTCAAGGCCGGTAATATGCAGATCCACCGGACGAGCGCCGATGGCGCAACCGCCAGGCAGAGAAACCTGCCCCTGACCAAAACGGGCGACCAGCGGGCCCAGCGCCCAAATTGATGCGCGCATAGTTTTAACCAGTTCATAGGGCGCGCAGAAAATATTAACTTCACTGGCGTCAATCCACACCGAACCGTTACGTTCGACTTTAGTGCCCAACTGGCTGAGCAACTTCATGGTGGTATCAATGTCTTTCAGCTTCGGGACATTCTGGATTTCTACCGGCTCTTCAGCCAACAGCGCAGCAAAAAGGATGGGCAGCGCCGCATTCTTTGCCCCGGAAATTGTTACTTCACCACTCAGCCGGCCCGGCCCCTGCACGCGAAATTTATCCATCAACCTGCTCTCTGTTATTCAATTACATTGCTACCGACGTCGGGCCGATAACTCAAAAACCATTCAATTTACGATCGCGTTCCCATTCCTGCGGGGTGTAGGCTTTGATCGACAGCGCGTGGATGCGGTTATCCGCGATGTATTCCATCAGCGGCGCGTAGATCGCCTGCTGTTTTTTGACACGACTTAAATCGGCGAACATATCCCCTACGGCAATCACCTGAAAATGGCTGCCATCGCCGGAGACGTGGACTTCCTGGAGGGGCAGTGCGTTCATCAGCACGGTCTGAATTTCATGATTTTCCATGGGATCTACTAATCGTCGGTTAACAAACAGCATCACATCTTAGAGGAAAGTGCTGTGGTCTTAAATATGAAAAAAGGCCCCGACTCAATATTTTCGGGGCCCTTCCAGTAACGCGCTGAAAACACCGCGGTTATGCCAGCGGTAGTAAATCAGGCGACAAATTATACAACTGCGCCAGCGTCGTCAGTTTATCACCGGCGCCGGTGACCTGAAGGTCTTTGCGCTGGCGCTGCGCCAGCGACACCAGGTGCACCAGCAGCGCCAGCCCGGCGGTATCCACACGCGAAAGTCCGGAGACATCAATATGCGAGATATCCCGGGTAACCTGCTCGCGTTCATCCCATAACGGATTCAGCGTTTCGCTTTCCAGCTCGCCGCTCAGCGCCAGACGACCCGCTTTATGTTCCCAGCGTAAGGCGCTGGCCATTACTTTTTCTCGTCCAGGGTGATTGGCTGGCTGGCTGCGGACTTCAGCAGAGCAGTTAAGCCGTCAACGCCTTTAGTGCGCAGCACGTCGCTCCACTCATTCTGCTTGGTGGTGATCATACTGACTCCTTCGGCAATCATGTCAAAGGCCTGCCAGTGACCGGTCTGAGTATTCTTGCGCCACTGGAAATCCAGGCGCACCGGCGGACGACCATTAGGATCGAGGATAGTCACACGAATAGGCAGGATAGTCGCGTCGCCCAGCGGCTGCTCAGGGGCTATCTGGTAGGTCTGACCATGATACATCGCCAACGCCTGGCCGTAGGCCTGCTTGAGGTATTCGCGGAACGCCGCGAAATAAGCGTCCCGCTGCGCCGGCGTCGCGTCTTTGTAATAACGGCCCAGCACCAGCGCGCCGGCGTATTTAATCTGCACGTACGGCAGCAACTCCTGATCGACGATATCGCGTAGATAGTTAGGGTTCTGGCGAATCTGCGGCTGCTCGTTTTTCAGGCGGCTAAAGGTTTTTTCCGCAGCCTGATCCATCAGCTTATAAGGGTTGGACTGATCCGCGGCTGTTGCCGTCGCCAGCGGGGCAATCACCAGCGTGGCGATCATTAACAGGCGTTTAAACATAGTCATACTCTCCTTAATTTGATACGTCGAACCGGATTACGGCGCGGCAGGAACATTATTCTCTGTGCCGGACGCCGGCGCATCGCCAGAATTCTTATTATCAGATCCTTTGCTGTTGTACAGGAACTGACCGATCAGATCTTCCAGCACCATCGCGGATTTGGTGTCCTGAATTTTATCGCCGTCTTTCAGAATAGCGGTTCCCAGCTCAGGGTCCTCAAACCCCACGTTGAGCGCCAGATACTGCTCCCCCAGCAGGCCGGAGGTACGGATCGCCAGTGAACTGGTATCCGGAATGTGGTTATAGCGCTCATTGATATTCAACGTAACGCGCGGCAGGTAAGTTTGCGGATCCAGCGTAATATCGCTCACCCGACCGATCACCACCCCGCCAACACGCACCGGCGAACGCACTTTGAGACCGCCGATATTGTCAAAAGTGGCATACACCCGATAGGTAGCCTCGCTGCGCAAGGAAGTCACATCCGCCACTTTCAGGCACAGGAAAATTATCGCCACCAGCGCAACCAACATAAATGTGCCGACCCAGACTTCAAATTTCTTTGTTTGCATGACTTAATTCCCGAACATCAGTGCAGTGAGCACAAAATCAAGGCCAAGTACGGCCAACGATGCGTGTACAACAGTACGTGTAGTCGCCCGGCTGATCCCTGCGGAGGTCGGAATCGCATCATAGCCATTAAATAACGCAATCCACGTTACCGTAATGGCGAACACCACACTCTTAATAACACAGTTAACGACATCCATACGCCATTCAACAGCGTCCTGCATCGCCGACCAGAAGAAGCCGGCGTCGATGCCTTTCCAGCTTACCCCGACCAGCGCGCCGCCCCAGATACCCACGGCGACGAAAATCAGCGACAGCAGCGGCAGAGAAATAACGCCGGCCCAGAAACGCGGGGAGATCACCCGACGCAGCGGGTCAACGGCCATCATCTCCATACTGGAAAGCTGTTCGGTGGCCTTCATCAGCCCTATCTCCGCCGTCAGCGCCGAGCCGGCGCGCCCGGCGAACAACAGAGCGGACACCACCGGCCCCAGCTCACGCAGCAACGATAGCGCCACCAGCATGCCAAGACTGGTTTCCGCGCTATAAGTGGTCAGCACCAGATAGCCCTGCAGCCCAAGCACCATACCGATAAACAGACCGGAAACAATGATGATCAGCATCGAAAGGACGCCGACGTAATACAGCTGGCGAACCAACAGCGGCGCGTGTTTGCGGAACTCGGGACGCCCCACCAGCGCGTTGAATAACATCAGCCCGGCTCTGCCGAAGGTGGCGCAGGTATTAATCCCCCGCCGCCCCAGTGATGCCAGTGAATTTAACAGCATAGGTTACTTAACTCCCTGTTCCTGTCGAAATAAATCAGATGAGTAACTCCCGGCGGGAAAGCGGAAGGGAACCGGCCCATCGGCAATACCATCAAGGAACTGGCGCACCCGGGGATCGCCATTGGTCTGCAGCTCGTTCGCCGTACCGTGGGCCACAACCTGCCGATCGGCGACAATATAAGCGTAGTCGGCGATGCTCAACACTTCGGGGACATCATGAGAAACCACGATACAGGTGACGCCGAGGGAGCGATTAAGTTCAGAGATGAGTTTAACCAACACCCCCATGGTGATCGGATCCTGGCCGACAAAAGGCTCGTCAAACATGATCAGGTCAGGCTCAAGGGCTATCGCTCGGGCCAGCGCGGCGCGACGCGCCATCCCACCGGACAGTTCAGAAGGCATTAGCATAGCCGCGCCGCGCAGCCCCACGGCTTCCAGCTTCATCATTACGGTGCTGTGCAGCAACGGTTCCGGCAGTTGAGTATGTTCGCGCAGCGGATAAGCCACGTTTTCAAATACATTGAGATCGGTAAACAGCGCGCCAGACTGAAACAGCATACTCATGTGTTTACGCACACTGTATAACCGTGAGCGCGACATCGCAGGAATATTCTCGCCGTTAAACAGGATCTCCCCCCGCTCAGGGCGAATTTGCCCGCCGATCAGCCGCAACAACGTCGTTTTGCCGATCCCCGAGGGCCCCATAATCGCCGTGATCTTCCCACGCGGAACGGTCAGCGAAATGTCGTCAAAAATACAACGTTCGCCGCGGGAAAACGTCACCCCCCGCACATCGACCAGGTTCGTCTGCGACTGACTCATTCGCTTGTCCTTTCCCACTAAATCGTAAGGGTTAAGCATGGCGCGAAACCACACCACAAACCCAACATTTTTACAGAATATTACCAGCGGCAGTTAGCGAAAACTGGCATTTGTTTTACTTTTCCGCCGCATACCGTCAAAATTAGGAGATCTACAACCCCCGGGCAATTTGTCAGCGCGACCAGGTCCTTCAGGCCACTGGGCCGGCGATTATACCTGAATATAGGATTCTGCATGCTTCTGGCGACGACCCTGTTAATAATCGGTTTACTCCTGGTGGTCTACGCCGCCGATCGTCTGGTCTTCGCCGCTTCCATATTGTGCCGCTCACTGGGGATCCCACCGCTGGTTATCGGCATGACGATTGTCAGCGTCGGCACCTCGCTACCGGAGATGCTGGTCTCCAGCGTAGCAGCGCTCCACGGGCAGCTTGACCTGTCCGTGGGCATTGTGCTGGGCTCCAACACCACCAACATTCTGCTGATCCTCGGTCTGGCGGCCTTATTGCACCCATTTACCGTGCATTCTGATATCCTGCGCCGGGAATTACCGCTAATGTTGATAGCCAGCCTGCTGGCGGGATGGCTGCTGTCCGACGGCGCGCTCAGCCGCATCGACGGAGTAATTTTGCTACTGGCCGCGGTGTTTTATCTTTTCTTTATCATTAAGATAGCCCGGCTGGCCGAGCGCCAGGGCAACGACAGCCTGACCCGGGAGCAACTGGCAGAGCTACCGCGCGAAGTAAACGGTTCGGTCGCCTTTCTGTGGCTGGGAGTGGCGTTGATCCTGATGCCGGTCGCCACCCGCATGGTGATCGACAATACGGCGGTGATCGCCAATTACTTTAACTTTAGCGAACTGTTGATCGGGTTAACCCTGATATCAGTCGGCACCAGCCTGCCGGAGCTGGCCACGGCGATCGCCGGCGCACGGAAAGGTGAAGACGACATTGCGATTGGTAATATTATTGGCTCAAGTATTTTCAATATTACCCTCGTTCTGGGCCTGCCGGCGCTGATTGCCCCGTCAGAGGTCGATCCGCTCGCCATCGCTCGCGATTACTGGGTGATGCTGGCCGTCAGTGTGATTTTCGCCGCGCTATGCTGGCAGCGTCGCCGCATCGGAAAACGCGCAGGGGCGTTGCTACTGAGCAGCTTCGTGGTATGGGTATCGGCGCTCTTTATTTTTTCCGCCTGAACACCGGCGCAGTAAAGAGCACCAGGGTCGGAACAACTGAGAAATCATTTATGTCGCATGCAGATTTACCTCCGGGCTTTGACTTTCAGCAGGCGGGGAAAACGGTCCTGAAGATTGAACGTGAGGCCCTGGATCAGCTCGATCAGTACATTAATGAAGATTTCACCCGCGCCTGCGAGAAAATATTCTGGTGCGCCGGCAAAGTGGTGGTGATGGGTATGGGCAAATCGGGCCATATCGGACGTAAGATGGCCGCCACCTTCGCCAGCACCGGCACTCCGTCGTTCTTCGTGCACCCCGGCGAAGCCAGCCATGGCGATTTGGGGATGGTCAGCGCTCAGGATATTGTCCTCGCCATCTCCAACTCCGGCGAATCCAATGAAATTCTGGCGCTCATTCCGGTGCTTAAGCGCCTGCAGGTGCCGTTGATCTGTATGACTGCCCGTCCCGACAGCGCGATGGCCCGGGCGGCGGATATTCATCTGTGTATTAAAGTTCCCCAGGAGGCGTGCCCGCTGGGGCTGGCGCCGACCTCCAGCACCACGGCGACGCTGGTAATGGGCGACGCGCTGGCGGTCGCTTTGCTGGAAGCCCGCGGTTTTACCGCAGAAGATTTCGCGCTCTCCCACCCCGGCGGCGCGCTTGGGCGTAAACTGTTACTACGGGTCAATGATATTATGCACACCGGGCAGGAGATCCCCCACGTCAGCCGCGACGCCACGCTGCGCGACGCGCTGCTGGAGATCACCCGTAAAAACCTGGGAATGACGGTTATTTGCGACGATCTGATGAAAATCGAAGGTATTTTTACCGACGGCGATCTGCGCCGGGTCTTCGATATGGGACTCGATCTGAACAACATGAAAATTGTCGATGTCATGACCCCGGGCGGTATCCGTATTCGTCCGGGGACCCTGGCGGTCGATGCACTCAACCTGATGCAGTCGCGTCATATCACCTGTGTACTGGTTGCCGATGGCGACCAGTTACTGGGTGTGGTACATATGCATGATTTACTGCGCGCCGGCGTAGTGTGATAAAGGATAATGAAGTAAATGAATCACCAGACATCCACGGTTGAAACCTGCTATGGCCCGGTAAGCGCCAGCGTAATGGAAAAAGCGCGGCATATACGGCTGTTGATCCTCGACGTTGACGGCGTCATGTCCGACGGGTTGATTTATATGGGCAATAACGGTGAAGAGCTGAAAGCATTTAACGTACGCGACGGTTACGGTATCCGCTGCGCGCTAACCTCCGGCATTGAGGTGGCGATCATCACCGGGCGTAAAGCAAAACTGCTGGAAGATCGTTGCCAGACGCTGGGTATTGCCCATCTCTATCAGGGGCAATCGGACAAACGTCAGGCGTTCGATGAACTGTTGAGTAAGCTGGCGCTGAGCGCCGACCAGGCGGCCTATATCGGCGACGATTTAATTGACTGGCCGGTTATGGAGCAGACCGGGCTCAGCGTAGCAGTCGGCGACGCGCATCCGCTGCTGTTGCCCAAAGCCGACTATGTGACCCGCATCAGCGGCGGCCGCGGCGCGGTGCGTGAAGTGTGCGACCTGATACTACTGGCGCAGGACAAACTTGATCAAGCCACAGGGCAGTCGATATGAGTAAAACCAGGCGCTGGATCATTACCCTGCTGGCACTGCTGGCGCTGATTCTGATCGGCGTCAACCTCGTCGATCGCGACGAAGCGCCGCCGCCGGTGACCAGCGACAATGAACCGACCTACAAAAGCGATCAGTCCACCACCCTGGTATACAGTCCGGAAGGCGCGCTGAGTTATCGCCTGGTGACGAAACACGTTGAATACTTCTCCTCAACCTCGGTATCGTGGTTCACGCAACCGATCGTGACCACCTATGACAGCGATCAAAAAGCCACCTGGTCAATCCGCGCCGATCGCGCCAAACTTACTCAGGAGCGCATGCTTTATTTATACGGCCATGTGGAAGTGAATGCGCTGAGCGCTGACTCGCAGTTGCGCAAAATCACCACTGACAGCGCCCAGATTAACCTTGTGACCCAGGATGTTACCTCTGATGACCTGGTCACACTTTATGGCACCACATTTAATTCCAGCGGCCTGAAGATGCGTGGTAATTTGCGCAGTAAAACCGCCGAGCTGATTGAAAAGGTTAGAACCTCCTATGAAATCCAGAATAAATAAACTCAGCCTTCACCTGGTACTGGCCAGCACCCTGCTGGCGGGCAGCCTTCCCGCCTTCGCGCTGACCGGCGATACCGACAAACCGATCCATATCGAATCGGATCAGCAGTCGCTGGATATGCAGGGCAATGTGGTGACATTTACCGGTAACGTGGTCGTCACCCAGGGCAGCATCAAAATTAACGCCGACAAAGTGGTCGTTACCCGCCCGGGCGGCGAAAACGGCAAAGAGGTGATTGACGGCTACGGCAACCCGGCGCGTTTTTACCAGATGCAGGATAGCGGTAAGCCGGTAAAAGGCAACGCCAGCCACATGCACTATGAGCTGCAGAACGACTATGTGGTGCTGACCGGCAACGCTCAACTGGAACAACTGGACAGCAACATTAAAGGCGACAAAATCACCTATCTGGTGAAAGAGCAGAAAATGCAGGCCTTTAGCGATAAGGGCAAACGCGTGACCACCGTCCTGGTTCCGTCGCAGCTCCAGGACAAGAGCAATAATGGCAATAACGCCACCCAGAAAAAGAGTCAGTAACTACCGATGGCAACATTAATTGCGAAAAACCTCGCCAAAGCCTATAAAGGCCGGCGCGTGGTGGAAGACGTGAGTCTGACGGTCAAGTCGGGCGAAATTGTCGGCCTGCTGGGTCCTAACGGGGCGGGGAAAACCACGACTTTCTACATGGTGGTGGGCATTGTGCCGCGCGATGCCGGCAATATCATCATCGATGATGAAGACATCAGCCTGCTGCCGCTGCACGCCCGGGCGCGTCGCGGCATCGGTTACCTGCCGCAGGAAGCGTCTATCTTCCGACGCCTGAGTGTATTCGACAACCTGATGGCGGTGCTGCAAATCCGTGACGATCTCTCCGCGGAGCAGCGTGAAGACAGAGCCAACGAGCTGCTGGAAGAGTTCCATATCGATCATCTGCGCAACAACCTCGGCCAGTCGCTGTCCGGCGGCGAACGCCGTCGCGTTGAAATCGCCCGCGCGCTGGCCGCTAATCCCAAGTTCATTCTGCTTGATGAGCCCTTCGCCGGGGTAGACCCGATTTCGGTTATCGACATTAAGAAAATCATCGAACATTTACGCGACAGCGGCCTGGGCGTGCTAATCACCGACCATAACGTGCGTGAGACACTGGCCGTCTGTGAGCGCGCTTATATTGTCAGCCAGGGGCACCTGATAGCCCACGGTTCGCCGGACGAAATCCTCCATAACGAGCAGGTTAAGCGCGTATACCTTGGGGAAGAGTTCAGACTCTGATAGGGTAAGGTTATTCACCAACTGGAACCCCGCAGCGCGGGAGATTCCGGCATGACGAATCGGCATGATTCGTTCTGAGAAAACGCCGCCAGTGACGGCGGCGTTATGATGACATAACAGACTGATATCGCGGCGCGCGGTATCCCGACCTGAGGATGTTTGCTCTGAATATGAAGCAAGGTTTGCAACTGAGGCTCAGCCAGCAGCTCGCCATGACCCCGCAACTACAGCAGGCAATTCGTCTGCTGCAGTTATCGACGCTGGAACTTCAACAGGAGCTTCAGCAGGCGCTGGAAAGTAACCCATTGCTTGAGCAAACCGATCCCCACCTGGAAGTGGAATCCCACAGCGCGCCGGAGCAGGAAGCCCTCGACACCCGCGAAGCGCTGGAACAAAAAGAGATGCCGGACGAACTGCCGCTGGACGCCAGTTGGGACGAGATCTATACCGCCGGCACCCCTTCCGGTACCCGCGCCGATTATCAGGATGATGAACTGCCCGTTTATCAGGGCGAAACTACCCAGACGTTGCAGGATTACCTGATGTGGCAGGTGGAGCTGACCCCCTTTTCCGACACCGATGCCGCTATCGCTACCTCCATCGTCGACGCGGTGGACGACACCGGTTATCTGACGGTGTCGCTGGAAGAGATCCGCGAAAGCATGGGCGATGACGAGATCACCCCGGAAGAGATCGAAGCTGTTCTCAAGCGTATCCAGCGCTTCGATCCGGTCGGCGTGGCGGCCAGGGATCTGCGCGATTGCCTGCTGGTCCAGCTCTCCCAGTACGACAAATCAACCCCCGGGCTGGAAGATGCCCGGCTGATCGTCAGCGACCATCTCGATCTACTGGCTAATCACGATTTCCGCACCCTGATGCGCGTCACGCGCCTGAAAGAAGAGGTGCTGAAAGCGGCGGTTAACCTGATCCAGTCGCTGGATCCGCGTCCCGGTCAGTCGATCCATACCAGCGAACCGGAATATGTTATTCCGGACGTACTGGTACGTAAACATCAGGGGCAATGGGTGGTCGAACTGAACGCCGACAGTATCCCGCGCCTGAAGATCAACCAGCAGTATGCGGCAATGTGCGGCGGCACCCGCAATGACAGCGACAGTCAATTCATTCGCAGCAATCTGCAGGAAGCCAAATGGCTTATTAAAAGTCTCGAAAGCCGCAACGATACGCTACTGCGCGTCAGTCGCTGTATTGTCGAACAACAGCAGGCTTTTTTTGAACACGGCGAAGAACATATGAAGCCGATGGTGCTGGCGGATATCGCCCAGGCCGTGGAGATGCACGAATCCACTATCTCGCGAGTGACGACGCAAAAATACCTGCACTGTCCGGCAGGCATTTTCGAATTGAAGTATTTCTTCTCCAGCCACGTGAATACCGAAGGCGGCGGCGAAGCCTCCTCCACGGCGATCCGCGCCCTGGTGAAGAAATTAATCGCGGCGGAAAACCCCGCGAAGCCGCTAAGCGACAGTAAGCTCACCGCTATGCTATCCGATCAGGGCATCATTGTGGCGCGGCGCACTGTCGCGAAGTATCGAGAGTCATTATCGATTCCACCATCAAACCAGAGAAAACGGCTGGTTTGACTCAACCGATAAGGAAGACACTATGCAGCTCAACATTACAGGACATAACGTCGAAATCACCGAACCGCTACGCGATTTTGTGAACACGAAGTTTGCCAAACTGGAGCAGTATTTTGAACGGATCAATCAGGTCTACATTGTGTTGAAAGTGGAGAAAGTCACCCAGATTGCTGATGCGACCCTGCATGTGAACGGCGGGGAACTGCATGCCAGCTCTGAGGGGCAGGATATGTATGCGGCCATTGACGGGCTGATCGATAAACTGGCGCGACAGTTAACTAAACATAAAGACAAACTGAAACAACATTAAATGGTCCGGGCGTTTATTGCTGCGTCAGCGGCCTGTTGTCTGCCGACGGCAGGCCGCAAGCGCAAAAATGCTTAGGTGAAACTATGACGAATAATGATTCCGCTCTCCAGTTGAGCAATGTACTGAACCAGGAATGTACCCGCAGCCGGGTACACTGTCAGAGCAAAAAACGCGCTCTGGAAATCATCAGCGAACTGGCCGCCAGGCAGCTCGGCCTGCCGCCGCAGGTGGTATTTGAAGCCGTTCTTACCCGGGAAAGGATGGGCAGTACCGGTATTGGTAACGGTATCGCCATTCCTCACGGTAAGCTTGAGGAAGACACGCTACGCGCCGTGGGGGTATTCATTCAACTGGAAACGCCGGTTGCTTTTGACGCGATTGATAATCAACCGGTCGATTTACTGTTCGCCCTTCTGGTGCCCGCCGACCAGACAAAAACGCATCTGCACACCCTTTCTCTGGTGGCAAAGCGTCTGGCGGACAAAACCACCTGTCGCCGCCTGCGAGCCGCGGCCAGCGATGAAGAGCTGTACCAGATTATTACCGAAACCAGCGTTCAGCAAAGTGAAGAAGAATAACAGCAATATTCCGGCCCGGTTGAGGAGCGATTTGCCGGCCGCTACGTGGGGGAGAAACTGTTCATGGTGCTGATGATTGTCAGCGGTCGTTCTGGCTCAGGGAAATCCGTCGCGCTGCGCGCGCTGGAAGATATGGGATTCTACTGCGTAGATAACCTGCCGGTCGTTCTGCTGCCCGAGCTGGCCAAAACGCTTGCCGAGCGCCAGATTTCGGCGGCAGTCAGTATTGATGTCCGCAACATGCCGGAATCGCCGGAAGTGTTCGAAAAGGCCATGCAGCAGTTGCCGGATGGTTTCTCGCCGCAATTGCTGTTCCTCGACGCCGATCGCAATACGTTGATCCGCCGCTATAGCGATACGCGCCGCCTGCATCCGTTATCCAGCAAGAATCTTTCGCTGGAAAGCGCCATCGATGAAGAAAACGATCTCCTGGAACCGCTGCGCTCCAGAGCCGATCTGATCATCGATACCTCAGAAATGTCGGTGCACGAACTGGCGGAAATGCTGCGTACCCGTCTGTTGGGTAAACGCGAGCGCGAACTGACGATGGTGTTCGAATCATTTGGCTTCAAACATGGCATCCCCATCGACGCCGATTACGTTTTCGATGTGCGCTTTTTGCCTAACCCCCACTGGGATCCCAAACTGCGCCCGATGACCGGTCTCGACAAGCCGGTTGCCGCCTTCCTCGACAGACACACAGAAGTTCACAATTTTATTTACCAGACACGCAGCTATCTTGAGCTATGGTTACCGATGCTGGAAACCAACAATCGCAGCTATCTTACGGTGGCTATCGGTTGTACCGGGGGTAAGCATCGTTCGGTTTATATCGCCGAACAGTTGGCAGATTACTTCCGCTCGCGCGGTAAGAATGTGCAATCACGTCACCGTACTCTGGAAAAGCGTAAAACATGACCGTCAGGCAAGTCGTAGAGATCACCAATAAGCTGGGCATGCATGCCCGCCCGGCGATGAAACTCTTTGAGCTGGTGCAAAGTTATGATGCTGAAGTGCTACTGCGTAACGAAACGGGCACCGAAGCCGAAGCCAGCAGCGTGATCGCGCTGCTGATGCTGGATTCGGCAAAAGGGGGGCATATCGAAATAGAAGCTAACGGACCTCAGGAAAGAGAGGCGCTGGACGCCGTCATCGCCCTGTTCAACGCTGGCTTTGACGAGGACTGATTACCTCAGCCCGTGCTGCGCCAGAAAAGACTCCCCGCCCAACTGGCGCATTTGCCGTAAAACCCACTGTTGGCGGTTTCTGACGTAGCCAGAAGGCGCGTCGGCTTTAAAACGAATTGGATTGGGTAATACCGCCGCCAGCAGCGCCGCCTCCGATTGAGTGAGATGGCTGGCGGGCTTGTGGAAATAACGGCGGGCCGCCGCTTCTACGCCGAACACCCCGTCGCCAAATTCGGCGATATTAAGATAGACCGTCAGAATGCGCCGTTTACTCCACACCGTTTCCATACTCAGCGTGACGCCGGCTTCCAGCCCTTTGCGCAGCCAACTGCGCCCATCCCATAAGAACAGGTTTTTCGCGGTCTGCTGGGAAATGGTCGATGCGCCGCGCACCCGCCCGTCGCCGCGCTCGTTGTAACTAATCGCCTGTTGGATCGCCGAAACGTCAAAGCCCCAGTGCTCCGGAAACTTTTGATCTTCCGCGGCGATCACCGCCAGCGGCATCCACGGCGAGATATCATCCATCCCCACCCAGTCAGAATGGGCGACATAGCGGAAATCCCCGGAAAACCAGGCGCTGAGCTGACGTTCGATCATGACGGCGGAAAAAGGGACCGGTAAAAAACTGAACATCACAATACCGGCGACCCACAAACCGATAATGCCCAGCGCCAGGCGCCACAGTACGCGCCTGATGCGCCGCCCGATACCTGGCATCACGCCGTCAAATCCAGTACCCGAGCCACCAGTTTTTCTATCCCCAGCGCCGCTTCATCAATGCTTTTAGCCAGCATATACGCCGGCGTACTGACCACCTTTTGCTCTTCATCCACCACAATGTCATCCACCGGACAGGGGATATGCTCGCCACCCATCTCTTCAATCACCTCCGCGGTATCCACGTCGGTGCCGATGGTCAGGCGCAGCGGTTGCTCCAGCAACTTAGGCAGCATTGCCGGCGCGATACACATAAATCCCAGCGGTTTACCTGCCGCATGGCAGGCCTGCACCAGCTGTTTTAAAGACTCATCCGCCACGCAGGCGCTGCCCTGGCTGGCGAAATTACTGAGGTTTTTCGCCGCGCCGAAGCCGCCGGGCACAATCACGGCATCCAGCTCTTCCGCCCGGGCCTGAGAGAGCGGGCGAATATCGCCGCGGACAATTCGCGCCGCTTCAATCAAAACATTACGGTTTTCCACCATCGGCTCGCCGGTCAGATGGTTAATGACATCAAGCTGCGGTTTATCGGGAGCAAAACAGACGGCCTGCGCGCCATGACGGGCGATAGCCAACAACGTCAGCACCGCTTCATGAATTTCAGTGCCATCATAGACGCCACAGCCACTAAAAATGACGCCGATCTTTTTCATACGTGCTCCTTAACATTCTTTGCTGTAAATCACCTGAAATCGCCGATTTGGGCGCTACGCTTCACACATTTTACTGATCCATGTAACAAATCATTTAAGATTTGCTATCTTATGGGTCTGCAACCCATCGATATCACGCGGCGCTGTACCCAGAACAGCTAATGACTAACAGCGGCGCTAATGTTTCCCTGGTGTTGGCGCAGTATTCGCGCACCCCGGTTCCACCGGGGTCATTTTTTGCCTTGCGCTTCTACCCACGTTTTCAGCCTGGCGACATCGTTTTGCCACTCTTGCTTCAGCTCTTCCACCCAATCGCCAACGTTATCCCACCACGCCGGTAAATCGGGAGACTGTATCTGTTGCGCCACCTGCTGGAGATGGCGCAGCCCGACGGAACCGGCCGCTCCTTTGATCTTATGACCCTCTTCGACAATCCCTTTCTGATCGCGCGCCGTCAGATTCGATTCCAGAATACTCAAATATCCCGGCATCATTTTCTCGAACACCGCCAGGCCGTCAGTAATCAGTTTCGGCCCGACCAGCTCGATATATTGCTCCAGCATGGCCAGATCGAGTAACGCCTCATCGGCATTATCAGTATGTTTCTCAGTGGTCATGGTGTTCTCCTCTTCTTCCGGGGCATCCCAGTATTTTTTGATCATTGCCGTCAGCGCCGGCACCGCCAGCGGTTTACTGAGCACATCATCCATACCGGCATCCAGGTACTCACGCTTATCTTTCAGGACATTCGCCGTCAGGGCCACCAGCGGCGGCAGCTCATCGCTCTGGTAGCGCTGACGCAGTTCTCTGGCGATATCCAGACCGGTCATATCCGGCAACTGGATATCCAGCAACGCCAGGTCAAATTCCCCGGGCTGGAACTTCTCCAGCGCTTCTTTACCGGTCATCGCCACTTCCACGCTACTGCCGAGCTTTTCCAGCACCGAACGGGCGACAATCACGTTGAGCTCAATATCTTCCACCAGCAACACATGCAAGGCCGGCAGCGGCATCTCATCCGCCGGCAGAGTATCATCCACTTCTTCCGCCACCCGCGGCGCATGGACCGTCAGTACAAACAGCGAACCCTGCCCCGGCGTGCTGCTGACGACAATGTCGCCGCCCATGTTTTTCGCCAGCCGGCGCGACACCGCCAGGCCAATGCCGGTACCGGTAGCCGGTTTCCCGCCCTGACTGTCTTTCACCTGGTAATACATGGCGAAAATTTTATCCTGCTCTTCCTGGGGGATACCGATCCCGGAATCCTGCACTTCAAAACGCAGCATATCGCCATCTTCATAACGTACCCGCAGCGTGACCTGCCCCTGCTGGGTAAATTTGACGGCGTTGCTAATCAGGTTCCAGAGGATTTGCCGTAGCCGGGTACCATCGGTAACCACCTGATGAGGAATCGGCGGCGTCGGCTCCATGATAAAGCGCAGCCCCTTTTGCTGGGCCTGCAGACCAGATAAATTCTCCAGATCGGACAGGAAACCGGTAAAGTCGATCGGCTGATTATCCAGTTGGACTTTGCGGCGCTCCATTTTGTCCATGTCGATAATATCGTTGAAGATATTACCCAGCGTGACGGCGGAGACGTGGATAGTTTTAAGATACTTCTCCTGCTCGGGCGTTAAATCGGTATCCAGCAGGATGCGGCTCAGGCCGACAATGCCGTTGAGCGGGGTACGCAATTCATGGCTGATGGTGGAAATAAAGGTGGTCTTGTCACGGCTGGCGCGCTCCAGGGCATCCTGATAACGCTTACGTTCAGTAATATCACGGCCAAAACCCATCAGACCGTGGCGCTTGCCCACCCGGTCATAGTAGGGCACTTTGCGGATCTCAAAACAGGCTTTACGACCGTCCGGATAGTCCAGCCATTGCTCGTAAGTCAGCGACACATTGTGGCGGAACACTTTTTCATCGGTTTCAATCACTTTTTCCGCCGCTTCCGCCGTATAGACATCTTTAGGTTTCAGGCCGATAAGCTGCTTTTCACTTTTCCCGGTCAGCAGTTCCACCGCCCGGTTGCAGCCGGAAAACGCCTGCTCTTCATTGCGATAAAAGACCAGATCCGGCGAAGCATCAAGAAAAGAACGCAGGAAAGAGGACTGCTGTTCCAGTTGAATCTGCGTTTGTTCGCGCTCCTGCATCTCAACCTGCAGTTGTTCGAGCATGGTATGGCGTTCGGCTTCTGCCTTTTCACGCTCGGCGATTTGCTGGTTCAACTGGGCAATATTGTCTTTCAGTTGCACATTGAGCATCAAATCCCGCTCGCGCATCTCTTCAAGCTTTTCCACCAGCCGGGAAAGGCGCTGGCGGGACTCTTCAAGCTGTTCCACCACCACCGAAAGGAAATAGACCGCCCACGGGGTAATCACCAGGCCAAAGAAGATAGAGCGGATCGCGTCGATACTTTCCACTTCGCCACGCAGCAGCATCGTTACCGCCATCTGCACCACCATGGCGAGGATCATCAGCGCCAGTGCCAGCAGCAATGAGAAGCGAACCAGCCCCAGCTTCATCATCAAATCCACGTAATACTGCGCCAGTAAACGTATTTGCTTCATGAAAAAAATCCCGGATGAAGTATGCCCATGGAATCACAGGAGTAAACTAACCGCTACATTACCACTCCCGGGGGCAGAGATCCTGCTTAACTAAAGCGCAACATCACGATATACCGCACAAATATTCTGTTAACTAACCATCCACCAATTTGCCATCCGTTAACAAACAGCCGCCGCCCTGGCCTGCTGCCGAAACGGGTTACAGCGCCGACCCCTGCCCGCCGTGCAAAGTCAGGTAACGTGAAATTTCCACCATCCCGGTCCAGCGATTTTCACACCACAGCGGCGCCAGCAGGGTTGGCCGTCGCGCGCTGGCGGAAACCCGGTGATAAACTATCTCCAGCGGCGTATGGCGAATCATCTCGCCGGCCGTCATCGCGTATTCATCCAGTTCAATGGCGCCGATCCTGCCCGCCTGCCAGGCTTTGGCCATAATGCTACCCTGAACGATATGCAGCGGATGCAGCTTGATACCGTCGACGCCAGTCTCCACTACCCGGTCAAGGGTATTCAGATTATGCTGCGCCGTTTCGCCAGGCAGTCCGACAATCAGGTGACTGCACACTTTCAGCCCGCGCTCCCGGGCCCGGCGCGCGGTCTGCTGATAACAGGCGAAATCATGTCCGCGATTGATACGGCGCAGCGTTTTGTCATGAGCGCTCTGCAGACCCAGCTCCAGCCAGACTTCATAACCGGCTTCCCGATAGCCGTTGAGCAAATCCAGCACACTGTCCGGCACGCAGTCCGGACGGGTACCTACGCACAGTCCGACGACGCTGGTCAGTTCGATAGCCTGCTGATACATGGAACGCAGCACCTGAACTTCCGCCCAGGTGCTGGTGTAGGCCTGGAAATAGGCCAGATAACGGCTGGCGCGGTTAACACGTTCGGCCTGGCTGGCCAGTTGCCGGGCAATGGAATGGTGCTGCGAAGATTCATCGGCAAAAGAGGCGACATGACAGAATGTGCAGCCGCCGCGCCCGATCGTGCCATCGCGGTTCGGGCAGCTAAACCCGCCATGCAGGCTCAGCTTATGGACTTTTTGCCCATAGCGGCGCGCTAAATCACCGCCAAACATATTGACTAATTTCTGTAACTGCATAATCTGATGGGCCGGCCCGTAAAAAGGGGCCCAGCCTGCCATTTTTTATTCGTGCTGGCGATGACCTGGATCAATCGCCGGATGAAGCACATCCATTGCATATTCATGCGAAATAAATGATATTTCATTCAAAGAAAAATTAATGATTTTTTCTTATGACACAGAGGATTATTTAAAAAATATTGTCCACGGTACAAAACAGGCATATTAATCGGAGTTAAAATAATCACCAGCATATCATGCTGGAAGTTTTCTTATTGTTAGCATGCAATGGCGATCGCGCCGCTTTCATATAGTGAGACAGATCACAGCCTGCCACCCGGCTTAATCTTATTCCACTGGTCACACAAAACAACAAAAACATTAACATTCAATAAATTATAAAAAAATCCCGACAAAAATAACAAATAAGGAAGCCATTTGACCTGGATGCGGATTCCCGATAAGTTGGGAATCCGCTGGAAGCTTTCTGGATGGGTGTTCTGCCCATCATATTTATGCAGTAATTGAGATTCCCTCTTATTAAGCAAGTCCTCAATACTTGTGACAGCCGATGCAAAGGATGAAGAGGGCGACTGCGAGGCGCGTACTGAAGCGCCATCTGGTCGCTACGCTTTTTGACGCCCCTGCGCAATCGGTATCGGGGGGATCCGCAAGAGCCTGGGGAGGTTCACTGATATGTTGTACGATAAATCCCTTGAGAGGGATAACTGTGGTTTCGGCCTGATCGCCCACATAGAAGGCGAACCTAGCCACAAGGTAGTGCGTACCGCCATTCACGCACTGGCCCGCATGCAGCACCGCGGCGCGATCCTCGCCGACGGTAAAACCGGCGACGGTTGTGGCCTGTTATTACAAAAACCGGATCGTTTCTTCCGTATTGTGGCGCAAGAGCGCGACTGGCGGTTAGCGAAAAATTACGCCGTCGGTATGCTATTTCTTAACCAGGATGAAGCCCTGGCCAGCGCCAGCCGAAAAATTGTTGAAGAAGAGCTGCTCCGGGAAACACTGTCCATTGTCGGCTGGCGTGAAGTCCCCACCAACCCGGATGTGTTAGGTGAAATCGCCCTCTCCTCTCTGCCGCGTATCGAGCAAATTTTTGTTAACGCCCCGGCAGGCTGGCGCCCCCGTGATATGGAACGACGTCTGTTCATCGCCCGTCGGCGCATAGAAAAGCGTATCCAGGACGATAAAGACTTCTATGTCTGCAGCCTGTCGAATCTGGTCAACATCTATAAAGGTCTGTGTATGCCGGCGGATCTGCCGCGCTTCTACCTCGACCTCGCGGATTTACGTCTGGAATCGTCCATCTGCCTGTTCCACCAGCGTTTTTCGACTAACACAGTCCCGCGCTGGCCGCTGGCCCAGCCGTTCCGCTACCTGGCACATAACGGCGAAATCAACACGATTACCGGTAACCGCCAGTGGGCACGAGCCCGTACTTATAAATTCCAGACCCCGCTGATCCCGGATTTGCACGACGCCGCGCCGTTCGTCAACGAAACCGGCTCCGACTCCAGTTCGATGGATAACATGCTGGAACTGTTGCTGGCAGGCGGGATGGATATCGTCCGCGCCGTGCGCCTGCTGGTGCCGCCGGCATGGCAGAACAACCCGGATATGGATCCGGAACTGCGCGCCTTCTTCGACTTTAACTCCATGCATATGGAGCCCTGGGACGGCCCGGCGGGGATCGTCATGTCCGACGGGCGTTTCGCCGCCTGTAACCTGGATCGTAACGGCCTGCGCCCGGCGCGCTATGTGATCACCAAAGACAAGCTGATCACCTGCGCTTCCGAAGTGGGGATCTGGGACTACCAGCCGGATGAAGTCGTCGAAAAAGGCCGCGTCGGCCCTGGCGAACTGATGGTGATCGACACCCGTGCCGGACGTATCCTGCACTCGGCGGAAACCGATGACGATCTGAAAAGTCGCCATCCGTACAAAGAGTGGATGGAGAAAAACGTCCGCCGCCTGGTGCCGTTTGAAGATCTCCCCGACGATCAGGTCGGTACTCGCGAAATGGACGATGACCTGCTCGCCAGCTATCAGAAGCAGTTTAACTACAGTAATGAAGAGCTGGATCAGGTGCTGCGGGTTCTCGGTGAAAACGGTCAGGAGGCCACCGGCTCAATGGGCGATGATACCCCGTTCGCCGTGCTCTCCAGCCAGCCGCGCATTATCTATGACTACTTTCGTCAGCAGTTCGCCCAGGTGACCAACCCGCCTATCGATCCGCTGCGCGAAGCCCACGTGATGTCGCTGGCCACCAGTATCGGCCGCGAAATGAACGTCTTCTGCGAAGCTGAAGGCCAGGCGCATCGTCTGAGCTTTAAATCGCCGATTCTGCTGTACTCGGATTTCACTCAGCTCACTACGCTGAAAGAAGATTACTACCGCGCCGATACCCTCGACATCACCTTTGACGCGACCCAAACCTCGCTGGAAGAGACCGTCCAGGCGCTGTGCGACGAAGCCGAACGGATGGTGCGCAATGGTACCGTGCTACTGGTGCTGTCGGACCGTAATATCGCCAAAGATCGTCTGCCGGTACCAGCGCCCATGGCCGTCGGCGCGATCCAGACGCGTCTGGTGGAACAGAGCTTACGCTGCGACGCGAACATTATTGTCGAAACCGCCAGCGCCCGGGATCCGCACCACTTCGCGGTACTGCTCGGCTTTGGCGCAACGGCTATCTACCCGTACCTGGCCTATGAAACGCTGGCCAGACTGGTGGATACCCGCGCCATTGAGAAAAGCTACCGTACTGTGATGCAAAACTACCGTAACGGTATCAACAAAGGCCTGTACAAGATCATGTCCAAAATGGGCATCTCGACGATTGCTTCTTACCGTTGCTCCAAGCTGTTTGAAGCGGTCGGCCTGCATCGCGACGTATCCGAACTGTGCTTCCAGGGGGCGATCAGCCGTATCGGCGGCGCCAGCTTCAGCGATTTCCAGCAGGATCTGTTGAACCTGTCGAAGCGCGCCTGGCTGGCCCGCAAACCCCTCTCCCAGGGCGGTTTGCTGAAATACGTTCACGGCGGCGAATACCACGCCTACAACCCGGATGTGGTGCGCACGCTGCAAAAAGCGGTCGAGAGCGGCGAGTACAGCGATTATCAGGAATATGCGAAGCTGGTGAACGAACGCCCGGTGGCGACGCTGCGCGATATGCTGTCCATCACGCCGCAGGGAGAAGCCATCGACGTCAGCGCCGTAGAGCCGGCGACTGAGCTGTACAAGCGTTTCGACACCGCGGCAATGTCCATCGGCGCCCTGAGCCCGGAAGCCCACGAGTCGCTGGCTGAGGCGATGAACAGTCTCGGCGGTTATTCCAACTCCGGCGAAGGCGGGGAAGATCCGGTCCGCTACGGTACCGGTAAAGTCTCGCGCATTAAGCAAGTAGCCTCCGGACGCTTTGGCGTAACGCCGGCGTACCTGGTCAATGCGGATGTGATCCAGATTAAAGTCGCCCAGGGGGCGAAACCGGGAGAAGGCGGTCAGTTACCGGGCGATAAAGTGACGCCGTACATCGCCAAACTGCGCTATTCAGTGCCGGGGGTGACGCTGATTTCACCGCCGCCGCACCACGATATCTACTCGATTGAAGATCTGGCGCAGCTGATTTTCGACCTCAAGCAGGTTAACCCGCAGGCGATGATCTCCGTGAAACTGGTATCGGAACCTGGGGTCGGTACTATCGCCACCGGGGTGGCCAAAGCTTACGCGGATCTGATAACTATTGCCGGTTATGACGGCGGTACCGGGGCCAGTCCGCTGACCTCGGTAAAATATGCCGGCTGTCCCTGGGAGCTCGGGCTGGTGGAAACCCAGCAGGCGCTGGTGGCTAACGGCCTGCGTCACAAAATTCGCCTGCAGGTGGACGGCGGCCTGAAAACCGGCGTCGATATCATCAAAGCGGCGATACTTGGGGCGGAAAGTTTCGGCTTTGGCACCGGACCGATGGTGGCGCTGGGCTGTAAGTATCTGCGCATCTGCCACCTGAACAACTGCGCTACCGGCGTAGCGACCCAGGATGAGAAACTGCGTAAAAACCATTATCGCGGTCTGCCGTTCAAAGTGACCAACTACTTTGAGTTTATCGCCCGCGAAACCCGCGAGCTGATGGCGCTACTGGGTGTCACCCGCCTGGTGGATCTGATTGGCCGCACCGATCTGCTCAGCGTGCTGGAGGGCTTCAGCGCCAAACAGCAGAAACTGGAACTGCACCGTCTGCTGGAAACCGCCCAGCCGCACCCAGGTAAAGCGCTGTACTGTACAGAGAACAACCCGCCGTTCGACAACGGTATCCTCAACGCCCAGTTGCTCAGCCAGGCGAAGCCTTTTGTCGACGAGAAGCAGAGCAAAACGTTCTGGTTCGACATCCGCAATACCGACCGCTCCGTCGGCGCCGCGCTGTCCGGCTATATCGCCCGGAACCATGGCGACCAGGGGCTGGCGGCGGATCCGATTAAAGCGCATTTTAACGGTACCGCCGGGCAGAGCTTCGGGGTATGGAACGCCGGGGGCGTGGAGCTATACCTGACCGGCGATGCCAACGACTATGTCGGTAAAGGGATGGCCGGCGGCCTGATCGCCGTCCGTCCTCCGGTAGGCTCTTCGTTCCGCAGCCATGAAGCCAGCATTATCGGCAACACTTGCCTGTACGGCGCCACCGGCGGTCGTCTGTATGCCGCAGGACGTGCCGGCGAGCGTTTCGCGGTTCGTAATTCCGGGGCAATTACCGTGGTGGAAGGCATTGGTGATAACGGCTGCGAATACATGACCGGTGGTATCGTCTGTATTCTCGGTAAAACCGGCGTTAACTTCGGCGCCGGCATGACCGGCGGCTTCGCCTATGTCCTTGATGAGGACGGCGAATTCCGCAAACGCGTCAATCCGGAACTGGTGGAAGTGCTTGATGTCGACAGCCTGGCTATCCATGAAGAACATCTACGCGGGCTTATCACTGAACACGTACAAAATACCGGTTCCCAGCGCGGTGAAGAGATCCTGGCCCACTGGCCGGCGTTCTCAGCAAAATTTGCACTGGTGAAGCCGAAGTCCAGTGATGTTAAGGCACTATTAGGTCACCGCAGTCGTTCCGCAGCCGAGCTGCGGGTGCAGGCGCAGTAAGGGGTTGTTGCTATGAGCCAGAATGTTTATCAATTTATCGACCTGCAGCGCGTTGATCCGCCGAAGAAGCCGCTCAAGATCCGCAAGATTGAGTTTATCGAGATCTACGAACCATTCTCAGAAAACCAGGCCCAGGCCCAGGCAGACCGCTGCCTGTCCTGCGGTAACCCTTACTGTGAGTGGAAGTGTCCGGTACACAACTACATCCCCAACTGGCTGAAGCTGGCCAACGAAGGACGTATTTTCGAAGCGGCGGAGCTTTCGCACCAGACCAACACACTGCCGGAAGTGTGTGGCCGCGTCTGCCCTCAGGATCGCCTGTGCGAAGGCTCCTGTACCCTGAACGATGAGTTCGGGGCGGTCACCATCGGCAATATCGAGCGCTATATCAACGATAAAGCCTTCGAAATGGGCTGGCGGCCGGATATGTCAGGCATTAAGCAGACCGGGAAACGCGTCGCCATCATTGGCGCCGGTCCGGCCGGACTGGCCTGCGCCGATGTACTGACCCGCAATGGCGTGAAAGCGGTGGTCTACGATCGCCATCCGGAAATCGGCGGTCTGCTGACCTTCGGTATCCCGGCCTTTAAGCTGGAAAAGAGCGTCATGACTCGTCGTCGTGAAATCTTTACCGGTATGGGCATTGAGTTCCAGCTCAATATCGAAGTGGGCCGCGATGTCGCGTTCGACGATCTGCTGAGCGACTATGACGCGGTGTTCCTCGGCGTGGGGACTTATCAGTCAATGCGCGGCGGACTGGAAAACGAAGATGCGCCGGGCGTTTATGACGCGCTACCGTTCCTGATCGCCAATACCCGACACATTATGGGATTTGGCGAAACCAGCGATGAACCGTACACCAGTATGGAAGGTAAGCGCGTCGTGGTGCTGGGGGGCGGTGACACGGCGATGGACTGTGTACGCACATCAATACGCCAGGGAGCTACCCACGTTACCTGCGCCTATCGCCGCGATGAAGAAAACATGCCCGGCTCAAAACGTGAAGTGAAAAACGCCCGCGAAGAAGGGGTGGAATTTCAGTTCAACGTGCAGCCGCTGGGAGTGGAAATCAACGCCAATGGTCGGGTGTGCGGCGTGAAGCTGGTGCGTACTGAGATGGGCGCGCCGGACGCCAAAGGCCGCCGTCGCGCCGAAATCATCGCCGGCTCTGAGCATGTGTTGCCCGCCGACGCAGTGGTGATGGCGTTTGGCTTCCGTCCCCACAGCATGTCGTGGCTGGAACAGCACAGCGTGGAGCTCGACGGCCAGGGACGTATTATCGCCCCGGAAGGTAGCGATAACGCTTTCCAGACCAGTAATCCGAAAATCTTCGCCGGCGGCGACGCGGTACGGGGTTCCGATCTGGTGGTTACAGCGATTGCCGAAGGCCGTAAAGCGGCGGATGGTATTCTGAATTACCTGGAAGTATAACGTTAGCCTGGGCCGGTTTTTTTACCGCTTAACGCGCAGAAAACCCGGCCCTGTTTCTTATTTACCTTTCAGCATTACACATCAACATCTGACGCTGGGTCAGCGTTTACCTACGCCGGAGAGTAAACAGCAAGCCGGGCGACAGTGACGGTTGAACCTGAATTTCAAATGAATCCACTACCGATACCACAGAATTGTGCCGGTCATAACGATAATATTCAGGCTCAGGATGGCAGCAATCCTGTTGCTGTCAGCACGGTAGGTTCAGCGTCGGTCGATTGCCACACTTGCCGCACTGCCTTCCGATATGGCGTATTACTCTACTTTTACCCATAAAAACACCACAACTGTGCAGCCGATAACCACAGCAACGGTGCCCTTAAAGGTATCGGCCACCATCGCCAGCGATCTCTCTTCCGGGAATACCATTCAGTTGAACGGGCAGGCAACAATCAGTCTGATTTATCTTTAAATAACCATCGCCACCTCCTGAGGGGTGACCGGAGAATGGCAATAAAAAAGCCCAAAAAACTGTGATTTTTGGGCTTTTCTAAGATTGAAAAACGATACTTATTTCACGACCCGCAATGCCGGACGGCCCCCACGCGGCGGCGGAGGTTCATCATCCGAACCGTCATCATCGCGATCCGGGCGATCGCCATCAATAACCGACATCACGGGTTCATCATCCGGCGCCAGTCCGGTATCCTCATCCGCGGATTCCAGCGCCATCTCGTCATACGCCGCTTCCGGCTCAAACATGGTGCCAGCCCCATTCTCCCGGGCATAAATAGCCAGCACTGCCGCCAACGGTACCGATACCTGCCGCGGTACGCCGCCAAAGCGCGCATTAAAGCGCACTTCGTCATTCGCCAGCTCCAGATTGCCCACTGCGCGCGGCGCAATGTTCAGCACAATCTGCCCGTCGCGCGCGTACTCCATCGGCACCTGAACGCCAGGCAACGTCACATCCACCACCAGATGCGGCGTTAATTGGTTATCCAGCAGCCAGTCGTAGAAGGCGCGCAGCAAATAGGGGCGACGCGGAGACAGTTGCGACATCTCCATCCGGATCAGCCCCGCCCCTGCAGACGCATTTCACGCTCTGCTTCGGTTAAAGAGGCAAGGAAGGAGTCACGCTCAAACACGCGAGTCATATAGCCTTTCAGCTCTTTGGCGCCGGCGCCGCTGAGCTCGATACCCAACTGAGGCAAACGCCACAACAGCGGTGCAAGATAGCAGTCCACCAGGCTAAATTCATCGCTCAGGAAATAAGGTTTCTGAGTAAATACCGGCGCAATGGCCAACAGCTCTTCACGCAACTGTTTACGCGCCGCATCGGCTTCCTGGGCGCTGCCGTTGATGATGACCTGCATCAGCGAATACCAGTCTTTTTCGATACGATGCATGTACAGACGACTCTCGCCGCGGGCAACCGGGTAAACCGGCATCAGCGGCGGATGCGGAAAGCGCTCATCCAGATATTCCATAATGATGCGCGATTCCCACAGGGTCAGCTCCCGATCCACCAGAGTGGGTACGCTCTGGCTGGGGTTGAGGTCAATCAGATCCTGAGGTAGGTTATCTGTTTCCACATGCTCTATCTCAAAGCTGACACCCTTTTCCGCCAGCACAATGCGCACCTGATGGCTATAAATATCAGTAGGACCAGAAAACAGCGTCATTACCGAACGTTTGTTGGCAGCGACAGCCATGAAAACCTCCAGGTATATTCAGTATATTACTTCGACCAGCCACACCCGTGGCTGGTTTGACTCATGAGCCCCTGGCTGCAATTGCCTGCACGCCGCCCAACAGTGGACGAAATCTGAACAAACGCCAGCATCCGGGCACAAAATTGGCTGATAGTTTACCAGATTTTAGCGCTGATGTGGTGGAGTGATTCTTGATTTCGCCAGAAAGAGTTTGTATTCATCAGGTTACAATGAACATTTTAAATTTCTGGTATAAAAAAACCCGGCGCCAGGCCGGGTTTTTTCGCCAATCGCTCTGCCGTAGCAGAAAGCCATTAACGCTTGGAGTACTGCGGACGACGACGTGCTTTGCGCAGACCCACTTTTTTACGTTCAACCTGACGCGCGTCACGGGTGACGAAGCCAGCTTTACGCAGTTCGGAGCGCAGAGACTCATCGTACTCCATCAGAGCGCGGGTGATACCGTGACGGATAGCACCAGCCTGACCGGAGATACCACCACCTTTAACGGTGATGTACAGATCCAGTTTTTCAACCATGTCGACCAGTTCCAGAGGCTGGCGAACTACCATACGGGCAGTTTCGCGGCCAAAGTACTGTTCCAGAGTACGCTGGTTGATAGTGATTTTACCGTTGCCCGGTTTGATAAATACGCGAGCGGCGGAACTTTTGCGGCGACCAGTGCCGTAGTATTGATTTTCAGCCATTGCCTGTAATCCCGATTAAATGTCCAGAACTTGCGGTTGCTGTGCCGCGTGGTTGTGCTCGTTGCCCGCGTAAACTTTCAGTTTACGGTACATAGCACGACCCAGCGGGCCCTTCGGCAGCATGCCTTTAACCGCGATTTCAATCACACGCTCAGGACGGCGGGCAATCATCTCTTCAAAGGTCGCTTCTTTGATACCACCGATGTGGCCGGTGTGGTGGTAGTACATTTTGTCTTCACGCTTGTTGCCGGTTACAGCAACTTTTTCTGCGTTCAGAACGATGATGTAATCACCGGTATCAACGTGCGGAGTGTATTCCGCTTTGTGCTTACCGCGCAGGCGACGAGCCAGTTCAGTAGCCAGACGGCCCAGAGTTTTACCGGTCGCGTCAACAACATACCAGTCGCGTTTTACGGTTTCTGGTTTAGCTGTAAAAGTTTTCATTAAAAGCTTACCCAATAAATAGTTACACGTTGGTGAACGCCCAAACGCTTTCAATCAGTTGAGGTTCACACGACATTGTCCAGTAAACCTACCCCCTCGGATAGTTTCCACCGGCACTCTAAAGTTTCGGGAAAAAAACTTTGTTGTAACGTGGGGTCGCAGGATTATAGAGAAGTCACCACCAAAGATCGACCCCTTTGTGTGATTTGACCCGGTTTTTTCCACCGGACCGTCGTCGGGGAAAACATCGCTGGCGCGGCAAAATCGCATTTATCCGCCACGGCCAGATGTCTTTGCCTCACTTTCCCGCTCTCAGGGCATATGCGGCTGTTTCAAATACTCTTCGCTCTGCATCTCCTGTAGACGCGACAAACAGCGCTGGAATTCAAACTTCAGCCGCTCTCCCTGATAAATCTCATACAGCGGCGCCGCTGCCGAGACGACCAGCTTCACCCGTCGCTCATAGAATTCGTCCACCAGGGCGATAAAGCGCCGGGCCTCATTTTCCATACGCGTATCCATCACCGGAACGTGGTACAGGAACACCGTATGAAACAGCCGTGACAACGCGATGTAATCATGCTGGCTACGGGCGTCGACGCACAGTGTGGAAAACGCCACCGCCAGCGTCTGGTTGGCAGCCCCCAGTATCGCCAGTGGGCGGTGGTTAATTTCCAGAACCGCCGCCTCGCCCTGCGGGCTACCCGCCAGTCCCTGCCAAAGACGAGCCATTTGCTGCGAACTTTCGGCATTCAGCGGCGCTATCCACAGGTGCGCCTGCGTCAACGTACGCAGACGGTAATCAATACCGGCATCAACGTTCATAATGTCGCAGTGTTGTTTAATCGCTTCAATCGCCGGGAGAAAGCGCGCGCGCTGCAAACCATTGCGGTACAGTTCGTCCGGCGGGATATTCGAGGTTGCCACCAGAGTGATGCCCCTGGCGAACAGCGCCTTCATTAGCCCGCCCAACAGCATAGCGTCGGTAATATCGGAAACGAAGAATTCGTCAAAGCACAGCACATCGGTCTGGTCTTTAAAATCATCGGCGATTTTTTCCAGCGGATCGGCAAGCCCCTGCCGCGCCGTCAACTCCTCATGGACTCGCAGCATAAAGCGGTGAAAGTGCAGGCGCAGCTTACGATCCCCGGGCAGACTCTGGTAAAACAGATCCATCAGCCAGGTTTTGCCTCGTCCGACCCCGCCCCACATGTACAATCCGCGAACCGGGCGTCGCGTCTCCGGCGCAGCTCGCTTACCAAACCACTTCCCGATAGTTGACGTCAGTCCACCTCCCGCCGCGGCGGATGGCGGCTTTTGCGCCGTCAGTTCCTGGAAGATAGTATCCAGCCGGTTTACGGCTTCCCGCTGAATATCGTCAGGCTGGTAGCTGCCCTCATCAAGGGCCAACTGGTATCGCGATGTCGGAGAAAGGCTTTGCATGGTGTTATTTTTATTCCTCGGCCCCCGTTTGCCGGGGGTCACGGTTGTCGAAAAAAGTGCCGTTCTACACTAAGCGATAGCGCCTCAGGATTCCACTTCTGCAGCATTAACGGTTATAGTGCTGGTATCGCGCGTAGGCATGGAAATAATAAACGCACGCCTCGCAGTCACCCCTACGGACTCACAAGACAACGGGAGAAGTTCATGACCTGGGAATATGCGCTAATTGGGTTAGTGGTCGGCATTATTATTGGCGCCGTCGCTATGCGTTTTGGCAACCGGAAACTGCGCCAGCAGCAGGCCCTGCAGTTTGAGCTGGAGAAAAATAAAGCCGAACTTGAACAGTATCGTGAAGAGTTGGTTGGTCACTTCGCCCGCAGTGCGGAATTGCTGGACAACATGGCCCACGACTATCGCCAGCTATATCAGCACATGGCAAAAAGCTCCAGCAGCCTGCTGCCGGAGATGAACGCGGAAGCCAACCCGTTCCGAAATCGCCTCGGAGAATCCGAAGCCGGTAACGATCAGGCACCGATACAGATGCCGCGAGACTACTCTGAAGGCGCTTCCGGCCTGCTGCGTACCGATCGCAGCAAAGTCGACTAATCTCTTCTGCCGACGGAGCGTCGTCCCGCTCCGTCATCTCTCCCGCCAGGCACTATGCTTAATAGAGTACGATCCCGCTAAAACGTCGTTGTGACGCTTCGGGGAATTCAATACTATCAAAACGTTTTTAGCCCCTTTCCTTATTCGGTTGCGAGAGTGCGCGTCAATGAACAAAAAGAACCTGCTATTAAGTGCGTTAACGTTAAGTCTCGGGTTATCTCTTTCCACGCCGGTTTCCGTCATGGCCGCGCTACCGACCCAACTCCCGGGGCAGTCAGCGCTGCCCAGTCTTGCGCCGATGCTGGACAAAGTGCTACCGGCGGTAGTCAGTATTCAGGTTGAAGGCACCGCCTCCCGCAGCCAGTATATTCCCGAGGAACTGAAAAAGTTTTATGGCGAAGATTTACCGGGCCAGTCCCCTCAGCCTTTTGAGAGCCTGGGGTCCGGTGTGATCATTGATGCGGCGAAGGGCTATGTGTTGACCAACAACCATGTTATCAACCAGGCCCAGAAAATCAGCGTTCAGCTCAATGATGGCCGGGAGTTTGACGCCAAACTTATCGGCGGGGACGTTCAAAGCGACATTGCCCTGTTACAGATCCAAAACCCCCAGCGCCTCACCCAGATAGCTATTGCTGATTCCGATAAACTACGGGTCGGCGATTTTACGGTTGCAGTAGGCAACCCCTTCGGCCTCGGGCAGACGGCGACTTCCGGGATCATCTCCGCCCTGGGGCGCAGCGGGCTCAACCTTGAGGGGCTGGAAAACTTTATCCAGACCGATGCCTCAATTAACCGCGGTAACTCCGGCGGCGCACTGCTCAACCTGAATGGCGAGTTGATCGGTATTAATACCGCAATTCTGGCTCCCGGCGGCGGCAGTATTGGTATCGGCTTCGCTATCCCCAGCAATATGGCCCGCATCCTGGCGAATCAGTTAATTCAGTTCGGCGAAATTAAACGCGGGCTGCTGGGGATCAGAGGTACCGAAATGACCGCTGAGCTGGCCAAAGCTTTTAACCTCAGCGCGCAGCGCGGGGCGTTTATTAATGAAGTGTTGCCCCAGTCGGGTTCGGCAAAAGCGGGCATAAAACCCGGCGACGTTATCGTCAGCCTCAACGGTAAACCGCTGGCCAGCTTCGCCGAACTGCGTGCCAAAATCGCCACCACCGAACCGGGAACAACGGTCAAACTCGGTCTACTGCGCGAAGGCAAACCGCTGGAAGTCGATGTGACGCTGGATAAAAGCACCGCTTCTTCGGCCAGCGCCGAACAAATTACGCCGGCCCTGAGCGGCGCGACGCTGAGCGACAGCCAGTTAAAAGACGGCGCCAAAGGTATCGCAGTCGACGAGGTGGAAAAAGATAGCCCGGCCGCCCAGGCGGGGCTCAAAAAAGGCGATATCATTATCGGCATTAACCGCGACAGGATCCGTACTATCGCCGAAATGCGCAAGGCGCTGGAAAGTAAGCCTCAGATCATCGCGCTGCGGATAGTGCGTGGCAATGACAGTATCTACTTGCTGTTGCGCTAAAAATCCCTTCGGATACGGGCATCCAGCATGGGATGTCCGTATAACTCGTGCTATGCTGCGTGCGATTCCCGTTTGACTAGCCTTAATCCATGACTCTTAAGTTTTTACGCCCGGTAATAATTGGTCTGATTGTGGCAGGCCTGCTGCTGACGCTGGTGCCGTCGCTGCGGGTAACCAGGCCGCTTTCTGCGCCAAAATACGACAGCGCTGACGATACCCCGGCGAGCTACAACCCGGCGGTGCGTCGTGCGGCGCCCGCCGTTGTGTACGTCTATAACCGGAGCCTGAACAATGCCACCCGTAATCAACTGGAGATCCGCACCCTGGGATCTGGCGTTATCATGGATGAACGCGGTTACATTATCACCAATAAACATGTTATCAACGACGCGGACCAGATCATCGTCGCCCTGCAGGATGGCCGGGTGTTCGAAGCGCTACTGGTCGGCTCCGACAGCCTGACCGACCTCGCGGTACTGAAAATCAACGCCACCAGCCTGCCGGTGATCCCGATTAACCCGAAACGTACCCCGCATGTGGGCGATGTGGTTCTGGCTATTGGTAACCCGTACAACCTCGGGCAGACCATTACTCAGGGGATTATCAGCGCCACCGGGCGTATCGGCCTTAACCCCTCCGGCCGGCAGAACTTCCTGCAAACCGACGCCTCAATTAACCACGGTAACTCCGGGGGCGCGCTGGTGAATTCGCTGGGTGAACTGATGGGCATCAATACACTCTCGTTCGATAAGAGTAATGACGGCGAAACGCCGGAAGGCATTGGTTTCGCCATCCCGACCCAACTGGCTACCAAGATTATGGATAAGTTGATTCGCGACGGGCGGGTTATTCGCGGTTATATCGGCATCGGCGGCCGCGAAGTGATGCCAATGCATGGGCCGGGCAACAGTCTCGATCAGTTGCAGGGTATTATTGTTAACGAAGTGGCGCCAGACGGCCCGGCAGCGCGCGCCGGTATCCAGGTGAACGATGTGATCATTTCGGTTAACAATAAGCCGGCGATATCAGCGCTGGAAACCATGGATCAGGTCGCTGAAATTCGGCCAGGGTCGGTGATTCCGGTTGAAATCATGCGCGATGACCAGCGCATTACTCTCCAGGTCACTATTCAGGAATACCCTTCAACCAGCTAACATCGTAAAGGAGGCAGAGCCTCCTTTACCCTACTCAATCCTGCTGATGCCCACCACGCGCTAAACCCCCTGAGCGGCGCGCGGCGATGCCGCAGCCGGGATTTTGCGACAATAAAAAACCGGAACCTGAGTTCCGGTTATACCTGGCAGACTTGCTGATGTGAATCAACGATTCACAAAGTCCTCGCCCAGGGCGATGTCTTTCTTCAGCGTATCCAGCATCCCTTCCAGCGCTTTTTGCTCAAATGCGCTCAGGTTGCCAATCGCTTTACGCTCTTCGACGCCGTTTTTACCCAGCAGCAGCGGCTGAGAGAAGAAACGGGCATACTGACCGTCGCCTTCCACATAGGCGCATTCCACCACACCCTGCTCGCCGCTCATGGCGCGAATCAGCGACAGACCAAAGCGCGCTGCGGCCTGGCCCATTGAGAGCGTCGCGGATCCGCCGCCGGCTTTCGCCTCCACCACCTCGGTACCCGCATTCTGGATACGTGTGGTCAGATCGGCGATTTCCTGATCGGTGAAACTGACACCCGGGATCTGCGACAGTAAAGGCAGGATAGTAACCCCGGAGTGGCCGCCGATAACTGGCACTTCAATAGCCGTCGGCTGCTTACCTTTCAGCTCCGCAACAAAAGTATTAGAGCGAATGATATCCAGCGTGGTTACGCCAAACAGGCGGTTTTTGTCATAGACACCGGCTTTCTTGAGCACTTCCGCCGCAATAGCTACCGTGGTGTTTACCGGGTTGGTGATAATACCAATGCAGGCTTTCGGGCAGGTTTTGGCAATCTGCTGCACCAGGTTTTTAACAATACCGGCGTTAACATTAAACAGATCGGAACGGTCCATGCCGGGCTTACGGGCCACGCCGGCAGAAATCAGAACCACATCAGCGCCTTCCAGCGCCGGGGTTGCATCCTCGCCAGAAAAGCCTTTGATTTTCACATCCGTGGGAATATGGCTCAGATCGACAGCCACCCCGGGAGTCACAGGGGCGATATCGTAGAGAGAGAGTTCTGAACCTGAAGGCAGCTGGGTTTTTAATAGTAGGGCAAGCGCCTGGCCAATACCGCCAGCAGCGCCGAGGACTGCAACTTTCATCCTAAACTCCTTATAATCGTTAGCAAAATTGCGCCATTACTTCTTCTGAAGCGACGATAATTCAGACCCGGAAGTATGACAATCTTCCTGCGGCAGGAATGCGATATTACGCAGTCCTTTCCCTGAAAATTTTTCATCCCTCAGGTAACTAAAGGTAGCCTGTTCGGCTCATCGCGCCAGAGTTTGTCGTACTGGCAACTGGTTACATTACACTCACTTTGTTCAGCATAACAACATCAAAACAATAACATTTACGTTACTTTTATCGAATTTATGAGCTATGACACACGGCATGTCTATTCACAGCATATTTTGGTAAGATCGCCGCCTTTCATAACATTATTTCCCGCTTTCTGTGGTTACGCTATTTGAATAAAAATTCATATAACCGCATAATAATGTTAATCCTCAGCCTGATTATCGGTGACTTATGCGAAGCTCCTCTAAACAAGAAGAATTAATCAAAGCCTTTAAGGCCCTGCTTAAAGAAGAGAAATTCAGTTCTCAGGGAGAAATCGTCCAGGCTCTGCAGGAACAAGGTTTTGAGAATATTAACCAGTCCAAAGTATCGCGCATGTTAACCAAGTTCGGAGCAGTACGCACCCGCAACGCAAAAATGGAGATGGTTTACTGTCTGCCGGCCGAACTGGGCGTTCCAACCACCTCCAGCCCACTAAAAAATCTGGTGCTGGATGTCGACTATAACGATGCGGTGGTGGTGATTCACACCAGCCCCGGCGCAGCGCAACTTATCGCGCGATTGCTGGACTCACTGGGTAAAGCTGAAGGCATTCTCGGGACCATCGCCGGGGATGATACGATCTTCACCACGCCGGCACGTAACTTTACTGTTAAACAACTGTATGAAGCGATCCTCGTTCTGTTTGACCAGGAACTGTAATCGCCCCCGGATACTTCTCCCGGAGTATCCGGCCGCTTTCCCCACAATTTCATCAGCATAAAACACCACTCATCCGCCAAACGTCTGCGTTGTCACATTCAAAACATCCTCTGCGCTGAAAACCGCACGAAACGCAAATGGGTTCCATCTCCATGATTTTACACATTATTAACATGACCTGCGTAATAATACAGCTATTTTAATAACTGAAATGAATAAATAAAAGATATCCTTATGATAAAGTTTCATTGATAACAATTAGCAGAGTATTAATTTTTTACGTTATTAGTGTATACTTGTTTTTGTGATGAGAGTCACGAAACGATGACTCCATAAAAGAATACGACGAGGAAAAAATCATGAGCATTAAAACTACTGTTGCCACATTAAGTGTTCTGTCCATGCTGTCTTTTGGCGCTTTTGCCGCTACGCCAATCAACGCTGAGCAGGCCCAGAATCGTGAATCTATCGGCACTATTTCAGTCAGCGAAGTCGGCAGCACACCCATGGATATGAATACCATGCTGAGCAAAAAAGCCGATGAGCACGGCGCTTCTTCCTACCGCATCATTGAAGCGCGCAGCGGCGACCTGTGGCATGCCACCGCAGAACTGTACAAATAATCGTCTTCAACACGCTATCTGAGCAATATAGTCATTCTCAACCACAACGGTCCCAGGCAGAACAATCAAAATCCTCCCCGACCGTTGTTCATACCGAACTCTGGAGTTATGTCGATGAAAACTAAATTAGCAATTGCCGCACTGAGCCTTTTTTCTGTGATTTCTTTTGGCGCCAGCGCCGCAGCTCATCAGGTGAGCAGCGAGCAGGCCCAGAATATGCAGTCCCTGGGCACCATTACCGTTGATGAGATAGGCAGTACACCGATGGATATGAATGAAAAACTAGCACAAAAAGCCGATGCCAAAGGCGCTTCCGCTTACCACATTATTGAGGCACGCACTGGCGACCACTGGCATGTCACTGCAGAACTCTATAAATAAACCCTCGTCGTCTGATCTGACGACTTGCCCCCGCCGCTACGCGGGGGCTTTTTTATCTTAACGAATATTAAAACGCAGCTGACCTTCCAGCTCCTCCTCCGCTTCCTCAAACAACAGAATCAGCGCACCGTAACGCCGGCGTCCCGACTCCGTGAGGTGGATAAATTCTATCTCCAGCGGTAACGGCAACGCGCCGGCGGTGATGATATCCCACAGTGTATCCAGATCGTGAACCGACTGGGTTTCCAGAGCAAATAACCGGGTAAAACTGCGATAAAACTCCCCGGTACTGGTTATCTGTTTAAAATCGAAGGTAAAGATTTTCATTCAGTCACCGCTGCGGAACCATCATAAACCGCCCAGATGCCAGGTCTTCACTTCCATAAACTCCTCCAGCCCGAGCACCGACCCTTCGCGACCGAGTCCTGACTCTTTGACGCCGCCAAACGGACCCAGCTCGGTGGAGACGGCGCATTCGTTAATTCCCACCATGCCACACTCCAGCGCTGACGCCACACGGAATACGCGCTGCAAATTCTGGGTATAGAAGTACCCAGCCAGACCATAAGGCGTGTTATTCGCACGCGCGATCACCTCCTCTTCAGAGGTAAATCGGAAACAGGCCGCCACCGGGCCAAAGGTCTCTTCGCGAGCCAGTAGCATCTCATCGGTGACGTCAACCAGTACTGTCGGCTGCCAGAAATTACCGCCCAGTGGATGGGGTTTCCCGCCCGCCACAACGCGTGCGCCCAGTTCGACGGCATTGTCTACATGCTCGCGCACTTTATCCACGGCGGCAGGCTCAATCAGCGGCCCAACCACTACGCCATCCTCTAACCCATTACCGACCTTCAGAGCATTAACCGCTTCGGCCAGTTCATGAACAAAATGGTCGTAGACGGCATCATGAATAAAGAAGCGGTTAACGCTGACGCACACCTGCCCGGCGTTACGGAATTTATTGGCAATCGCACCTTTCACCGCCGCCTCAATATCCGCATCGTCAAACACGATATACGGCGCGTTGCCCCCCAGTTCCATGGAGACTTTTTTCATGGTCTGAGCGGCATTACGCATTAACGTTTTCCCCACCGCCGTTGAGCCGGTAAAGGAGATCTTCCGTACCTGTTCGCTGGCCATGATGGCGTCGCTGATTTCAGCCGTATTACCGGCTACGGCATTCAGGACGCCGTCCGGCACTCCCGCTTTTTTGGCCAACTCCAGCAGGGCGAAAGCAGAGAGCGGAGTGTTATTTGCCGGCTTGATAACTCCGGTACATCCCGCCGCCAGCGCTGGCCCCAGTTTACGGGTCAGCATCGCCATCGGAAAATTCCACGGGGTAATCGCGGCCACGACGCCGACAGGCTCACGCGTCGCCAGAATACGCGAGCCCGGCTTCACCGGCGGAATAATCTCGCCATTGGCGCGCTTGGCCTGCTCGGCAAACCACTGAATAAAGCTGGCGGCGTACTCGACTTCGCCGGCGGCTTCTTTAAGGGGTTTGCCCTGTTCAGTGGTCATCAGTTCCGCCAGCCAGCGTTTATTTTCGAGAATCAGCTGGTACCAGCGGTAGAGAATCTCCGATCGTTCTTTAGCGGTTTTTGCCCGCCAGCCGGGAAAGGCCTGGCTTGCCGCGGCGATAGCCGCCTCAGTCTCCTGGCGGCCGGCTTTTGCGACCTGAGCGATCACTTCGCCGCTGGCCGGATTAACAACCTCAAAGGTATGGTGTGCCGTATGCCAGACGCCATCGACCAGATAGCCGGTGCGGAAAAGTTCGCTGTCCTGAAGAGTTGTCACCATTTTTGCCTCCTGACGAATAGATGATCCCGTTGTCCGCAGTTAAGTATAGAAAAGCCGACGCAGAGCGTCGGCTTTTAGCTTTCGGGACACACTCAATTATCCGTCAGGGCATTCTGATATTTATTGAGAATATCGGTAAGTCTGCGCACTGGCTCTGTCACCTGCGGCGATGCGTCCCAGACGTGGAGTTTTTGCTGATAAACCTCTAACTCCTCCAGCAGGCGTCCAAAGTAACGCCGCCGTTTATCATCACTGGAGGCGGAGATCACTTTGTCCGCGGTGCGACGCAGCTGGCGGTGAAACGCCGAGAGATCGTCATTGACCGGCACCGGCGCATCCCGCAGTCGTTGATGGGCAATAATCAGCGTCAGCGCGAGGCGGAACTTAGCGATATCCCCGGGGAACTTATTCAGCAACAGGAACAACTGCTGGTATAGCGCCGGCAGGTGGTTTTCATTACGACGCGCCATATTGGTGGTCAGTGAAGACACCGCCGCCGACATGAACTGGTTGAGTATCGTGCGACCGGTACGCTCCCGGGAATTATCCCGGATAAGTAAGATAACCAGCATCGCCACAAAGCAACCCACCAGTTGCCCCAGCGCACTGTCGAGAAAGGTACTGAAATGAAAGGTCATGGGGTTATCCAGCACAATAATGTTGATGGTGCTGGCCAGCGCGCCGAGCGAGCCAAGCCGCCGCTTCTGCACTTCGATCCCGATAAAAAATCCTAACAGCGCGAGGCTGATACACAGCAGCAGCATACTCTGCTGGGTATTGGGGATCACCACCAGGAAATACAGCGCCCCCAGCGGCAACGCAAAGAGAGTCCCCAGTAAAAAGTCGATGGCAACCATGCGCGGGTTCGGCAGGCGCATCGCCAGTGAAGTCACCACGGCGATCATGACCATCGCGCCGCTGCCGGAAGTCCAGCCGGTCCACAGCCAGAATAACGCCCCCAGCATGCAGGAAATGGTCGTGCGCCAGAAATTTACCATCGCGTGATGACGTTCGGCTGATTCAGGTTTCACCACCACTTCGCCGCTCAGAACTCCCTCTTCCACCGCGCTGATTCTGGTATTGGAAATCACGCCGCGGCGCAGCAGGAGGTAGCGGGTCGCAGCGCCAACCCAGGCGTAAATCGTTACCGGCGTGTTATGTTCACCGGTCCAGGCGATGATGCGCCGCAGCCGCTTCAGGTGCTGGTGTAATGCGCTAACGCTATCGATAGGTTTGGTAAACTCTTCACGAAACTCAACGGGAATCGACTCCGGACGGGTATTCTGAATCAGGAAGGTTTCACAGGCCTGGGTGATCAGCGTCAGCGACAGAGTATTCAGCGCTTTCAGGCGCCGGTTGGCGCGTCCCCAGCGCGATGACTCCATATTCAGATTAGTGCGCATACCGTCCAGCGCCGTGGTGCGCCTCACCAGACCGCTCCAGGCATTATCCACCTCTTCACGATCGCCGTGGGCGATACAAAGCTGCATCAGGCGATACTGTGCCAGCAACAGGCTGTCGAGCTCCTGATCAATTTCATGCTTGATAGATCGCGGCGAGAACAGCAGATCCGCCACAATGGCGCACACAATGCCGATAACGATCTCACTACAGCGCTCCACGGCAAACTGCGGCGTCAACAGCGGCTCAGTCTGAATGGTGATGACAATAATCAGCGCCGTATACCCGGAAAGCCCCCATGCGTAGGAGTTCTCCACCCGCACCAGCGACGAGATCCAGGTGCAAAACCCCGCCCAGATACAGCACACCAACAGCATCACGACCGGCGCGCGAATGAGCCCGATAATGATTATCAGAGCGGCGATACAGCCGATAAACGTTCCAATAATACGCAGCATGCCACGATAGCGTATAGCGCCGGACCAGGGCTCTCCACCGGCGGCAAAGGCCGGTCCGGCGGCCACGATTGCCGCCGTCAGCACTGCCCAGCGCGGGGTTTCCAGTTGAAAATGGAAACCCACAAACAGCGCCAGTACGATGGCGCAGGCCAGCTTAACCGCAAAGCGCAGGTGCAGATGAGAGATAAAGTAAAGGCCCATGACGATTAACCGAATTCACGCAGGCGATGCATCGTCTTGATAAAGAAAGATTCATGCTCGCTATCGCGATCCCGGGTACCGGTGACAACGATAGTCGCGGTAGTGCCCGCCGGGTACAGATTGCCGGTCTGTTCATCAAGACGAATGCGCACCGGAACGCGCTGAGCCAGGCGTACCCATTCCAGATTCGAATCAACCGTCGCCATACCTTTCGCATCGCGACTGCTGCTGGCGTTAGTCACCCCGGCGGCGACACTGTCCACGGTGCCGCGCAGCACCCGATTGCTGCCCAGCGGGATAATTTCCACCCGATAGCCGGGACGAACGCCGTCCAGCTTAGTTTCTTCCATATAGGCCTGAATGAAAAAGGTATTTTGTTTTACCAGCGCGACGGCGGTGGAACCGCGAGTAATAAACTCCCCGGCGTAAACATTCAGGTTAGTCACCCAACCGTCGGACGGAGCGCGGATCACAGTACGTTCAAGATCGAGTTTAGCCAGATCGCGGGTGGCCTGCGCTTTCGCCAGTTGGTGCTGTACGGTCTGCAGGACGTTATTGGCCTGGTCTATCTCTTCCCGGGACATCGCCTGAATGCCCAACTGGTTACGGCGCCCGGCTTCACGCCGTTTTTCACTGGCCAGCGCCTGGTAGTAAGCGACATCCGCCTCCGCCTCTTCCAGCGCTTTGACATAGCGCGGCTGGTCGATGGAGAACAAAACCTGACCTTTTTTCACCAGTTGATTATCGTGAACCTCCACACCGGAGATCAGCCCTTCGACATCGGGAGCGATAGCCACAATATCTGCGCTGAAGCGAGCGTCGCGGGTCCATGGCGACTCGGTATAGAAAACCCAGGTCCGGAAAATAGCGATGAAGGCAATAACCACCAGCACCAGTGTGATGGCTGTGCGGCTCATTTTTCTTGTTAGTGTTTTCACATCAACCTCAAACAAACAGGCGGGATATCAGCCAGAACAGGCAGCAATATAGCGCGGTATTAAAAAGCGCAGGGTGCCAGACAAAATCATAGATCCCCGTCGGGGTCAGCGCCCTGCGTACCAGCCAGAAGAGGGCCAGAGACAAAAGCAACTCAAAAAATATCGGTGGAAAGGACAGGCCGAATACCACGATAACCGGAAATAGACTCATAGTGATCCTGGGTAAAACTTATGCAGGTGATACATCGTTTTTCTTAACAACATCACGCAACAGGATAGAATGGCCAGAAGGGCCGGGCGAGAGTGCGGTGTTGGTTGTGTTAATAATAATATATTAACGTAACTGTTATCCTGTTATCTATAATTTGTGATCTAAATCACTTTTAACTCAGAGTTAACAATGGAACGTCTGAAACGCATGTCGGTTTTCGCCAAAGTGGTCGAGCTGGGCTCTTTTACCGCCGCCGCCAGGCAGTTGCAAATGAGCGTCTCCTCGATCAGCCAGACTGTCTCGAAACTGGAAGATGAGTTACAGGTCAAGCTGCTAAACCGCAGTACCCGCAGTATTGGTCTGACGGAAGCCGGGAAAATTTACTACCAGGGCTGCCGACGGATGCTCCATGAAGTGCAGGAAGTTCACGAGCAGCTTTACTCGTTTAACAACACCCCCATCGGCACCCTGCGCATCGGCAGTTCTTCAACCATGGCACAAAATGTGCTGGCCGGTATGACGGCAAAAATGCTGCGCGAATATCCCGGGCTGACGGTCAATCTGGTTACCGGTATTCCGGCTCCCGACCTGATCGCCGACGGCCTCGATCTGGTGATTCGGGTAGGCGCGCTCCAGGATTCCAGCCTGTTTTCCCGGCGCCTCGGTTCCATGCCAATGGTGGTTTGCGCCGCCAAAAGCTACCTGGCGCAGAATACCGCGCCGGAGAAACCGGCCGATTTGGCTAACCATTCGTGGCTGGCCTACAGCGTACGTCCCGATAATGAATTCGAACTGGTAGCGCCGGAAGGACTCTCCACCCGGCTGACCCCCGAAGGGCGCTTTGTCACCAACGATCCGATGACCCTGACCCGCTGGCTGCGCGCCGGAGCCGGAGTTGCCTATGTCCCGCTGATGTGGGTGATCGATGAGATTAACCGCGGAGAGCTGGAGATCCTGTTTCCGCGCTACCAGTCCGATCCGCGTCCGGTTTACGCCCTGTATACCGAAAAAGACAAACTGCCTCTCAAAGTGGAGGTGTGTATTAATTATCTGACGGAATACTTTGTTGAAGTGGCGCAGTTGTATCAGGCGGTCAGAGCCCGCAACGGACGCGCTCAGGAAAGCAGCCGGGAATAATCCCGGCTGTAAACAGCAGAATCAGGCAGTACCGCCAACGGTCAGGTTATCCACCTTCAGCGTAGGCTGACCCACGCCGACCGGCACACTCTGCCCTTCTTTACCGCAGACGCCGACGCCGTTATCAAGACGCAGATCGTTACCCACCATGGAGATCTGCTGCATGGTTTCAATACCGGAACCAATCAGCGTCGCCCCCTTCACCGCCTTCGTTACTTTGCCTTTCTCAATCAGATAAGCTTCTGAGGTAGAAAAGACAAACTTACCGGAGGTGATATCCACCTGGCCGCCGCCAAAATTGGGAGCATAAATGCCATAGTCAACGGACTCGATAATCTCCTGCGGCGTGGATTTACCGGCCAGCATATAGGTATTGGTCATACGCGGCATCGGCAGATGGGCATAAGATTCCCGACGACCATTTCCGGTGGGGGATACCCCCATCAGACGCGCGTTCAGCTTATCCTGCATATACCCTTTCAGAATACCGTTTTCAATCAGTACGTTGTACTGGCCCGGCACACCTTCATCGTCAATGCTCAGGGAGCCGCGACGATCGGTGATAGTGCCGTCATCCACCACAGTACACAGCTCAGAGGCTACCTGCTGCCCCATCTGGCCGCTGAATACCGAAGTGCCCCGGCGGTTGAAATCCCCTTCCAGGCCATGTCCCACGGCCTCGTGGAGCAAGACTCCCGGCCAGCCGGCGCCCAACACCACCGGCAGCATCCCGGCAGGCGCAGCGATAGCCGACAGATTCACCAGCGCCATACGTACCGCTTCTTTGGCCCAGGCATCGGCGCGAACATCACCGTCTACCGGCTCCAGGAACCATTCATAGCCAAAACGACCGCCGCCGCCGCTGGAACCGCGTTCCCGCTTACCGTCTTCTTCCACCAGTACGCTCACCGACAGACGTACCAGCGGACGTATATCCGCCGCCAGAGTACCGTCTGTGGCGGCCACCAGAATCATTTCATACACGCCGCTCAGGCTGGCATTGACTTCCTGGACCCGCTTGTCCGCCGCTCGCGCCACACTGTCTACCCGCTTGAGGATATTCAGTTTCTCTTCACGGCTCATACTCTGTAACGGATCGACGGCGGTATACAACGCCTGATGCTCAACGGCCCCCAGAACGTGCGCTTTACCTTCCCCCTGCTCGCGCACAATGCTGCGCGCCGCCGCGGCGCTTTGCTCCAGCCCCTGACGGCCAATTTGGTCGGCATAGGCAAAGCCGGTTTTCTCTCCGCTTACAGCCCGAACCCCGACGCCCTGATCAATATTGTACGATCCGTCTTTAATGATCCTGTCTTCCAGCACCCAGGACTCATGATAGCTGGACTGAAAATAGAGGTCGCCGTAATCCAGACGGCGCTCGGAAAGCAGATTAAGGATAGAAAACAGATCCTGATGATTCAGGCCATTCGCAGTCAGTAACTGCTCAGTTACCAGGTTCAGACTCATTATTACGCTACTCTTCTGAATACCCGCCTGACCCGGCGGTAAAATGGTTTTATCTATTGAGCTTGCGGTAATTAATCGCTCACGTCAAATTATTGATGTTTATCAACCCGCGGCTGGCGTAATACCTCATTAATCTGCGGCTTGTCGATTGGCCCGCTAATACGGTAACGCAACACCGAGATTTTACTCCACAGCGGCCCGAGCACTTTACTGGCGGCAAACACCGCCGCGCCAACGATCGGGTTAACGGCAAACGCCGTCGCTACGCCAACCGTCGCGGAAATCTCCGGCGCGACTACGGCTTCCATATCCAACTGGCGGCGCACCAGATCCACCGACCCCTTCATGGCGATATCCGCCTCCAGGCCATCCACCAGCATATTATCGGTATGCAGAACACCGTCTTTAATCCATGCGGTACTGCTAATGGAGTCGAAATAGAAGCCGCTACCAAACGTATCGCTGAAATCGAAACGCAGTTTGCGTAATAGTGCGTCAAAACTGACCAGACGCAGCAACTGACCAGCGTGGCCAGTTCCCAGCTCGGCGATCTGGCCCTTGCCAAGATGTGCTTTCAGGATACCGTTCAACGAGGACTCCTGCGGGTGCCAGGGTACATCCCGCCAGTGCAGATCATAATCCACATCGAACGGCGAACCCTGGATCGGCGTATTCACGCCAAAGAATCCGGTCGCGGCATCAATCTTTTCTCCGTGCAATTTGCCTTTCAGCGACGTGCGCACGCCGCCGCGCTGGTTGACCCACTCTCCTGCGACGCTCAGGCGCGCGAAACCAGTATCCAGCAAACCATCGGAGAGCGTCAGTGTCTGGCCTTTCACTGCCAGATCGGCGTCGATACGCCCGTACTTTTGCCCCCACAGCCAGCATTCGCCGCAGCGCAGTTGTAAATCCGGCCAGCGGCTGAAATCAACGTTCTGGACGGCTGTCACGCCGCCAGCGCCCGCCACGTCGGCCGGGCTGGTCCAGCTCGGGTTAAAATACAGATATTTAATCGCCGCCTGCCATGGCGCCCGATCGTACATGTTCAGAGTCGCATTGATTTCCCGCCCCTGGGCCTCCACCACCGTACCGCTACTGGCCGGGCGCGAGACCAGGCTCAGGTTATTCCAGCGCTGGCCGCCCAGCGTCAGCGCCGGAGTACGCAATGTGATACGTGAAGGAAATTCCACGCTGTGGCTGACGCCATCCGCGGCCCCCTGGCTAAACAACGCCAGCCACCGGGCGCCATCCATTTCCGGGAGATTCAGTTCCACGCCGGCGGTTTCCGGCAAAGGCGGGATGCTGCGGCTATCCGCGGCCAGCATCGCCCGATCGAGCGTAAGTTTCTGCTTCAGCAGCCAGCGGCTGTTAAAATAGTTATGGCTCCCGACATTGCCGGTAATATCGAATCCCTGCAGATCGCCCTTCACCAGCACTTTTACCGGTAGCGCCTCGCCGGGCGACTTATTCAACGGCGCCGGCAGGTCGCTACGCAGGGTTTTCATGTCGCCAGTCAATTCGGCGCTGTAACCCGGGCTGCCACGGTAGGGTAATTGAATATCCACTTTCCCTTTCCACGGCAGACTGCCGCCGATCGCTTTATCCAGCGCGCCAGGCAACACACCGGTTTTCGTCGGCTGCCAGTTGCCGCTCAGATTGACGCCCACCTGATAGGCTTTATCGCCTTCCCGGGTCGAAAAATCTACCTGTACCGGCTGATTAAACCACACGGCCTGTAGCGGTTGGCTCTGCAGATTGCCATTCTCAAAGCTGAACTGGCCGCTGAGTTTGCTGAGCGTGGTTTCCAGCGGCACGACTTCCAGCGTGTTGTCTTTCAGACGCACCTCCCCTTTGGCGGTGGTCATCTCGCCGTCCAGCGGAATATCGAGATGCAGCCGGGCATTCACATCGCCGTTCAGCTTCAGTTGCTCAAGGGTTGCCGCCAGCGAATCTTTCAGCGGCGTATCGTGGAAATAAGGCCCGACGGCGTTCCCGGGGCCGGCGATATCGGCATCGATCAGCAGTTTTTCTTCGCTATAGTCCGGAATAATCGCGGTCAGGTTACGGGCTTTCACCCCGCCGAGAGCGAGTTCATCGGTTTTCATCCACAGGCCGTCATTAATAAAGTCCAGCTCCAGATTCAGGTTCTGCAGCGCCGGCCAGTCCGGCTGGAAAGCGAAAGTCGCATTACGCAACGGTACCAGAACTTCAAACTGCCCTTCGTTATGCTTATAGGGGAACAACTGCGGATTACCGCCATAAACCAGGGTGGCATTATCCACCTGACCGCCCTGAATCGCGCCGCTCAGGTAATCCACCAGCGCGCCGCCCATCAGATTTTCCGGAAAATAACGCCACGCCTGCCCGGCATCATCAACGCGAATACCGGCCAGAATACTCAGCCAGGGCTGCTCGTCCTCACCCTGCGGCTGCTGGTAGCTGAAATCGCCACGCGCCCACAGACCGGGAGCGCTCACGTCGATATTCTCTCCTTCCAGCGTCCAGCCCTGCGGCCCGTCACGCCAGTTCAGGGTTGCCAGACCGTGGCGAATTTCCAGCGGCGCGCGGAATACGCCTTCATAAGGCATTTTCGCGTCATCCATGCGGGCAACCAGTCGCCCATTCTCCAGACTCCCGCTGATCTCGCCGGAAAAATGCTCGGCGCCGGGCAATAGTTTCCACTGCCGCCAGGAGAGATCCTGCCATTTGCCCTGCAGGCGAGTTTTGGCGGTTTGCTGCAAAGGGATATCCAGCGCCAGCGACGCAACCTGCCCCTGAGGCTGCAAAGCGCGCCAGATTTCGCCCAGTTGCGGTGAGATTTTCTCCGCCAGCGGCAACAGCGGCTCGAAACGTTCCGGGCGCATGTTGTTGGCGCGAATGCGTAATTCGTCGCTACGCTGACGATCTTTCCCGCCAACATCCTGGCCTGCTATCCAGGCGAAGGCCAGCCGACCTTTCGGCCAGGGATTGTCATCAATGCTGATATTGGTTGCCGGAACCTCTGCCTGCCAGCCCCCGGAGATTTTACTGATATGGGCCGTCAGGTTATCCACCGTCAGCCGATGCGTCTGGTTGTCGCCCTGCCAACTGGCTCCCCCCTTGCGCAGCCAGATATCGCCGCCGCTAATCTCACCATCCTGCAGAGTCATCCACGCGCTCAGACTGAAGCGCGCAGTAGCCAGATCGACATTGTCCTGCGCCCACTGATTGAGCCACGGCTTCACGTCCACATCATCCGCCTGCATCCAGACAGTACCGTTATTCAACAACCCATCGTCATCACGCAGATCCATGCGTACCTGCACCACGCCGTGCTGGCCATTGAAACTGGAAAGACTGACCTGCCCTTCGGCACGATGGCGGTTGCGGCCGTTAAGCCAGGTCAACTGGGGGATGGTCAGTTCAGCGCGCTGGCCGGAAAGCGTCAAAAAGCTGATGGTACTGTCGCGCAGGTCAAAGTGGTCGAACTGGCGCAGGAAAAGATCGCTAAATTTGCCGGGCTTGATATCGCCCTTCTCCTCGCCCAGCGAAATCGGAGTATTGGTACGCGCCTGTAATTGATAAAAGGTCAGATCCCGGAACTGCCAGCGCAGGTGCAACAGGCTCTGCCAGATATCCAGCGCCATCGTCACGCGCCCGACTGACAACGTGCCGCCATCTTTCAGGCCTACGGAGAGGGAGCGTATATCCAGCGTCGGGCCAAAATTCTGCCAGCTCGCCTCAATTTCCTGGATGTCCACCGGCACGCCGGCGGCGGCTTCGATTTTTTCCACCAGTGCCGGACGCCAGCTATTGAGATGAGGCAGGAGCAGGCGTAGTCCGCTAATCAGCAGAGCAACCACCACGACCAACGATACGCCAGTAATCAACAAAATACCCGGCAGTCGCCTCACGTCTCTCTCCTTGTCAGCCGCCGCAGCGGTGCCTCACCCTCACGCAAACCCCGCAGGACTTACATCATGACCACATCGAACTGTTCCTGGTTGTATAACGGTTCGATCTGCACTTTAACCTGCTTGCCCACGAAGATCTCCACTTCCGCCAGCGCGTGAGACTCTTCGCCTTTTAGCGCTTCGGCCACCGCAGGCGAGGCATAAACCAGAAAACGATCGGAGTCATAGGCGTGATGAACCCGGACAATCTCGCGCATAATTTCATAGCAGACGGTTTCCACGCTCTTCACCGTCCCCCGACCGTGACAGGTTGGGCACTCGTGGCACAGAACATGCTCCACGCTCTCCCGGGTGCGTTTGCGGGTCATCTCCACCAGCCCGAGCTGGGAAAAACCGTTAATGCTGGTTTTCACCCGGTCCTTGCTCAGGGCCTGCTCCAGCGAGTGCAGCACCCGACGGCGATGATCGTCATTATTCATGTCGATAAAATCGATAATAATGATCCCCCCCAGATTGCGCAGCCGCAACTGGCGGGCAATGGCCTGGGTCGCCTCAATATTGGTATTAAAGATAGTGTCATCGAGATTGCGGTGGCCGACAAAGGCGCCGGTATTAATATCGATAGTAGTCATCGCTTCCGTCTGATCGATAATCAGATAACCACCCGATTTCAGCTCCACTTTGCGCTCCAGCGCGCGCTGGATCTCGTTCTCGACATCAAACAGATCGAAGATCGGCTGCTGGCCGGTGTAGTGTTCCAGCTTGTCGGTCATTTCCGGAATGTATTCCGCGGTAAACTCGAGCAGCATCTCCCAGGTCAGACGCGAATCCACGCGGATACGGTCCAGAGATTCATCGGCAAAATCACGCAGTACGCGCTGAGCCAGGGCCAGTTCACCATACAGTCGATAACGGGTCTGATTGCGCTTCTTACGCTCCATGACCTTGGTCCATACCCGCTTCAGATACGCCGCATCGGAAGCCAGATCTTCTTCGCATACGCCTTCCGCGGCGGTACGGATGATAAAGCCACCCTGCTCATCACAATAGCTGGCGACAATCGCTTTAAGCCGCTCGCGCTCTTCTTCGCTCTCAATGCGCTGGGAAACGCCGACATGGGAAGCCCCGGGCATAAATACCAGATAGCGCGAAGGAAGGGTAATGTCGGTAGTCAGGCGGGCGCCCTTGGTGCCGAGCGGATCTTTGACCACCTGCACCATTAGATCCTGCCCCTGGCGCACCAGCTCGGAAATGTCGCGCACCGTGAAGTTTTTCTGTTCTTCCCCGGCCACGCATTCGGTATGAGGCATAATATCGGAAGCATGAAGAAAGGCGGCCTTATCCAGGCCAATATCTACAAATGCCGCCTGCATCCCCGGCAGAACCCGGCTGACGCGACCTTTGTAGATATTCCCTACGATCCCCCGCCGGGCTTCGCGCTCGATGTGAATTTCCTGCAGGATACCACCATCAATATAAGCCACCCTCGTCTCCGAGGGTGTAATATTCACCAACAATTCAGCCGCCATGTTTTCCTCTATCCATCCCGCAATGCACGAAAATTACTCAGCAACTCCCAGGTTTCCACCAGCGGTAAACCAACCACCGCGTAGTAGCTCCCGTTTATTTTCCTGACAAAACAACCGCCGATGCCCTGAATACCATAAGCGCCGGCTTTGTCCATCGGCTCTCCACAGGCAATATAGTCCGCGATATCGGCTTCCGAGAGCACCCGGAACGTCACCTGGGTTTCCACCAGGCAGTCGAGCAAATGCTGACTGTCCGCCACTGCCACCGCGGTCATGACCTGATGCGTCTGTCCGGAGAGCATACGCAGCATCTGCGCCGCATGATCTGCGTCGCGCGGTTTCTCCAGCACTTCGCCATTAAGAATAACAATGGTATCTGCGCCCAGAACAGGCAAGTCGCATGGCGCCATTGCCACCCCCGCCCGCGCCTTATCCCGGGCCAGACGCAGCACGTACTGCGACGCGCTTTCCTGGGCCAGACGCCGTTCTTCAACCCCGGTGATGAGGCGTTCAAACTCAACGCCGAGCTGGGTTAACAGCTCCTGACGTCGCGGAGAACCAGAGGCAAGATAGAGAGTTGTCATAAGAAACCTTTACTGCACGGCAAACTGTTGGCGAATTTTACGCATCAGCAGGAAAATCCACGGCCAGAGCACTCCGTTTACTACACTACTCCAGAATACTTCCGGCCGGAAAGAGACGTTGATCACTAAAAACTCGGCCCAGAACACAACGATATCCGTCGCCAGGGAGAGCAAAATCACCACCAGCGCCTGCTGCCACAGCGCCAGGTTACGAAATAACTGGTACTTCAGCGCCACCAGATAAGCAATCACGCTCAGCGAGAGCGCGCGTACTCCCAGTGTGGAACCGCTGATCAAATCGAGAATCGCCCCCATCACGAAGCCGGTCCCCACATTCACCCGGTGTGGCAGGGCGAGGATCCAGTAGATCAGGATCAATAATACCCAATTCGGCCGGAAGACCATGATTTCATCCGGCCATGGCATGACCTGCAGCAGCAGAGCCACCAGGAAAGAGAGCCAGATGACCCAACGCCCCTGGCTACGATAGCTCGCCACTAGTTGTTACCTCCCGGAGGCGCTGCGGGCGGCGGTACGTCACCAGCGCCGGGAGGAGCCGGAGGCCCCATGGCATCCGGAGGCGGAAGAACCTGAGGCATCATCTGCATCAAACGTTCATTAGCCACCCGGTGCACCTCTTCCGGCGTCATCGGGTTCGCGCCATTGCGGTCGGCGCCCCACAGCAGCAACAGATAGCGCAGACGCTGCAACCCCGCAGTCGGACGCGCCTGGATCACCGTATAAGCGCGCTGAGTATCCAGTTTCACTGACGAGACCACGGCAACCGGGTACCCCTCAGGAAAACGGCCGCCCAGACCAGAAGTGACCAAAACATCCCCGGGACGAATATCAATATTGGCGGGCAGATGCTCCAGTTGCAGATCGTCGGTACAGCCGTTGCCGGCGGCAATCACCCGAATATCATTGCGCAGCACCTGAATAGGCAGCGCATGCGTGGCGTCGCAAATCAACAACACCCGGCTGGTGAGTTTCGCCACCGCCACCACCTGGCCGACCACGCCTTTGTCGCTGATAACCGGCTGGCCTTCATAAACGCCGTTGACGCTGCCTTTATCAATGACCACCTGGTCGCTGTAAGGATCGTTCACCGTAGAGATAACCTGGGTCACCATCTTCTGCTCATCCTGGCGCAATGGCGAGCCCAGTAATTCACGTAGCCGCGCGTTTTCCTGCTTATATTGACCGAGCAGCAGCAGTTCGCTGTTTTTCAGGATCAATTCCTGACGCAGCGCGCGGTTTTCAAGTTCAAGCTGGTCACGGGAGGCAAATGTCTGCGAAACGCTGTCGAGAAGCTCACGGGGACCATTAGAGACAAAATAGAAAGGACTGACGGCGGTATCCATATACGTTCGAATCTGACTGAACGTACCCAGACGGCTGTCGGCGATGATGACGCCAAGCGCCACCAGCACCGCCAGAATAAGGCGGATCTGCAGCGACGGGCCACGGCTAAAAATTGGCTTCATAGGCTATGCGTTTTCCCGGGCCGACACAGAGAGGCAACGGGCCCGTTGCCTCTCTGTACGGCGGATTACTCTTCGCTGAACAAATCGCCGCCATGCATGTCGATCATTTCCAGAGCCTTGCCGCCGCCCCGCGCTACGCAGGTCAAGGGATCCTCTGCAACTACAACCGGAATTCCTGTTTCTTCCATTAACAGACGATCAAGGTTACGCAACAGCGCGCCGCCGCCCGTCAGTACCATACCGCGCTCCGAAATATCAGAAGCCAGTTCCGGCGGGCACTGTTCCAGCGCCACCATAACCGCACTGACGATACCCGTCAGCGGTTCCTGAAGCGCTTCAAGAATCTCATTAGAGTTCAGGGTAAAGCCGCGCGGTACGCCTTCTGCCAGGTTACGGCCGCGAACTTCGATCTCGCGCACTTCGTCACCCGGATAGGCAGAGCCGATTTCATGCTTAATACGTTCGGCGGTCGCTTCCCCGATCAGGGAGCCATAGTTACGGCGCACATAATTAATGATAGCTTCATCAAAGCGATCGCCGCCAATACGTACCGAAGATGAGTACACCACGCCATTCAGGGAGATAACCGCCACTTCCGTGGTACCGCCGCCGATATCCACCACCATAGAACCGGTCGCTTCAGATACCGGCAGGCCAGCGCCGATCGCCGCGGCCATCGGTTCTTCTATCAGGAATACTTCGCGGGCGCCGGCGCCCTGCGCGGATTCACGAATCGCGCGGCGCTCAACCTGGGTCGCCCCAACCGGTACGCAGACCAGCACGCGCGGACTTGGGCGCATAAAGCTGTTGCTGTGAACCTGTTTAATAAAGTGCTGCAGCATTTTCTCGGTGACAAAGAAGTCAGCGATAACGCCGTCTTTCATTGGACGGATAGCGGCGATATTGCCCGGCGTACGCCCGAGCATCTGTTTAGCATCGTGGCCGACGGCCGCAACGCTCTTCGGAGAACCGGCACGATCCTGGCGAATAGCCACCACGGATGGCTCATTCAGTACGATGCCTTGCCCTTTTACATAAATGAGGGTATTCGCAGTACCCAGGTCAATGGACAGGTCATTGGAAAACATGCCACGAAATTTTTTCAACATACTAAGGGATAATCCTGAAAGCTGGGGCGGAACAAAATCCGCTTACTTTACCAACCACACGCGGCAGCGACAAGGCGCAAAAGTGTTCTGTCGCGGTGAAAAATAGCGCAGTTAATTACCTGTGTTACACGCCGTTTAACTCCTGTCTGCCTCACAGAAAAATTCCCTTAGAGGTACATGTAACGTATACCAGCAATTCACTGTCGTACACGTGCTGCGATATATTCCGTTCGGCTGGCGTGAACGCCCCCTCCGGGATGCAGCGCGCAACATTCTACGTGAAAACCGCCGTAACGGCAGGTCAAACCGAATATCTTTGCAAATATTTTTTCACGCTACTGTCAAGAGGCTGAGATCCGGCAAAAAAGTCGCCCTGGGCCCCATCGATTCCCCGCTCAAGCAGCGTTTCCCATTCACCGCGCGTCCGTAAGCCAGTTGCAAACACGCGAGTGCGGGTATCTTTACAGGCTTCAACCAGACTCTGCACAAAGAGTTGGTTCTCAGTGCGCTTATCTATATTTCTGACCAACCCGGGATCGAGCTTGATCAGTTCGATACCCAGTTCATGAATATATGTGGTGCTGACAATCGTCAAACCGGCATGAACCACCGCGACCCGAGCCCCCAGCGCCTTGATTAACCTGATAACATTTTGCAGGCGACCGATATGTTGACACACATCCGCCTCATCTAGTTCCAAAATAATTCGCCGCCGCGTCGATTTTTCACACTGCATAATGGTATCGCGCAGCCAGCGCTGGAACGGCGTACGAATCAGCGACTCGACGGTGACCGGGATCGCCAGCGTAACATCAGGCCAGAAGCCCAGTAAGGGTATCGCACGGGTCAGTACCTGGCGATCGTACTGTTCCGATAACCCAAACTGTTGCACCATCGGCAGATACTCGGCGGAAACCACCTCCAGATCGCCGTCGAAAATCCGGCACATAATCTCCCGGTGATGCACCTGACCGGAGCGCAGTACCGCCGGCTTCTGGTAAAAACGCGGGCCGCCGTGCTGCAGCGCCTGTTCAACAAGGGTACGCCAGCGCACATTGCCGCGCCCTTTTTCCGGCAGCGTATCATCATACACGGCCCAGCTGTTCCCGCCCTGTAGCATGGCGTTGCGGGTCGCTTCGCTGGCATGGTCCATGACCTGCTCCGACGTCTGCCCGCTACGCCACGCACAAATGCCGATATGCAACATATCATCACTGTCGACCATTTTAGTGGGCGGCAGCGTATCCACCGCTTTCAACAGCTGGCTGGCGATGCTATCCGCCTCTTTCAAAGTACGGTGCGGCAATAAAACGGCGAAATCGCTGCGCGAGTAGCGCGCCAGCAGGGCGCCAGGATAGCGCATAATAAAGGTGGAGAGCAGATTAATCAGGGTATAGAGGTATTCTTCAACCGCCGCACTGCCCCAGGTATCGCGCAGAATGTCGAAATCCGGGAGGCGGATCATCATCACAATGCCGTAGGTTCCCACCTGTTCCGGATCCTCCAGCAGCATCGCTAACTGGTTTTCAAAAAACAGGCGGTTATTGAGACCGGTTTTCGCATCCTGCGCGGCGTAGGCGCGGATCAGGGTATTCACCCGGCTACGACGCTCCCCGGCATCCTGCAATTCATTCAGTAACAGATCCAGCGCGCTGCTGGCGCGGGAGGGCCACTCCTGGCTGCTGCCGCGCACTTCTCTGCCGCGCTCGCCGTTAAGAATGCGCGCCGCACGGCTTTCCAGTAATTCCTGGCCGTACAATTGCCGACGCACCCAGTGCGACGCGGCAAACACCACCACCACCATCAATAAAACGGAAAGCGTTAACGGCGCCATGCTGAACAGCGACTGATAGTTCCCGGCCACCGGATCGCGATAAGTCATTTCCAGCAACATCCCCGGATGTTTCAACAGTTCAACCGTAAGGGTGCGTTGGCGATCCGGCATCCCGGAGGAGGAGCGGTAGCCCGTTTGCATACTGTGATCCAGCAGCACATACTGGCCGGCGCGTAGCTGGATGCGGGTAATATCCAGCGGCACCATCATACCGTTAAGTCGGGCGTCAAGAGCATCGGGCGACTGGCTGATAAGCGCATTGTCAATCAGTGTCGCTACCGCCTCGACCCGGCCAAGTACCCGGTCCTGTATTGAGTTATAAAAGCTCAGAGATGCGCCCGTCAGCGTCACCAGGATGGCCAGCCCGGTCAGTAGCGTGAAGAAGGCGGAAAATTTCGTCGTTAAGCGCATCCTTGTGTTAACTCCGTACGTCTGAGGAAAGCCCTGTGAACAAAAAATAGACTACAGTACTTCGGGGTAGTAGTGAGCACTCACATCTATACATAATTTCCGTCGCATACTATCAAACCCTGGCGGAATTATCAGAGTTTTATTGCGATAAATCGCATCACTAACCTGGTAGTGAGTATAGTCTTTCAGAACGATTTTCCTATCTATGCACTTTTGAGGAACATGTTATGCAAGCTCTGATCCTTGAGCAGCAGGAAGGTAACACCCTGGCAGCACTGAAAAATATTGATGAAAACCAGCTACCGGAAGGCAATGTGACGGTGGATGTGGAGTGGTCCAGCCTCAACTATAAAGACGCGCTGGCGATCACCGGCAAGGGGAAAATTATTCGCCAGTTCCCGATGGTGCCGGGCATTGATTTTTCGGGTACTGTGCGCAGCAGCAGCGATGAACGCTTCCGGCCGGGACAGCAGGTTCTGCTGACCGGATGGGGGGTGGGGGAAAACCATTGGGGCGGCCTGGCGGATGTTGCCAGAGTGCAGGGCGACTGGCTAGTGCCGCTGCCGCAGGGCCTGAATGGCCGCAATGCGATGATCATCGGCACCGCGGGTTTCACTGCGATGCTGTGCGTCATGGCGCTGGAAGATGCCGGTATCACGCCGCAGAGCGGCGAGATACTGGTGACCGGCGCCAGCGGCGGAGTGGGCAGCACTGCAGTGGCGCTACTGCATGAGCTCGGTTACCCGGTTGTCGCGGTCAGCGGTCGCGAATCCACCCATGACTATCTGCGCCAGTTGGGTGCCGGTCGTATCCTGCCCCGCGATGAATTCAATGAAACCCGCCCGCTGGAAAAACAGCTCTGGGCCGGCGCCATCGATACCGTCGGCGACAAGGTGCTGGCAAAAGTTCTGGCCCAGACGCAATATGGCGGTTGCGTAGCGGCCTGCGGCCTGGCTGGCGGATTCGCACTGCCCACGACCGTCATGCCGTTTATTTTACGTAACGTGCGCCTGCAGGGCGTCGATTCGGTCATGACCCCGACATCGCGTCGCCTGGCGGCATGGGAGCGCCTGGCTCGTTCTCTTCCGCAGAACTTCTATCAGCAGGCGGCTACCGAGATCCCGCTGGCTAAAGCGCCGGAGTTCGCTGCGGCAATCATTGGCAATCGTATCCAGGGACGAACACTGGTAAAAATTAAATAACATTATTTACATTTTATGATCGGCGGTATTAGCAGATTGACAGACTCCCTGCCATGATTAATGGCGCATCATCATCCCCTCTGTTTTTCGGCAGAGGCGACCGGGAGTCCAGCCATGAAAAAATATCCACGTTTAACCGAGGCCGACGTTACTGCCGAGTCGGCTTTCTTTATGCAACGCCGCCAGGTGCTGAAAGCGCTTGGCATCAGCGCCGCCGGACTGAGTCTCCCCGGCCTTGCGCACGCCGATCTCCTTGACTGGTTTAAAGGCAACGACCGCCCCAAAGCGCCAGCCGGCCGCCCTCTCGATTTCGGGCGCCCCGAACAGTGGCAAGCCGCATTACCGTTGACCCCTGAAGAGAAAGTGACGGGTTACAACAATTTTTATGAGTTCGGCCTTGATAAAGCCGATCCCGCTGCGAATGCCGGTAGTCTGAAAACCGACCCCTGGACATTAAAAATCGATGGCGAAGTGGCGAAGCCATTAACCCTCGATCACGACGATCTCACCCGCCGTTTCGCGCTGGAGGAACGCATTTACCGTATGCGCTGCGTGGAAGCATGGTCGATGGTGATCCCCTGGGTGGGCTTCCCCCTCCATCAATTACTGGCGCTGGCGGAGCCCACCAGCAATGCCAGATATGTCGCATTCCAGACCCTGTACGATCCGCAAACAATGCCGGGGCAGAAAGATCGCTTTATCGGCGGCGGCCTGAAGTACCCCTATGTCGAAGGCCTGCATCTTGATGAAGCGCAACAGCCGCTGACGCTGCTTGCCGTTGGGGTTTATGGCAAAGCGCTGGCGCCGCAAAATGGCGCCCCCGTACGCCTCGTTGTTCCGTGGAAATACGGCTTTAAAGGAATAAAATCGCTGGTCAGTATCACGCTGACCCGCGATCGCCCGCCCACCACCTGGAATATGTCAGCGCCGAATGAATATGGTTTTTATGCCAACGTTAATCCGCACGTCGACCATCCACGCTGGTCCCAGGCCAGCGAGCGGGTTATCGGCCCCGGAGGCGTTCTGGATGTTAAACGTCAGCCAACGCTGCTGTTCAATGGCTATGCCGATCAGGTTGCCGGGTTATACCGGGGGCTGAATCTGCGGGAGAACTTCTGAATGCGGTTAACGGCAAAACATATTATCTGGCTGAAAGTCATTCTCCATCTGGCGGCATTTGTCCCCTTCTTATGGCTGGTGTGGGCTGTTAATCAAGGGTTATTCAGCGCCGATCCCGCCAGGGATATCCAGCATTTTACCGGCCGAATGGCCCTCAAGTTGCTACTCGCCACGCTGCTGGTCGCTCCGCTGGCCAAATATGCTAAACAGCCTCTTTTGATACGCGCCCGCCGGCTATTGGGGTTATGGTGTTTTGCCTGGGCGAGCCTGCACCTGACGAGTTATAGCCTGCTGGAGCTGGGTATCGACCATCTGGGGCTGCTGGGTCAGGAACTGGTTAAGCGCCCTTACCTTACGCTGGGAATGGCCTGCTGGCTGATTCTGCTGGCGCTGGCGTTGACTTCCACCCGGGCGGCGCAGAATCGGTTGGGAAAACGCTGGCAATATCTGCATAATGGCATCTATCTGGCGGCGATCCTCGCGCCGGTTCATTATATCTGGTCAGTGAAAACGCTCTCCCCGCAGCCGCTGATCTATGCCTTACTGGCCCTGGCGCTTTTAAGCTTGCGTTTCAAAAAGTTCCGCCAGTGGTGGAAATAATCGCCAGTTATGTGCAGCTTTCCGCAGAAATGTTACCTGCCAGCGCTGGCGAACAGATATCGGTTGATCATCTTCCCTGATAAGACCAGTATTTAGCTGCCAAATGCGACGAAATAGTTATAATGTGCGACTTTGGTTTTTCTCTGGCAGGTTTTTTGGCTCTGTCAGGTGACAACCGACCAGTGAAGGTATATTTTGTCGAATACCTGGATATTGCGGGAGATAGCGGCACGATGGCTGACAAATTCCACATTTTGCTTTTGAACGGACCGAACCTGAACATGCTCGGCGCCCGGGAACCGGAGAAGTACGGTAGCCAAACGCTGGCGCACATCGTCGGCCAACTCGAGACGGAAGCAAAAGCGCTGAATGTGTCTCTGGAGCACCTGCAATCTAACGCGGAGTATGTGTTGATTGACCGAATTCATCAGGCTAAAGGTCATGTGGACTATATCCTGATTAATCCGGCCGCATTTACCCATACCAGCGTGGCGTTACGTGACGCGCTGCTGGCAGTAGAGATTCCGTTTATCGAAATCCACCTCAGCAATGTCCACGCTCGCGAACCTTTCCGCCATCATTCCTATCTCTCTGATATCGCAAGCGGCGTCATCTGCGGTTTTGGCGCCGATGGCTATTCCTGGGCATTACAGACGGCGGTGAAACGCCTGTCACAATCAAACTAAACAAGAGTACGGAACCCACTCATGGATATTCGTAAGATAAAAAAACTGATCGAACTGGTTGAAGAATCAGGCATCGCTGAACTGGAAATTTCTGAGGGCGAAGAGTCTGTGCGTATCAGTCGTGCGGTGGCAAACCCTGCGCCGATGATGCAGCAGGCCTACGCGGCGCCGATGTACCAGCCGCAACCTCAGCCGGCTATTGCGCCGGTAGCCGCTGCAGCGGTGGAAGCGCCGGCCGCAGCAGCAGAAGTCAGTGGTCACATCGTACGTTCCCCGATGGTTGGTACTTTCTACCGTACCCCAAGCCCGGACGCGAAAGCCTTTGTGGAAGTGGGTCAGAAAGTCAGCGTGGGCGACACCCTGTGCATTGTTGAAGCAATGAAAATGATGAACCAGATCGAAGCCGACAAAGCAGGCGTGGTAAAAGCCATTCTGGTCGAAAATGGTCAGCCGGTAGAATTTGACGAGCCGCTGGTCGTCATCGAGTAATACGAGGCGAACATGCTGGATAAAATTGTTATCGCTAACCGTGGTGAAATCGCTTTGCGTATTCTGCGTGCCTGTAAAGAACTGGGCATTAAGACTGTCGCTGTGCACTCCACCGCGGATCGCGATCTGAAGCACGTACTGCTGGCGGATGAAACGGTCTGTATCGGGCCGGCTCCGTCGGTGAAAAGTTATCTGAATATCCCGGCAATCATCAGCGCCGCCGAAATTACCGGCGCCGTTGCCATTCACCCAGGATATGGTTTCCTGTCGGAAAATGCCAACTTCGCCGAACAGGTCGAACGTTCCGGTTTTATCTTTATTGGCCCGACCGCGGATACCATCCGCATTATGGGGGATAAAGTTTCCGCCATTAGCGCCATGAAAAAAGCCGGCGTCCCTTGTGTTCCGGGCTCCGATGGCCCGCTGGGCGACGATATGGATAAAAACCGCGCGATTGCCAAACGTATTGGTTATCCGGTGATTATCAAAGCCTCCGGCGGCGGCGGCGGTCGCGGTATGCGCGTGGTGCGCAGCGATGCCGAACTTTCCCAGTCAATTTCCATGACCCGTGCCGAAGCGAAAGCGGCATTTAATAACGATATGGTCTACATGGAAAAATATCTGGAAAATCCGCGCCATATCGAAATCCAGGTGCTGGCCGACGGCCAGGGGAACGCTATCTATCTGGCCGAGCGTGATTGCTCCATGCAGCGCCGCCACCAGAAAGTGGTCGAAGAAGCGCCGGCGCCGGGTATCACCCCGGAACTACGTCGCTACATCGGCGAGCGCTGCTCAAAAGCCTGTGTCGATATCGGCTACCGCGGCGCTGGCACCTTCGAATTCCTGTTCGAAAACGGTGAATTCTACTTCATTGAAATGAACACCCGTATCCAGGTTGAGCATCCGGTCACCGAAATGATCACCGGTGTGGATCTGATCAAAGAGCAGTTGCGCATCGCTGCGGGCCAACCCTTGTCCATCAAGCAGGAAGAAGTTGTGGTTCGCGGCCACGCGGTTGAGTGCCGTATCAACGCCGAAGATCCAAACACTTTCCTGCCAAGTCCGGGGAAAATTACCCGTTTCCACGCGCCTGGCGGTTTTGGCGTGCGCTGGGAGTCGCATATTTACGCAGATTACACAGTGCCTCCATATTACGACTCCATGATTGGCAAGCTGATCTGCTACGGCGAAAACCGCGACGTCGCCATTGCACGCATGAAGAATGCTCTGCAGGAATTGATCATCGACGGTATTAAAACCAACGTTGATTTGCAGATGCGCATTATGAGCGATGAAAATTTCCAGCACGGTGGCACAAATATCCACTATCTGGAGAAAAAACTGGGTATGCAGGAAAAATAATTCCCATACCGCATAGCACAGGGCCAGCCGAACGCTGGCCTTTTTCTTTTATCAACCTCTCCCCCCTGAGTTACAATCGCCCCTTTACCGACAACCGCGGGAACCCATGATGGACAAACGTTTTGTTCAGGCCCATAAAGAAGCGCGCTGGGCGCTGTGGCTTACCCTGTTTTATCTTGCCGCATGGTTAGTGGCTGCTTACTTACCTGATGATACACAGGGCATCACCGGACTGCCGCACTGGTTCGAAATGGCCTGCCTGTTGGTGCCGCTGCTGTTTATCGGACTGTGCTGGCTGATGGTCAGAGTGATATTTAAAGATATTCCGCTGGAGGACGATCGTGCAGCCTGAAGTCCTTCTCCCGCTGATCGCCTATCTTCTGGTGGTATTTGGTATCTCGCTATACGCCATGCGCCGCCGTACCCAGGGAAATTTCCTGAACGAATATTTCCTCGGTAGCCGTTCTATGGGCGGCGTTGTCCTGGCGATGACCCTGACAGCCACCTATATCAGCGCCAGCTCTTTTATCGGCGGGCCAGGAGCCGCCTATAAATATGGCCTCGGCTGGGTGCTTCTGGCCATGATCCAGCTACCAGCCGTCTGGCTATCACTGGGGATTCTGGGGAAAAAGTTCGCCATTCTCGCCCGCCGTTATAACGCCGTCACCCTGAATGACATGCTTTACGCCCGCTACCACAGCCGGTTGCTGGTATGGCTGGCCAGTCTGAGCCTGCTGGTGGCCTTTATCGGAGCAATGACGGTCCAGTTCATCGGCGGCGCCAGGCTGCTGGAAACCGCCGCCGGTATTCCTTATGAAACCGGGTTGCTTATTTTTGGTATCAGCATTGCACTGTACACTGCTTTTGGCGGTTTCCGGGCCAGCGTGCTGAATGACACCATGCAGGGGCTGGTGATGCTGCTGGGAACCCTGCTGCTGCTGGCCGGCATAATCCATGCGGCAGGCGGGCTGCACAGCGCGGTAGATAAGCTTCAGCAAATCGACCCCAAACTGGTCACCCCTCAGGGGGCCGATGATATTCTCTCTCCGGCGTTTATGGCCTCCTTCTGGGTGCTGGTTTGTTTCGGGGTGATCGGGCTGCCACACACCGCGGTGCGCTGTATCTCATATAAGGACAGCAAAGCGGTACATCGTGGCATCATTATCGGCACCATCGTAGTCGCAATACTGATGTTCGGCATGCATCTGGCTGGCGCGCTCGGCCGGGCGATACTGCCGGATCTCCATGTTCCGGATCTGGTGATCCCCACACTCATGGTCACGGTGCTGCCGCCAGTCGCCGCCGGGATCTTTTTGGCCGCGCCGATGGCGGCGATCATGTCGACGATTAATGCACAGTTGCTGCAATCATCGGCGACGATCGTCAAAGATCTGTGGCTTAATATGCGCCCGGATCAGATCAACAACGAAAAAGCGCTCAAGCGTCTGTCAGCAAGCATTACTCTGACGCTGGGCGCCCTGCTGCTGTTGGCCGCATGGCGACCGCCGGAGATGATTATCTGGCTCAACCTGCTGGCTTTCGGCGGTCTGGAAGCCGTGTTTCTGTGGCCGCTGGTACTCGGCCTGTACTGGGAAAAAGCTAATGCCACAGGCGCGTTGAGCGCGATGATCGTCGGAGGGGTGCTGTACGCAGTACTGGCGACGCTGAATTATCAGTTCCAGGGCTTTCATCCCATTGTGCCTTCGCTATTGTTAAGTTTACTGGCTTTTCTGATCGGTAACCGTTTTGGTGATTCCCGTTCAGCCACAGCCGCTATTTCATCCACCGATCAATAAAGAGTTTTGCCATGCCATGGATTCAACTGAAAATTAATACTACCGGCAGCCACGCTGAAGAGCTGGGAGATGCCCTGATGGAGAGCGGCGCGGTTTCCGTCACCTTTCAGGATACCCATGACACACCGGTTTTCGAACCGCTGCCAGGCGAAACTCGCCTGTGGGGTGATACGGACATCATCGGCCTGTACGATGCGGAAACCGATATGAAAACGGTGGTGGCGATGCTTGAGCCCCATCCACTGCTTGGCGCAGGCTTTCATCACAAAGTCGAACAATTGGAAGATAAAGACTGGGAACGGGAGTGGATGGATAATTTCCACCCGATGCGTTTCGGGCAGCGGCTGTGGATCTGCCCGAGTTGGCGCGAAGTGCCGGACGCAAATGCTGTTAACGTCATGCTCGACCCCGGTCTGGCTTTCGGCACAGGCACCCACCCAACCACCTCACTGTGCCTTGAGTGGCTGGATAGCCTTGATTTGTCCGGGAAAACAGTAATCGACTTTGGCTGCGGCTCAGGAATTCTGGCTATTGCCGCCCTGAAGCTGGGTGCCGCCCGGGCAATCGGCATTGATATCGATCCTCAGGCTATCCAGGCCAGCCGCGACAACGCGCAGCGCAATGGCGTGGCAGACCGTCTTGAGCTCTACCTGCCACAGAACCAGCCAGAAGCCATGAAAGCCGATGTCGTGGTCGCAAATATCCTCGCTGGCCCGTTACGTGACCTGGCGCCCTTAATCAGCGTACTGCCCGTTCAGGGAGGTTTACTGGGGCTTTCCGGTATTCTTGCCAGCCAGGCGGAAAGTGTCTGCGAAGCCTACCAACCACTGTTCACTCTCGATCCGCTGGCCGAAAAAGAAGAGTGGTGCCGAATTACCGGTATTAAGAACTGACATGGCGGGACGCGACCGCGTCCCGTTTATGCATTTGCACAGAACAATCATCAATACTGAGAGACAGATCTCATAAAGATGCGCTAATTTGCACAGAAAAACAGCAGATTATCATTCTGCCCCCTCTATCACTGCCAGAACTATAGAGAACTTTTGAGAAAAATAAAAAGAGCACAAAATCGCCAGACATCCGTAACTCAATGATTTAGATGTACTATTATAAGATTTTTTTTTAGCCAACCGCGATTCATTGATCCAGGACAGAGGATTGTTCAAAGTTTGGCCTTTCATCTCGTGCGAAAAATGCGTAATATACGCCGCCTTGCAGGTCACAGTATGGTCATTTCTTAATTCATGCGCATTGGACATTACCAGCTCAGAAACCGTCTGATCGCCGCTCCGATGGCCGGTATTACCGACAGGCCGTTCAGGAAGTTGTGCTATGAGATGGGAGCCGGATTGACCGTATCGGAGATGATGTCATCAAACCCGGAAGTCTGGGCCAGTGATAAATCTCGCTTACGGATGGTTCACGTCGATGAGCCTGGCGTCCGCACCGTGCAAATCGCCGGTAGCGTGCCAGAAGAGATGGCTGAAGCTACACGTATTAACGTGGAAAGTGGCGCCCAGATTATTGATATCAATATGGGTTGCCCGGCCAAAAAAGTGAATCGGAGACTAGCAGGTTCAGCCCTGTTGCAACACCCGGAACTGGTGAAAGCCATTCTTTGCGCGGTGGTTAATGCGGTGGAGGTTCCCGTGACGCTGAAGATTCGCACCGGCTGGGATCCCGGGCATCGTAACTGTGTAGAAATTGCCCAACTGGCTGAAGATTGTGGCATTCAGGCCCTGACAATACATGGTCGCACCCGCGCCTGTTTATTTAACGGGGAAGCTGAATACGACAGTATTCGGGCAGTTAAGCAGACAGTTTCCATTCCGGTTATCGCGAATGGCGACATAACAGACCCGCTTAAAGCCAGAGCTGTGCTTGACTATACGGGAGCTGACGCTCTGATGATAGGCCGCGCAGCTCAGGGAAGACCCTGGATCTTTCGGGAAATCCAGCATTATCTGGACACCGGAGAGCAGCTTGACCCTCTGCCACTGGCGGAAGTTAAGCGTTTGCTTTGCACGCATGTTCAGGCATTGCATGACTTTTACGGTCAGGCAAAAGGCTATCGCATTGCGCGTAAACACGTGGCCTGGTATCTCCAGGAACACGCTCCAGATGACCAGTTTCGGCGCACATTCAACGCCATTGAGGACGCCAGCGAACAGCTGGAGGCGTTGGAGGCATACTTCGAAAATTTTGCGTAAACAGAAATAAAGAGCTGACAGAACTATGTTCGAACAACGCGTAAATTCTGACGTACTGACCGTTTCTACCGTTAACTCTCAGGATCAGGTAACTCAAAAACCTTTGCGTGACTCGGTAAAACAGGCACTGAAGAACTATTTTGCTCAACTGAATGGTCAGGATGTTAATGACCTGTATGAGCTGGTACTGGCTGAAGTAGAACAGCCCCTGTTGGACATGGTGATGCAATACACCCGCGGCAACCAGACCCGTGCTGCTCTGATGATGGGCATCAACCGCGGTACGCTGCGTAAGAAATTGAAAAAATACGGCATGAACTAATTTTCGTTCTTTGCTCGTTCAAAAGGCGCTGACCGGCATGGGAAAGCGCCTTTTTGTTATATACATCTTTTCTCACCTGATATTCACTTTCCACACTCTGTCATCTGTGCTGTGGCATACGCGTCAGCATAACAACATCTCCTCTGATGTTTCCTGATTTCCAGCAGATTTCACGACTTCCGTAATATCGCCTGTCGCAGGATGAGATGAGAAAGCATAGCGCTGCGGCTCGTTACGCTCCGGCAAATGACATTTTCGTTGTTGACCCGAAGTGGAACGCCATACATCCACCATGTTTACGATGGCGCTGATGCTGGTAGACAGTCGATAAATAGCGCTGAGATGCAATCTGAAACGCTTTATGATCGGAGACAATTCAGCGCCATAAAGGCCAACTGGAACAGCCTCAGTAGGTTCTGGTAAGTATTGTCTGATGATTCTGCAAACCGGGAAACTCGCGGAAGGAAATGACAAAAAGGCCCGATCAGATGATCGGGCCTTCTTTAATTGATGTCTGGCAGTTCCCTACTCTCGCATGGGGAGACCCCACACTACCATCGGCGCTACGGCGTTTCACTTCTGAGTTCGGCATGGGGTCAGGTGGGACCACCGCGCTCTTGCCGCCAGACAAATTCTTTTCTTCGTGCCGAACTTTAACCAATATTACTGGTGCTGATACCCAGAGTCGAACTGGGGACCTCACCCTTACCAAGGGTGCGCTCTACCAACTGAGCCATATCAGCACACTTAATCCAATACCTGCTGTTGATCAATCACTGCGTGATTCACCCTTCGGGCCGTTGCTGCGCAACGTTCAAAAGCTTCCGCTTTTGTCCCACTCTCTGACGAGTAGCGAACTGCCCCGAAGACTGGTGCAGGTCTTTTAATTTGATGCCTGGCAGTTCCCTACTCTCGCATGGGGAGACCCCACACTAC